>CAXTOT010000005.1:0-115207 GCA_964245915.1 uncultured Lichenihabitans sp. | reverse complement strand
CCCGTCTCGATGTACATGATGTCCGGCTTGATGGCGCCGGAGAACGGCTGCGAGAACAGTTCGTCCTCCGAGCCGATGCGGACCGCCTTGACCTCCGTGTTGTTGGCCTTGCCCCATTCCTCGATCCAGGGGTCGTCGTGGTAGGTCTCCCACGTCAGCAGCGTGATCGTGTCGGCCGCCCAGGCCTTGCGGATCAGCGAGGGCGCAAAAAGCACGGCACCTGCCGCGGCACCGGCTTTGACGAGAGACCGGCGATTGGGGTGCGGGAGCGAATTCTGGTCGGGCATGGTGGCTCACTCTCGAGTCTGGCCCTATCGGCCTCATGGCGGTTGCGCAATTCATGTGCCAGGGCGACGGAGGCGATCGTCAGGGGTACGACTCCGGACGACGGCGGCCACGCGTAGGGAAAATCCGTGGAAACTGGCCGTATTCGTTCGGTTATTTCCGATCGTGCCTCGCGGGACCTTCGCGAGGTCGCGCCGGCGTTTCAGATCAGGCGAAGCGGGCGATTTCAGCCGCGACACGTGTCGTCTCACATCTGCGACGCTTTTGGCCCGAAGAGGATCGCGAGGGCCGCGTCCCGCTCGCTCGTGGGATGTCGCAGGCGTCGCGACGGCGGCGTCAGCCAGAAGGGCCCGCCCCCGGACAGATGCAGCGTGGATGAACCCGTTCGAGAGAAGGCGGTGAACCGGCCTCAACCTCACGCACTGATGACAAAAGCGCTCGACAGGTCACGTGTACTTCACCTGGCGGATCGGCTTGAGGTCGTACTGCCGCATTCTCCGATACAGCGTGGCGCGGCTGATCCTCAGGGACTCGGCACACCGCTCGATGTCGCCCGGCGTCTTCGACAGCGCCGTTACGATGGCGGCCCGCTCGGCGGCCGCGATGGCGCCGCGCGCGGTGTCGGGCGAACTCGCACATCCCGGCGGCTCGACGGGGAGGCGGTCATGCGCGTCCGCCCCGTCCAGCATGAGGTCCAACGCGGTGACCCGGCCGTCATCGCAGACCTGCACGGCGCGCTGGAGCACGAATTTTAGTTCTCTCGCGTTGCCGCGCCACGGATGAGCCAGCATCGTGGCCAGGGCCTCGTCCGTGAGATGAAGAGCACGGCCCTGTTTCATTCGCTCGAACATGCTTTGGATCAGCGGCCTGAGATCACGGCGTTCGCGCAACGGAGGCAGGTGAACCACGAAGGCGGCAAGCCGATAGTAGAGATCCTCCCGGAACAGCCCCTCGCGCATCCGAGCCATGAGGTCGTGATTGGTGGCCGCGATCACGTGGATGTCGATCCGACGCGTCTTGCCGGAGCCGAGTGGCGTGACCTCCCCGGACTCGAGCACGCGCAGGAGACGCGTCTGCAGCGCGAGCGGCATGTCGCCGATCTCGTCCAGGAACAAGGTGCCGCCATCGGCTTCGACGAGACGTCCGGTGTTGCCGTCGCGTTTGGCCCCCGTGAAGGCCCCGACCCCATAGCCGAAGAGTTCGCTGTCGATCAGCGTCTCCGGTACCGCTGCGCAATTGAACGCGACGAACGGTTTTTCCCGCCTGTGGCCCTCGCGGTGCAGCGCGCCCGCCAGCGTATCCTTGCCGGTTCCGGTCTCACCGAGGATCAGCACGGGCAAGCCGCTGCCATAGACCCGGCGCAGCACGCGCGCCTTGTCGTGCGCGAGCGGGTCCGAACCCAAGCACTCGTCCACGCTCGGCTTGTCGTCGATCGCCCGCTCGGGGCGCGAGAGACTTTCCTTTTTCTTTGGACTGCCGAGAACCGTCACCTCCACTACTGAAGGTTGGCGTCCCTCGTTGCTGAACACCACCGCTTCGCCCTCGCGATGCAGAAGGACCGGCCCGTTTCCCGCCGCGATCAGGGTCGCGGCGCCGGCGTTGCGCTCGAAAACGGTCCACAGATCGACCGGGCTCATCCGGCCGGTCCGCAATTGCAACCATCGCCGGGCCGCATCGTTGGCCCCGATAAGCGCCTGATGATCGTCGAGCGCGAGCATCACCCTTCCGACGCCGGACACCGTGGCCTTCAGGATCCTGCTGTTCTCGTAACGAAGGGCGAAAAGGCAGTTGCCGACCCGCTCGGCGATTTTTTCCGTCATGCCGCAGACCAGCCGGAACGTCTGATCGCTCAGGTTGGCATCGGCGGTCGAGAGGTTCAGCACGCCGATCATGTCGGCCTCGGCCGACAGGATGGGCGCCGACGCGCAGGAGAGGCTACCGAAGGTCCGCGCGAAGTGCTGCGTCTTGAATATCCGCACGGGGCGCCTCTCGACCACACAGGTCCCAACGCCGTTGGTGCCGACAGCACCCTCGGCCCAGAGGGAACCGGCCCGTTCGATTTCCACAAAATTGTCGGACGACAGATCGCTCCTGTAATCGACGATGATGCCCGCCATGTCGGCAAAGCTCGCGGTGAACCCGCAGTCAGCCAGCGGCGCGGCGAATTGCTCGACCTCTTCGCCCAGGGGCACCAGCATGCGCTCGAGCGGTTCGCGATGATCCCGGAGCTCGCTCGCCGTAAGCACATTCACCCGGTCCGCACTGCTGCGATCCAAGCCATATCGATCGACGCAACGCCGCCACGACGCCTCGATGGCGCCCGAACGTTCGCCGCCGCCAACAACCTCATGGCCAGTGGCGGGGGAACGAAGACGATTTTCGAAGCCATTCATGCGCGCCACCCGATGACTGGATCACCGAACGGCAGCCTCAACACTCAACCCCCGGCGTCAAGAGGGCCAAGCAATTTCCGTTCCATTGCATCTGGGATCGGAATGCCTGGACCTGCTTTCCACACGGAGATCCGGGCGAGCGAGGTTCGATTCCACCGCGACGCGGACGGGTCGGTTTGCTGAACGACCCACGCCCCGGCGGCGTCCATCGCGCCAACGTCCCCGATGTCGGCCAGCCAGACGTAGAATTGTGGCGTGCAGACCTCCTCGACCGGCTAGGCGTTCTGCATCACTACCGACTTGGTGTTGAGATAGTCCTCAAGATGCTGCACACCGGATTCACGACCGTAGCCGCTGGCCTTGTTGCCGCCGAAGGGAATGACGGGGTCGAGCAGGCCGTAGCAGTTCACCCATACGGTGCCCGACCGGATCGCTCTCGCCATGCCGTGGGCGGTCTTCACGTTCTGCGTCCACACGCCGCCGCCAAGGCCGTATGGCGTCGCATTGGCGATGGATACCGCCTCCTCCGGCGTGTCGAACGGGATCGCCGAGACCACCGGGCCGAAGATCTCCTCCCGGGCCACGCGCATGTCGTTGTTGACGCCCGAGAGCACCGTCGGGGCCATGAAGAAGCCCTTGCCGAGTTCGCCCTGGGTCAGGCGGACGCCGCCGACGCTGGCGCGGGCGCCCTCCCGAAGACCGAGGTCGATATAGCGGCTGACCCGGTCGAGCTGGGTCGCGGACACGATGGGTCCGATCTGGGTCTCCGGATCCGCGCCGTCGCCAACCCGGAGGCCCTTGGCGAAGGCGGACAATCGCTCGACGAAGGACGCGTAGATCGAGCGTTCGACGAGCAGCCGGGTTCCGGCACTGCAGATCTGGCCGGAGTTTGCGAACACGCCCATCCCGGCCCCGGCCACGGCGGCCTCCAGATCGGCGTCGGCGAAGACGATGTCCGGCGACTTGCCCCCGAGTTCGAGCGTCACCCTTTTCAGGTTTCCCTTGGAAGCCTCGAGGATCTTGCGCCCGGTTACATCCGAGCCGGTGAACGCGACCTTGTCGACGTCCATGTGGGCCGCCAGCGCGGCACCCGCCGTGGGGCCGAAGCCCGGCACCACGTTGACGACCCCGGACGGCACGCCTGCTTCGAGCACGAGCTGCCCGAGACGGAGCGCCGTGAGCGGCGCGTCCTCGGCGGGCTTCAGCACCATCGTGCAGCCGCTCGCCAGGACCGGACCGATCTTCCAGATCGTCGAGGTCAGGGGCGCGTTCCAGGGCGTGATGGCCCCGACGACCCCGACCGGCTCCTTGAGCGTGTAGGCGAAGGCGTTCCCCGGCAGCGAGGTCGGCAGCGTCTCGCCATGGATGGTCGTGCACGTGCCGGCATAGAAGCGCAGCATGCCGAGCGCACGTTGCCGGCGACCGCGCGCGAAGGTGATCGGGGCGCCCATGTCCATCCGGTCGAGCTGACTGAGCTCCTCGAAATTGGCCTCGACCAGATCGGCGAGCTTCAGCAGGCACTGCTGGCGCTCGAATGGGCTGAAGCGGCTCCATGGACCCTCGAAGGCCCGTCGCGCCGCCGCGACCGCAAGATCGATGTCGCGGGCGTCCCCTTCCGCGACATGGGCGAGCAATTCGCCGTTTGCGGGATTCCGGGTCTCGAAGGTTCGCCCGTCCACCGCATCGACGCGCTTGCCGTCGATGAGCAGTCGTTCGGTCGCGACCGCCCCCGCCAATTGGGGCTCTGCCAGGTTCAGGTCCATGATCGGTGCCTCGTGCGGGGTGGCGCCGTCGCTCAGGCGAACAGCGCGCGGAGATGGTCGTTCAGGAAAACCCCGTCGGGGTCGATGTCGCGCCGCATGGCCTTGAAGGCGTCGTAGCGTGGCAACAGGCGTTCGAGCCTGGCGGCCGACATGAAGTGATGCTTGCCCCAGTGGGGACGGCCATCGTAGCGGTCCAGGATCGCGTCCATGTCCTTGAGCATGGCCCAGCTCGAAAATTCGAGCGGTCCGGAGATCGAGATCGCATAGCCGTCGCGTTCGGCATAGGCGCTGAGATAGGAGTCGTCGGCCTTCACCGGCCGGCTCTCCACCGGATAGACGGCCTTCGGATACATTGTCCGGAACGTGTGCCGCACCTCTGCGAAAGCTTCTTCGAAGCGCGCGAAGGGCACCGCGTATTCGATCTCCCGGTAGTTGGGCAGGTAGATGTTCGGATAGATCACCGAGCTGTGATCGAACACCTCGCCGGGCCCGAGCTCGGGGGCGGGTTCGTCGACCGGGACCGCGTTGTAGGTCCGCATGTGACATATATCGAAGTCGCGCGTGGCTTTCGAGGGCACCGCCCCGCCCGGCAACGCGTAGAGGTCGGCCGATTCCTTGATGGGGAGCCAGAAGAACCAGAAGGTGCGATTGGCATCGAGCAGTTCGTGCAACGAGCCCAGCGTGTCTTCCACATCCGTGTTCCACGATCGCTTGAGGATGTTGAAGGAGGGGACGGCCTGCAACGTGATCGAGACGAATAGGCCGAACATGCCGATCGAGCATCGGAAGGCCTTGAACAAGTCGCCGTCCTTCTCGGCCGACAGGTCGAGGAACTGGCCGTCGGCCGTCACGATGCGGGCCGCGATCATCTGCGCCGACATGCAGGGCAGCGTCGGGCCGGCCCCGTGCGTCCCGGTCACGATGGCTCCCGCGATGCTCTGCGTGTCGATGTCGCCCTGGTTGTTCAGCGACATCCCCTGCGTCCGCAGGTAGCGGCTGACCTCGCCCACCGTCATGCCGGGCTGCACGGTGACCTGGCGATTCTCGCGATCGACCGAGACCACCTGGTTGAACTGCCTCATATCGACGTGCATGCCCGACGTCGGCACGACGGCCGGGGTCGCGTGGCCGGCCCCGCTGGCGCGGATCGGCAAGCCGAGCTTGCGGGCCGCCAGGACGGCCTGCCGGACGTCCTCCTCGGTGCGGGGCGTGGCCGTGTAGGTCGGCACGAAATACTGGTCGCCGAACCAGTTCCACCAGAGTTTTCCGGGCTGGATCAGCTCCGAGGGGCTCAACGGCATGATGGTCTCCAAGGTGTTCAAGTCGGACGGGCGTTGCGATGCGGGGAGAGGAGGCCCGAAGTCTCTTATGCCGATCGTCAGCGCGCCGCGCCCACGAGCGTCGCGTTCACCTTGGGCAGCACCGTCTTGGCCAGCAGTTCCATCGACCGCCGCATCACGGCTTTGTCGGTCCAGTCGTGCGCCGTCATCATGAGGGTCTCGAAGGGCCCGACCTCCTCGCGGAACTTGAGGATCTTGCGGGCCACGGTCTCCGGGCTGCCGCAGATCACGAAATTGTCGCGAACCATGTGGTGCGTGATCGTCGAGGGGTCGGTATCGCGGGTCGGCGCCAGCAGGCCGGCCGAGTCCATGCGCTTGTAGACCTGGAACATGTAGTCGTAATACCAGTCGAACGCGCCTCCGGGCCTGCGGACGTAGCTCTCCGCTTCCTCGTCCGTCTCGGCCACGAAGATGCTCCTGGCGACGCGCCAGTCGGCGCCGCTCGGCGTCCGGCCGAGCTTGCCGAGCTCGTCCGCATAAACGTCCCAATGCGTTTTTACGACCCAGGACGCCACGAAGTTGGCGGAGATCGGCATCAGGTCGCGCTGGGCGGCGACGCGCATCGAGGTGGAGTTCGGGCTGCTCACCGAAATGGCCATCCGCGGGTGCGGCTTCTGGAAGGGCTTGGGAAGCGGGCCGACACCGAGGTCCGGCCAGATGGTCTTGGTGATGCCGAAGTTCCAGAACTTCCCCGCGAAATCATAAGGCGGATCGGACGCCCAGATCGTCTTCATGATCCTCAGCGATTCCTGCATCATCTCCTGGCGGTTCTTGCCGTCCAGGCCAAACAGCTCGATGTCCGACCCGAGCGCGCCCGTCCCGATCCCCATGATGAGGCGACCCTTGGTCAAATGATCGAGCAGCGCGACATGGGCCGCCAACTGGGCCGGGTGATAATAGGGGACGGCCAGGACGCCGGTGCCGAGCTTGATGTTTTTGGTTTGCGACGCGATGAACGCCAGGAAGATCAGCGGCGACGAGACCTGCTCGATGTCGGAGGAATAGTGCTCCCCGATCCAGCCCTCGGCGAAGCCGAGTTCGTCGGCAAGCTTGAACTGTTCGAGATCCTCGTCGAGCGTGGCGGGGTAGTCCCTGTTCATCGTATGCAACGGCATCATGAATAGTGAAAGCTTCACTGTCGCCCCCTGTCGGATCCGTTTGGGCGAGGAGCGCAAGCACCATGCCACCGGGCGATCAGGAGGGCTCGTCAGGGAGACCGCCAGGCCCATCGTGGCCGCGACGTCTCAGCCGCGAGATTGGCGTCTCAGCGTCGGCCGCGTCGATTCAGCATGGCGACGATGTCGGGCGGGAATCGTCACCCGCTCCCCAGCGCGCCGAGCGAGGCGCCTCGTACAGCGCGGCATGGCACGACGATTGCGGTATCTCCGGCTGCTTCCTCGAGGAGACTTACGATGACCGCTCCCGACCTCTTCCGACAGGGCATGCGGCGCCTCGCGTCCGGCGTTTCGATCGTCACCACGTTCGACGGCGCCGCCCCGCAGGGATTTGCCGCAACGGCTGTCAGCTCGGTGTGCGCGGACCCGTCTCCGACCCTGCTGATCTGTGTCAACCGGACGGTCTCGTGCCACGGCACCATCCATGGCAGGGGACTCTTCTGCGTCAACGTGCTGGCCGAGGACGACCTCGCCACCGCCCGCCTCTTCAGCTGTTCGGAGCACCGGCACCTGCGCTTCAGGGATGCTCCGTGGGAGATCCTGACCACTGGCGCACCCGCTCTGACCGACGCGCTCGCGAGCTTCGACTGCAAGGTGGCCCAAGCGATCGAGGTTCAGAGCCACACGATCTTCCTCGGCACCGTCGTGGCGACAAGGCTTCGGGGCGGCGAGCATCGTCCGCTCCTCTACGTGGGAGGACGTTTCGATAGGTTGCGCGACCCAGCTACCCGGACCGACTTCTCGTGAGGGGGGCCTTGGGCGTCGCGTCGGACGCAAGCGAACGGGACTATATCGTGATCGGGGCCGGGTCCGCGGGCTGCGCGGTCGCGGGTCGCCTATCCGAAGACCGGGAGAGCGGGACGCTGTTGCTCGAGGCGGGCGGCTCCGATCGAAGCCTATACGTGCAGATGCCGGCCGCGAGCTATCTCAAGGCTATCGGCAACCCACGCTTCGATTGGGGCTACAAGGCGGAAGCCGATGCCAGCCGGGGCGGCCGGCGCGACACCATGCCGAGAGGCAAGGTGCTGGGAGGCTCGAGTTCCATCAACGGCATGCTGTACGTGCGCGGCCAGCCGGAGGACTTCGACGACTGGTGTGCTCTCGGATGCGACGGATGGGCGTTCGCCGACGTGCTGCCCTCCTTCAAACGCGCCGAGGACAACGAAAACGGCGAGGACCAATACCATGGCGTCGGCGGGCCGCTTTCCGTCTCCAACCTCAGAACCTCCCATCCCCTTTCGCATGCCTTCCTGGAAGCGGGCGTGGCGGCCGGGTTTGCCCGCAAGCAGGACCTGAACCGCCCGCCGCAGGAAGGCATCGGCTTCCTGCAGGCGACGCAGCGCAACGGCCGTCGGTGCAGCGCCGCCAGGGCGTATCTGTGGCCGGCCATGCGGCGCAGCAACCTGCAGGTCCTGACCCAGGCCCGGGTGCGCCGCATCCTGTTTGAGGACCGCCGGGCGATCGGGGTCGAGTACGATCATGCCGGGGAAACGAGGGTCGCCCGAGCCCGCCAGGCCGTGATCCTGTCGGCCGGCAGCCTGGCGTCACCGCAGATCCTCATGCTGTCCGGCGTGGGACCCGCAAGCCATCTGCGGCAATTCGGGATTGCGGTCGTCCGCGATCTTCCGGGCGTGGGCGAGAATTTCCACGACCATCCCGGCACCAACCATACCGCATGGGTGGACCAGCCGACCTACAACGTACAGACCGGGCTCCTGCACAAGTTGGTCTTCGGCGCGCGGTGGCTCCTGGCCGGTACGGGCCCGGGCTCGACGCCCGATACCCACGTGCTGGGGTTTACGCGCTCGCGGCCCGAGATGTCGCGCTGCGACCTCCAGTACCATTTCTCGCCCGTCGGCTATGAGTTGGCCGAGGACGGGCCGATCCTCTTCGACAAGCCCGCCGTGACGGGCCTCACGAACATCCACAGGCCCTATTCGCGAGGGCGGATCCGGCTTGCGTCCGCCGAGGCCTCAGCCCAGCCCGCGATCCAGCCGAACCTGTTCGGCGACGAGCGTGACCTGGAAACGCTCCTGCTCGGGTCGAAGTTTCTCCGTCGCATCTTCGGCACCGCACCGTTGTCGCGCCATGTCGTGGGCGAGTTCAAGCCCGGACCCGGCGTCGGGACCGACGAGGAGTGGCGCGCCTACATCCGGGAAAGCGCAATCGGCATCTACCATCCTGCGGGAAGCTGCAAGATGGGCCGCGACCCGATGGCTGTGGTCGACCCTCGCCTGCGGGTTCACGGACTGCGCGGGCTGTACGTCGCCGACGCCTCGATCATGCCGACCATCGTCAGCGGAAATCTCAATGCGAGCTGCATCATGATCGGCGAGCGCTGCGCCGGTTTCGTGAGGGCGGACAAGACCGCGATCGGAGTCAGCCCATGAGAGTTGTCGTGATCGGCGGCGGCGCCGTCGGGGTCGCGTCGGCGACTTGGCTCCAGCGCGACGGACACGAGGTCTCGATCGTCGAGCGGAACGGGATCGCCGAGGGAGCGTCCTATGGCAACGCCGGATGCCTCAATCCGTCGTCCGTGGTTCCCATGTCGATGCCGGGAACCCTTCCCAAGGTTCCGGGCTGGCTCCTCGATCCGCTGGGGCCGCTCTCGATCCGTTGGCCCTACCTGCCCACGATCGCGCCCTGGCTGCTTCGCTTCGTCAGGGCCGGCACGCCGGACAAGGTGGCGTTGCAGGCGGCCGCCCTGCGGGGGTTGCTCCACGATTCCGTGGGCGCCTACATGCCCCTCGTCCAGAACGCCGGAGCCCAGCATCTCGTCCGCCGCAACGGCCACCTGGTCGTCTACAGGTCCAGTCGGGATTTCGAGGGCGACGCCCCCGGATGGCGCCTGCGCCGCGACAACGGCATAACGTTCCAGGTCCTCGAAGCCGACGAACTCTGGCAGCAGGAGCCCAGTTTGTCGCACGACTACGGGCTGGGCGTCTTCATTCCCCAGAACGGCCATACCACCGATCCGCAGGCGTTGCTGCGGGCGCTTTCGGGCGCCTTCGAACGCGACGGAGGCCAAGTGGTTCGCGGCCGAGCGACAGGGTTCGTGTTCGAGGGTGATGTGCTGACCGGCGTCCAAACGGAAGACGGCGTCCTGCCGGCCGACGCCGCCGTGGTGGCGGCGGGTGCGCATTCCAAGGCCTTCGCGCTCGAACTCGGCGACCGGGTGCCGCTCGACACCGAACGCGGCTACCACGTGATCATCAAGGATCCCGAGATCATGCCGCGCATCCCGGTCATGGATGCGTCGGGAAAATTCGTCTCGACCCCGATGGACATGGGCCTGCGCATTGCGGGCACGGTGGAATTCGCCGGCCTGGAGGCCGCGCCCGACTGGCGGCGAGCGCGCAAGCTGCTGGCGCTCGGCGCTCGCCTTTTCCCGGCGCTCGCCTCATCCTATCCGGAGGACCGTCTGTCGTTGTGGATGGGCTTTCGGCCGAGCATGCCCGACTCGCTTCCCGTCATCGGACCGTCGAAGCGGAGCCGCAACGTCGTCTACGCTTTCGGGCATGGGCATGTCGGACTCGCGGCTGGCGCGCAGACCGGACGCATCGTCGCGGACCTGATCGGCGGCCGCTCGCCGAGCATACCCGTCGAGGCTTTCAGCCCGCGACGTTTCGCCTAGGTGCTTGCGGCAGGCCAGCAAAGGGGACGAATAGTGTCCGGGCCATCGAATGCCAAGCGTGCCGCGTCGGCCTGATGGGCGTGGGCCGGATGGTCTCGGGCCGGGCGGGGCCCGCTAGAGGGGCAGCTCCGACGATTGCTTGACCGTCTGGCTCGGCATGTCGGTTTTCACGTTTTGCACGCCTTTGATGCGGCTGAGGTGCTCGGACTGAAAGCGGCGATAGTCGTCGATGTCGGCCGCCACCACGCGCACCAGGGCGTCGCAGTCCCCGAGCATCAGGTAGCACTCCAGCACTTGGGGAAGCTTGGCCACCTCGGCCGCGAAATGCTCGATCGTGTCCTCGTCCTGCGCTTTAAGCCAGATGCGCGTGAATACGGTGAGCCTCTTGCCGATCGCGACGGGGTTGAGAACAGCCACATAACGGTCGATCACTCCGGCCTCCTCCAACAATCGGACGCGGCGGAGGCATGGCGAGGGCGAAAGGCCGACCGCCTTGGCCAGATCGTTGTTCTGCATCCTGCCGTCGCGTTGGAGGGCCCGCAGGATTCGTTTGTCGATCTCGTCCAATTTCATTGGCATACAACGCTCAATTTTCCTCGTTTCTGACCGATAAATGCTTAACGGACAGCCATTCGAGGCATGTTAGCAAACCGATTGCGTGCCGTCTGGTTTATCGTGCCAGCCATGGAAACGGCAGCCACGGACGAACGCTTGGATATCGAACACGACGTTGAAGCGTCGTTCGGCACGTCGGAGATCCTTCGCGGATTTAAGACAGCCTTGCCGGTCCTGCTCGCCGTCAGCGCTTACGGTCTGGTGTTCGGCGCCCAGGCTGCGCAGAAGGGCTTAAGCCTGCTCGAAGTTCCACTGATGACAGGGTCGAATTACGCGGGCGGATCGGAATTTGCTGCGGTTGGGCTGTGGGCCTCGCCCCCGCCCATTCTCCTCATCACGGCGGTCACCTTCCTGATCAACAGCCGCCACATCGTCATGGGTGCGGCACTGACCCCGCACATCCGGCATCTTCCTCGATGGCAGGCGCTCATCGTCCTGTTCATCATGGCCGACGAGACCTGGGCCCTTGGCTACGCCGATACGCTGGCGCGAGCCGAAGCCGGTCTGAGGCCCGCCTTCAGCCTGCGCTTTTACTCAGGGGCCGGTGGCGTGATCTATCTGTCGTGGCTCGGCTCGACGACGCTGGGCGCCGCGATCGGGCCGCTCCTCGGGAACGTCACGCCCTACGGCTTCGACATGGCGTTTCCAGCCGTTTTCCTTGTCATTGTCGTGGGCATGTGGAAGGGCCTCCAGGGCGCACGGCCGTGGGCCATGAGCCTCGGCGTCGCGGCCTTGACCTCACTGGCCGTCCCAGGAGCCTGGTACGTCGTCGCAGGCACCGCGACGGGCCTGACAGCCGCCTTCTATTGGACGAAGCCGCGATGATCCCCGCGGCCAACCTCGCCACTATCGGGTCCATGGCTCTGGCGACCTACGGCACACGGCTCGCCGGCTATCTTCTGCTGCGGAACCGAGCGCTCGGCCCGCGCGCCACGGCCGTGCTGGAGGCCGCCCCCGGCTGCGTGCTCATCGCCGTGATTGCGCCCTCCTTCGTCTCCGCCCACCCCGCCGACCTGATCGCGCTCGCGGTCACGCTGGTGGCGGCCACCCGTTTGCCGATGCTCGCAACGGTGCTGATTGCGGTCGCGTCGGCCGCGCTGCTGCGCCATTTGATGCCATGAGCGCCGGACCGACGCTTTGGCGCTTCACCCTTCGGACAAGAGCGCGGGCTCAGGCCCTTCAGCGCTGGTGCTCACCTGCGACCGGACGGACAACCCATGATCAAATCAGGATTTGCGGCCTTGGATGCGGTCGAGCCGCGCAGGGGCGCCGCCGTCGTGGTGGAGGTGCTGCGCAGTGAGGGCGTTCGCTACATTTTCGGCAATCCGGGTACGACCGAGATGCCGCTCATCGACGCGCTGGCCGGAGAACCGGAGATTGCCTACATCTTGGGGCTGCAAGAGGCTTCCGTGGTCGCCATGGCGGACGGCTACGCCCAGGCCTCGGGTCGGCCCGGCTTCGTCAACCTCCACGCCGCCGGCGGACTCGGCAATGCGGTGGGGGCGCTCATGAGCGCTAGGGTCGCCAAGACCCCGCTCGTGGTGACGGCTGGCCAGCAGGACACGCGCCACAGCTTCACCGATCCGCTGCTGTTCGGCGATCTCGTCAGTATCGCCGGACCGATCGCCAAATCGGCTCACGAGCTCAGCCACCCGGACCAGGTCCCAGTCCTTCTGCGCCGCGCTTTCCACGACAGCACCGCGGCGCCCTCCGGCCCGGTCTTCCTGTCCTTGCCCATCGATGTCATGGAACGCACGACCGCAGTGAGCGCAGGGGAGGTCTCCCGGATCGACCGCGCCTCGATGGCCGGATCGCTGGACGAACTCGGCGACGCCCTGGCGGCGGTCGATCCCGGCAGGCTCGCCCTGATTGCCGGCGACGAAATCTTCACGTCGGGCGCCAGCGCCGAGACCGCAGCCCTGGCCGAAGCCTTCGGAGCGCCGGTGTTCGGATCCTCCTGGCCAAGTTACATCCCGTTCCCCACCGCCCACGCCCTCTGGGCCGGCAACCTCCCCACCAGTGCCTCCGAGATCCGAGCGCAGCTCGAGCGCTTCGACGCCGTTTTCGCGCTCGGCGGCCATTCCACAATCGCGTATCCGTACTCGGAAGGACCCGCGATCCCGCCTAGTTGCCGATTGTTTCAACTCTCGGCCGACGTGCGCGACCTCGGCCGCACTTACGCGACCGCGTTGTCATGCGTGGGCGACATCCGAGCTTCGCTGAGCGCGCTCCTGCCGACGCTCGGGCGGAAGCTGGCCCACAACCAAGGTGCCATCCGATCCTTACTGGAACGGGCGTTACGCGCCCGTTCAGCGGAGCGTGCCGAGCTCAACGGCAGGGTTGTGGCCGAGATCGACGGGCCGGTGACGACGCCGTTCGTGGCCGCCGCCCAGGTCATGCGCGCGATCGGTCCCCGCACCCCCATGGTCGACGAGGCGCCCGCCACCATGCGCTTTGTGCGACGCTTCCTCAATTCGACCTCGTCGCGGCAGTATTTCTTCATGCGGAGCGCAATCCTGGGGTGGGGCATGCCTGCCGCGGTCGGCATCTCACTCGGGCTCGATCGCGAGCCGGTCGTCTCGCTCGTGGGCGACGGTTCCGCCCTCTACTCGCCCCAGGCGCTGTGGACGGCCGCGCACCAGCGGCTGCCGGTGACCTTCGTGGTCATGAACAACCGGGAGTATAACATCCTGAAGAACTACATGCGGGGGCAGGCGCACTATCTCGGCGCGCGGGACAACCGGTTCATCGGCATGGACCTCACCGACCCAGCGATCGATTTCCTGGCGCTCGCGGCCACAATGGGCCTGCCGGCTCGGCGGGTCGAGCGGGCGGCCGACATCGCCGGCGCGGTAGAGGCCGGCATCGCGTCGGGCCTGCCCAACCTCATCGACGTGCCGATCAGCGCGGCATGACTTCGTGGGCGGGCGAGACATTCTGCGGCCGTCCCTTTCCGGTCAGATCGGACAATGGCGCTTGCCCACCATCCCGTGCGCCTTCCGGATCTTGTTATCCTGACCAGATTTGCCCAGGGTGCATGCTCACTTGGAGAATGGGCTTGTCATGTCGATGAAGACGACCGGTGCGGACGCGCATACCTTCGCGGTTCGGCCCCATCCCTCGCCCGTTCCGGCGGAGCGCCGCGCTGAACTTCTCGCCGATCCGGGCTTCGGCCGCGTGTTCACGGACCATATGGTGGTGATCAACTACACCCAGGGTCGCGGCTGGCACGACGCCCGCCTGGAGGCCCGCGCCCCAATCCCCATGGACCCGGCCTCGGCGGTGCTCCACTACGCGCAGGAGATCTTCGAGGGGCTCAAGGCCTATGCGACGGGGAATGGCGGGGCGTCGCTGTTCCGGCCGGACGCCAACGCGCGACGGTTCGCGCAATCGGCGGAGCGCCTGGCCATGCCGCCGCTGCCCGAGGATCTCTTCGTGGAGTCGATCAAGCAATTGGTCCGCGCCGACCGCGACTGGCTTCCGACGGTGGCGGGCGGCAGCCTTTATCTGCGGCCCTTCATGTTTGCCAGCGAGGCCTTTTTGGGTGTGAGACCCTCGGCGGAATACATCTACATGGTCATCGCCTCGCCGGTCGGCTCCTATTTCAAGGGTGGCGCCGAGACGGTGTCGGTCTGGGCGTCGCAGGATTACACGCGAGCCGCGCCGGGCGGCACGGGGGGTGCGAAATGCGGCGGCAATTACGCCGCCAGCCTCTTGGCTCAGGCCGAGGCGTACCGGCACGGCTGCGATCAGGTGGTCTTCCTCGATGCGGTCGAGCGGCGCTGGGTCGAGGAACTCGGCGGCATGAACGTGTTCTTCGTGTTCGACGACGGGTCATTGGCGACGCCACCGCTTGGCGGCACCATCCTGCCCGGCATCACCCGCGATTCGGTGATCACCATGGCGCGCCGGAACGGATTGCTGGTCCGCGAGCAGCCCTATGCCCTGGATCAGTGGCGGGCGGATGCCGCCAGCGGACGCTTGCGTGAGGCCTTCGCGTGCGGCACCGCCGCAGTGATCACGCCCATCGGAACGGTGCGGACGCCCGACGGCGCCTTCACCATGGGCGAAGGCATGGCGGCGGGCGAGACCACAAAGCGTCTCCGCACGGCTTTGACCGACCTGCAGCGTGGCCTCGCACCCGACACTTTCGGCTGGATACACACGGTGCCGAGCAAAGATTAACGGAGGCTCTCTCGGCCCGTGCTGGACGGATCCTGCCGGGATCAGACCGATTTGCTCGGCATTGCGTCAAACGGGCGGCCCGTCAGCAGGCGTCCCAAGAGGTCGATCGGCGTTGGAAGTCGGGGAAGGATCATGAACAAGAGCTGGTTCGGCTTGTCATGGTCGGGCATGCGCGGCGAAACGGCGGGCTCCGGTTTTGCAGGCCGTTTGACAATCGGCGCTTCGACGTTCGGCGGTGCGATGTGGGTTGTCGCGGAACGAAGTCCATGGCGTCCCGTTCCTCTAACCGAGGGAAGGCGCTGACAGGATTAAAGCAATGTGGCTCCGGGCAGGTTTGATGGCACTCGTGGCATCCTCGGTTGTGGCGGTAAGCTGGCCCGCTTTTGCCCAAAGCAACAGAGGCCTGACGATCCGACCATATCAGGCAAGACCCCGTCCCGGCGAGAACGTGCGCACCCCATCGACGCCCAACGTCCCGATCGAGGCAGAGGCGGGAGAATCCCCGGACGGCCCGTTGGCCCACGGCAACTGCTCGACCGCGGGCGGCGGAAGCGGCAATGCGGCGATGGGCGGCGCGCTTTGTTGATCGGTTCTTAGCGGCCCATGCGATGATCGCGCCCTCTTCGCGGTGACCTCGAACGCCACTGGTCACATCGGGGGAACAAGCCCGTCCTTGCCGACGGTAACGCGATCGGCCGTCGCGGTGCCGTCAGGCTGCGATTGTGCCCGGACGACGACATGCGCTCCGGGCACCAGCATGGCCTTGTCCCCGGGCGTGAAGATCACGATCGGCGCATCCTTCGGCACGATAACGCTCTTTTCGCCGCCCTTGTAGGTTACCGTCAATGTGTTGCCCGTCGCGGCCTTGACCTCCTGGCCCACCGTTCCGTTGGTCATGGTGGTCTTGGGTCCAAGATCAAAGGCGCGGTGGCCTTCTCCGGTGCCGCGCATGTTTTCGGGGAAGATGTGGACCTCCCGAGCGACCAGCGTTCCGTCCGGCTGCGTGTCCGCAGCCGTTCCGACGAAACTGCCTTGCGTGATGTCGGACAGTTTCGCCGCCGCGAGCGCCACGACGCTGTAATTCGGCGACAGGATGACGGTCACGGCTGGACCGGCGCCATCGGGCGCGATGAGCAGGACGCTCTGATCGAGCGAGGTGACGGTTCCCCGGATTCGGGTGGGTGTTTGGGCAAGCGCGACCGTGACTGCGAGCGATACGGCCGCCGAGAGCGTCAGCACCAGTTTCATTTTTAGCAATCCTTGTCTTCCGCCAATTCTCGAGCAAGATCTCTAGCCTGGGTACGACATTTGCTGCATACCCGCACCATCGAAGAATGGCTCGATGATGTCCGGGCGAAGTGGCCGATGTCCTCCATCCGGTCGCCCTATCCCGCCCCAGCCAGGTGCGCCCGGGCTGCTGCCTCGAAGACGTCGAGTTCCTCGGGCGCGATGTCCGATACGGCCCAATAATGCATGCCGCCCGCCACCCAGTCGCGCACCAAAAAACCCTTGGCGCTGCCTTGCCCACCGCCCGGCAAAGCTGATGCCACAGGTTGCGACGTCAGGCTGATCAGATGTTTGTCGTGGCGGAAAACCAGCGAGGCGGCCGGTTGACCGCCGAGCACGTCGACCCGGCCGCCGATCAGGGCAAACCCTTCTGGCGAGAGATCGAAGACCTGCGGGGCAAACGGCAACCGGCCCGTGAACCACGGCTTTACGGTGTGCTGATCAGACGATGCGACATCGAACGGCTGCGGCGCCATTACGGCCCGGAGGTGGTCGGCCACGACTTCCGCCATCACGGGGGCTTGCGCGCGTGGCGACAACAGGGCCGTGGTGAGTCCGGCGCCGAACAGGACACCGACGAGGCAGGCCGCCATTCCCATGCGCCATTCGGACAAAACGGATCGTTTGAGGCTCTCGCGCGTGGTCGCCTTGGGCGCGAACCTGATGATGCTCCTTGGGGCACCCTCACCATGCGCGGCAATGGCGGCCCGCAGCCGCTCGGACGCCCTCTCGCGTGGAACACCTCGCAAGACACCTCGCAGGGCAAGCAGCCGGTCCCGCGCCTCCGCTAACGCCGGCTCCCTCGCGAGGCGCCTGTCGAAAGCGAGGACGGAAGCCGCGTCGAGCTCGCCATCGATATGGGCCTGAAGCAGAAGCTCCGTTGTCTCGTCGAGCAGGCTCATTGCCGTTCCTCCGCCAGGAGCCGAACGAGGATCGCCCGGGCGCGCGCCAAACGCGACATCACGGTCCCGATGGGCACATCGAGGATGTCGGCGATCTCTCGGTAGCTCAGCTCTTCCATTTCCCGCATGACCAGGACCTCGCGAAACCGCACCGGCAAGGCGTTCACCGCCTCCGTCACGCGTCGGCCTTGCTGGTTGGCCAGCAGAGCCGCCTCCGGTGTCGCGGGCACCTCCGCCCCGAACGCGGGCTCGGCCCCAGGATAGGATCGTTCCGCTCCTTCGAGATCGTCAGAGAGGACGAGGTCCTTGGGGCGGTTCTTGGCGATCCAGGTGAAAGCCGTCCGCCGCACGATCGCCAAAAACCAAGCACGGGGGCTCGAGCCGGCGAAATCGTCAATCGCCTGAAACGCACGCAACGCGGCGTCCTGGACGACGTCTTCGGCGTCGTGCCGGCTCCGCGTCAACCAAACCGCCAAGCGGAAGGCTTGATCCGTCTGCGGCACCACAACCTCGGCAAAACGCCTCTGCGCCTCATGGGTCACGATGGCAAGCCCTACGGCACCACGATGATCTTGCCCTGCATATGCGGGTGCAAGCCGCAGAAATAGGTGATCTCGCCGACTTTGGCGAAGCTGAACGTCGTCTTGTCGTGTGTATCGAGTGGCTTCGAGCGGAACGACTTGTCCGAAAGCACCACCGAGTGCGGGATATCATCCCCGTTTTCCCAGGTAACCGTGGTGCCGGCCGCGATCGTGATCGTGTCCGGCACGAAACTGAAGTTTTCGATCTTTACCGTAGCGGATCCCTCGGCCGAGGCGAAGCCCGGCGCCAGCCACAGGGCAAGGCCGAGGAGGACGCCGCGGACCAGCCCCAGGCTGCCGCTTCCAAATTGCACGTTCATGATCAGTCCCACTGTGATGTGTGTCGATGGGGGTCGGCGGGTCAGCCGGCCAGCGGGTGCTCCACGATCGCCAACGGGGCCGAACCTTGCCGAAGCGTCACCTCCCTGAGGCCGAGCATCGAGCGCAGTTTGTCGGCCGGCACCACCATGGGGCCGGGGGAGGGCGCGCTTCCTGGGGCTGGCTGCGGGAAGGCGGTCGAACGGGCCGTATGGAAAGTGACGTTGCCTTCCACTTTCTGCATCAGTTGGTGGATATGGCCGTTCAGGACGGTGACCGAGCCGAAGGGCCGCAGGAGCGTCAGCGCCTGCTCGGCGTCGGCCGTTCCCCACCCCCATTCCGGATACAAGGCCCATAAAGGAATGTGGGCGAAGACCACCATGGGGGTGGAGGCCGAACGGCCCTTCAGATCGTCGGCCAGCCAGGCCAGTTGATCGGCCCCGAGATTGCCCATTCCGCCGGCCTTCAGATCGACCACATTGACCAGGCCGATGAAGTGCACGCCTTGCACGTCGTAGCTGTACCAGCCCGCCCCCTTGGTCTCTTTTCCGTAGCGGTCGAGATAGAGCTGGCCGTTGTTCTCGTCGATCATGTCGTGTTCGCCCGGCACGTAATGCACCTTCAGTCCCGTGTCGCCGATGACCTGATCGGCGTCGTCGAACTGGCCGGCTTTCGACAGATGGCTGATGTCGCCGGTATGGATCATGAAGGCGGGCTTGTTCGGCATCGCCTTGATGAGGTCGACGGCTTCGCGGAGCGTGCCGAGCGCGTTTGGGTTGGCGGCCTTGTCGAAACCGACGTGACTGTCGCTGATCTGCAGGAAGCTGAGGCCGCCCTGGGCCGGGGCCGCGGCCGCTTCGCCGAGCAGAAGAGACGAGTGCGGCACACCCCCGCTCAGCGTCCAAAGCACGCCAGTGCCGGCCCACACCATACATTCGAGTGCGCCTCGCCGGGTTACCTCGGCCGGGTCGAGATCCTTCTGCGCCATGCCACGCCTCCTGCTCTGCTGTCGCGGTGCCGTTCGGCGTCGCTACTGCAGGAGACCGGAGATCGTGCCGGTTTATTCCGGAGTTCTTTGCTTTTTTCGGGATGGATCGCGATAAAGCAGGTTGCCCTCGATCTTGTCGTTTCTTCACCTGATATCGGAAATTGCGGGAATAAAGTCGAATTTGGCTCGGTCCTTCTCACGCGTTCACGCATAGGAGAGAGACGATGAAGACCCTGACGCTCGCAATTGCATTGTCTATATTCTGCTCGCAATACCCTTCGCTCGGTCATGCAACGACGCATAAATACGCTCGACCGAGGACTGACGGCTTCGAAAGCCTGTCTGCCACTCCGAAAAAGACTATTGAATGCGCGAAAATGTGTGAGGCGGATACGTCGCCGTGCGATGGGCCCTTATACAAAAAGGTGGATGGACGTTGCAGTGGATAATCTGGATCTGAAGCGGCCGTGCTCGTGACCACCCGATCGATGGGCCCGTTTCCTCAGTCATGGGGCGATGCCAGCGACGTGACCGGATCGCGGGCGTTCGTTCGCCTGCGTGCGGCAGATCTGACGCGGCCCTTTCGAGCGGGCGGTCCAGCACGGCAATCATCCGCTGCCTCGGCGTTGTTTCTGCGCACCGGGCTTTTTTAGCGGTGGCTCAACCCACGTAACCGATCCGTCAACCCATCGACCGACACGCACCAGTCCGGGTTGACGGGCAGATCCCGCCGCCTCACCGCGGCATACCAGGACCGGTCGCGCAGTGTGGCGCAGCGGTCCTGCCAAACCTCGGGCTCGGTTCCGTGCTGCAAACAGATATCAGCGAACCGCGCGCAAAAGACCTCATCGTCGAGCTTGACCGCATGGTCGAAGGCCCGTGCGCCATGAATTGCCGCGCTTTGTGGTTCAAACTCGACCAGAACCTCGATGAGATGTTGGGCTAGAGCAAGCTGGCGATCCTCGGGCGGTCCGGACAGAACGCGATCCAACATCGTGCCGAGCGCCGGCGTCGCCCAAAGCGCGGTCGCCGTTCGGTCTTGCGCCAGACGCAATTCGATCGCCCGGAGGGTGAGCACATCCAAGTCCCAATCCGATAGAGGGTGAGCCATGTCGAGGGTTACGCCGCCGCCGTCGCGTTGCGTTCGGCATATGGCAAGGAGCTCGGCCTCGGCGGCGATTTTCTGAAGATGTACATGAGTTTGCTGATCGAAATAGGCTTTGCGAAGTTCCGTCACACGATCGTAACAACCCTGGCTCAGAAGACTGAGCAGCGTTTCACTGAGCCAGACTGTCTGAAGAAACCCGGACAGCTGAGGCAGCTTTTTATTCATGGCCTGCCAGTCCGGGCCGTCGATCCGCACGTGCCGGAGAGCGATGGGCAGAGCCAATTCGTGGCCGAGCAGTAAATCGAGGCGGCTTCGCGCGGCTTCCGGGCGGCGCAGGACACGATCCAGGCGCGCCAGATTTATCCAGGCTTGCAGGGCGTTCAACAACAATTCCGGCTGACCCGTTCGTCGCGCGAGACCGTCCACCCAGCTCAATTGCGCGAGGCACAGATCGGCGGCAGCATGCGCCCGGCCGAACACACATTCGACCAGGGCGGCCCGATTGAAGCATCGGGACACGGCATCGCCGAACGCGACCGGGTCGGAGCGGGTCGCCAAAGCCCAATCCAGATCTCTATGCAGATCGCTCAGCACGAGGGGCAAGGGCTTCCGCGTCGGCCGTTCAAGCGCGGTCAGCAATTCCATTGTGTCTCCTATGTGACATCGGCACCCCGGCAAAATCGACGGTCCGCGCCATCTCGTCTGCCGTAAATGGTCCGGCTGCATGCGATTGCTGTCTTGACACGGTTCTTTCTTTAGGGTGTCATGGAGTCAATTGTATTAAAACCTTATATTTCTTGATCCGTTTGAGCGCCGCAGTCAATGTGCGGCGCATTTAAGGGAGGATCTGATGTCAGACGAGAATGTGAAGCAAGCATTCGACGGCATCCAGTTGAGCGATGTTCACATTGACGGCGATGGAAGAGTCGTCATCATCAATCCGGATCTGGTGGCGAAATTGACCGCCATTGGCATCAGGCCGGAGACCGCAAAGCAAACGCCATCTGCCCCGAGCTCCCCACGGGTCCGTCAGACCGAGGCCGCGCCTCCAATGAAGGCGGACATCAAGAATCTCGGTTGCTGCAGCATCGAGCAGGACAGCGCGCGGGATGCGGCTACGGCCGGGCGCGGCGCGGCGGACATCAAGAATTTAGCGTGCTGTAGCGTTGAGCAGGACAGCGCGCGGGATGCCGCCGCCACGGCGGGACGCGGCGCGGCGGACAGTAATATGCTCAAGAACATCGGATGCTGCAGTTCGGACAGCGTCGGAGGCGCTGCCACGGGCGGACGCGACGCGGCCGACATCAAAAATCTCGGGTGCTGCAGCAGTCCGCAGGACAGCGCGCGGGATGCGGCTGCGGCCGGGCGTGGCGCGGCGGACATCAAGAATCTCGGTTGCTGCAGCTTCGATCAGGATAGCGCGCGGGATGCAACCACGGCGGGACGCGGCGCGGCCGACATCAAGAATCTTGGGTGCTGCAGCAGCCCCCAGGATAGTGCGCGGGATGCCGCCACCGCCGGACGCGGCGCGGCCGACATCAAGAATCTCGGATGCTGCAGCAGTCCCCAGGACAGCGCGCGGGATGCAGCCACGGCCAGCCGCGGTGCGGCCGACGATTGGCCCAAAAATGCCGGCTGCTGCAGCAATATGTAGGAGTTGTTCGGGTCGATGATGCTCGGTTGCGAGCGTCATGTCTGCTCTTGAGAAGAAGTGAGCGCCCACATGGAGAGACTCGGCCAGGAGGCTTTTTGGAAAGTGGCCCGGGACGCGTTCGCGACCGATGCTCTCGAATTGACGCTGTTGCCGACTGAGCAGTGCAATCTGCGCTGCGTCTATTGCTATGAAAAATTCGAGCGGGGTCGGATGGCACCGGAGACGGTCGCGGCCGTGAAGGCCTTGATCGAAAAGCGTGCCCCGGACTTGAAGCGCCTCTCCATCGACTGGTTTGGAGGCGAGCCTTTGCTGGCCGCCGATCTTATGGTTGAGATCGGCGGCGTCGCCCAAACGCTGTCGACCCAGGGCCAGGGGTTCGTCTACCGAAGCGGCGTGACCACGAACGGCGTAATGCTGACCGCCGATCTCGTCCGACGGTTGAATTCCGTTGGCATTAGCAGCTTCCATGTCAGTTTGGACGGCCCAGCCGTCCTGCACGATCGCACACGCGTGGCGCGCGGGGGACGGGGCACTTTCGATCATATCGCCCGCAACCTGCAAAATCTGCGGGATTCCGACATCGATTTCCGCATCGAACTCCGGGTTCATGTCACGGCAGACAACCTCGAGTCCTTGGACGGTTTCGCGGACGAACTGGCGAGCACCTATCTCGGCGACCCCCGCTTTTCGATCTACTTCTTTCCCATCGCGGATCTCGGCGGACCCAACCACGGTCGCTTCGCGGTGCTCGATGACCGAATTGCCGCCGCCGCGGTGCGTCGTTTGACGCAGCGCGTGCGCAGGGCCTCGGAGCATCATGCGAGCAGCGAGGACAAGCCCTATGTCTGCTACGCCGCCAAGCCAAACGCTTGGGTGATCCGCTCGGACGGGCAGCTTGCAAAATGCACGGTGGCTTTGGACGACCCGCGCAATCATGTGGGCAAGCTGCTCCCGGACGGGACCTTGCGGGTCGACAACCGAAGGTTGGACGCCTGGATGCGAGGCTGGACCACGGGAGATCGAAAGGCCCTCTTTTGCCCGTTGGATACGCTGGCGGCCGAATTCGACCTTGCCGCAGCCTCGTGAGAAGACGGACTCTGCCGCGCTGCGCTTGTTTCGGTTCGCGGAGGACGTGGAATTCCACCGGACCGGAGAGGGCTGCGCCACGGTCTCGCTTCCGGCGGGCCGTTATGAAATGACCGACGTGCCAGGTGAACTCCTGGCAACGCTGGACATGCTCCCCGCACCCTCGTGGTCCGTGGTCCGAGCGGCGAAACGGGGCGGCGAGCCGGCCGTCGCAGAGATGGACCGCCTTGCCGGCTACGGGGCTTTCGAGGATGTGCTTATCGCGTCGGACGGGGTTCAGACCGCCGTGGCAAGGCGACCCTCGTTCCCGTTCGCGAACGTCGACTGGATTATGCCCAAACGTCTGCGCCAGCATTGTTTCATCAAGCTCGACAGCTGCGGCTGGGTGCTCATGAACCCCGCGACAAGGACCTGGGTTTCCGCTGAACTCGACTGTTTGGTTTCGGCGGTTCGCGCTTTCACAGTCCACGGCGGTACGACGGAGCCCTCCGAACTCGGACAGCTTCTCGCCGACCACGGCTTCTTGGCTGACGTCGAGGCGGCAAACGACTCCTGGGAATTCCACGACGCGCTGTTTCATGGCGTATCGTCATTGGGTCGGGCGACAACCGGTCAGTATGGCGGCACCTATAAGGGCTCCAACTCTGGTGCGGCGCCGCTGCCGCCCTGGCTGCGCGACGTCCGCGGCGCGCGGGGTGCTTTCGTAGAAATCCCCGCGCCGCTACCGGAGAATTCGCCGCCGTTGTTCGATGTGCTGGCCGGTCGCAGGACGGCACGGGATTTCGCCGCCACCGGCCCGTCCCTTGGGGACATGGGTCGATTGTTCGCGTCGGCACTTCGAACCACCCGCGTGATCAGGTCGGCCGACGATTATTACGCGCTGCATCGCTATCCGAGCGGCGGTGCCAGGGACGAAATTTCGACCTTGCTGGCCAGTCGCGAGACGGAGGGTTCGGACGCAAGATTGTTCTCATACGTCAACCACGAGCACGCCTTCTTTCATTTGGAAGCCAACCACGACGAGGCCGAAACCGCGCTGCGGGTCCTGAACGCGGCGGCCGGCGTGCGCGGTGCCCAAGCGGGAAGCGTGATGCTGTTCGTCAGCCATTACGAGCGCATGGCCTGGAAATACGAAGGCGTCGCCTACGCCACCATCCTTCGCAACGTAGGCGCGATCTACCAGACGGTGTCATTGGCGGCTCATGCGCTCGGCCTTGCGTCCTGCGCCCTCGGTGGCGGATGGGGCGCGCTCGAAGAGGGCGTTTTCGCGCCCATCCTGCAGGGCAGGGTGATCGTGGGTGCGATGTTGATCGGCACCCCGTTCGGCGCCGGTTCCTAACGGCCGATGAAGCCACGAGTCGACATCGTCTGTGTCGGGATTGGACTTCGTCCCAGTCGCGGCGATTTGGCGGTCCGCGTCGAGGCGGACGGAAACGATGTCGTGGTCAGTCCGCTGTTGGGCGAAGGGCGACTTTGCGAACGGTGTTGGTTGATGCGCCGGATGGCGACCTGCGACGTCGCCGAACTCGGCCGTCGGGGCGAGACGCTTGCAGATCTGCTCGACGCATTCAATTCGCGCTGCGCGCGATGGCCCGCGAGCCCGGACCCGCAACAAAGACGTATATTGGCACGGGTCCTCCGGGGACGGTTGCGTGAAGCTCGATCGGGCGCGGTGTCATTCCCGCCGCGTCTGACGGTCGTTGCGGACGAAGGTTTATGGGACGAACCGGTCCTGCCGCTGCCCGATTGTGCGGCCTGTCTCCAAACCGCCACGCGCTTGCCGCCGGATCACCTCGAATGGACGGTGGGCAGCAAAGCCGGCATCGTAGCGCTGGTCCGGGACGTGGCGCCGTTTCCGAATGAGCCGGAGTTTCCCTCTCTGGTCGTGACGCGACTGGCCAATACCTGGCTCAATCCGACGCGGTCCTTCGGTTTCGGCGCATCCGGCAAGGGAGAAACGCCGCACATCGCCCGGGCGTCCGCCATCGCCGAAACGATCGAGCGCTATGCGGCCGGCGTCGTGCCTGAAACCGTCGTCGTGGCGCGCAGCGATCAACTCGACGGGCCCACGATCGAACCTATCCGTCTGACCGGCAGCGAGGCGGCTTCGGCCGGGTATTCCTCGGACCGCGCAATCGCCTGGGCACCAATCCGGGGCCTCAAAGGCCGTGAGCCGGCCGGCTATGTGCCGGCGTCCGCCGTCCTTCTGCGCCTTCCCGCCGATCTTCCGCGGCCCATCCTGGTGCCCTTTTCGAGCAATGGCCTCGCCTGTGCGGATGATCTCGAAACGGCGCTCCGGAGGGCCTTTGCCGAAGTCATCGAGCGGCATGTGTTCTTCTCGGTCTGGTATGGCGCGCGCGATTACATTGCGGCAGACCATGGGGATGCGGTCGATCCAACGACGCGCAAGGCCATTGACGCCTTCGAGGGTTGCGGGCTCGCTGTTCGGACCGTGCTGCTCGGGATCGAAGGTGGCGTCCACGTCGCGGCCGCGAGCTGTTGGCCTCGAAAAGTTCGGACCGGACGCCCTCGTTTTGCACTTGGTCTGGGGACCGGGGAGGGTTTCGAGGTGGCGCTCCGCCGCGCGGTTCTCGAGATGGCCCAGGTGTATCGCGGGCTCACCTGGGCCTTGAGCAATGCGGACCTCGCGGATCGCGCCACGGCCTTGGCGTCGGGACAAAGCCAAATCGACGAACCCTATGATCACGGTCTCTTATATGCCGAACGTGGCGCCGAAAACGTTCCGGCCCCCTTCGGGCTGGCTCCCGCCCCGACCAAAACGGGCCTGCTACCAAGCGCGCCCTCGGACCCTTTGCGGCGTGCGGTTTTCGTCGAATTGACGCCGCCTGACGTCGCGGCCGCGAGCGGATGGCACGTGGTTCGCGTTCTCGTTCCCGACACCATCCCCTACCACTACGGGGCCAAGCAGATCCCATATCGCGCCCTGTGGGGCCGAACGGTCGGTCACGGGGCTTCAGTGCTTCCGCACCCTCTCAATTAGTGGGTTTTCGCTTCTGGCCAATCACCCCAGCTCGAGTCGCGAGCCGCTTCACGCGGAACAGATCACAGCGGTACGATTTTAACCGATCCCCGATGGCCCGGTCGGATCGGGCGTGTGGACGACCGCCAAACCGGGGTCAACCCTGCGCCCCGATGATCCGCGATCCGGACACGAGAAACGTCTGCGAGTCGACTAGACCATCTTCGAAGCCCTTTTTCTTCGCCCGAATGAATTCCGCATGTGCGCTCGTGGCGAGGGGAGCAGGGTCGATGCGAGCCATCGACCTGGCTTGGGGCGCGGGCAGGATGCCCTGATAATTTCGGCGCAGCTCGGGATATTCCTGGGCGACACGATCGCATTTCTTGTCGCTCGTCGTAGGACCGGCCTCGAGCCCGGCGTCGTCGACAACCTGCCAGTCCGGCATCGCGTCGGTGAAGACCTCCTTGGGATCAGCCATGTTCAACAATTCCGCTAAACGGTTCCGACAAACTCGTGATCACCACCCCAAACCGAGGCAGGTGAATTCGCGCAAGGTCTTGTGCTCGATGGCTACTTCTTCCCAGGTCGTGCCCCCGTGCGGCAAATGCTGGATATAGTCCAGCTTGGCTTTGAAAAGGGCATCGGCCGGACCATAGCCCTGTCGCACGTAGCTCCAGAAGGCGTTGTGCATTGGGGCGCCAAAATAATCAAAATTCCCGCTCGTCGGAGAATAGTGGCAACCCGTGCAGCCGACGAAGGCACGCGAACCTGCGCTCAGGAACGACAGGGCGATCGATTGCTCGGGCACAAGTGGCGCAACCGGGTCGCCTGCGCGATAGTCGCAAGCCTTTGTCTTGACTGTAAGGGCGCCCCAACAGGACCCAGCGAAGACGGGGCCGAACGTCTCGCGTGGAATGTTTCGGACCGACAAGGCTTCCAGCGTTCCGGCAGGGGTTTCCCCCCAAAAACGGGATGGATCGGCGTCGGAGCCATGCAGCATCAAGTAGACGTGATTCGCGGCGATGTCGGCGGCGCCGATTTCACGCGACCGAGAGGGTTCCGACAGCCGCATCGTCTCGGTTCCGTCGACATAGGCCTCCAGCACTCTGTCGGCGAAAGGCCGGGCCACATTGCGCAAACCAAACCGTTGCGCGCCCACGGGTCGCATCGAGGTATTGAGGGCGGCATTGACCAGACCTGACGAGCGGCCATCGGGAATTCGGGACACCGGGAGGTCCGCCAATCCATCGCCATCCACGTCGCCGTAGGCTTGGTCGCTCCAGACGATGAAATCATCGGGATCGGTCGCGGCGCTGTCCTTGAGGCGGCCGCGCACGCTCGGTGGAAGCGTGTCGTACCGTTCCGATGGGACGACGTCATAGCCGCCCAGAATGATCACGCCACTCGCATTCTGCTTGGCGATCGCGCCGCGAACCGCCGCTAGCAAGCCATCGCCGGGCGGCGCATCGACGATCGCATGGCCGGCCTGGCGGATCGTGTCGAGAGCCGCGGCCGCTTCGATCCGCCCAATGTTGGCCGCAAGTCGATCTGAATTCGTGACGAAGAGGGCCCGCCGCATCTGCCGGAGAACGGACGTTGTGTCCGACGTTCCATCCTGAATGCTGGGCGATCGATCCTCGGCTTGCATGGCGAAAATCCTGAGCGACGAGCGAGAACGCCATTGTCCTGTAAAATTCGATCTTGAGAATAGGGAATGGGCCTCTGGGGCGTAATTTTTGCCGCCTCGGAGCGGGTTGGTGTTGGATAGCGGGCGGCGAGGAAGGCCGCAGCGCTTTGCGGAACGAAGAGCGTCTATGCGGCGCCGCCGCTCAAACGCGTTCCAGGCGGCGATGCGGTCCCGGCGGCAACTCGATCCCGATGGGGTCTCCCGGTCGCACGTCGCCGCCCACGAGAACGATGCCCATGACGCCCGCCTTGCGGACGATCGCGCCGTCGGGGTTGCGGTCCAGCACCGCCGCCATCAGACCGGGCTGATATGTATCGAGTTGGCGACAGGGATTGCGGAGGCCGGTGACTTCGACCACGGCTGTCTCGCCGAGGTGCAGACGCGCCCCGCGCGGCAGCTCGAGCAGATCGATGCCGCGCGTCGTGACATTCTCGCCCATGATCCCCGGCCCCACGCGAAACCCGGCCCTTAGGAGTTCCTCGTGGAGCTCCTCATGGACGAGGTGGACCTGGCGCAGATTGGGCTGGGTCGGGTCCTGCGCGACGCGCGAGCGATGTTTGACCGTGACCCCCATATGGGCGTCGCCCTCGACCCCGAGCCCCTTGGCCAGCCGGATGCTCGCCCGCGTGGGCTTGCTGAAGGCGTGGGTGCCGCAGGCGCTGACGCTCGTAACGCGAGCGGGGGTGGAAAGCACGTCAGCCAAGCGAGGCTCCTTTCGTAGGATCTGTCTGGGACCTAACGCGGTCGGCATCGCGACTGGAAGGGGCATTGCGCGCCAGGAGAACGCCCGCAGGTGAAGCGTTCCATTTACCCTGTCTTGAGTCAGCCGGTTCGTTCACGCGCAATTCAGCCCGGCCACCCTACCTTCCCAAACGTGGAACACTCTTTGGAGGTCATCATGTCCATGTTTTCCAAGGCCGCTGTCGTCGCGGTCGTCGCCTTCGGCGGCTTAGCCCTGCAATCGGTCGGCGCATCGGCCGTGCCGATGGTCGACGTCGGTCCCGCCGTTGCCGCTCATTCCGAGGCGGCCTCCGGGATCACCGAAGCCCGCTGGCACGGCCGTTGGGGCTGGCATCGGCCCTTTTATGGATACAGGCACTACGGTTGGCACCGGCACTACGGGTGGCATCGGGGTTGGCGCCGCCACTATTGATGTCGTCAGCGACACGTAGCGGAAACCATGCCGGGATCGTTCCCGGCATGGTCGTCTCGGCCGATTGGGATCCTACGCCGGCGTGTCGTCGGGAAAGCGGTAGACCACATCGGCAAAGCAGTCCGTGGGAAATACGTAGAGCAGCTTGAGGTCGGCGCCCGACTCGTTGCGCAAGCCGTGCGCCGCATCCCCCGGAATGAACACGGCCGTGCCGGCCGTCACGACGGTCTCATGACCCTCGATCGTCAGGATGCCGGTTCCTTCGGTGATGTAGTAGATCTCCGGCTGAGCATGACGGTGTTGCTGCAGGCCGCCGCCGCCCGGAACGATCTCGGCGAACCCGGCCGTCATGCTGTCCGTGGGCGTGATGTCACCGCTGAACAGGGTGAACCAGGACACGCTGCCGCGCTTGGCGTCATCCCATGATTCCCGCGGCCGCTCTTGAATGCTGGTGATTACCGCTCGCGACTGTCCCGCCATGCGTTCGCTCCCAGGGTGTTTCTTCGGACGCAAGCCCAGATGGCGGCCAGCTTTCCGCCTGCGCGGGCCGAAACCCATCGTAAACCGCAAAGGCGGAGCGGAAGGCGCGTGCGCCGAGTCAACCCGGGCCGCGGTGAATTGTGTTTGCCAGGGAAAGTTGCCCTAACTATGAGCTAAGGATCTGTCCCGCTTATACGAGCGGCGAATATCCCTCAAGGCCGAGGCTTCGGCTCTAGCAATTGATCATTTCGATAGCGCTTTGGTCCTCACCGCAGATCAGGTCCCCGATGTCGAAGATCCTTTCCTTGCTGGTGCTGGCGCTCGTCTTGTCGTGGCCGGCAGTGGCACAGACACCCGACACGGTGTTTCTCGAAGATCTGACGTGGACGGAACTCCGCGACCTCGTCAAGTCGGGCAGCACGACCATCATCATCCCGGTTGGTGGGATCGAGCAGAGCGGACCCGACATGGCGCTCGGCAAACACGACGTGCGCGCGAAATTTCTGTCGGAGAAGATCGCGCGCAGGCTCGGTCACACCTTGGTGGCGCCCGTCGTGGCCTATGTTCCTGAGGGGGCCGTGAGCCCGCCAACCTCGCATATGCGCTTTCCCGGCACCATCACGATTCCTTCGGATGTGTTCCGCAAGATGATCGAATCGGCCGCTATGAGCTTCAAGCAACATGGGTTCAAGGACATCGTGCTGATCGGCGAACATGGCAGCTACCAAGGCGACCTCAGGGCGGTGGCCGATCAGTTGAACCGGGCATGGGCCGCGACCCCCGCCCGCGCCCATTTCATGCCTGAATATTACCAGGCCGCCACGGTCGGCTTCTACCCGGTGCTGAAGGATCACGGGTTTTCCGCGTCAGAAGTTGGAACCCACGCCGGAGTCGCCGATACGTCGCTGATGCTGGCCGTCGACCCTCGGCTGGTGCGCCTCGATGGGCTGAAATCCGGCGCACATCTCGATGCGGCCGATGGGGTCTATGGCGATCCGAGGCGGTCCAGCGCGGAGATGGGCCAACTCGCGGTTCAGGACATCGTCGACAAGACCACCAAGGCCATCACGGTTGCGATCAGCCGGCCTCAACGTCCGTGACGAGGATGCACCGTTCCAGATCTGGCCCGAAGAACTGGCCGCCCGCATGGGGTTTTGCGCTCGCCTTGCTCGCGAGCCTAGCGCTTCCCTGCTTGCCCAATAAGGCCGAGGCTGCAGCGCCGCCGCCGCGGTCCGACATCAAGGAAGCCAGGCAGCCTAGAGACGACCTTCTGCCGCGGCCCGTGAATGTGTACGAACACGCGACGGCCGGCCAGCTCAGCCCGGCCGTTGCGGGCGCGCTCGACCGCGTCTACGTACCGAACATCGCCTCGCAGGACGTTTATGTCATCGATCCCGCGACCCTCAAGGTCGTCGACCGTTACAAAGTCGGGCAAGACCCTCAGCACATCGTTCCGTCCTGGGATCTGAAGACGCTTTGGGTGACGGGCAGCGCCAAAAGCCACCGTATTTGGGGAAGTCTCTCCTCCATCGATCCGCAGACTGCCAAATTGACCCAGATCCTGCCGATCGAGGATGCCTACAACATGTATTTCACGCCGGATGGCACCTCGGCCATCGTGGTCGCGGAATCGCGGCGGCGGCTCGAATACCGCGATCCGCACACCATGAAAATGCAAGGTTCCCTCAGCATCCCCGAATGCCTCGGGATCAATCATGCGGATTTTTCGGCGGACGGCAGCTTTGCCATCTTCACCTGCGAATTCGCGGGCGCCCTCGTCAAAGTCGATGTCGCCGGCCGCAGGGTGATGGGTTTTCTCAAGCTTGAAAAAGGCGGCATGCCACAGGACGTGCGCATCGCTCCCGACGGCCAGGTCTTCTACGTCGCCAACATGATGACCGACGGCGTCAGTGTCATCGACGCGGCCATCTTTAGGGAAATCGGCTTCATCCCAACCGGGATCGGCACCCACGGCCTCTACCCGAGCCGCGACGGCACCAAGCTCTACGTGTCCAATCGCGGGTCGCACGCCATCGCGGGAGGGCCGCACGGCCAGGGAAGCGTTTCGGTGATCGACTTCGCTTCCGGCAAGGTCGAGGCAAACTGGCCGATTCCGGGCGGCGGCAGTCCGGACATGGGCAATGTGAGCGCCGACGGCAAACGCCTTTGGCTGTCGGGGCGGTTCGACAACGTGGTCTATGCGATCGACACCACGACGGGTCAGGTCGACACCATTCCTGTCGGGCGAACCCCGCATGGGCTGACCATATGGCCGCAGCCGGGCCGCTACTCGCTCGGCCACACCGGCGTCATGCGATAGACTGACCCGCCCTCGCCCCAACGCGCTACTTGCCCGAGGGGCCTTGCCCGTGTTCGGCCAGGACCGCCATGAGATATTGGCCATAGGTGCTCTTGGCGAGCCGACCCGCCAGCGTGGCCAACTGGGCGGCGTCGATCCAGCCCAACGAGAAGGCGATCTCTTCCGGGCAAGCGATGCGAAAGCCCTGGCGGCGTTCGTAGACGCGCACGAATTCGGCGGCTTCCAGAAGCGAATCCGGCGTGCCGGTATCGAGCCAGGCGAAGCCGCGCCCCATACGTTCCACCTGCAGGGTTCCGCGTTCGAGATAGACCCGGTTGAGATCGGTGATCTCGAGTTCGCCGCGCGGCGAAGGTTTCAGGTGCGCCGCGATTTCCACCACTTCGGGATCGTAGAAGTAGAGCCCCGTCACGGCCCAGTTGGATTTCGGCGCGCTGGGCTTTTCCTCGATCGACAGGGCTTTGCCGGTCTCGTCGAAATCCACCACCCCGTACCGCTCGGGATCGTTCACGTGATAGGCGAACACGGTCGCGCCGGTGCGCGCCAGGGCGGGCCGCATCAGTTCGGGCAGGCCATGGCCGTAGAAGACGTTGTCGCCCAGAATCAAGGTGGAGTTCTCGTCGCCGATGAAGTCGGCCCCGATGATGAAGGCCTGGGCCAGGCCATCGGGCGAGGGCTGTTCGGCATAGTTGAGGTTGAGACCCCATTGCGCGCCGTCGCCGAGCATGCGCTTGAAATGGGGAAGGTCATGCGGGGTCGAGATGATCAGCACGTCGCGGATCCCGGCCAGCATCAGGGTCGACAAGGGATAGTAGATCATCGGCTTGTCATAGATGGGCAGCAGCTGCTTCGAGATCACGCTCGTCATCGGGTGCAGCCGGGTGCCGCTACCGCCTGCCAGAATGATTCCACGCATCCTTTTCACCTTCCACCGCGATCGATTTGCGGACATTCACGCCCATGGCGCGACCCTCTTACCCGCCGAGGGACGATTTGGCGAGCAACAGCCTGCCGGCCTGCCAGAAATCAGCCCGTCCAGCCGACGTCGCCGAGCACGCTTGCAAGGTCCGCGCCCAGCGCGGGAGCGGGTTTGGTCGCCACCATGCGGATGCCGTCGAGGACGATCGGCGACGCGACGCTCGGGATCGTGCCTGCTTTAGCGTCAGCGGCCGGGACGTCGACCCGCATGCCACGCGCGATCACCTGAGGATCGGCGAACACGTCCGCCACGGAATTGATCGGCCCGGCCGGAACGCCCTCTCGCTCCAGCGCGGCCAGCAGCGCTTCGCGCCCGAAGGCGAGCGTCAGGCCCGTGAGCAGCGGCACCAGTTCGGCCCGATGGGCAACCCGCTGCGGGTTTGTGGCAAAGCGAGGGTCCGCGGCAAGGTCGGCTCGTCCAAGCACGCGGACGAAACGGGCGAACTGGCCGTCATTGCCCACCGCCACGACGACGTGCCCGTCGTCCACCGGAAAAACCTGATAGGGCACGATGTTTGGATGGGCATTGCCCATGCGGCGCGGCGCGGTACCGGACACGAGAAAGTTGAGGGCCTGATTGGCCAACACGCTCACCTGGGTGTCGAGCAGCGCCATGTCGAGGTGGCCGCCGAGGCCGCTTTCGTCGCGCCGGCGCAGCGCCGCCAGAATGCCCACGCTGGCATAGACTCCGGTAAAGATGTCCGCGAACGCCACCCCGATCTTTTGCGGCTCACCTTTGGGCTCGCCCGTCAGGTCCATGATGCCGCCAAGCCCCTGGATCATGAAGTCGTAGCCGGCGCGATTGGCGTAAGGGCCGTCCTGCCCAAATCCAGTCACCGAGCAATAGACCAGCCGCGGATTGAGGCTTTTGAGGTTTGCATAGTCGAGGTCATGCTTGGCGAGGCCGCCGACCTTGAAGTTTTCGATCAGCACGTCGGCATGCGCGGCAAGCTGACGAACCACGGCGCGTCCGTCCTCCGTCTCGAAATCGACCGCGATCGAGCGCTTGCCGCGGTTGGCGGCATGGAAATAGGCCGCTGAAAGATGCTCGCCCGAGGCTCCTTCCACGAAGGGCGGTCCCCAGGTGCGGGTGTCATCGCCCACGCCGGGTCGCTCGACCTTGACCACGTCGGCGCCGAGATCGGCCAGCAACTGCCCGATCCAGGGGCCAGCCAGGATGCGGGCGAGTTCGAGAACGCGCAGGCCTTCGAGCGGCTTGCGCGGATTTGGCGTCCCACTCACCCGAACGCCTGTATGCCGGTCTGAGCCCGTCCCAGGATCAAGGCATGCACGTCGTGAGTCCCCTCATAGGTGTTGACGGTTTCCAGATTCTGGGCGTGCCGCATCACGTGATATTCGCCCATGATGCCGTTTCCGCCGTGCATGTCCCGCGCGGCACGCGCGATGTCGAGCGCCTTGCCGCAATTGTTGCGCTTGATCAGGCTGATCATCTCGGGCGCCATTCTGCCCTCGTCGAACAGCCGCCCGACCCGCAAGGCGGCCTGCAGCCCGAGCGCGATCTCGGTCTGCATGTCGGCGAGCTTCTTCTGGATCAACTGGGTGGCGGCCAGCGGCCGGCCGAATTGCTTGCGGGCCAGCGTGTAGTCGCGCGCCCGGTGCCAGCAATCCTCGGCCGCCCCCATGGTGCCCCAGGCGATGCCGTAGCGGGCGCGGTTGAGGCAGCCGAACGGCCCCTTCAGGCCGGACACGTTGGGCAGCAGGCTGGCCTCGGGCACCACCACGCCCTCCATGACGATCTCACCGGTCACCGAGGCGCGCAGGCTGAGCTTGCCCTCGATTTTCGGGGCCGACAGGCCCGCCATGCCCTTATCGAGAATAAAACCCCGAATGGCGTCGTCATGGGCATCTGATTTGGCCCAGACCACGAACACGTCGGCAATCGGCGCATTGGAAATCCAGGTTTTCGCACCCGTGATGCGGTAGCCGTCGGAGACCTTCTCGGCCCGGGTGCGCATGCCGCCCGGGTCGGAGCCGGCTTCGGGTTCGGTGAGCCCGAAACAGCCCACCCATTCGCCGCCCGCCAGCTTCGGCAGGTAGCGCTTGCGCTGCGCCTCGTCGCCATAGGCGTAGATCGGATACATGACGAGCGAGGATTGCACGCTCATCATCGAGCGATAGCCCGAATCCACCCGCTCGACCTCGCGCGCCACCAATCCATAGGCCACATAAGAGGCCTCCGCGCCGCCGTAGGCTTCGGGCAAAGTCACGCCGAGCAGGCCGAGTTCGCCCATTTCGGTGAAGATGGACCGATCGGTGAGCTCCTTGGCATAGGCCTCGAGGATACGGGGCTGCAGCTTTTCCTGGGCATAGGCCCGGGCCGTGTCGCGGATGAGCCGCTCGTCCTCGCTGAGTTGATCTTCCAAGAGGAAGGGATCGTCCCATTGGAAGCGCGCTGCCTCGGACCGCGGAGCCGGCGTGCTGGTCTGTGCGAGGGTCATGCGGACCTCCTGAGCGGCCGGGACGGCTTGCGCCTGATCGGTTCTAACGTTCGACGAAAGCCTTTTCGACCACGAACTGGCCGGGCTCGCCGTGATTGCCTTCCTGAAAGCCGCGCTCGACGAGATGCGCCTTGAGATCCGCCAGCATGGCGGGGCCGCCGCAGATCATGACTCGATCGTGCTCCGCCTCGAGCGGCGCGAGGCCGAGATCGCTATAGAGCTGACCGGATTCCATGAGGGCCGTGATGCGGCCGTTGTGGCGGAACGGCTCGCGGGTCACCGTGGGATAATAGAAAAGCTGATCGTGGATCAATTCGCCGATGAGTTCGTCATGCGGCAGGATGTCGGCAATGTCGTCGCGATAGGCCAGTTCCGACACGTGCCGGCAGCCGTGAACCAGCACGACCTTCTCGAACCGCTCGTAGGTCTCGGGGTCTTTGATCACGCTGAGGAAGGGCGCGAGCCCTGTACCGGTCGCCAGTAGGTAGAGGTTGCGGCCGGAAAGCAGGTTGTCGATCACCAGCGTGCCGGTCGCCTTGCGGCCCACGATCACCGGATCGCCCACTTTGAGATGCTGCAGCCGGGAGGTCAGCGGGCCATCGGGAACCTTGATGGACAGGAATTCGAGCTGGTCTTCGTAATTGGCGCTTGCCACGCTATAGGCACGCAGCAGCGGCTTGCCGTCGACCTTGACGCCGATCATCGTGAATTCGCCGTTGCGGAAGCGGAACGCCGGATCGCGGGTGGTTCTGAAACTGAACAGCCGGTCGGTCCAATGCCGGACGTCGACGACGGTTTCCTCGTGCATGCTGCTCATGCGGCCTCCAAAGGGCGTGTCACTACCGCGTCGGGCCGCAGTGACGCAAGTTCGTCACAACCGGCCTTTGCCTGAGTTTACGTCACGGATTATCGTTGGTACACAAACAAATGACGGGCGTCGCCATCCCGCCGCGCGGGAGAGGGTTGGCCCGCGAGATCTTTTCGCAAGGACCACACGATGGCTCATGACGCTCCGGCCGCGGCTCCCTCGGGTAAACTCGTCATCCGCAACATCGGGCTGATGCTCAGCGGCGACATGCTGCAGCCCATCTTGGATGCCGACACGATCGTGGCCGAGAACGGCCGCATCACGGCCGTGGGCAAGGTCAAGGACGTCGACCAGGAGGGTGCCAAGACGGTGATCGACGCCCATGGCTGCGCTTTGGCGCCGGGGCTGATCGACAGCCACGTGCATCCCGTGGCGGGCGATTGGACGCCGCGGCAGAGCCAGATGAACTGGATCGATTCCACCCTGCACGGCGGCGTCACCACGATGATTTCGGCGGGCGAGGTGCATATGCCGGGCCGTCCCAAGGACATTGTCGGGCTGAAGGCCATGGCGATCTTCGCCCAACGGGCCTTCAGTAACTTCCGCCCTGGCGGCATGAAGATCCATGCCGGCGCGCCGGTGATCGAGCCCGGCATGGTGGAGGAGGATTTTAGGGAGCTCGCGGCCGCAGGGGTCACGCTGCTGGGCGAAGTGGGCCTGGGCGGCGTCAAGGACGGCGCGACCGCAAGACGAATGGTGGGCTGGGCGCGCAAATACGGGATCCAATCGACCATCCATACCGGGGGGCCCTCGATCCCGGGGTCCGGGCTGATCGATTCAGCTGTGGTGCTGGAGGCCGACACCGATGTCGTGGGCCATATCAACGGCGGCCATACGGCGTTGCCGGATCGAGAGATCCGCTGCATCTGCGAGGGCTGCCGGCGCGGCCTCGAGATCGTCCACAACGGCAACGAGCGCGCGGCGCTCTATACTCTCCGCACCGCGAGCGAGATGAAACAGGTGGAACGCATTATCCTTGGCACCGACGGGCCGGCCGGCTCCGGGGTGCAGCCGCTCGGCATCCTGCGCATGATCTCGATGCTGTCGTCGCTCGGCGACATCCCGGCCGAGATCGCGTTCTGTTTCGGGACGGGGAATACGGCCCGCATGCGCTCACTCGATTGCGGCCTCATCGAAGTCGGCCGCGCGGCCGATTTCGTGCTGCTCGACCGCCCGCAGCATGGGGCGGGAAAAACCCTGCTGGAGGCCATCCAGCTCGGCGACCTGCCCGGCATCGGGATGGTGGTGATCGACGGCCTCGTGCGCATCGGCCGCAGCCGCAATACCCCGCCCGCCGAGAAGGTGCCGGAGCTGGTGCTGGGGTGAGGCGCTGTTTGCGCGCTGAGCCAACCAAAGGGGCCGCTGCCTCCCAGCATCCTCATGCTGAGCCGCCCGGCTTCGCCGGGCGAGTCGAAGCACGTGTTATACAAAGTTGCAGTAAGAGGGACTTGTTGCTCGCTCTTCGGCGTGATGCCCTTCGCCCCGCTTGCGGGGAGAAGGTCCGCGACGCGGGGATGAGGGGCGTCTTCGTTAGGACCCTCATCCGGCCTATCGGCCACCTTCTCCCCGCAAGCGGGGCGAAGGGGATCACGCCCAAAACGGGTCGCCATCACCGCAGCTTGGTATAACGGTTCCGTCCTTCGACTCGTGTCCTGCGGACCCGGCTCGGGACTAGGCAAATGGGGGCGTCCCGATGTGGCCCAGCCGGGTTCGTCCTAACTACCGCAACCGCAGCAACAGCCCGATCAACATGGTGCGTTCCTTGGCGTCGAGCGGAGCCAGGGTTTCGTCCGTGATGCCTAGGGCGCGCGGGACGAGGCGCTCGACGAGGTTCTGTCCGGCTTCCGTCAGGGCGACGACATGGCGACGCCGATCCCCGGTGTCCGGCGTCGTGGCGGTCAGTCCGCGTTTCGACAGGCGGTCGATTACGCCCTTGATGGTGGCGGCATCCATGACGGTCAACCGTCCCAAAAGATTTTGAGATAGCGGTCCCAGTTCGTGGAGCTTGGCGAGCGCCGCCCATTGGGTAGTGGTCACTTCGGCCTCGATGCCGGCCGAAAAGATGGCGGCATGCCGCTGCGAAACCTGGCGGAGGATGAAGCCGACCTGCTCTTCGAGCACGTAATCCTGTTCGGTCGGGGGCAAGACTTTGGAAACAACCGCGGACATCGACAACCAATCTGCCGGACTCTTGGCGCCGGGAGCCCAACTCTAGAGCAGGATGGTCGCGAGCGGAACGCCGAGGCTCGCGTCAAACCGCCAAAAACGCCTCGGCGCTTTCCGGATTGGCGTCGATCTCGGCGATCGTGCCCGCGAAGCGCACCTGGCCGCGCTCCATGATGACGGCGCGGTCGGAGATCAGCCGTCCGAAATGCAGGTTCTGTTCGGAGACGAGGATGCTCAGGCCCTCGTGCTTCAGCGCCAGGATGACCTTCGCCATGTCCTCCACGATTTTTGGCGCCAGGCCCTCCGAAGGCTCGTCGAGCAGGATCAAGCTCGGATTGCCCATCAGCGAACGCGCGATGCTGAGCATCTGCTGCTCGCCCCCGCTCATGGCGCCGCCCGGGCGCCGGCGCATCTCGCCGAGATTGGGGAACAGGGCGTAGAGCCGCTCGGGCGTCCAGTGCGGGGACCCGGTTCGAGCCGGCTGGCGGCCAACCTCGAGATTCTCCTCGACGGTGAGGTCAGAGAAGATGCGGCGATCCTCTGGCACGAAGGCGAGGCCCCGTCGCACCACATCATAGGTGGGCAGGCGGGAGACGTCGGCGCCGCCGAAGACGATGCGGCCCTCGCGCCGTTCCAGCAGGCCCGCGATGGCGCGAAAGGTCGTGGTCTTGCCGGCGCCATTGCGGCCCAGCAGCGCCACGACTTCGCCAGGGCCGACCTGCAGCGCCACATCGAACAGGATCTGCGCCGGGCCATACCAGCCGTTGAGCCCGGTGACGCTTAGGGTCATACCGGCTCCACCGGATCGGCCTGCTTCCGATAGACGAGACCCTCGCCGAGATAGGTGGCGCGCACCTGCGGGTCGCGGCGGACGGTCTCGGGCGAGCCCGCCGCGATCACTTCGCCGCGTGCCAGCACCATGACGCGATCGGCATGGTCGAACACGATGTCCATGTCGTGTTCGGTGAACAGCACCCCGATGCGGCGCTCGCGCGCCAGGGCGGTGGTCAGCCGCATGAGCGCGATCCGCTCGGCCGGCCCCATCCCGGCGGTCGGCTCGTCCATCAGCAGCAGGGCCGGATCGTTGGTCAGCGCGATGGCGAGTTCGAGGCGTTTCAGATCGCCATAGGCCAATTCGTTGCAGGGGCGCTTGGCCTGGGCGCGCAGGCCGACGAGGTCGAGCAGGGCGTCGGCCTCGGCGAGTTGGGCGTTTTTGGCAAGGCCGGCCGGGCGGCCGAGTTGCCCCGCATGGGCCAGCAGCGCGGTCTGCAGATTCTCGCGCACCGTCATCGACCCGAAGGTCGCGGTGATCTGAAACGTTCGGCCGACGCCGCGCCGCCACATGGCGCGGGAGGACAGGCCCGTCACATCCTCGCCCTTGAGCCGGATGGTGCCTCGATCGGCGCGGATCTGCCCATTGACCAGGTTGAAACAGGTCGATTTTCCAGCCCCGTTGGGGCCGATCAGCGCCAGGATTTCTCCGGGTTCGAGTTTGAACGACACGCCGCGGACCGCCTGGACGCCGCGATAGGCCTTGGCGATGCCCTCGACCGCGAGAACGGGGGCGCTCATTCGGCGCCCTCGATGCGCGGCTCGGATGCGAGCCGTTCTGCGGCAGGCCGCCGGGCCCAGAGCCGGTTGGCTAGGCCGCCGATGCCGCTCGGAAAGGCCACGACCAGCCCCACGATGAGGAGGCCGAGCACGAGTTTCGAGAGGTCGGTCCGGCTCACCAGCCAGATCGACAACGCCTTGTAGACCACGGCGCCCACGACGCTGCCCGACACGGTGCCGATGCCGCCGAGCAGCACCATGACGAGGCCGTCCACCGAGGTCGAGACGCCCAAGGTATCGGGAAACACGCTGCCCTTGAGAAAGGCGAATAGACCGCCCGCCAGCGCCGCAAAGCCGCCCGCGACCGTGAAAGCCAGCCAGCGGGTGCGATAGCTGCCGATCCCCACCGCCTCGGCGCGCAATTGCGAATCGCGCACGGCCCGCAGCCCATAGCCGAAAGGCGAGAAGACCAGCACGCGCAAGGCCGCGATGCCGGCCACGCTCACGGCCAGCACCAGCCAGTAGAAGACGCGCGGGGTTGCGGCCCAAGGGGCAGGCCAGATGCCGAGCAGGCCATTGTCGCCGCCCGTCACAGCGCTCCACTGGAACATGATCGACCAGGCGATCTGGGCGAAGGCCAGGGTCAGCATGGCGAGATAGACACCCGAAAGCCGCACGCAGAACAGCCCGAACAGCGCCGCGCCGGCGGTGCCGAGCGCTAGGCCGCAGCCGAGCGCCGGCAGCATGGAGAGCCCCAGCATCTTCACGGCCAGCGCCGCGCCGTAGCTGCCTAGGCCGAAATAGGCGGCATGGCCGAAGGAGGTCATGCCGCCCGTCGACATGAGGAATTGCAGGCTCATGGCGAACAACGCGAAGATGAGGATCTCGGATAGGGCGGTCAGCCAATAGTCGCCCGCCACGACTGGCAGGAGGGCAGCTAAGGCAATGAGGGCCAGCGTGCCGAGTCGGGCGCCGCCCGCCATCGGGGCCCAGGGTTTTGCCGACAGCATCGCGCTCGCGCGCCCCGGCCCCTCGGCCCGGCCGAACAGGCCATACGGGCGCACCACCAGGACCACGGCCATGACCACGAAGACCAGCACGATGGAGACGGCCGGAAGCACCAAGATCCCGAACGCGTTGAGCTCGCCCACGATCAGGGCCGCCACGAAGGCGCCCGTGACGCTGCCGAGGCCGCCGATGACCACGACCACGAAGGCTTCGACAATGACCTGCAGGTCCATGCCGTGGTTGACGGCGTCGCGCGGGATCTGCAGCGCGCCACCGAGCGCGGCCAAGAAGACGCCGAGCGCGAAGACGCCGGTGAACAGCCACTTCTGGTTGACCCCGAGCGCTCCCACCATCTCGCGATCCTGGGTGGCGGCCCGCACCAGGATGCCGAAGCGGGTGCGGTGGAACAGCAGCCAGAGGGCGCCGAGCACGATGGGGCCGAGCGCGATCAGCACGAGGTCGTAGCTCGGCACCTTTTGGCCCAGCAGGTCGACGGCGCCGCGCAGCCCGGGCGCGCGCGGGCCCAACAGGTCGTCCGGCCCCCAGACCAGCACGACAAGATCCTCGACCGCGAGCGTGAGGCCAAAGGTGGCGAGCAGCTGGAACAGGTCGGGCGCCGCGTAGATGCGGCGAAGGAGCAGCATCTCGACGACGGCTCCAATGGCCGCGACCGCCAGGGCGGCGAGCACGATGCCGCCCCAAAACCCGAAGGCGCCGGCGAAGCGCTCGGTCAGCGTATAGGCCATATAAGCGCCCAGCATGTAGAAGGCGCCATGGGCGAAGTTGACGATCCGGGTCACCCCGAAAATGATCGACAGGCCCGAGGCCACCAAAAACAGGGAGGAGGCGGCCGCGAGACCCGTCAGGAATTGGGCGAAGTAGAGCGCCAAGCCGCGCTCAGCCCTGCGGCCGCAGCTTCTTCACCTCGTCGTCGCTCGGCAGGTAGCCGGCACCGTCGTGATAGACGAAATCCTTCATCACGCCGGCGCCGTCTTTCACCGTGGTGGTGCCCACGAAGGCGCCCAGGGTCGACTGATGGTCGATGGCCCGCAGCGTCGCCTTGCCGAAGGGCGACTCGAAGGTGAGGCCCTCGGCGGCGGTGACGAGTTTCTCCGGATCGGTCGAATCCGCCTTGCGCAGGACATCGGCCGCGGCTTCGATCAAGGTATAGCCCACCACCGAGCCGAGCCGCGGGTGGTCGTGGTATTTGTCCTGATAGGCTTTCAGGAAGGCATCGTGTTCGGGGGTGTGGAGCGCGTACCAGGGATAGCCGGTGACGATCCAGCCTTCGGGTGCCTCGTCCTTGAGCGGATCGAGATATTCCGGCTCGCCGGTGAGGAAGCTGACCACGGACTTGCCCGCGAACAGGCCGCGGGTGTTGCCCTCGCGGACGAATTTGACCAGATCCGGGCCGAATTCGACGTTGAGGATAGCATCGGGGTTGGCGGCCGCGAGCGCCTGGACCACAGGGCCGGCGTCGATCTTGCCCTGCGGCGGCCATTGCTCGCCCACCCATTCGATGTCGGGCCGCTTGGCCGAGAGCAGCCGCTTGAACACCGCCACGGCCGACTGGCCGTATTCGTAGTTCGGCGCCACCGTGGCCCAGCGTTTGGCCGGCAGTTTGGCGGCCTCGTCGGCCAGCATGGCGGCTTGCATGTAGTTCGAGGGCCGCAGCCGGAAGGTGTAATGATTGCCGGCCGACCACACCATGGCGTCGGTCAGGGGTTCGCCGGCAAGGTAGAAGACCTTCTTCTGCTTGGCGAAATCGGCCAGGGCCAGGCCGGCATTGGAGAAGAAGCCGCCGGCCAGCATGGCAACATGGTCGCTCGACACCAGTTCGTTGGCGGCCGTGATGGCGTCGGCGGGTTTGCCGGCATCATCCTTGGAGATGATTTTTAAGGTCTTGCCGTTGATCCCGCCATGGGCGTTGATGTCGTCGAGCGCGAGCTGCCAGCCCTTGCGATAGGGCTCGGTGAAGGAGGGCAGGGCCGAATAGGAGTTGATCTCGCCGATCGTGACGGCGCCTGCGGTTTGCGCCTGGGCGGACCAGTTCGCCGTCGTAGAAAGAAGTGCGGCCAGCAGGCCGGCGACCCAAATCGTGCGTGCCACGTGATCTCTCCCCAAAAATCTCGGCCGAGCGGCCGATCCGGATGAACGCTTAGGACCTGTTCGACAACCCGGTTCCGCATCCTGAGCCGGATGCCAGAAGGCATCCGAGTCGAAGGACGGCAACCCGTCCGGTGCTTCGACTCGGCGCGTCCCGCGCCGGCTCAGCATGAGGGCCAGAGGTGCTTGCAAGACAAATGTTTAGCGCAAGCCGTCCTGGCCCTTGATGTCCGCGACCTCCAACCCGCCCACCCGGGGCAGGGGGCGTCCGCTGTCCGTGATGGCGATGGCGACCAAGATCTCGTTGGCGCGCGGCGCGTCGTTGATGCGCACCTCCATGCCGTCGAAATGGCTGCGCACGAAGGCCGCATCCTTGTGGCCCAGCGGCACGTCGAGCACGGCGCCCGGGCCGCCGCGCTTCTTGGAGGAGGGGATCAGGGCCGCGCCCTTGCCGAGCGCCTTGCGCACCGGGGTGCCCATCTTGGGATGCAGGATCGCGGCCGCATGTTCGAGTTCGCCATTCTCGCCCACCAGCGCGGCCTTGCCATAGCTCTGGGCGGAGTCGCCCGGGATTCCCAGCGCCGCCACGGCGCGTTCCGTGAGCAGGGCGCCGAGTTCCTCACCGATGGCGATGAGGTCCGACAGATCCTCGACATAACGGCCCGCAAAGGGGTTTTCGATCACCGCCACGGCGGCGGCGCGCCGGGTCGGGGGCTCAATGGGCCGCCCCATTTCGGTGCGGAGCTCTTCGACGAAGGTCACGATCTTGCGGATCTTTGCAGCCACGGGATCAGGCCCTTCGTGTCGGAGGACGTTTGGTGAAACGGACCGTCAACGCAGGCCATCCTCGCCCTTGATGTCGGCGGCCCGCAAGCCCCCGACCCGGGCATGGATGCGGGACCCGGTGGTCATCACAAGGGCCAATACGATCTCGTCGGCGCGGGGACCATCGGCCAAGCCGACCTCCATGGCGTCGAAATGGCTGCGCACATAGGAGGCGTTGATGTGGGTCACCGGAATGTCGAGCCGCGTGCCGAGTCCGCCGACTTTCTTGGTCGAGGCCACGATGGCTTTGGCATCGCCCAGGATTTCGCGCATCGCATAGCCGCCGGGCACGTGCCAGAGCGCGCCATGTTCGAGCTCGCCCGCCTGGCCCACGATGGCGCCCTTGCCATAGCCCTGCACCACCGCTGGATCGCCGCCCAGGGCATCGACCAGCGCCCGCGCCATGGCGAGGCCAAGCGGTTTTAGATCGTCCATGAAACCCGCGATGTCTTCGACGTAGTGGCCCGCGAACGGATTTTGGATCACGGCCAGGATGGCGCCGCGCCGGAGCGGCGTGGCCGCGACGGGGCCGCCCTCGTGAAAGATCTCTTCCACCGTGACGTTCTGCTTGCGGATGATGACGTCAAGCATGCGCAGAACTCTGGAGGGGAGCGGGAATGACGGATTGGTGCAGGAATTCGGTCTCGGGCATCAAGCCGACGGCTCGGGTCTGGCCCTGGCAATGCAAGGCTGCGGCCAGGATCAGGCCGCGCGCCGCAAGATCGTCGGCGCAGCGCAGGCCGGAGGCCAGCGCGGTCGCTATCTCGGCGAGGCTCAGAGGATCGACGGCGCGCGTGACCAGCCGCTCGCCGAGATCGCTGTCGGCCTGGATCGACGACGCTGGGCGGCGATGCACGCCCAGATGGCCGGGCAGATCGACCGCATTGGCGATCACCGTGGCGGCGGCGTCGGCCGCGGCAGCGGTGCGGGCCAAAACGGTAACTGCATCCGCGATCCCCAGCGAAAAGCTGCGGCCGCGCCAGCCGCTGGTGGCGATGCCGCGCACGGGATCGGCCGCCGCGATGCGGGTGCGGCCGAACAGATTTGGTCGGTCGGGCCGATCCACCAAGCCGACGGTAAAATGGGTGCCGGGCGCAAGATGAAGCGCGATATCGCCGCCATTGTTGACCGAGGCCCGCTCGAGCGGCGCGGCCGCCACCAGGGCAGCCAAAATCTCTTCCGCCACCGCGCCCGCGACCGCCGCCATAGGGGTGATGAAGGTGTCGGCCGCGAACGGCGCCACGGCACGGCCCATGCGCCGCGCCACGGGGCCGGTCAGGGAAGGGCCGTTCGCGGTGGCGGGGCTGCGCAGCGCGGCAAGCTCCTCGCACAATTCGTACAGGATTGTCACGAACCGCCGCGCGGCGGCCCGATAGGCCACCTCGACCGCTTCCGTCGCGCCATAGGCCGCGACGATGAGATCGATCGGCCCGTGCTGCAAGTGCAGGCCCCCCCTCCGCCAATTTGCCCGATCCGTCGTAGCCGCCCCTTCTCCCCTTGCGGGAGAAGGTGGCCGAAGGCCGGATGAGGGGTCCTCCGGTCGAACCACACCCCTCATCCCCGCTTCGCCAACCTTCTCCCGCAAGGGGAGAAGGGGGCTGCGGCACGCGTCCCTTTCCATATCGACCAGGAAAGGATGCGGGACCCCCTCCGCCAAAAACGCCATCTGCGGCGGCACCCTCATCGGCGCAGGCCCTTGGCGGCGTCGGGCAGCATGGGCCAGGGATTGTCGGCGCGGTGGGGCACCTGTTTGCGGTGCTCGCTGGGACCACGAAAGTCCGACAGCGGCCGCACCTGATCCATATAGCCGCCGAGCTTGGCGTAATCCGACAGCCGCAGGGTGAACTCGATCGGCGCCACCAGGGCGGGGGTCGGCACGTAGCCAAAGCCGTTGGCGGGCACGCGCGAGACGTCGACCATGAAGGTGATGCCGCCGCCGGGCCACACATATGTCGGGGCCCCCCCGCAGGTCACCACCGTCAGCGAATCCTTGACAGAACGGGTCAGCCGCACCGGATTTTCGGTGACGCCGGCCCGCAGCGAGCCGCCGGCGCCGCCCATGAACAGCACGGTCGACAGCGCCGGTTCGCAATTCTCCTGGATCAGCGCCACCGAACGGGCGAGGTCATCCGGCATGGTGTGTTCGATCGGCCGCAGCGCCTCGTCGAGCACGTAATAGGCCGCATGTTCGCCCGTGGTCGACACCATCAGCATGGTCAGACCCGGCCGCGCCGTCTTGGGATCGAAGGCCCCAAGGATCTGCAGGGGATTCGCGATGCTGGTGCCGCCCCAGCCGGTGCCGGGCTCGGCCACCTGGAAATAGCGCCCCGGCGTCGAGCGGCGGCCCTTCATCTTGATGCCGGTGTCCTGGATCCCCAAGAGTTTGCCGGCCTGGTGTTCGGACAGCACGCCCGTGATGTGGTCGTCCACCACCACGACCTCGTCGACCTTGCCGAACCATTGCTTGGCGAACATGCCGATGGTGGCCGAGCCGCAGCCGACGCGCATGCGCTCCTCGATAATGCCATTGACCAGCGGCCGCTTGCCGGACTGCACCTGGACGCTGGCGCCCTCGTCGATGGCAAGATCCACCGCGCCGCCGTTGCAGAGCGTCAGCAGCGCCTCGCAGGTGGCGCGGCCCTCGCGCTTGGAGCCGCCGGTCAGGTGGTGGACTCCGCCGAGCGAGAGCATCTGCGAGCCATATTCGCCGGTGCTGACATGGCCGATCGCCTCGCCGCCGGCGCGCACCAGCGCCCGCTCCGGCCCGAGGTGACGGTCGGTGTCGATCTTCACCTTGACGCCGCAATATGAAAAAATACCCTCGGTCACCACCGTGACCATGTCGATGCCATCGATCTCGGAAGCCACGATAAAGGGCGCGGGCTTGTAGTCGGGATAGGTGGTGCCGGCCCCGATGGCGGTGATGAAGGCCTGCGGCTCGCGCAGGATGTTGCCGTCCCAATCGAGCGAGCCGGCATTGAACGGCACCACGGTGCCGCCATCCTCCAGCACATGTTCCAGCACGATATGAGGATCGACGCGGACCAGCACGCCGGCCTCGTTGCCGTAGCGGTCGCAGGCGCCCAGCGCACCCGGCTTGATGTAGCACATCACCGGGCAGGCATCGCAGCGGATTTTTTCGTCCGGCTCCAGGCTGAGGTCCTGCACCGTCATCGCTCGGCCCCGAAAAGATCGTTCGTATGCAAACGAGTTTGGGGGTTGGATCGGACATCTGTCAAGCCCAGCCGCCTGGAGCCCGAGGCTCGCCGTCCCCTCCGCTCGGCAAAGCGCCAAGATGAGCGTCACCGCAATCCAATCGCGAGACCGTCGCGTTGGTCGCTCGATTGCGATAAGCCGTCCCCTCTACGTCCTGGTACAAATCGATGGATCAAGCGCTTCGAGATTGCGCGCGGGCCGTATGGGCCGATGACCATTAAAATCATCCAGCGAGCGGACAACGCGAAATGCTTCCAACCTTTGCCGCGTGGCCGGCAGAGTGCATCGGCCAAGCCTCCGGCCCTGGTTCCGCCTTTGACCCAATCGCGTTTAACAGACTGGCGTCAGGCGTCCGGGCGCGACTTGCTGCCGTCAACATGCTCCTGGGTTTTCTCGGCCCGATCGCCGGCCCAGAGTTGGTAGATGGCGACCGCCAGCCCGGCAAGAAGCGTGAACAGAGTCAGCGTGATCAAGACAGTCGACTTTTCCATGAGCGACTCCATCGCTATAGTTGTGCCTACTGAACAACCCCAGCGTGTTTCCGGTTCCTGTTCAAGGCGCGAGGTCGTTTGAAACCTTCGCTTCGCTTGGGCGCTGCCGAAGATGGGCCAATGTCTTCGAGACCTCGATGGCCAGCGCTGAGACCTGGATTATCGTCGCCCGCTCCGGCTCCTCAGCCGCAGCTTGCCCCGGTACCATCATGCCACCTGACATTTCCATCAGGCTCCAAGAGTAGAAGAGGGACCTGCTCAGCTCTATGAGCACGGCCTCGGTGGTTCGAGGAATTTTAGGGTCGCTGCAGACCGGGACACCAAGCCGCTGCGTCACTTCGCATTCAGGCGGCACGCGGGAAGGCGGCCGCGCGGATCGCGCTCGCGGATGCGCCATAGCCTTAAAACAATTCCTGTGTTTTCATGTTTGTACACGAACGAGTTTGATCCGGTCGGGCCCGCCGGATTTCGAGAGAAGATGCGAATGTCCCCGTCTGCGAGCGCATGATCCACGTTACGGTGAACGGCCAAGCCCATGCCCTGGATCTACCCGCCACGGTGCCGCTGATCTACGTGCTGCGCAACGATCTCGGTCTGAACGGCCCGAAGTTCGGCTGCGGCTTGGGCGAATGCGGGGCCTGCCTGGTGCTGATTGGGGGCATTGCGGCGCGCTCCTGCGTGGTCACGCTCGGCATCGCGGACGGCCGCGAGGTGATGACCCTGGAGGGGCTGGGCAGCCTCGCTTCCCCAAATCCCGTGCAGCAGGCCTTCGTGGACGAACAGGCCGCGCAATGCGGCTATTGCCTCAACGGGATGATCATGGCCACCAAGGCGCTGCTGGGCCGCAACCCCGACCCGGACGAAGCCGAGATCCGCCAGGCGTTGCGCTACAATCTTTGTCGCTGCGGCACCCATGTCGAGATTTTGCGGGCCGTGCGCAGGGCCGCCGTGTTGCTACGCGACCCGGAGACGACGGCGTGACCGAGACGCGCGGCGTTGTGCCCAGCCAGGCCGCGGAGTTGCAGCGTCAGGGCGTGCTGCTCGTCGTGCGCGGCCCACATGGCGCCGGTCCGCTGCATGAGGAACCGGAAGCAGCCTCGCCGGATCCCGAGACCCACCAGTTGGAACTCTTCATCCGCGTCGCCGAGGACGGCCGCGTCACGGCCTACAACGGTCATGTCGATCTCGGCACCGGCATTCGCACCGCCCTGGCCCAGATCGTGGCCGAGGAACTCGACGTCGCGCCCGGCCGAGTGACGCTCGAACTCGGCCATTCCGAGCTCGTGCCCAACCAGGGCGCCACCATCGCAAGCGAGACGATTCAGGTCACCGCCGTCCCACTGCGCCAGGCGGCCGCGCAGGCGCGACACTCTCTCGTCGCCAAGGCGGCCGAGCGGCTCGGCGTTTCGCCAACCGACCTCGTGGTCGAGGATGGCGTGGTGCAAACCCGTGAGCCCGGCAACGTCCATGTGACCTATGGCGAACTCGTGCGCGGCCAGCACATCCGGCTGATGTTGGACCCCAAGACGCCCCTCAAGGCGGCCTCCAGCTATCGCGTCGTTGGGCAGAGCACGCCGCGCGTGGACATTCCCGCCAAGGCGGCCGGCACCTTCACCTATGTGCACGACGTGCGGGTTCCCGGCATGCTGCACGGTCGCGTGGTGCGCCCGCCCTATGCGGGGATCGACAGCGGGACCTTCGTGGGCACCAGCCTGATCGGTGTCGACGAGGCCTCGATCGCCCAGATCCCCGGCATCGTGGCCGTGGTGGTGATCGCCGATTTCATCGGCATCGTGGCGGAACGCGAGGAGAATGCGGTCGCGGCCGCGCTACAGCTCAAAACTACCTGGAAACCCTGGGGCGAGCTTCCCGACCTCAACGCACCCGAACAGGCGCTGCGCGCCAACCCCTCCACGCCGCGCACACTGCTGGACCGCGGTGACGTCGAGGCCGCGATCGCGTCCGCCGCCGTCCCGATGCGCCGCACCTATGTGTGGCCCTACCAGATGCATGGCTCGATCGGCCCGTCCTGTTCGGTCGCAGATTTTCGGTCCGATGGGGTGACGGTCTGGTCCGGCACGCAAAACCCGCTGCTGCTGCGGGCCGACCTGGCGCTACTGCTGGGCTTGCCCGAAGCGCGCATCGCCATCATTCGCCACGAAGCGTCGGGCTGTTACGGCCGCAATTGCGCCGACGATGTGGGGGCCGACGCCGCCCTGCTGTCGCGCGCGGTCGGACGGCCGGTGCGGGTGCAGTTGTCGCGCGAGCAGGAGCACGCCTGGGAGCCCAAGGGCGCGGCCCAAGTCATGGATGTGAACGGCGGCCTCGGGCCGAAAGGCGAGGCCGTGGCCTATGATTTTGCCACCCGCTACCCCTCGAACGGCGCCCCGACGCTAGCGTTGCTTCTAACCGGCACGATCCCACCCGTCGCGACCGTGTTCGAAATGGGCGACCGCACCGCCATCCCGCCCTACGCTTATCCCAATGCCCGCGTGGTGGTGCACGACATGCCGCCCATCGCCCGCGCCTCTTGGATCAGGGGCGTCTCGGCCCTGCCGAATTCCTTCGCGCATGAATGCTATATCGACGAACTCGCCACCGCGGCCGGGGTCGATCCCATCGACTACCGCCTGCGCCATCTGGATGATGCGCGCGCCACGGACCTCATCCAGGCCACGGCCGACCGGGCGGGTTGGGTGCCGCACAATGCGCCCCAGACTCTGGAGCCTGAGGGCGAGCGGTTGCGCGGACGAGGGTTCGCCTATGCGGTCTACGTGCATGGCACGTTCCCGGGTGTCGCGGCCGCCGCTTCGGCCTGGGTGGCGGACGTCTCGGTCGACAAGACCACGGGTGAGGTCGGCCTCACCCGCATCGTGGTGGGCCAGGATTCTGGGCTGATGATCAACCCGGCCGGGGTCGAGCATCAGATCCATGGCAATGTCATCCAGTCCATCAGCCGGGTGATGCAGGAGCAGGTGACCTTCGACCGCGCTGGCGTGGCGAGCCGGGAATGGGGTGCCTATCCGATCATCACTTTTCCCGACATCCCGCCCATCGACGTCGTGACCCTGCAGCGGCCCGGCGATCCGCCGTTGGGGGTGGGTGAATCGGCCTCCGTGCCGAGCGCGGCCGCGATCGCCAATGCGATCTTCGATGCGACGGGGGTGCGGTTCCGCGAGCCGCCCTTCACGCCCGATCGCATCCGTGCCGCCCTGAACCCGCTGCCGCCGCCGGCGGAGCCCGGACGGCCCTTGGCGATAAAGCCGGCGAAGACGGCACGTGGATGGTTCGGCACCCTGCTGGCCGCTGGGGCGGCCGCACTAGGGGCTGTGGCCGTGATCGTACCCTGGCGTGGCGCGATCGTCCCCATCGCCAAGCCCGACGCCTCCGTCTTTTCCGCCGCCACGATCGAGCATGGCCGGCTGGTCGCGGCGGCGGGCGGCTGCGCCATCTGCCATACGGGTCGTACCGGCACCCTTTGGGCTGGCGGACGCCCCATCCACACGCCGTTCGGCACGGTGTTCGCCACCAACATCTCGCCCGACCAAGTGCATGGCATCGGGGCCTGGTCGTATCCCGCCTTCGATCGCGCCATGCGCGAGGGGGTGAGCCGCGACGGCCACCACCTCTATCCCGCGCATCCCTATCCGGCCTTCGTCAAGGCGAGCGACACCGACCTGCAAGCGCTCTACGCCTATCTCATGGCCCAGCCGGCGGCCGCCGCTGCGGTTCCGAAGACCGCGCTCGCCTTCCCGTTCAACCTGCGGCCCCTCATGGCGGGTTGGAACGCGCTGTTCTTGAACACGACCGCCTTCCAGCCCGACCCGGCCCGCTCGGAGTTGTGGAACCGCGGCGCCTATCTGGTCGAGGGCCTCGGCCATTGCGGCGCCTGCCACTCGCCTCGCAACCTGTTTGGGGCGGAACGCGCCGATGCGCTGCTTTCCGGCGGCACCGTCGACGGCTGGGATGCGCCTGCGCTGACGGCCGTCTCACCGGCCCCGATCGCGTGGACCGAGCCCGAATTGTTCGCCTATCTGTCGACCGGCCAATCGCGGCACCATGGCGTCGCGGCCGGCCCGATGGCGGCCGTGGTGAAGGGTCTGGCGGCGTTGCCCGCCTCCGACCTGCAGGCCATGGCGCATTATCTCGCCGCGTTCCAGACGGGTGCCGCGAGCGTGGTCGGGCCCGACCAGCAAGCCGAGGCTTTGCTGGCCCGCACGGCCGCGAACCGTCCAGGTCTGCCCACCGCCGGGGCGCGGCTCTATGAGGGTGCTTGCGCGATGTGCCATGAGGCGGACAGTGCCCCCACGTTCGGCGCTAGACCGCTGCTCGCCCTCAACTCCAACCTACACGGCGCGGGGCCCGACAACCTCATCCGCGTGGTGCTCGACGGCATCGCGGCACCAGCGCATGCTGAGCTCGGCGCCATGCCGGGTTTCGCGGCGAGCTTTTCCGACGCGCAGGTGGCGGAACTGACCCGCTATATGCGGGCGCGCTTTGCGCCGGATGCGCCCGCCTGGACGGGGCTCGAGGTGAGCGTGACGCGGATCAGGGCCAGCGAGAGGTGAGCGAGATGGACCCAATCACGTTGACCGACCAGGACGTCCTCATCGTGGTCGACGTTCAAAACGATTTCCTACCCGGCGGGGCCCTGGCGGTCCCGGATGGCGACGCCGTGATCGCGCCCGTCAACGGGTTGGGGCGAAAATTCGCCCATGTGGTTCTGACCCAGGATTGGCACGAGCCGGGTCACATCTCCTTTGCGTCTACGCATTCGGGCAAGCAACCCTTCGATACGATTGAATTACCTTACGGGCCGCAGGTGCTGTGGCCGGATCATTGCGTGCAGAGCTCGCACGGCGCGGCCCTTGCGGACGGACTTGACGTGCCCCGGGCCGAACTGGTGATCCGCAAGGGTTTTCACCATCAGATCGACAGCTATTCGGCCTTCCTCGAGGCCGACCAGACCACGACGACGGGCCTCGGGGGTTATCTTCGCGCGCGCGGCTTCAGGCGCGTCTTCGTCTGCGGTCTCGCGACGGATTTTTGCGTCGCCTGGACCGCCATGGACGCCCGGCGCGAGGGATTCGACACCTTCGTGATCGAGGACGCGAGCCGTGGCATCGACCAGGCTGGCAGTCTGCAGGCCGCCTGGGCGATGATGCTGGCCGAAGGGGTTGGGCGGATCGGCAGCCGGGCGCTGGGCTGAGGGGTCATCGGCGGCGGTCCGTTTCTCGGCGGCAGCCCCCCACCCGTCACGCGTCGCGTGCCACCCTCCCCGGTGCGGGGAGGGAGTCGCGCGGGCCCGTCACATCCTTCGTCACCATCGCTCCCTCCTTCCCAGCACCGGGGAAGGTGGCGCTCCAAAGGAGCGACGGATGGGGTGCGGCCGAGGCCGCCGCTATGCCAGCGAGGCATCCAGTGCATCCAGCGACAAAGCAGGGTGGAAATAGGGGTCGTCGCGAATGGCCCCTGCCCAGCGGGCCAGGAAGGTGCGCTGTTCGGCGCGGTAATGGTCGTCCGGGCGCAGCGAAATGCCACGCGACGCCGATTCATGGTGGATCAGAACGGTGTCAGGCACAAAGACGCAGCGCCAGCCCTTTGCGTTCAGCCGCAGACAGAGGTCGATGTCGTTGAGGTCGACCGGCAGGTATGCCTCGTCGAACCCGTTCACGGCGTCGAACTTCGTCTTTTGCACGGCGAGGCAAGCGGCCGTCACGGCCGAAACCTCGTGGGGTAGGCAGAGGCGGCCGAAATAGCCCGGATCCTGGTGGGCAACGCCCCGCTCGAAATGACCCGCGAACCCGTCGATGCCGATCACCACGCCGGCATGCTGCACCCGGCCGCTCGGATAGAGCAGTTTGGCCCCGACGGCGCCGACTTCCGGGCGGCTGGCCCAGTGGAGCAGCGGGTCGAGCCAGCCCTCGTCCAAAATCTCCGTGTCGTTATTCAGGAAGACGAGAACGGGCGCACGCGCTTTGGCGGCCGCGCGGTTGCACAGCCGCGAGAAATTGAAAGGGCCGGGGTCGGGCAGCACGCGAAAGCGAGGGTCGTGCACCAGTTCGGCCAAAAACGCCTTGGTGTCGCCCTGCACGCTGCCGTTATCGACCACGATGACCTCGGCGCCATCGTGGCCCGCCTTGTCCTTGAGACTGTCGATACAGCCTCGGAGCAGGTCGAGCTTGTCCTTGGTCGGGATGATGATGGTGGCTCGAAGGCTCCGTTCGATGTCTTCCGATTTCGAGGCGACCACGCCGGCCGCTTCCTTCTCCCCTTGCGGGAGAAGGTGTCGCGCAGCGGCGGATGAGGGGTGTGGTTCCGTCAGCAACCCCTCATCCCCCCTTCGCGGACCTTCTCCCGCAAGGGGGGAAGGGGTTGCGGCGCGTGGTTTGCCGGCTGAGGTCGTGCGGAGCACGCGACGGATGTGGATCATGGGACAGCGGCCCTCGATCAACCCATCGGCGAGGATGTCGGGCAGACGCAGCAGGGATTCTGCCGAAAGGGCGGGCGCGAGGCTTCGAACAGCCCTCACCCGGAAGGCCGTTGCGGGCCCAAGGTCGCGTGTGGCCGCAAACAGGATCGGACTCCAATCCGGTCGAAGCTGGGGCGCGCGGTGGCGGCCGGCTTCGTCGATCTCGTCCGAGTCGGCATAAAGGCCGCCCGCCTCCGGGTGGGCCCGCGCGGCTGCGGCGAAAATCGCGACCGCGCAGGGCTCCATCCCCTCGCCCAGCGCAATGGGCACGATCAGATCATCGTCGCCGAGACCTGCCAGAGGCTGCTTTGCGCCTCCAAGATCCTCCTCTGGAGTGGACGAAACGACTCGAACGACCCGTTCGTCGAATGCCGCGATCCCGTCAGCGTTGAGGAGGATCAACCGCCAGTGCGGGTAGGGCTGGGCCACCAGCCCGGCCACCAGAACGTTCAGCCACTCGCTGTTTTCCGGCACAGCTTGGGCGACGAATGCGACGCGCGGGCCGTCGCACCCGGGCTTTGGTCCATCAAAACCCGGCAACTCGAGTGGACGCATGCGAGCTTTGCGCCATTGATCATAGTCGCGCAGCGGGGTTGCCGAGACGGCACGGCGGACCTGCACGTCGGAGGCCGAGCGCAGGCCAATCAGCGGCGCGAAGGCCCAGATGGCGGCGCGCTTCGGAGAGGTTCGGGCCAAAGCCCAGGCGAGTTCAACGGCCGACGGAAAGTCGATCCGCTCGATTTCGAACGCGAAGGGGCCGGGCCGGTTGGTGGGCGAGATCCAAAGCTCTCGCGTGCCTTTCGGAATACGGCCAAGCCAGATGCCGCGGCCGAACAAGGCTCCGGGCAAGGCCTGATCGATGGAACCGGAGCCCACGAAACAGCGGAGCACCGGTCGGGCAAGGGGTTCGAGCAGGCCCGATCGATAGGTGAGCCTGATCCAGCGACCCGCGAGCCGCCCGGCCTCAACCTCCAGCCGCAGCCAAGGCCAGTCGGTGGTCGCAACATCGCGCCCGCCCACTCGCTCCACATTGTCCCCGACGGTGAGCTTAACCTTACTGTCCTTCAAGACGACACGTCTTCGAGCGACCGACCCCGCGTGCGCGGTCCAAATAGGCCGATGCATAGCATCACCACCAGCATGGCCAGCGCGATGAAGACGAAGCCGCCGGTAACGCCCCCGCGCTGCAGCGGGAAGGCGATCAGCAGGCCCGCGAAGTCGCCCGAGAGGCGGCTCCCGCGTTTCAAACGACCGGCCGCCATCGTCAATCGTCCTCCCTGGTCAGCCGTTCAGTCTGGCAAAGCCCCCGCCGGATTGTCGGCGCCTCCGGCCCAACATGGAACGAGGCTCGCCGGCAAAGCAACCCGTCCGGGATCTTTCAGGGGCCACCCGCTTCCGGCCGGTGGAACGAACAAACCCGACGCTCGGCCGTTGTCGCGTCTGCGAAGCGAGTTTCGTCAGGAGAATCATCGATGAGACGTCTATTCCTATTGCCAGTTACGCTCGGGCTGGTTCTGGCGGGGTCCGTCGGCCAGGCCGAGGCCGGCTGCGTGAGCGGAGCCGTCGTCGGAGGCATCGCGGGCCACCTGCTAGGCCATCACGGTGTCATCGGGGCGGCGGCCGGCTGTGCGATCGGGGCCAGCCATCATCGTCGTTATCGCGACGATTACCGTCGCGGCTATGATGGCGGCAACGGCGGCGGTTATGGTTACGGTGGAAGACCCTACGGTTACTGAGGGTTCATCCAGGTCGCTCTATGTCGCGTCCCGTTTCATTGCCGATGTATGAAGTCCCGGCCGCGCCGCTTGCGGCCTTTTGGGCCGGGTTGCGTGGGCATCTGCGAGACGTCGGCATCGCGGATGTTCCGGACGGGTTGACGGCGCCGAAGGACTTGTCGGCCCATTGGTGCGATCCGGAGCTTTTGCTGAGCCAGACCTGCGGCTATCCGCTAACCAGGCACTTGGTCGGCAAGGTTCTGCTAGTCGGCACGCCTTGTTATGCTGCCGAGGGCTGCGATGGCCCGTTCTACAGCAGCCTTCTCATGGTCCGTGCCGTCGATCCGGCCGAGTCGATCGCCGATCTGCGCGGGCGCCGCGCGGCCTTCAACGAACGCGGCTCTCAATCCGGATGGAACGCGTTGCGAGCCCTGGTGGCGCCGCTTGCGCGAAGCGGCCGCTTCTTCGGCTCGACGGTCGAGACGGGTGCACACGAGCAGTCGCTCTTGCTGGTGCAGACCGGCGCGGCCGATGTGGCGGCCGTGGATTGCGTCACCTACGCTTTGCTGGGACGCCACAGCCCTGAACGACTGCGCGGCTTGCGTGCGATCGGCCGGACCGCCGCGGGGGTGCCGAGCCTGCCGTTCGTGACGTCGATGCGCACTTCCGCTCCCGATCTGGAAAGGTTGCGCCGCGCTTTGACGGCCGCCTGCGCGGACCCCATTCTGGCGGCCAGCAGGGCGGCGCTGCTCATTGACGGCTTCGAGGTCTTGTCGCTCGACGATTACGCGGCCTGTACACGCATGGAAGACGAGGCGCTGGCTTGGTTCTACCCCGAGCTAGCCTGACGCCAGAGAGGGGAATGGTTTGGCGGCGCTTAAGCATCACGGCCGATACGACTATAGCGCCATCGCCAGGCGGCCCGTCTATGACTGGGCCAACGGGACGCGCCTTGCGGTCTATGTTGCGCTCAACGTCGAACACTTCGCCTTCGGCGAGGGGCTTGGGGCAGAACTCGCGCCGGGCGGTCCGCAGCCCGACGTGATGAATTTCGCTTGGCGCGATTACGGCAACCGCGTCGGCGTGTGGCGCATGCTCGATGTTTTCGAGACGCTCGCGCTGCCGGTCTCGGTCCTGATCAACAGCACCATTTACGATCACTGCCCCGAGGTCCCGGCAGCCTTCCGGGCGCGTGGCGACGAGATCGTGGGACACGGCCGCAGCAACAGCGAACGCCAGGGCGTGCTGCCGGAGGCCCAAGAGGCCGCGCTGATCCGGGACGCGACCGAGACCTTGACCCGACATGAGGGCCAGCCGCCGACAGGCTGGCTCGGGCCGTGGATCTCGGAGAGCGAACGCACGCCCGACCTGCTGCACGAGGCCGGCTATTCCTACCTGCTCGATTGGTGCATGGACGACCAGCCCGTATGGATGCGCACCCGGAGCGGCCGTATTCTAGCGGTCCCCTATCCGCAGGAACTCAACGACATTCCCGCAATCGTCGGCCGCAAGATCGGGGCCGACGCGTTTGCCGACATGATCGTCGACCAATTCGATGAAATGCTGGAGCAAGCCGAGGATGCGCCTTTGGTGATGGGGATCGCGCTCCACCCCTATCTCATGGGTCAACCCCACCGGCTTCGGCATCTCCGCCGCTCGCTCGAACATATCGCGCGGCGGCGGGACGAGATCTTCATGGCGCGGGCAGGGGACGTTGCGGCCCATGTTCGGGCGCTAGCGAATGGCACGGTGCCGGGAAGCTGATGAATGCCATGCTGAATCCAATGCCGGGCTGTCACGAGACCGGACATGAATTTAATGTTCACCGGCAGCGAACAAAGGCATAGCTGACTTGCCTCGGCCGCAAGAGCGTGCTTATTTCGCGGCACAAAACGAAAAAAAGGCCGCACGAGGCGGCCTAAAGTCTAGGGAGGAAACGCCCAAGGAGGGCATGCGGCGCCTAAGCACCGCCCCTGTAAACTAAACGTGTGCCCATCGGTTGCAAGCGCGTTTCCAGCATACCAGCGATGCTGTGCACATGTATCGCAAGCTGCCCTTAGCGCGCCACCGGGTCAAACCCTGGGCGCTCAATCAGCTCTCTCCCTCGGCGCCCGTGTCGCCGCGTCAATCAAGCGATCCCGATCAGCACTCGGCTATGCGAACGCATGCGTCAGGTCCGGATGCAAGGCTAGGCGACGTCACTCGATGAACCGCCAAGCGGCGTCCAAGCCGCTGCTGCCTTGGCAATTTGTGGGCCGCGATCAAATCCCTGCTAGACAGTCCGCGCCGCTACCGTCTTGCCGGCTGCCGCGATCCGCTATAGTCAATCTATTGTGGCGAAAACGCTACAAATCGTCGAACGGACGAAGGCGGCGGTGCCGTCGAGATTGGGATGGAACGAGGGAGGATTGTATGTCGATGGTTCGAGGGGCCGCGATGGCGGTTGCGGGACTTTTGATGGGAACGTGCTTGGCGCATGCCGCCGGCCCACAGATCGTGTCGGGTCCCAGCGCCGATCCACAGTGCTATGTGCCCTGGACCGCGCAGACGAAGTTCTTCAAGTTTCCGAAGAAGGCGGGTCCCTACCGCGTCGCGCTCGCCAACGGCTTCATCGGAAATACCTGGCGCATCCAGATGATCAAGACCGCCAAGGCCTATGCCGATCAGCCTGAGATCAAGGCCAAGCTCAAGGAATTCAAGGTGGTGTCGACCGGTGAGGACATCGCGGCGCAGATCGCGGCCATCAACAACTTCATCGATTCAGGCTATGACGCCATCGTGGTCGATGCGCAAAACCCGACCGCCTTCAAGTCGGTGGTTCGTCGCGCCCAACAGGCCGGCGTCGTGCTGGTCGCCTTCGACAACACCATCGATACCGACGAGGCCATTAACGTCAACGTCGACCAGGAGGGCCTGGGGCGCTATTGGGGCGACTGGCTGGTCAAGAACCTGCCCAAGGGCGGCTCGATCCTGGAAGTGCGCGGCGTGACCGGCACTTCGGTGGATACCGACCGCCACAAGGGCATCCAGGATGTCCTGAAAGCGTCCGGCAAGCCGTTCGAAACCGTTGAGGTAGTGGGCAAGTGGGACGACGGCACGGCGCAAAAGGTCTCGGCCGATGCCATCGCGGTTCACAAACACTTCGACGGCATGACGGCCCAGGGCGGCTCGACAGGCATGGTGCGCGCCTTCATGGACGCGGGTCAGCCGTTCGTGCCGGCCGGCGCCGAAACCGAAAACGGCTTCCGCAAGCTCTGCCTTGCCCATGCGGCCGAGGGCCTCAAATGCGCTTCCGGCGGAACCGGGCCGGCCCAGGTCTCGGTCGCAATCAAAACCGCTCTGGCGGCCCTTGATGGCGAGGTCGTGCCGCAATCCATCAAGCTGCCGCTCGCTCACGTCGAGGACCCGGGGTTCAAGGCCGGCGACAACACCTTCCCGACCCAGACCGACAATTTCTTCGTCGGCAACGCCTTCCCGACCTGCGGCATCAACTTCACCGCGCAGGAGATCATGGGCCAGTCGGAAACCAACCAGTAATGCCAACTTGCGTTGATCTGGGGCCTATCTCGCTCGACGAGGTTGGCCCCTTCGCCCCGCTTGCGGGGAGAAGGTCCGCGAAGCGGGGATGAGGGGCTCTTCGTGAGGCCCCCATCCGGCCAATCGGCAACCTTCGCCCCGCCGAGGGCGGCGCGAAGGGCATCATCACGCCGCAAGGTCGCCGTCGATTGAGTTCGGTACAAGTCCCTGATCTCGGCATCCGGAAAAGCACTCTTGCCGGATGATGACAAAACCCCGGCCCGGGTCCTCGGATGGATGCGGGCCTGTTGCTCATACGACACCGTCGGAGCCGCTTGTATTGTCCAACTCGTCCGCAGTTCAGCAAAGCGGTTCGGCGGGCGGAGAGTCCGTCGCGCCCTTGTTCCGCATGGACAAGATCGCCAAACGCTACGGCGGCGTGCGGGCGCTGGAAGGCGTCGACCTCAGCGTTCGCGCCGGCCGCATCCATGCGATCCTGGGCGAGAACGGGGCCGGCAAATCGAGCCTGATCAAATGTATGTCGGGGGTCATTCAGCCCGATGACGGCGCCATGGCGCTGGACGGCAGGCCGGTGCGCTTCGCCTCGCCCGCCGCCGCCAATGCGGCCGGCATCGTCTGCATCTTCCAAGAGCTGTCGCTCGTGCCGGACCTTTCGGTGGCCGACAACATCCTGATCAGCAATCCGCCCCAGCGCTTTGGCATGATCGACCGCAAGGCCCAACGGCGCATGGCCGAGGCGGCGCTGGCGCGGGCCGGCGCCGAAGGCATCCACCCGATGGCGCTGGTCAAAGACCTGCCCCTGTCGCGCCGGCAGCTCGTCGAGATCGCCAAGGCGCTGGCCCGCAACCCGCGTCTGCTCATCCTCGACGAGGCCACTTCGGCCCTGACCGCGGGCGACGTCACGCGCGTGTTCCGGGTTCTCAAGGATTTGCGTCAGCAGGGTCTCGCCCTGGTCTACATCTCCCATCGCATGGCCGAGATCAGCGAGCTCGCGGATGATTGCAGCGTGTTTCGCAACGGTCGCAACGTCGCGACCTTCGTGGCCGGCACCAAGTCGGACGACGAGGTCGTGCAATTGATGATCGGGCGCGAATATAGTCACGTGTTTCCGCCAAAGCCTGCCCCTGTTCCGCGCGACAAGGCGCCTTTGCTGGAGACGCGAAACCTGTCCTGGGCCGATGGGTTGTCCGACGTCTCGATGAGCGTCAGAGCGGGCGAGATCGTTGGGCTCGGCGGTCTCGATGGACAGGGTCAGCGCGAACTGTTGCTGGCCCTGTTCGGGGTGCTGCGGGGCGTCACGGGCGAGATCCTGATCGAGGGCCGGGCGGTCTCGATCGGCAGCCCCAGCGCGGCCAAATCCGGCGAGGTCCGCATGGCCCTCATCCCGGAGGATCGAAAGACCGAAGGGCTGATGCTGCCCATGTCGGTCGGTGAAAACCTGTCCTTTGCGTCGCTCGACCGGCTGTCCAAGGCCGGCATCATCGATCGCGGCGCGGAACGGCGCGCGATCGACGACATGCTGCAAGTGCTCGCCATCAAGACCGCCGATCCTTCCACGACGCCTGTCGGAGCCCTGTCGGGCGGCAATCAGCAGAAAGTGGTCATCGCCAAATGGCTGATGATCGCGCCGCAGATCATCCTTCTCAACGATCCCACCCGGGGCATCGACGTCGGTACCAAACAGGAAATGTATCGCCTGCTGCGCAAGCTGGCGGCGGAGGGTGCCGCCATCGTGCTCTATTCGACCGATTACGCCGAACTGATCGGCTGCTGCGATAGGGTTCTGGTGCTTTATGGTGGCGCGGTGCGGCGCGAGTTCGCGGGTGACGAGATCACCGAACATGCCTTGATCTCCAGCGCGCTCAACATCGAGGCCCCGGCCCGAGAGGCCGCCACGGTATCGGTCGGGACCCCATGAAAGAGTGGCGATACTGGTTCGGCGACAACAAAGCGGCCGTGTTCGCGGCCCTGGTGTTTGCCGTCATCTTTGCCATCTACACCGCCAACCATCCCGCGGGCTTTTCCGCCAATGTGGTGCAAACGGCGGCCAATAAAGGCGTGCTTCTGGCGCTCGTGGCGGTGGGACAGACCTTCGTGGTCCTGACGGCCGGCATCGACCTGTCGGTCGGCACGATCTTCATCCTGGCCAATTGCCTCGCCTCTTGGATCGTGATCGGCACGCCCGCGATGACGGCGCTCGGCATCGCGGGCGTCCTGCTGACGGGGCTCGCTTGCGGCTCGATCAACGGGGTCCTGGTGATCTATGGCAGGCTGCAGCCCATCGTGGCCACCATCGCGACCGGTGCCGTCTATTTCGGGCTGGCACTGGCCTTGCGGCCCAACCCGGGTGGCGACGTCAATTCCGATCTCGCCGATGCGGTGACGGGCCAACTACCGGGCGGCATACCGACCAGCATCGTGGTGCTGGCGGCCGTCATGCTGGTGGTCTGGGTGCCGTTCCGCCGCTCGGTCTGGGGCCGGGCCGCCTATGCGGTCGGCTCCTCGGAGGTGTCGGCCTATATGTCGGGTGCGCCGGTGCGCCGGGCCAAGCTGCTGGCCTATGCGCTGGCCGGGCTGTTTTCCGCCATGGGCGGCCTGATGCTCGCCTTCTTCACCTATTCGGGCGAGGCTTCTTCGGCCAATGCCTCCACCTATACGCTGAATTCCATCGCCGCGGTCGTGATCGGCGGCGTCTCGTTGTTCGGCGGCTCGGGCAGCGCCATCGGGGCGATTTTCGGCGCCTTCATCTTCCGCACCATCAACGACCTCCTCTTCGTGTTCGACCTCGACCCGCTCTGGCAGCCGTTGTTCCTGGGCCTCGTGCTGCTCGTCGCGGTCTGTCTCGGATCGTTCCGGCTACTGCGGATCCGCAACCGGCTGGAGCTTTTCGGGCAATGACGACCCGCCTCGAACCCGCCGACCCTGTGCCTTCCCGCATGCCCGCGATGTTTCGGCGCATCGATCCGGCGGTGCTCACCGCATTTGCCTGCATCGTCTTGCTGCTGCTGTTGGGCAGCCTCTATTCGACGAGCTTCCTGTCCCCGCAATATCTGCTGCAGCAGCTCCAAGTCGGCGCCTTCCTGGCCATGGTGGCGACCGGCATGATGATCGTGATCCTGCTCGGTCAGATCGACCTGTCGGTCCCCTGGATCATGACGGTCGGGGGCATGATGTCGACCGCGGCGGCGGGGCACGGTGCCGTGGGGGTGGCGCTCGCCATTCCGTTCGGCGTGCTGTGCGGGGTCGTGTTCGGTCTCATCAACGGGATCGGGGTCGCCTATCTGCGGGTGCCCTCGATGATCTTCACGCTCGGCATCAACGCCGTTGCGCAAGGCCTGATGGTGCTCAGGACCGGCGGCTCGGCGCCGCAGGACATGGCAACCCCCACCATGCACGGGTTGGCCACCGGCCACATCGTGGCCGGCATTCCCAATGCGGTGTGGATCTGGATCGTGGTCGGGGCCGGCACGGTGTTTCTGCTCAATCGCACCACCTTCGGCCGAGCCGTCTACGGGATCGGCAACCGCGAACAAGCCGCCTATCTGTCCGGCGTCCCGACGCAGCGCATCGTGCTGCTCGCCTTTGCGCTATCGGGCGGTCTCGCGGCTTTCGGGGGTGTCCTGCTCGCGGGCTATTCCGACAAAGCCTATCAGGGCATGGGCGATCCCTATCTGCTGCCCGCCATCGCGGCCGTCGTGCTCGGCGGCACCTCGATCCTGGGCGGGCGCGGCTCCTATCTCGGCACCACGGCGGGGGTGATCCTGATCACGCTGCTGCAATCGATCCTGTCGGTGATGCAGATCGCGGAGTCCGGACGTCAGGTGATCTACGGGGTCGTCATCGTGCTCATGCTGTTGCTCTACGGCCGCTCGGCGCGGGTCGGCGGTTGAGCCTGCATGGGCTTCGGCTCAAACGGCCCCAAGTTTGGAATATTTGTGGTCCAGCCCGTCGATCGCCGCCACATTGGCCGCCGAGGCGCTTGCCGGATCGAACTCCGAGGCCAGCCATTTGTCCACGATCGCCTTGGCGAGTTCCGGCCCGACCACACGGGCCCCGAGCGTGATGATCTGTGCATTGTTGCTTTTCGCGGCGCGCTCGGCCGAATAGGTATCATGGGTCAGCGCGGCCCGGATGCCCGGCACCTTGTTGGCGGAAATGCAAACCCCGATACCGGTTCCGCAGAACAGGATGCCGCGATCGAACCGGCCTTCGGTGATCGCGATGGCGGCGCGCTCGGCCGTGTGGGCGTAGAATTCGGGCGCGGCTTCTTGCGCCACGGAAACGTCGGTGACCTGAAGGTCGGGCTTTGTGGCAAGGTGTTTGGCGATCACCTCGAGCAAAGGATGGCCCGCGCTGTCGGCACCGATGACGAGCTTCATGGTCTATCTCCCTGACGTGTCGGCCGCCTTCTCGCGAAGGTCTGTCGCCATGTTAACGCCTCCGCGTTGGCGCGCAGAAAAAATTTCATCCGTTGCAAGATTTTTCACGACACTCTAGCGTCGCCATCAACCAGCGGGCTTGGCCAACAGCCTAATGCGGGGAGGAACGATGGGTTTCCGGCTTTCCCTCAGCACGAACCCGTTCGTCAACCGGTTCGCCGATCCCGAGGATCTGGTGCGGGTGCTGGCCCGCGAGGTGGGGCTCGGATTCGTGCAGATGACGCACGAGTTCATCAATCCCGCCTGGCCCGCGGCTCTGATCCACCGCCTGACCAACCGCATGGCCAAAACCTGCTCGGTCGAAAAACTGGCCATCACCTCGATGATGACCGGTCCCTATGGGCGGCTCAATCATTTCGGTCATCCCGACCCCGAGGTGCGCCGCTATTACGTGGGCTGGTTCAACACCCTGGCCGACATCGCGGCGGACCTCGGCTGCCCGGCGATCGGCACCCAATTCGCCATCATGACCTATGCCGATTTCGATGATCCGGTTCGCCGTGAAGCCCTGCTCGACGCGGCGCTCGGCTGCTGGCGGGACGTCGCCGAGCATGCGGCTTCGAAGGGTCTGACGTATCTCTTCTGGGAGCCCATGTCGGTGGGGCGCGAGTTCGGCCACACGCTGGCCGCGACGCAAAGCTTGCAGGACAGGATCGATGCGGCACGGCTCCCGATTCCGCTCAAACCCATGGTGGACATCGACCACGGCGACGTGTCGTCCCCGAATCCGTCGGACGTCGACCCGTTCGCCTGGGCGCGGGCTTTTGCGGCCCAATCGCCCATCATCCACATCAAGCAGAGTTCGATGAACAAGGGCGGTCATTGGCCCTTCACGGCGGCCTATAACCGCGATGGCCGGATCACACCGGAGGCCCTCCTTGCCGCGATCCGGGCTGGCGGTGGCAGCGACAAAGAACTCTGCCTCGAACTCGGCTTCCGCGAACGCGAGCCGACCGATCGGCAGGTCGTGTCCGCTTTGCGTGAGAGCGTCGAGTTCTGGAAGCCCTATGTCGAGGTCGGCAGGGCTTGAGGCGTGGCGGGAGGGCCCATGGCGCACAAAATTCCGTGGATCGGCACCAGTTGGAAGATGAACAAGCTGCGGGCCGAGGCCCGCGCCTTTGCGCAGGCGCTGGCTGAGAGCCCTTGGGCGCAGAGCGAGGCCGCGCATCTGTTCGTGATCCCACCGTTTCCCTGGATCGCCGACGTCGCGGAGATCCTCGCCGGCACGCGCGGCGCCGTGGGTGCGCAAAACATGCATTGGGCCGACGCCGGTGCCTGGACGGGCGAGGTCTCGCCCCCGATGATCGTGGATTGCGGCGCCACCCTGGTCGAGATCGGCCATAGCGAGCGGCGGGAGCATTTTGGCGAGACCGACGAAACCGTGGCCAGGAAGGTCGCGGCGGCCCTTCGGCACGGGCTGACCGCGCTGGTCTGTGTCGGCGAATCGCGCGACGCCTATGAGGGGAACGGCACCGCCGAGGTGCTGGACGCCCAGGTCCGCGCGGCCTTGTCGATGGTGGACGGCTCGGCCCGCGACGGCATCGTGTTCGCCTATGAGCCGATCTGGTCGATCGGCGAAGGCGGCGTGCCGGCCGATCCCGACTTCGCCGACCAACAGCACGCGCTGGTCAAGCAGGTGACCCGGTCCGTCATGGGCGAACCCTTGCCTGTTCTCTACGGCGGCAGCGTCAGCCCGGGCAATTGCGTCGAGCTCGCGGGCAAAGCCAACATCGACGGCTTGTTTGTCGGACGGTCGGCCTGGGCCGTCGAGGGGTATCTCGGGATCGTGAAAGCCGTGACGGAGAGCCTGAGGGATTGATCGAATGGGGCTGGCTTGGCCCGGACTTGCCGCCGCGTTTGGCATGGAGCTTGCTAGACCGATAGGGTTTAACTGACCGATCCCTCTCAGGGTGGGAGGCCTCGTTGATGAACTCTCCGGCCCGCGCTCCCGACACGCCGGTGCTCCCCCCTCGGATCCAGGAACGCCAAGAGGCGGCCTGGTCTCCGCCCGGTCTGTCTCAGATCGACTATCCGGCGCATGACGTCCCGGATCCCGCGACAAGCAACTTCGTTCTCTGCCTGGTCCGCAGGGGCAAGGCGAAATCGACCTTCGGCTTCGGTGGCCGAAGGTGGTCCGGCGAGCTTCAGCCCGGCATGTTTGCGCCCTTGACGCCCCCGCATGTGTGCGGCGAGATCAGCCTGAACGCGCCGCAGCGCCATCTCGTCCTCAGCTTCTCTCACCTGACGGTGGGCGCCATTCTGGGGACGCGAGGCGACGACCTCGGAGCCGTGCACGAGGACGCATTTCGCGATCCGCTTCTGAGCCAGGTCTGTCTTGCCTTGTGGGAGGCCGCCAATGACGGCCGCCCGCAGGATCTGCTGTTCGAGGAATATGCGCTGGCTTCCCTGATCGTCGGGCTTGCGCGCCGCTCCGGGCGCCTCAAGCCCACCAGCCGCAGCGCTCGTCCGCTTTCCAATGCCGAGTGGGTCAGGATCGCCGGCTACGTCACCCACCACCTCGATGGAGACCTGACGCTGTCGGCATTGTCATCCCTGGTCGAGATGACGCAGTTCGCTTTCATCCGAAGTTTCAAGGCGAGGACGGGTTGCTCTCCGCACCAGTATGTCTTGCGCCAGCGGATCGAGCACGCACGAAACCTGCTCGAGACGAGCAGTTTCAGTCTCGCCGATATTGCCTTGCTGGCCGGATTTTCTGATCAAGCCCATATGACGTCGACCTTTACCCGATTGACGGGGGAGACTCCGGGACAGCTCAAGCGGCGGATTCCGGTCTGAATTTTCACACGGTCGTCCTTTCGCGCAATTTCATACAAACCGTCAAAAACCTCAAAGACGACTGAAAGACACGCCTCCAGTCTGGCCTTCACAAGTCATGGAGGCGCTCGTGATCTTTCAACGCAAGCTCAATCGTATAGAAACCGCCGCCCTCTCGGTCGCCGTCATTGCCATGACGGTCGGCATGGCCTTGAACACGCCGTTCGTGGCGGGACCGGCGGGCGCGTCGGGTCCCCTCGTCTTCCTGATCTCGACGGTCGGGGTCTTGTGCATTGCCGCCTCGTTCGTCCGGTTGTCGTCTCGCGTCAGTCACGCGGGCTCGGTCTATGGCCTCATCCGCTATGCGCACGGCCGCAACACGGGCTTCATCGCCGGCTGGGCGTTGTTGCTCACCTATGGGCTGTTCGTAACCGCCGCGGTGTGCGGCTTCGGCCAGTTCGTCGCCATGCTGATGGACCCCATCGTCCATATTCCATGGGCGATTTACAGCCTCGCCTGCGGCGCCGTCGTCTGGATCACCAATTATCGCGACATCAAGGTGTCGACGCGCATCCTCCTGGTCACCGAATTATTCGCGATCGCGCTGATGCTCGTCGTCTCGATCGTGATCGTCGGTAAGCAACCCTTTACGGCGGTTCCTTTCACGGTCGGCTCGTCCGGCTTCATCGGGTTGAGCCAGGGTCTCGTGTTCGGCATCATGACCTTCGTCGGGTTCGAGGCCGCGGCCTCGATGGGCGAAGAAGCGCAAAACCCGGGGCGAGACGTGCCCTTTGCCATCATCGCGACCGTGCTGGCGGCGGGCGGGTTTTTCACCTTCGTGTCCTATGCGCAAACGGTCGGTTACGGACTGGCCGACATCCAGTCCCTCGCCTCCGCCGCAACCCCGATGAACGACCTTGCGACCCGATATCTCGGGATCCCGACCACCATGGCGATCGATCTCGGTTGCGCGGTCAGTACTTTCGCCATGGCGGTGGGATCGGCCGCCGCCTCCTCCCGACTGCTCTTGGCCTTGGCTCGCGACGGCTTCTTCCCGGATCGTCTTGCAACCCTCAACAGGTTCGGTTCGCCCGGCGTCGCCTCCAATCTCATCATGACGTCGAACGCGGTGCTGCTTGTCGTTCTAATCGCTTGGCACAACAACGCATCTGATCTCTACGGCTACACCTCCACGGTGGCGACCTTCACCGTGATCATCGCTTATGCCATGATGGCGGCCGCGACGTTGCGGCGGTTTGCTGGAGAAGATCGCGCCAGAGGTCAGGTTTATTTATCGTCGATCCCGATCGTCGGCATAATTCTTCTGGCCTATACGCTGTTCGTCAATATCTACCCGGTGCCTGCTTTTCCGTTCAATATTCTGCCCTACATCGTGATCGCCTATATGGCCGCAGGCTTCGTCATCCTTTGGCCGGCACGCGTCAGTGACAGAAAAGGCGAGATCGACAGCCACATCCTTGCGCCTATCGCGCCTTCGCTCGTCCCCACCATCGATCCAGAATTTCAGAGATCAGCATGACCATGACCTCGGCCATCAGAACCATCCATTCATGCCCAAGATGCGATCGGCTCCATGCGAGCTGGGATCGCTCCGTCGAACCCGCCATGCATCTGGCGCCCGGCGATACGATTCAGATGATCTGCCCCGACGCCTCGAACGGGCTGCTCACCAAGAGCTCGACATCGAACGACATCGCCACGGTCGATTTCCGCAAGACGGACCCCTTGTGTGGGCCCATCTACGTCGACGGCGCCGAACCGGGTGACGCGTTGAGAATCGAGGTCGTCAACCTCGAGCTCGGGAACTGGGGGTGGACCGGCTTGATGCCAAATTTCGGCCTGCTGGCCGATGAATTCCGAGAACCCTATTTCCGAAGTTTCGATTTGAGCGGCTCGCACGTCGAAATCTATGGCGAGCAGTTCAAGATCAAGCCGATGATGGGGGTGCTCGGCGTCGCTCCGGCACAGGATGGCAGTTACTCCTCCGTCACTCCGACCACGGCCGGCGGCAATATCGACGTCCGCTATCTGACCAGAGGTGCGGTCCTGTATTTGCCGGTGCTGAACCCAGGCGCGTTATTGTCCGGCGGAGACGGCCACGCCCTTCAAGGCGAGGGCGAGATTTCCGGCGTGGCCATCGAGACACCGATGACCGCGACCTTGAAGGTGGATCTCATCAAAGATCGCCACCTCCCAGCGCCGATGATGGATTGCTCGACCCAAATCTACGACGAAACAGAATATCGAAACTTTCTCGGCATCGGACCTGACCTTATGACCGCGGCCAAGGACAGCGCTCGGTTTGCCGTCGATGAGCTGGCGCGCTCGCTTCGCGTGGAGCCCTACCAAGCCTATGCGATCCTCGGCATGGTCGGCGAACTGCGCATTCACGAGATCGTCGACCAGCCCCATTGGGTCGTGGGCTGCATGATCCCGCGACGCCTGTTCGGAACGCAGTCCCTGGCCTAAGGCCCGGTCCCGCAATGATCCGTCAGCCTGCCCGCTGGGCAGGCGACACGGAACTCCTCTGCTGCGGCTTGTCGTTCGCGGCCCAGACGGTGAGCACCTTGTCGAGCGTGAGCGGATAGTCGCGGATGCGGATGCCGGTCGCGTTATAGACCGCATTGGCGACCGCAGCGCCCGCCCCGCAGATCCCGAGCTCGCCGATCCCCTTGCTTTTCATCGGGCTCGACCTGTCGTCGAGCTCGGGCAGGAACACGGCCTCGATGGCCGGGATGTCGGCGTGAACCGGAACATGATATTCGGCCAGGTCGTGGTTGACGAAATTGCCGTAGCGCTTGTCGATCACGACCTCTTCTGTGAGCGCCGCCCCCACCCCGAACGTCATGCCGCCGATCGCCTGCGAGCGCGCCGTCTTAGCGTTGAGGATGCGGCCCGCTGTGAAGACGCCCAGCATGCGGCGCAGCCGGATCTCCCCCGTCACGCTATTCACCCCGACTTCGGCGAAGTGGGCGCCATAGGATTCCTGGTTGAAGGCCTTGCGCGAATCGCCTGGGTCGGCGGCGCCGTCCGCGCTTATCGCCGCGGTTCGGGCCAGATCGGCGAGACGGACCGTCTGGCCGCCCGACGTCAGGAAGCCGTTGTCGAACTGGGCGCCTTCCAGCGGCAATCCCGCCTGGGCCAAAAGCTTGCCGCGCAGATTGGCGCAGGCATCGAACACCGCTGCCCCCGATGAACTCGCCCCGAACGATCCGCCGGAGCCGGGGGCCGCGGGAAGGTCAGTGTCGCCGAGTTCAACCCTGATCCTATCGATCGGCAGGCCCAGCATGTCGGCCGCGATTTGCGCCAGAATCGTGTATGAACCCGTTCCGATGTCGGTCATCGACGTCTTCACCGTGGCGACGCCGTCCGGATCGAGGCTGATGCTGGCTTTGGCGGCCAGCATGGGATTGCCCCGGATCGCCGCCGACACTCCCATGCCGACCAACCATTCGCCATCGCGAACCTGAGCGGGCTTGGCGTTGCGCTTCGACCAGCCGAACAGCTCGGCACCCTGTTGCATGCAGGGCACGAGGGTGCGGGTGGAGAAGGGCCGGCCCTTTTCCGGGTCCCGTTGCGGCTCGTTTTTGATCCGCAACGCGATCGGGTCCATGTCGAGCGCCACCGCGAGCTCGTCCATGGCGCTTTCCAGCGCCAACAGCCCGACCGCCTCCCCGGGCGCGCGCATGGACGCCGAGACCGGCAGGTCGAGGGGCACCAGCCGATGCGCCGTCATCCGGTTCTGGGCGGCATAGAGCGATCGGGTGGCGCCCGCCGCGGTCTCAAAAAAAGCTTCGCCGGGGGTATTGTTCGACCAGGCCTCGTGCCCGATCGCCGTCAACACGCCATCGCGATCCGCCGCGAGCCGAACGCGCTGCACCGTGTCGGTGCGATGGGTCGTGACGTGGAAGACCTGCTGGCGGGTGAGCGCCAGCTTGACGGGCCGATTCACCATTCTGGCCGCCAGCGCGGCCAGGATCGCATCGGCGTGGACCTGGAGTTTCGCGCCGAATCCGCCCCCGACGTAGCGGCTGATCATCCGGACATTTTCTTTGGGGATCTGGAGCGTGCCCGCGACCGCATCGAGGCCGCGCGATAGCATCTGGTTGGCAGTGTAAAGCGTGACGTGGTCGCCGTCCCATACCGCCATGGTGGCGTGCGGCTCCATCATGGCGTGGGTTTGCGCAGGCGTCGTATAGGTCACGTCGATTTTGACCGGCGCGGCCGCGAAGGCGGCATCCATGTCGCCCGACTTGGTGTCGGGCTGGGTGTCGTTGTTGGCCTTGGGCACGATCGCCTTGCTAAGGTTCGAGCCGAGGTCGAACGCGCCCTTTTCGGCCGCGTAGGTCGGCTTGACCAGGTAGGCGGCCGCGCGCGCCTGCTCGAAGCTTTCGGCCACGATAAGCGTGATCGGCTGACCGTGGTGGCGGATTTCGTCGCTGGCGAGCTGAGGATTGGTGGTGGCGGTCTTGGGGCCCTGCTTCGGCGCGTTCTGGTGGGTGATGACCAGGATCACCCCGGGCGCCTTCTCGGCCGCGCTCGTGTCGATCGCGCTGATGCGGCCCTTGGCGATGCCAGCTTCCACCAGGAACGCATAGGCGGGCTTGGCGACGTTGCGGTATTCATAGGCGTACGGGGCGTGCCCGGTGACCTTCAGCGGACCATCTATGCGGTCGAGCGGCTGGCCGACGAGCCCGCCCGGACGATCGAGAGGGGTCTGCCCCACGGGTGTGTTCATGTTGATCATCGGGAGGCCTCACGCCGTGCGGGTGGCGGCCGCGAGCACGGCATTCAGCGTGCGCTTGGCGAGCGGGATCTTGAAATCGTTGTGGCCGTAGCCGCGAGCACCGGAAAGAACGGTATCGCCGGCTCTGTCGAAGGCCGCCTCGCCGGGTTTGGCCCCGATCAGCGCTTCTTCGGCCTTGCCGACGCGCCAGGGCTTGTGGGCCAGCCCACCAAACGAAATTCGGGCCGACTTCATCGTGCCGCCCTCGACATCGACAATGGCTGCCACGGAAACCAGGGCGAAGGCGTAGGAGGCGCGGTCACGCACCTTGCGGTAGATCTGCACGCCCTTGGGGGGCGGCGGCAGCGTCACGGCCGTGATCATCTGCCCGGGCTTCAGCACGGTTTCGACCTGCGGGGTCGTGCCGGGCAGGCGATGGAAATCCGCGAGGGGAATGATGTCCGCCTTGCCGTCCGGCATCACGGTCTCGACTTTGGCGTCAAGCGCCAGCATGGCCACCGCCATGTCGGACGGATGGGTGGCGATGCAGTCCGGGCTTGCACCCACGACGGCGTGGATGCGGTTGAACCCTTCGAGCGCCGAGCAACCCGAACCGGGCACGCGCTTGTTGCAAGGTTTCGTGGTGTCGTAAAAATAATAGCAGCGCGTCCGCTGCAGCAGGTTGCCGGCCGTGGTGGCCTTGTTGCGCAACTGACCCGAGGCGCCGGCCAGCAGCGCGCGGCTGAGGACGCCGTAGCTCTTTCGTACGCGCGGGTCGGCCGCCAGATCGCTGTTGCGAACGAGGGCGCCTACCCGCACTCCGCCCTCTGGGGTGTCGTCCACCGAGGCGAGCTGCAGGCGGTTGACGTCGACGAGATGGGTCGGAGTCTCGACTTCGAGCTTCATGAGATCGAGCAGGTTGGTGCCCCCGGCGATGAATTTGGCGCCGGGTTTTTCCATCACCGCCTTGGCGGCGGCCTCGACGCTTTCGGCCCGTTCGTAGGTGAAGGCCTTCATAGCGTCTCTCCTGCGACGTCGCGGATCGCCGCCACGATGTTCGGATAGGCGGAGCAGCGACAAATGTTGCCGCTCATGCGCTCGCGGATTTCCGCGTCGGTGAGGTCGGGGTGGCTTTCGAGGTTCTCGGTGACCACACTCGGCATGCCGGCCTTGTGCTCGCTCAGCATGCCGGCCGCCGAGCAGATCTGTCCTGGCGTGCAATAGCCGCATTGGAAGCCATCGTGATGCACGAAGGCGGCCTGCAGCGGGTGCAATTGCTCGCCGTGCGCCAAGCCTTCGATCGTGGTGATCCGATCGCCGTCGTGCATGGCCGCAAGGCTCAGGCAGGAATTGATGCGTCGGCCATCGACCAGCACCGTACAGGCCCCGCATTGGCCGTGGTCGCAGCCCTTTTTCGAGCCGGTGAAACCGAGATGCTCGCGCAGGGCGTCGAGCAGGGTGGTCCGCGTGTCGAGCGTAAGGTTCTGCTCGATGCCGTTGATGGTCATCCGCACCGGCAGGGTGGACACACCCGCATCGCTGGGCAGCACGGGCGGTGCAACCGGATTGACCTCCGCCGCAAAACCGGGCCGGACGAAACCCAGAACCGCGAAGGCCGTCCCGCCCTCGATCACCTGACGCCGCGTCAGCCCATATGGCCTGTCGTCATTCATAAGGGTCGCCCCTGACAATTTGATTGCGCAAACAAGATCGCCTGGTCCGGCATATCCGGCCAGGCGCGACACGCAATCTGGAACCCCTTCAACGAACCGGGCGACCTTCAGGTCCCGTTCCGCTTGCGGCTATGGGTCGCCGCGCGGTGCCGTCACAACCTCCTCAATTGGGGCGGGGCGCTGCCCACACGAGGGAGGGCAGGAGGAAATCAGGCGTATGCGGGGCGGCCGCCATCATGGCCTCGAGCCGCGGATCGTCGATCCCGGCCAAAAGGCCGGTCCGCACGAGAGCGGTATGGAAACCCGCATTGACGCCGCCCAGGACGTCGTGATCCAGGCTGTCCCCGATGCACAGGACGCGCTCGGCCGGGGCGCTGGCCCGCTTCAGGGCTTCGCGATAGATGGCGGGGTAGGGTTTGCCGATAAACACGACGCGACCCCCGAGATTCTCATAAACACCCGCGATCGCACCGGAAGACGGCTGCAGGCCCTCGGCGGTCAGCATCATGCGGTCGGGGTTGGCGCACAGGGCCGGAATGTGTCGCGCCGCGGCGGGCGCCAGCACGTTGGAATAGTGATCGAGGCTGGTGGCTGGGCAATCGCTCCCGGCGATCACGATGAAGTCCGCGGCTTCCGGCTCGGTCACGAAGATGAGGTCGAGTTCGTCCAGACCATAGTCCTCGCCCGTCTTGCCGACCACGCAAACGCGACCGCCCGACTCGAAGGGAGGCCCGAAGGCCCCGGTTCGCAGCCCCTGCCAGGTGACCTCGCCCGAACTCATGAGCGCCGAAAAGCTCGCCCGGGGAAAACCGATATGTTCCAGTCGCGCGATGTTGGGGGTCGCCCGCTTGCCGGAGTTGGTCAGGATGATGACGGATTTGTTCATGGCGGTGAGACGCGTCAGGGCATCCACGGCACCCGGATACGGCTGCTGGCCGTCATGCATGACGCCATATTGGTCGATCATGAAGGCGTCGAAGGCGTCCGCGATCTCCGACAGGCTGCCGATTCGGCTGGGTTTGGTCATGACGGCTTCAACTCCGTTCCCTCCATGTGCAGCGCCAACCCGCGTCGGGCGAGCCAGGCCGCCCCACAGGCTGCCTCGGCATGAAGGGAAGGCAGCAAGGGCACGCCGAGACAGAGCGAGCGGATGCGGGCCCAGGCTCGGTTGCGCGCGCCCCCGCCCACCGTTCGAACCGAAACCAGCGACGGCCCGCCAAGTTCCCAGAGGCGGCGATAGCCGAGCGCCTCGACCCCAGCCACGCCCTCGAGCAGGGCTTGGAGGAAGGCCGGATCGGAGGCGGGGCGCGGCTCGGTGCGCGAGATAAGTGCCGCATCGTTGATGGGGAAGCGCTCGCCCGGAGCGGGAAGCGGATAGTAATCGAGCCCGATGGGGGCGTCGGGATCGAGCTCGGGTTCCAGCGCCGCCATGCGCTCGGCGGAGAAAAAGGCCAGCAGCGCCGCGCCGCCGCTGTTGGAAGCGCCGCCCGCGAGCCAGGTGTCGCCGATCCGGTGGCTGTAGATGCCGTAGGCCGGGGCGAAGACGGGCCGGTCGGACAGGAGTTTGAGAACCAGCGTCGAGCCGAGCGATGTCACGCCTTCGCCGGGTTGGTTGGCGCCGGTGGCCAGGAAGGCCGCGCAGCCATCCGTGGTGCCCGCGACGACGAGGGTGCAGGGATCGAGCCCATAGGCGGCGCAGGCGGCTTGATCGATGGTGCCGATCGGGGTCCCGGCCGGCAAGACTTTGGGCAGAAGCTTAGGCCGGAGGCCGGTTCGCTCGATCCAATCCGGCCACCGGCGGTCGACCGGATCATATCCGGTTTTGAGCGCATTGTTTTCGTCCGACACGTCGAACCGGGCCGTAAGCCGACCCGCGATCCAGTCCGCCTGATGCAGCACACGGGCGATGCCGGGACGGTCCTGAAGCTCGATCGCGCGTCCGAGCGCCGAGGTGGCGCCCAGAGCGGCGCTGGTGTCCGGCGCGACGCCGCCGATGCGCGCCGCGATCGCGGGCGAACACGTGTCGTTGTAGAGGCTTGCAGAGCCGATCGGGCCGCCATGGGCGTCGACGGCCAGCACGGTGCCTGAGGTGCCGTCGACCGCGATGGCGTGGATGGTGCTGGGATCGACGGTGGTCAGCAGTTGCCGCAGCGCGCAGTCGGTGGCGTTCCACCAGATCATCGGGTCTTGGGTGACGCGTGTGCCGTCGCGATCGGGCGGCGGCATGGACACGGCGGCGCTTGCCACCACCGTGTCGGCGGGCCCGACCGCCACGACCCGCACGCCGGACGTGCCGATGTCGATGCCGAGCACGAGGTCGCGGGCCGCCACCATCACGGCGCCTTGCGGTCGAGGGCCTGACGATACTTTTCGGCGTCCCAGCCCAGCAGCGCGGCTTCGTCTTCCGGGGTGAGAACCTGAACAGGGGTGCCCGGCACGAGCCGACTCGTCACGTCGGCGAGACAGCCCGCAAGCGCCAGCATGGCGGGGGTAGCGTCCTTGCGGACCAGGGCGCCGGCGCCGGGCACGAGCAACAGGTGCAGAGAGGCGCGTCCCGCGCGGGCTGCGGCCGCGTCGGCGGTCTCGCCCTCCCGCACGGCGACGACGCCTGGGCCGAGGAAGATCACGTGGTCCGGATAAAGCGAACCCGACTGGGCGAAGCGAAGCTGGTCGGGATCGGTTGCGATGGCGTGCAGGGCCGCAGCTTCGGCTGGCCGGTAGGCACCCTCGGCCGCGACCGCTTCGAGGCGCCCTATGGCGGCGGGGTTTGCCGTGGACCGCTGCCGCACACGGAGACGCGCCACCACCTCGCCGAGCAGCACCTCGGCGCCCGCGACCGTCTCGGCCGCAACCACGAGCCCGTGATTGCCCAGGACCGAAACGGTGGTGTCGGGTCTCAAGGCCGCCAGAATGGCCTCGGTCAGCGGCACGCCTGGTCGCGCATAGGGCACGAACGTCCACGAGAGGCCATCGAGCGGGCCGGCAAGCGCGGTCTCGGCATCGCGGCGGACCGCCCAGGCCAGGGTCTCGACGCAATGGACATGGACCACGATGCGTTGCCGCAAGACGGCATGAAGGGTGGTCTCGATCGAGGGGCGCAGCTTGTTGTCGTTCAAGTCCTCCCGCACGAAATCGACACTGGTCTCGCAGGCGGGATCGCGGCGCGCCAGCGCATCCAACAGCGGCGCCAGAGCCACCGGCACCATGATGTCGCGGAGCTCGGCATCCCTCAGCCAGGTTCCCGACGCCTTGACCCAGAGAACCCCGTCCGCTTTCAGCGAGACATTGCCGCCCGGCCCCTGAACCAGGGTCGGATCGGCCCCGACCCGGGCGGCGAGCCGCGCCAGCGCGATTGTCTCGGCCGATGAGGGCGCGGCGCTCACGCGGCCTCCATCCATTGCTCGAAGTCGCGGCGCTCGGCCGCACTGATATGGAGGATATGCTTGGTGCGCCGCTCCAAAATGTCCTGCGCGGTCTTGGCCCATTCGGTCGCGCGCAGGAATTCGGCCTCGCGCTGATAGAGCAGGCCACCGAAATGCCGGCCGAGGTCGGCCACCGACGTGGCCTGGTCGATCAGCTCGCGGGTCCGTGTTCCGTAGAGGTGGGCATAGTGATCGGCGAGCGCGGGCGGCAGCCAGGCATATTGCCCCTGCAGGTCCGCCAGGAATTTGGCAAAATCCGCGTCGGCGATGTCGCCGCCCGGAAGCGCCGCGCTCGCGGTCCAGGCTTTTCCGGCGGACGGGAAGGTCGCGGCGAGTTTGTCCAGCGCATGTTCGGCGAGCTTGCGGAAAGTCGTGATCTTACCGCCGAACACCGAAAGCAGGGGTGCCTCGCCACCGGCATCGTCGATCTCGAAGACATAATCGCGGGTGAGGGCCGACGCATTGGCGTCCGCGTTGTTGTCGTAGAGCGGACGCACGCCGGCAAAACTCCAGCGGACATCCTGGCTGGTCAAGGGCTTGACCGCATAACGGTTCACCACGCGGAGCAGGTAGTCGATCTCGCTCTGATCCACGGAAACGTCCTCGGGCCGGCCCGAATAAGGGATGTCGGTGGTGCCGATCAGGCAGAGATCGCCCTCATACGGGTTGACGAAGATTACCCGCTTGTCGTCGTTTTGCAGGAGGTAGGCCTGCGGCCCGTCCCAAAACTTCGGCACCACGATGTGACTGCCCTTGACGAGCCGGACCTTGTACGAGCTGTTGCGGCCGGCCACCCGCCCCACGACATCCTCGACCCAGGGACCTGCGGAATTGATCAGCGCCTTGGCTGTGACCGTGCTGGTCTGACCGGTGGCGTCGCGCATCTCGAGGCGCCACAACCCGTCGACGCGCCGCGCCGAGATCGCCGCCGTGCGGGTCAGCACGATGGCACCGTGTCGTTGTGCATCCAGCGCGTTGAGCACGACCAGGCGGGCGTCGTCGACCCAACAGTCCGAATATTCGAAGGCGGTCGTATATTGCGGCTTGATGGATTTTCCCTCCGGGTCGCGACGGAGGTTCAGCCGTCGCGAGGGGGGGAGGAGCTTGCGGCCACCGAGATGGTCGTAGAGAAACAGTCCGAGCCGTACCATCCAGGCGGGGCGCTGTTCGGGCGAGTGGGGCAGCACGAAGCGCATCGGCCAGATGATGTGCGGGGCGGCCCGCAACAGCACCTCGCGCTCGATCAGCGCCTCGCGAACGAGCCGCAATTCATAATATTCGAGGTAGCGCAGGCCGCCGTGGACGAGTTTGCCGGATTTCGAGCTCGTGCCCTCTGCAAGATCGCCCTTCTCGCACATCAAGGTCTTCAACCCGCGTCCCGCCGCGTCGCGCGCGATGCCGGCTCCGTTGACGCCGCCCCCGATGATCGCAAGATCGATCGTGCCGTAATCCACTCTGACCTCCGTAACCCGCGCACCCGCACGCGAGTGTCACATTCAGCTCAGCCCAAGATCGCGCTCAGCACGGATTGAGCAAGGGCTCGCCCGCAATGTAGCGCCGCACGTCCTCGGCCGCCTGTTCGGCCGCGTTGGTGACGGTGCGCACCGAGGCGCCCGCGATATGCGGCGTCAGGGTGACGTTGGGCAATTGCAGCAAGGGCCAATCCGGCGGCACCGGCTCGACCGCGAAGGTCTCGAGCATGGCGCCGCGCAGATGTCCGCTCGCCAAGGCGTCGTAGAGCGCGTCATAGTCGACCATCGGGCCGCGCGCCGTGTTGACGAAGATGGTGCCCGGCTTCATCCGCGCGAAAGCCGCCCCGCCGATCAAGCCCGTGGTCTCGGGTGTCACCCGCGCATGCAACGTGATCACGTCGGCTTGCGCCAAAAGCGCATCGAGGCTGACGTGCTCGACCCCGTCGGCCCGATCGGCCGCGCTCAGTTGGACGTAGGGGTCCGCCACCAGGATCTTGCACCCGAAGGCCTTGAGCAGTTTTACGACCTTTGCTCCAATCGCCCCGTAGCCAATCACGCCCACGGTCATCTCGTTGAGCTCGCGCCCCGTGGTGTCGGCCCGGTAGAGGTCGCCGCGCCACTCCCCCCGGCGCAATGCCTCGTGGCCGGCGCGGATCATCCGCGTTTCGGACAGGATCGCGCCGATCGCAAATTCCGCCACCGCGCTGGCATTGCGGCCCGGCGTATTGACCACCTTGATGCCGCGCTGGCGCGCCGCCGCCATGTCGATGTTGACCGGTCCGCCGCGCGACACCGCCACGAAACGAAGCGCCGGCACGGCATCCATCATCGGACCCGACAGCGGCGCCAGGTGCGTGACGAAGATTTCCGCGTCCCCCACGAAGCCCACGATCGCGGCGGGCTCGCCGAGATATTCCTTGAGGCCGTCCAGGCCTTCTGCCGCATAGCCGTGCTGCATCGGCACATCGGGCCAGGGCTGTTCGAGGGTGCGGATCGTGTGTCCGTCGCCACAGGCCGCCACGATCTTGGCCGCGAAGACCGACGGCAGCATGAAGCGGTCGCCCACGATGGCGATGATCTTACCCATGGGGCGCGGCCCTCCGTTGGTCCTGCAGCGCTTGCCAGACCGGTACGCTGGCCCCCCGTGCCGCCACATAGGCGGGAAACAGGCGATCGTAGACCTTGGCGAGGCGTGGGTCGGGATCGAGCGGCGGGTCGAGCAGCGGCTTGACCCAGGTATCGGAACAGCTCGCCATGTCGGGATAGAAACCCAAGGCCACGGCCGCCATCATGGCGACACCAGCCGCGCCCGCCTCCTCGCGTTTGCTGGTGCGGATGCTGGCCCCAAGGACACTGCTCATGATGGTGCGCAGGGCCTTGCTGCGGGCCGCCCCGCCGGTGACGCGGATCTCGCTGGGGAGCGGTCCCATGGCGGCATAGCAATCGCGCGCCGCATAGGCGAGGCCCTCGAACACCGCCCGCATGAGATCGTCATATCGGTGCCGGACCGACAGGCCAAAGAATTGCGCCCGCGCCGCGGCGTCCACGAAGGGGCCGCGCTCGCCCGCCTCCGAGATGAAGGGGTGGTAGATGAGGCTGCCGGGTTCGGCCCCGAGCACGCGGGCATCGACGCCGGCCAAAAGGTCCTTGCGCGAGATGGCGACATCGTGGTCGCTCAGCACCCCGCGCGCGAGGTCGAGCAGCCAATCGATGTTCAGCGTGGACGCCATGTTGGACTGCATCTGGGCAAAGTGTCCCGCGATCGGGAAGGCCATCGTGTAGCCGGTGCAGTCCGGATTCAGCGTGACGTCGTCGAGGCTCTCGACGAGGCGCATGTGCATGCCGGTCGAACCGATGACGGTGCAGCCCGCGCCGCCCCCCCGGTCGAACAAACCCGCGCCGAGCGCCGTCGTCAGCACGTCGACGTAGCCCAGCACGATCGGCAGGCCGGCTGGAAAACCGATTTCGCGCGCCGCGGCTTCAGTGAGATGCCCGACCTCGCGGGCGCCGTCCACGATGGGCGGGATCAACCGGGCCTCGGCCTCGAGCCCCAGGGCCGCGATGACGTCGCGGTCGATGGCGCGGGTGCGGAAATTGCCGAAGGTGAAGACGCTTTCGGAGGGATCGCTGGCCCGCACGCCCGTGAGATTGAAATAAAGCCAATCCTTGCAGTGAAACGCCGTTGCGGAGCGTGCCAGGATCTCCGGTCGGTGCCGCTTCAGCCAAAGGAGTTGGGTGCCTTGCTGGCAGGCATTCACGCCAGAGCCGGTCCGCTCGAAAATGGCGCGGCCGCGCGGAGAGGCGCGGATCGCGCGGGTGATGTCGCCCGCGCGCGCATCGAGCCAGAGCCAGGCCGGCGCGGTCGGCTGGCCGGCCTCGTCGATCAGCCAGGTACCGTCGCCCTGACCCGTGACCGCGATCGCGGCCGTGCGTGTCGCGAGGTCGGCCACCAGGGTCGCGAGCCCGCGCAAGGTCGCGGCCGTGTCGGTCCAGGTTCGGGCCATGTCCTGCTCGGCCCCGACGCCGTCCACCTGTCGGTAAAGGTTCGGCAGCGCGAAGGCCGCGATCTGCTCGCCCGCCATCGTAAAGGCGATCGACTTGATCACCGAGGTGCCGGCATCGATGCCGATCAGGATGTCGCGGGTCATGCGGCCGCGATTCCATGCGCCAGGGCGCGGCCCGTTTCGACGTCGAACAGATGCAGGTCGGCGGCCTCGAAGCCGAAATCCACGATGCTGCCGAGTTTGGCCGGGACCCGCTCGGTCGAGACCGCAACCAGCAATTTGCCCGCGATTTCGGCCGCAACATGGGTCTGGTCGCCCAGCCACTGGTTGCTGACCAGCTTGGCCTTGAACGGGCCTTTGCCCATGTGGACCTTGTGGGGACGCACCCCCACGATCACCTTGGCGCGGCTGCCGATCGCGGTGCGGATCACGGGCGCCAGGCTCGCGCCACCGAAATCGAGCACCGGGCCCCCGGTGATCTCGAGACGCGCCGTTTCGCCGGCCACCATCACGCGGGCCTCGAAGACGTTCATGGGCGGCTCGCCGATGAAGGTGGCGACGAACAGATTCGCGGGTCGGTCCTTGAGGTCCTTCTGGTTGGCGAACTGCTGGAGCAAGCCCCCTTCCATCACGGCGATGCGATCGGCCAGGGCGTTGGCCTCGGTCTGGTCGTGGGTGACGAAAATGGCCGTCATGCCGTTCTCGTTGAGGAGATTCTTGATTCGGCCGCGCAGCACCGAACGCAATTGCGGTTCGAGCTGGCCCATGGGTTCGTCGAGGAGGTAAAGGTCGGCCTTGCGCACCAGGGCGCGGGCCAGCGAGGCGCGTTGCTGCTGGCCACCGGAGATCGAGGACGGATAGCGGTCGAGAATGGGTTCGATCTCGACCAAGGCCGCGATCTCGGCCACCCGCCGGTCGGCCTCCTGGCGTGAGACCTTGGCGCTTTTCAGCGCGAAGGCGATGTTCTCGCGCACCGTGAGCGGCGGGTAGAGCGAATAGCCCTCGAACGCCATGGCGACATTGCGCTTGGCGGGCGGCAGGCTCGCAATGGAGCGGCCCGCCAGCGCAATGGAGCCCGACGACACCTCTTCGAACCCTGCCACCATGCGCAAGGTCGAGGTCTTGCCGCAGCCCGACGAGCCCAGGAGCGCGACGATCTCGCCCTTCTCGATATCCATGTCGAGCGCGTTCACGGCATGAACCGGCTCCTTGCCGCGCCGGTGATAGAGCTTGTTGACCTGCTTGAGGGCGAGTTGGATCTCGGCCATCAGCCTCTCCCGCTTCTGGTTGCGGCTTCGGTGGTGCGCGGGATGCGGGCGCCGCCGGGCGCCTCGAACAGCAGGGCCGCCGCCGGGTCGAATCCGAGGTAGGCGCGTCCGTGGGTACGGTCGGCGTCGCCGGGGTCGGCCGATGACGCCAGGAGTTCCTGGCCGTCCAGGGTCTTGACCAGGGAAACGTAACGCTCGTTCAACGGCGTCACGGCCAGGATATCGACCGGGACGGTGCCGTCGCTGGGCTGATCGTGAAGAGTTAAGTCCTCGGGCCGTAGCCCTAGGGTGCAGGGTTTGCTCGCGGCAGCCTCAAAACCCTCACCGAAATGGACCTGGGTGTTGGCGATGGTGACCGTCATTCCGGCTCCGTTGAGGGTCGGCTGGCATGGCAGGAGGTTGATGGTGGGGTCGCCGAACAGCCGGGCGATCTCGACCGTGGCGGGCGCGTTATAGACCTCCTCCGAAGCAGCCACCTGGGCGATCCTGCCGGCCAGCATGACCACGATGCGGTCGGCCAGCGCCATGGCTTCCTTATAATCCTGCGTCACGTAGAGCACCGTCGCATTGTAGCGGCGCAGCAGGTTCGGCAGTTCGAGTCGCATCTCGTAGCGCAATTTGGCGTCGACATTGCGCAGCGGATCGTCGAGCAGAAGGATCTGCGGCTCGGCCACCAGCGCCCGGGCAAGGGCGGTGCGCTGTTTCTGGCCATTGGAGAGCTCGCGCGGGCTGTGCCCCATCACGTGATCGATCTTGAGCATTTTGGCGATCGCCTGAACGCGCGTGTAGATCTGGTCTTTCGGCGTGTCGGTGGCGGTCAGGCCCGAGGCCACATTGGCGTAAGCCGACATGTGCGGAAACAGCGCGAAATTCTGGAACGCCATGCCGATGCCGCGGGCTTCCGGGCTGTCGGTCGTGACATCCCGGCCGCCGATCCTGACGGTGCCGCCGTCGGGCTCCTCGATGCCGGACACGATGCGCAGCAGCACCGTCTTGCCGGCCCCCGACGGGCCGAAGATGGCCACAATCTCGCCGCGCTCGACCTCGAGGCTGAGGTGGTCGACCGCGGTTCCGGTCTTGAATGTCTTGGTGACGCCCGAAAGCTCGAGTTGGGCCATGGTCAACCTTTCACCGCGCCGAGCGACAGTCCCTCGACGAGATAGCGTTGGGCATAGAGGGCGAGCAGCAGCGTCGGGGTGACGGACAGCACGATGGCGGCCGCGATCTGGCCATATTGGATACCGGAAGCGGTCACGAAGGCGAGCGCCCCCACCGTCACGGGCTGCTTGTCGGCGGAAGCCAAAACCAGCGCGAAAACAAAATTATTCCAGCAGAAGATGAAGGACAGCAGGCCCGCGGCCGCGATGCCGGGCCCCGCCAGCGGGATCGCGATCCGGGTCAAGGTCTGCCACCAATTATGGCCCGCCACCCGGTAGGCGCTTTCGATATCGGGGCTGATGTCTTCGAAATAGCCGCGCACGATCCACAGGATCAAGGGCAGGGCGATCAACTGGTAGACCCAGACCAGGCCGAAATAGGTATCGTTGAGGTTGATCTGCTGGAAATACAGCGACAAGGGCAGCAGCACCAGCAAGGGCGGCGCAAAGCGGAAGGACAGCAGCGTGAAGGCGATATCCTCCTTGCCGATGAACTTGAAGCGCGCGAACGCATAGGCGGCCGGCACGCCCAAGACCAGCGCGATGGCGACCGAGACGGAGGACAGGATCACGCTGTTGAGCAGGTTGTGCATGAAGGAGATGTCGAGCGTACCGGCGCTCGTCTGCAGCTTGCCCGATATCAGCGCCTTGTAGTTGTCGAGGTTCGGCACGAAAAACAGGCTCGGCGGGATGCGCAGGATGGTGTCGTTGTTCTGGAACGACATCAGGAAGATCCAGACGATCGGGAACATGAAGAAGATGACGATGAGCGCGAGCGCGATGCCCTTCAAGGCACGGCTGAGGGGCGACGAATGATCCATGGATTGTCCCCTCTCAGGCGTGGCCGCGGGCGCGCTCGCGCAGCTTCAGCCAGTTCTTGATGAAAATGTTCGACAGAGCATAGGTGATGGCCCACAGGATCATCAGCAGCGCGGCCGACTTGCCCACATTGGTGTTCTGAAAGAACTGCAGATACGACTCGACCTGGAACACCATGAGCGTATTGCCGGGGCCGCCTTGGGTCGAGGCGTAGATGATGTCGAACTGCTGGATGGAATCGAGCAGGCGGAACAGCACCGCCGTGATGATGTAGGGGGTCAGCATCGGCAGAGTGATGCGGAAGAACACGAAGCTTGGCGGTACGCCGTCGAGCGCCGCGGCCTCGAAGGGCTGCGGGGGCAGCGAACGCAAGCCGGCCAGCAGCAGGATCATGATGAAGGGGGTGTAGACCCAGGTGTCCACCAGCACGACGGTGAACAGCGCCGTGGTGGGGCTCGAGGCCCAGCGGAAATCATGCAGGCCGACGAGGCCTACGAGATAGGACAGAACCCCGAAATTCGGGTTGGTCATCAGCTTCCACATCAGGGCCGCGATGGCAGGGGCCGTCATCAACGGCAGCAGCAGCATGATGGAGATGAAATTGTTGATGCGGCTGCGTTTGCGCAGCAGCAGCGCGATGCCGAGCCCGAGCAGCAATTCGGTCACCACGGTCGCCACCGTATAGGCGAGCGACACATAGACGGTGTTCCAGAATTCGGCATCGGTCAAGAAGCCGATATAGTTGCCGAACCAGATGAAACTCTTGAATTGCGGCAGGTTGAGGCGGTAGCGCTCGAGCGAGTAGTAGACCGCGGTGACGAAGGGGACCAGCACCGCGACGCAGACCAGCAGCGCCGGCAGGCTGAGCAGATAGGGCAGGGCGCGCCTGAAGGCAGGCGAACTGCCGCGCCGGCGCGGCGCGATGTCGGCGGTTATGGCCATGGATTACGGGTCCGTTATCATCAAAAAGGCCGATGTATAGCCACGTCATGCGCGGGCCACGAGATTCACAGATCGTCGGCGTTCATGCGATTGCATTCCATGGGCCCCTTCTCCCCTTGCGGGAGAAGGTGTCCGAAGGACGGATGAGGGGTTTGCTGATCGAACCGCACCCCTCATCCCCGCTTCGCGGACCTTCTCCCGCAAGGGGAGAAGGGATATGACAACCACCCCCCACAGGTATCGGGAAGATGTTTGCTTGTCGTAGGGCTGGAATACCCTCCATCAGCCCGTCGGGCACCTTCTTCCTCATGCGGGAGAAGGCACCAACGGCGCCCTAGCCCAGCCCCGCATCCTTGAGCTGCTGGTCGATGCTCGCCGCGAGCTTGTCGAGGCCCTCGTCGACCGGGACCTGCTTGGCCACCATCTGCTGCAACGACGAAGCCCAATCGGTGGTCATGTCGAAGAACAGGGGTTGGGCCGTAAAGTAGATTTTCGCCCCGGGCGCCGAGGCATTGAGCTGATCGAGATAGCCGGCATAGCCCTTGGCGATCTTGTCGTTCCAGGCCTTGTCGGTCGCGACCGACTGGCGGACCGGGTTGACGAAATCCATCTTGCGGGCGCCGAACATGCCGTGCTCGACCGAGGAGGCCCATTGCATGAAATACCAGGCCGCGTCCTTCTGCTTGGAAAAGCTCGACATCGCGAGCGACCAGATCCAAACGTTGGGGGTCGGGGCCTTGGCGGCCGGGTTCGGGGCGAAAGCGTGGAAGCCGAGATTGCCGGCCTCCTTGTTGTCGCCGCCATCCATGAAATAGCCGAGAATGTCGGCGTCATAGATGAGGCCCGAGGCGCCCGCGCCCAGATCCGTGCCGACCTGATACCACGTGTAGGTCGACCAGTTCTTCGGGCCCGAGTCCTGGATCATCTTGACCCAGTCCGCATGGAAGGCCTTGGACTCCTTGGTGTTCATCGCGGCCTTGAGCTTGCCGTCCGTGACCGTGAAATCCTTCTGGCCGAAATTGGTGTAGGCCGATAGGAAACCCGGGTGGATGGTGGCCCAGGAGCGCGAGCCGCGCACCCCGATGCCGTAGGGGCCACCCGCGTCCTTCTGGAATTTCGCGGCACCGTCGATCAACTCGGCCATGTTGTTCGGCGGTTTCATGCCGAGCTTGTCGTACATTTTCTTGTTGTAGGTGAGGCTGTTGAGCTCATAGCCCCACGGAATGCACCATTGCTTGGCGTCCGCCGAGCCGAGCGGCGCGCCCGGCACCCCGTTCCAGGCCGTTGAAGCCCGCAGACCGGGCAGGACGTCGTTCCAATTGTAATTGGGATTGGTCTTGCTGGCGTCCTGGATATAGGGCTTGAGATCCTCCACCCATCCGGCCGGGCCGTAGGTCCAGGTCATATAGGCGCCCGTCATGAAGGCGTCGTACTGGTCCGACTTCGACGACAAAGCAGCCGTCACCTTATCGAAATAAACGTCCTCCGGAAAAATGTCGTAGCTGACGTTCATGCCGGTAAGCGTCTTGAACGACTCGATGTCGGCGATCATGGCATCCGCATAGGGATGTTTGTTGAGCAAGAGCTTGATCGACTTGCCCTTGTATTTCGTCCAATCGAAATCGGCCGCCATGGCGTTGGTCGAGGCGAGGCCGAGCAGCGAATGGGCGGCCGCCGCGCCGACGCCGAGCTTGGCGGTGCGGTCGATGAGTTCGCGCCGGCTGAGCCTTTTGTTGGCGAACCCTTCGAAAAGATCCTTTTCCTTGTCATACATTGTGCGTTCCTTGTTGTTTCGACCCTGATCTTTTGTATTTTTTTGGTCTTGCCGGGGTTCACGCGCCCGGATGTCAGCCGACGAGGTCCTTTGCGGTTCGTTCGTCAGTCAAAAGTCCGTGCAGCAGGCCGCTGGCCAGAACCGCGCGGATCGCGGCCGGCTTGGCGAGACCCCCGGCAACCGCCACGAGCTTGCCGCGACCCAGATCCTCGTAGGAGAGCGACATGGTGCGGGCCGAAAGATCGGTTTCGATGCGCGTTCCCGCGGCGTCGAAGAAGTGTCCGAGCACCTCGCCGAGACCGCAGGCGCGTTTGACGGCTGCCAACTCCTGCGGCTCGATCATGCCCGACATGGTAAGAGAGGCATCGCCGCCGTCGGTGGTGCCGATGCCGACGAATTTCAACGTCGCCTGGCGGGCAAGCTCGAATACGGCGTCGATGCCCTTCTGGGCCAACAGAACGGCGCGATCCTCGGCCGAATTCATCACGAAAGGCAGCGGCATGACGTAGGTTTCCGCCCCGGTCCGTTCCGCCACCCGGTTGATGACATCGAACGGATTGGCCTCGAACTTCCGCGTGAAGCCGCCCAGCAGGGAGACGAACCGGGTGGCGCCCGCCTTGGTGCGGGGCAATTGGTTGATGCAGGCCGCCAGCGTGCGCCCATGCCCCATCCCGATGATCGGATCCTCGCCCTTTTCGATCGCGAGCCGCAGGAACCGGGCGCCCAGCATGCCGAGCGAACGCAGCGGCAGCGGGTCCGGATCGATCGCCGGGGCCACTTCGCAGATCGACAGGCCATATTGCTTGCTGAGCCGATCCTCCAGCTCGACGCATTCGGCCACCTCGCCGTCGATGAACACCCGGATCAGGCCGTCCCGATTGGCGCGGGCGATCAGGCGATGCGCCTTCACGCTCGGGATGTTCATTCTGGTCGCGACTTCGCCCTGCGTCAGGCCGCCCACGAAGTGAAACCAGGCCGCACGCGTGGCCAGGCTTTCCTCATCGTCGGATGGCGGCGTGCTCAAAGCGGAGGCCAAGGGCGTTCCTCGTGTAAAATTTCTTCTTGTGTGAAAAATTTTTCACGCCTTGCCGAATGGGTCAAGCCGAAATCGTTTGCGCACCGCACCAAATCGAGAGGTGATCGCAGGTTCGGCTGGATTTACCCCTGTTCCGCCCACCGATCCGGCGGTGCCGCTTTGCCGTTTGCGCCGCGGCCGCTATCCTGACCGGCAAAAGGGAGGCCGATCTGGCACAAGCGCTTCAAAATCCGACTCGATCACGGCTGCTGGCCTGGGCGTCCGGCGTCCTTTTGGCCTTGGCCGTGGTGGCGGCCGGTTGGGACTACGCGCTCGAACTCCGCCAAGCCGATCGAATCGAACGCGAGAACGCCGTCATCCTCCACGCCGAGCGGCTGATGTCCGACATGAAGGACGCCGAAACGGGGCAACGTGGTTTTCTGCTCACGGGAGAGGAGCCCTACCTCGATCCCTACAGGGCCGCTCTCGTCACGGTCGAGAGCGACATCTCGGCTTTGCGCGACCTGCTCGGAGCGCGGGCCAACACCATGGTGACTTTCGCCAAGGACCGCCTCGATAGCGCCGCCAAGGGCATAGAGATGTTCCGCAGCTCCGGTCGGGACGCCGCCATGGATGCGGTTCGGCACGGACGCGGCAAGGAATTGATGGACGCTTTGCGGGCCGAGGTCGCGCGACAGCAGCAGCAGGCGGTCGCCACGATCGCGGCCGTCCACGGTCGCCCGCAGGTTTGGTACACCGTGCTCCGCGCCGCCTCCATTCTGTTCGCGCTTCTGGCCTTCGGGGGCATCGCCATCATCGCGTTGCGGCGGCGTCGCGAACAGCAGGCCAGCAATGCCCTTCTCGAAGGCGTGCTGGAGAACGCGCCGATCGGCCTCGGATTTTTGGACGCCTCCTTGCGGGTGCGGCACATGAATCACGCCTTGGGCAGGATGAGTGAACGGGCGCTGAGCGCCGCGCCCGGCTTGAGCATTTGGGACATCATGCCCCAGTTGCGCGACGCGCTCGAACTGCGCCTGCAACAGGTCGTCGAGGGCGGGCGGCCGGTCGCCAACGTCGAGGTCGAGGCACGCAGCAATTCCAAGCCGAACGACACCCGCGAGTATCAGGTCAGCTTCTATCCCTTGACCAAAATCGACGAAGCCGACCAGCGAAACGCCAAGGCATCGGGCGGCGTCGGCATGGTGATTGCCGACATCACGGCGAGGAAGCGTGCCGAGCGGTGGATGCGGGAGAGCGAGGAGCGGTTCCGCACGCTGACCAAGGCCAGCACCTCCATGATCTGGACGACGGACGCCATGGGCGGTTTCGCCAAACCGCAGCCCGAGTGGACCGCCTTCACGGGGCAGAGCGTCGAGGCCGCGATGGGTCGAGGCTGGCTCGATGCGGTGCATCCCGACGACCGAACCGCGACCGAGGACGCCTGGGAAGAAGCCCTGGCCAGCAAGACGCCTCTGGCCATCGAGCATCAATTGCATCGCGCCGATCGGGCCTGGCGCCACATGGCCGTCAGTGCGGCTCCGATTCTCGACGACGAGGGTGCGATCCGCGAATGGGTCGGCACCCATACGGACATCACCGAGCGCAAGGAAGCCGAGATCGAACTGTCGGCCGCCAAGGATGCCGCCGAAGCAGCCAACAGAGCCAAGAGCGTGTTTTTGGCCAATATGAGCCACGAACTCCGCACGCCGCTATCCGCCGTGATCGGCTATAGCGAAATGCTGGAAGAGGAGGTTGAGGAACTCGGCCAGACGGACCTGCTTTCCGACCTCGGCAAGATCAAGTCGAACGCCCGCCACCTTTTAAGTTTGATCAACGACGTGCTCGATCTGTCGAAGATCGAAGCGAACCGGATGGATGTGTTCGCCGAGGATGCCGACGTCGGTGTCACGGCCGCCGATGTCGTTTCGACCGTGGAGGCGCTCGTCAAGCAAAAGAACAACTCGCTCGTGCTCGATGCCGGCAGCGAGCCGCTCGGAACCATGCGGACCGATGTGGTGAAACTGCGCCAGTGTCTGTTCAATCTTCTCAGCAACGCCGCGAAGTTCACGGAAAACGGGACCATCACCCTGTCGGTCAGACGGGTAAGCGAGCCCGAGGATGGCGACTGGATCAACTTTCGGGTAACCGACACCGGAATCGGCATGACACCCGAGCAGTTGGCGCGGCTCTTCGCCCGTTTCTCGCAGGCCGACGAGACCACGACGCGGCGCTTCGGCGGCACGGGGCTGGGGCTCGCCATCAGCCGCGCCTTCAGCCGTCTCATCGGGGGCGACATCGCGGTCGAAAGCACGCATGGTGTCGGCACCAGTTTCACCTTGCGGGTGCCGGCCCATATGCCGGAGCGCTCGGTCGATGCCGGCCTCGAAGAGGCCCTCCCGAGCATGGACGTGGACGGCAACAAGGGCGTCGTGCTGGTCATCGACGACGATCCCGCCCAGCGCGATCTGATGAGCCGCTTTCTCAAGGGGCTCAACTTCTCGGTCGAGACGGCGGCCGATGGGCGCACCGGCCTGGAACTCGCCCGCACCGTGAAGCCGCGCGCCATCCTGCTCGATGTGATGATGCCGCAGATGGACGGCTGGTCGGTGCTGAGCGCCCTGAAGAGCGACGCCGAACTCGCCGCCATCCCGGTCGTGATGATCACTTTCGTGGCCGATCACGGGCTCGCGGCCTCGCTCGGGGCCGACGAGCACCTCTCAAAACCGGTCGACTGGGACAAGCTGAAGAGCGTCATGGACAGATTCCGCGACCATGAAGGCGATGTCCTCGTGGTCGACGATGACCGCGGCGCGCGGGAGCGGCTGCGCTCGGTTCTCGAACGCAATGGCTGGACCGTCCAGGAAGCCGCCAACGGTGCCGAGGCGCTGGAGCGGGTCAAAGTGGCCCGGCCTCGTCTCATCCTGCTCGACCTGACGATGCCGGTGATGGACGGCTTTGCCTTCCTGCACGCCCTGCGGGACGCCCCGAACGGGGCCGACATCCCGGTGGTCGTGCTGAGCGCTCGCGACATGACGTCCGCGGAGCGCAAACAGCTCGAGGCCGCGGATCGAGTTCTGGCCAAGGGCTCCACCAGCCTGAAGCAGATCGCGACCGAATTGAAGACGCTGGAGAGTAGCCGCTATCCGGCGGACGTGGCGATCGACGAATGATGCCGTGCGGGCTATTCGGCCGCGCGCGGCATCGATTTCGCCAGAGTCGGCAGATCGAGGTCGCGCCACACCGCGACCAGCGCGCCGACAAGGGCATCGAGGTGGCTCTGATCGTGCTGCGGAGTGGGCGTGATGCGAAGCCGTTCCGTGCCTCTGGCAACCGTCGGGTAGTTGATCGGCTGAATGTAGATGCGGTGGCGATCGAGCAGCAGGTCGGAGGCGGCCTTGCAACGCTCGGCGTCTCCCACGAAAAGCGGCACGATATGCGAGCTGTTGGGCATGACGGGAAGGCCGGCCGCCACGAGGGCCGCCTTGGTTCGCACCACCTGGGCCTGGTGCCGGGCCCGCTCCCCGACCGAGGTCTTGAGGTGGCGCACGGCCGCAAGGGCCGCGCAGGCGATCGCGGGCGGCAGCGCGGTGGTGAAGATGAACGAGGGCGCGTAGCTGCGCACCGCATCGGCGATGCAGGCGTCTGCCGCGATATAGCCGCCGAGCGTGCCAAACCCCTTGCCGAGGGTGCCCTCGATGATGTCGACCTGGTCCATCACGCCGTCGCGCTCGGCGATCCCCCCGCCACGCGGTCCGTACAGGCCGACCGCATGCACCTCGTCGAGATAGGTCAGGGCGCCGTAGCGGCGGGCCAGGGCCGCGATGTCGCCGATGGGGCTGATGTCGCCATCCATCGAGTAGAGGCTTTCGAAGGCGATCAGCTTCGGTCGATCCCGCCCCGCCTCGCGGAGCAGTTGCTCCAGATGCGCAAGATCGTTGTGGCGGAAGATCACCTTGTCTCGGCCGGAACGCCGGATCCCTTCGATCATGGAATTGTGGTTCCAGGCATCGGACAGGATCAGACAGTCGGGAAGCAGTTGGGCCACGGTCGACAGCGCCGCGAGATTGGAGATCCAACCCGAGGTGAAGACCAGGCCGGCTTGTTTGCCGTGCAGGTCCGCCAGTTCATGTTCGAGCTGCACCACGGGGTGGCTGTTGCCGGAAATATTGCGCGTTCCACCCGCGCCCGCGCCGTAGCGGGCAGCCCCGGCCCGCATGGCCTCGATCACCACAGGGTGCCGGCCCATGCCGAGATAGTCGTTGGAACACCACACCACGACCGATTGCGTGGCGCCCTGCACGTGCAGATCGGCTTCGGGCGTGCGCGCCGCATCGCGCCCCAACTCGGCGAAAACTCGATATCTGCGCTCGGATCGCAATCGCTCGAGCGCGTCGTCGAAGTAGTGCCGATATTGCATGGTCAACCTTCAGGACGGATGGATCGAGTTCACCGATCGAGGCTACGACCTGGGGTGAGCGAAAAGGCGGGTCGCGTTGGACCCGATTTCCGTTTGGGCATGAAGGACGTTTTCTTTCCTGACCCAGATGGTCGGCAGCCTGTCGTTCCCCTTCGGGATTGCAGTCTAGATGGGGCTTCGACGCGCTTTTACGAGACATCGCGGCCCGAGCACAAGGCGGGCCTTCGGTCGCATAGCACGCTTGACTCCCGGAGCGGTCGCCTAGCGTCGATGTCCAGCATTGAATAAACCCTCGGTTTCGGCGGCTCGGCCCTGATTCACCCTGGGGCGCCGGCCGCTCGGGCAAGGGTGGGTCCATTGAAAGAAGGATGTGGTTTTGCAGACTGACCTCGACATTGCCCGTTCGGCCACGCTGCGCCCCATTGTCGCCGTCGCGGCGGGTCTCGGGATCCCCGAGGATGCGCTCCATTCCTATGGTCGCACCGTCGCGAAACTGGATGCGGGCTATCTAGCGGCGCTACCCCCGCACCCGGGCGCAAAGCTAGTGCTGGTCACGGCCGTCAGCCCCACACCGGCCGGCGAGGGCAAAACCACCACAACGGTCGGCTTGGGCGACGGCCTCAACCGGATCGGCAAACGAGCCATCGTCTGCCTGAGGGAGCCATCGCTCGGCCCCTGTTTCGGCCAGAAGGGGGGAGCCACCGGCGGTGGACGCTCCCAGGTGGCTCCGATGGAGCGCATCAACCTCCACTTTACGGGTGACTTCCACGCCATCACGAGCGCCCACAACCTGCTCGCCGCCATCCTCGACAATCATGTCTATTGGGGCAATGAACTCGGCATCGACGTGCGGCGGATCGCCTGGCGGCGCGCGCTCGATATGAACGATCGGGCTTTGCGGGACATCGTCTCCTCCTTGGGCGGCGTCGCGAACGGCTTCCCGCGACAGGATGGCTTCGACATCACGGTCGCATCCGAGGTGATGGCGGTCTTCTGCCTGGCTCGCGACCTCGACGATTTGGAGCGGCGCCTCGGTCGCATGGTGGTGGCCGCGACGCAAGCTGGTCGCCCGATCACGGCCGCCGAGCTCGGCGTCACCGGCGCGATGACGGTGTTGCTGCAGGACGCCATGCAGCCGAATTTGGTGCAGACGCTGGAGAACAATCCGGCCCTGGTGCATGGCGGACCGTTCGCCAACATCGCGCATGGCTGCAACTCGGTAGTGGCAACCCGGGCCGGCTTGGCCTTGGCCGATTATGTCGTGACCGAAGCCGGCTTCGGGGCCGATCTCGGGGCGGAAAAGTTCTTCAACATCAAATGCCGGAGCGCCGGATTGCAACCCGCGGCCGTCGTCATCGTGGCCACGATCCGGGCGCTGAAGATGCATGGCGGCTTGCCGAAATCGGCGCTCGAGGGCGAGAACCTGGAAGCGCTCGAGCGCGGGTTCGGCAACCTCGAGCGGCATGTCGCGAACTTGCGTGGCTTCGGCTTCGACCCGGTGATCGGGATCAATCACTTCGATAGCGACACCACGGGGGAGGTCGCCTGCCTGCAGCGGCTCTGTCGCGACCGACTGGGGGGCGGAGCGATCCTGTGCCGCCATTGGGCCGAGGGTTCGGCCGGAGCCGAGGAGCTTGCCCGCGCCGTGGTGGCGCGTGTCGAAGAGGGGTCTGGAGCGCTGCAGCCGTCCTATCCGGACACCATGCCGCTGGTCGAAAAGATGCGGACGGTAGCCCGGGGGATCTATGGCGCGCGCGACATCGCGCTCACCTCGCAGGCGCAGAAGCAGCTCGAGACCCTGGTACGGGCCGGGCACGACGCGCTTCCGGTTTGTTTCGCAAAAACCCAGTATTCATTCTCGACCGATCCTACCGCACTGGGGGCCCCCAAAGATCATGTCATCCCTGTCGAGAGTCTGAAAGTCATGGCGGGCGCAGGTTTCGTGGTGGCGCTCTGTGGTGAAATTCGAACCATGCCAGGTCTGCCGCGCCATCCGGCCGCAATGCGGATCAAGCTCGTCGATGGCCTGATCGAAGGGCTATCGTGAAGTGACGCGTGCAGGTAACGAAAATGGGCTGGCCTAAGGCCAGCCCTCCAACGATCGATCGGCTCGGGAAGAGCCCCTCCGATCAGGCGTGCGGCACGGGGGCCGGACGCAGCGGGGTGGTGATGATCGAAGCCGCGCCCGTGAGCGGGAAGGCGAACAGCGAGAACGGCGTGACCTTCCGGTCGTTGCCGGCATTGTCGATCATGTAGATCGGGCCCGACTTGTCGACCGGGACTTCCTGCGAGTAGCCCTCATAGACCGTGCTGGCGACCGCGCCAGTCCGGGCGTAGCGAGCCTTGATCGGAAGCGGGGGAGCCGCATCGCCCGAGATGCCGACGGGACCGCCGAACAGACCAACCAACGGAGCGGTCGCAATCGTGGTGGCACCGCCGATGGCGCCGCCCGCTACGCCGAACCCGAAGCCAACCGGGCCGCCGACCGAGGCCGCCGAATTGAACGGGGCCGCAATGCCATTGCCGATGCCGGCAACCGCTTCAGCCGGGCCAGCCGCGGGAGCAACTGGGCGGGGACCGCCGACCGTCAGGGGACGATAGCCGGCTTCATTCTTGATGTCCGTCCGAGCCGCATGGCCGTGCACGGGCATCTTCTTGCTCGGCACACCCGTCACCGAATCCGGAGCGCCTTGCGCGAAGGCAGCGCCGACGCCGCCTGAAAGAAACGCCAGAGCCACGCCGGCCATCACCAACTTCGAATTCTTCATAACCAACCCCTTCGTGTTAACTGAAATACAGGCTACGTCGTGCTGCACTTACGCCATGCTCGGCTTCGACACGGACCTGTCAAGCTGACGCTTACCCAGCAAGCGAACGCCCGCAAGGAAAAAAAGTTTCAGCGGCCGAGTTTTGGTCAAATGGGCGTTTTAATGGTCACACTTGCTGGACCAAAACGCTCGCTACCGCGCTCGTGTCACGGAACTCCATGGGCGCTTAACAGCCGATCGGTCAAACGGTTCCTTTGGCGCTCAGAGCGAAAGCGTACCCTTCGACGAACCGAGGTGGGACGTGCGGTGGCGTGCCGCGGCAAAATGGCGCCGCTCCGCCTCGTACGAAGTTGGATCGAAAAGGGCTGAGCGCCTCTACTTGGTGATGACGACGATCCGTTCCGCCGCGCGGGTGAGTCCGGTATAAAGCCACCGGCTGCGATGCTCGCGGAACGCGTAGCTTTCGTCGAACAGCACCACGTCGTTCCATTGCGAGCCCTGCGCCTTGTGGACCGTCAGGGCGTAGCCGTAATCGAACTCGTCGGATTCCCGGCGCACCGGATAGGGCAATTCCTCCTCCATGCCCTCGAAGAAGGCCGGAAGCACGCTGATCTTTACGGGCTTCTTCTTGGCGTCCTCTTCGGGCGTCACGCTCATTTTGAGTTTGGAACCGCGCATCGGGTGCAGTTCACCGACCAGCCAGGTGCCGCCGTTGAGCAGCCCCTTTTTCTTGTCGTTGCGCAGGCAGACGAGTTTTTCGCCCACCTCGGGCATGGCATGGCTGAAGCCGAGCAATTCGCGCATGCGTTTGTTGAACGAGCGCCGGGATTTGTTGGTGCCGACCAGCAACTGGTCGGCGCGCGTCACCATGGCGGCACCGAGCTGGTCCCTTCGGATCACCCGGCTGTCGCCATATTGGCCAAGGGTCAGGCGGCCGCCCTCGCGGATCTGCATGGAGAGCGCGATGATGGGGTTGTCGACGGCCTGCCGGTGAACCTCGGTCAGCATCACGTCCGGCTCGGCATCCGTGAAGAAACCGCCGCCCTTGACGGGCGGGAGCTGCGCCGGGTCGCCCAAAACCAGCACCTTGATGCCGAAGGACAGCAGATCGCGGCCCAATTCTTCGTCGACCATCGAACATTCGTCGATGATGATGAGGGCGGCTTTGCTGGCCGCGCCCTCTTGGTTGAGCACGAAGGACGGCGTGTCGGTGTCGGCCTCCCGGGTGCGATAGATCAGGCTATGGATCGTGGAGGCGTTGCGGCAACCCTTCTGGCGCAACACGAGCGCGGCCTTGCCCGTATAGGCGCCGAACGCCACGTCGCCGTCGACGTTTTCGGCGAGCGTGCGGGCCAGGGTGGTCTTGCCGGTCCCCGCATAGCCGAACAACCGGAACACCTGGTCGTCGCCGCTCTTCAGCCACGTCGAGACCGCCTGCAGGGCAGCATCCTGTTGGCCGGACCACTTCATGCTCGGGCTGCGTCCTTGCGCATCGGCGCGGCCGTCAGATGAGGCCGCGCTTTTCGAGCAGTGTCGTGACCTCCGGCATGCGGCCGCGGAACAGCCGGTAGGCTTCGGCGGGCTCGCGCAGCGAGCCGGCCGCATAGACATGATCGTGCAGCCGTTTGGCGACCGCCGGATCGTAGATGTCGCCCGCCTCCTCGAAGGCCGCGAACCCGTCCGCGTCGAGCACCTCGGACCAGAGATAGGAATAGTAGCCCGCCGAATAGCCGTCGCCCGAGAAGACGTGGGCGAAGTTCGGCGTGCGGTGGCGCATCGCGACCGGTCCCGGCATGCCGATCCGGGTCAGCACCTGGCGCTCGAACCCCACCGCGTCGACATCCGAGGCGGCCGCCTGGTCGAGGGAGTGGAAGTCGAGATCGACATAGGCGGAGGCGCAATATTCGGCGGTCGTAAAACCCTGGTTAAAATTGCGCGCCGCCCGGATGCGCTCGATCAGCGCGTCGGGGATCGGTTCGTCCGTCACGGCATGGCGTGCGAAGCGCTTGAGCACTTCGGGATGCATGATCCAATGCTCGAACAGCTGTGAGGGGAATTCCACGAAGTCCCGCGCCACGCTGGTTCCCGCAATCGAGGGGTAGGTGACGTCGGACAGCATAGAATGCAGCGCATGGCCGAATTCGTGGAACAGCGTGCGCGCGTCGTCGATGGTCAAAAGGTTCGGCTCGCCCGCGCCCCCCTTGGCGAAGTTCATCACATTCACGACGATGGGCCGGATCTCCTGGTCCATATTCTCCTGGGTGCGAAAACCCGAATTCCAGGCGCCACTGCGTTTGGAGGGGCGCGCGAAATAGTCGGCGAGAAACAGCGCCACGTGGCGATCGTTTCTGTCGGTGACCGCGAAGGCGCGCACGTCGGGATGATAGACTGGCACGTCGCGCCGCTCGGTGAAATTGAGGCCGAACAGGCGATGGGCGGTGTCGAAGGCTGCCGCGATCACGTTGTCGAGCGCGAAATAGACGCGTACCTCGGCCTCGTCGATGTCGTAACGCTCGCGCCGGATCTTTTCCGCATAGAAGCGCCAGTCGTGCCCCGCGAGGTCGAAATTTCCGCCCTCGGCCGCGATTTTATCGCGCAGATCCTTCTCCTCGACCGCGACACGGGTCCGGGCCTTGGACCAGACCTGGTCGAGCAGGCTTCGGACGGCTTCCGGCGTCTTGGCCATGGTGTCGTCGAGTTTGTAATGCGCGAAGGTTGGAAAGCCGAGCAGGGCGGCGCGTTCGGCCCGCAGCTTCACCATTTCGGCCACGATGGCGCGATTGTCGTGCTGGCCGCCGTTCTCGCCGCGCCGGATCCAGGCCCGGTAGGCCTTTTCGCGCAGGTCGCGCCGGGTCGAGAATTGCAGGAAGGGCACCACCAGCGAGCGCGACAGCGTCACCACATGCTGGCCGGGTTTGCCGCGCTCGGCCGCCGCCTGGGCGGCCGAGTCCCGCACCGAATCCGGAAGGCCGTCGAGGTCATGGTCTTCATCGAGCGGCAGTTCGTAGTCACGCTCGTCAGCCAGCACATTCTGGCTGAAGCTCGTGCCCAGCACGGCGAGCCGCTCCATGAGTTCGCTCATCCGCGCCTTGGCGGCGGGGTCGAGCCGCGCGCCGGCCCGGACGAAATCTAGCGCCGTCAGGTCCAGCACGCGATCCTGCTCGGCATCGAGATTGAGCGTGTCGCGAGCCCTGACCACCGCCTCGACCCTGCGGAACAGGCCTTCGTCCAGGTTGATGGCTTGGTAGTGCCGCGCCAGCACCGGCGAGATGGTGCGTTCGATCGCCTGCAGCGCGGGGCTGGTGTGGGCGCCATTGAGGTTCCAGTAGACCCGGCCGACGCGGCTGAGCAGCGCTCCCGCGCGTTCGAGCGGCTTGATGGTGTTGTCGAAACTGGGTGGGTTCGGGTCGGCCACGATGGCGGCGATCTCGGCGGAATGCTCGGCCATGCCGCGGTCGAAGGCTGGACGGAAGTGTTCGGGAAGGATCTCGCCGAACGGCGCCACATCGAAGGGCGTGGTCCAGGGCTCGAAAAACGGGTTCGGTTGGGCGGCGACGGTCGATTCGGACAAAGCGGGCTCGATAGCGGTTTGGCGCCCGAAGCGGCGCGCGGTCCACGCGAACAAAGCAAGACCGCGCGGCTAAATCAAGGTCGCGGGCTTCCACACGTCGACCGGGCCGCTACTCACCGCTCTTCCTTGAAGCCATATTCCGGCAGGCCCTGCTCGGCCCCGTAGTAGCGGTAGGGCAGGAACTTTCCGGACAGGGTGATGGCCACGCGGTCACCCTTGGGGTTGGCCTGCCGCTCGATCGCGAAATCGAAGTCGATGGCCGACATGATGCCGTCGCCGAACTCCTCCTCGATCATGGCCTTGATGGCCGGTCCGTTCACCATCACCATCTCATAGAAACGATAGAGTAGGGGGTCGGTGGGGGGCATCGGCATGCCCCGATAGGGTACCTCGTTGAGAAGCTTCTCCTCCTCGCCCGAGAGCCCGAAAAGGGCCGCGGCCTTGCTGGCGAGCGGTTTCACGAGCTTCATCTGGCCGAGCAGTGCCCCGATCACGATCATGGGCGAATAGCCGCCGATCTCCTCGGCGATGGTTTTCCAGGTCCAATCCTTCTCGCGCTTGATGTCGAGGATTTTTTCGGTGAGCTGTTCCCTTTTCATCGATAGTCCTTGTCGTTGACGCTGTTGCCGGTGGTGGGACGGGCGTGGGGAACCAGGGCGCGGCCGCCCGGCCGCGACGACGACGCATCCACGGCCGCTTGACGTCCCTGCGGCCGATCAGGCCGCTTTGGCGGTGGCCTCGGCCGGCATGGCGGGGTGGCCTTCCTCGATCGGCAGCGAGGGATCGCGCGACCACTCGTTCCACGATCCGAAATACATCCGGACATCCTTCACGCCGGCGTTCTTCAGGGCCACGAACGTGTTCGAGGCCCGCGCACCCTTGAAGCAGTAAAGGTAGACGGCCGTGGCGGGGGTGATGTTGACGGTGGCGCACTCGGCCAGGATTTCCGGCCCGGATTTGAAGCGCGGTCCTTCAGGGGTCGGCTTCATCATGCGGTACCATTCGATCCAGCGCGAGCCGGGAATGCGCCCCTTGCGAGGGCAAAAGTCCTTGCCGTAGGGCGAGGAACTGTCGGCGATCCATTCGTCCACGTCGCGCACGTCCAGAAGCGCGATCTCGGGGTTGTTGAGGGCCGCCAGCATGGCGGCCGCGTCAATCAGGATGCCGGCCGCGGACGGGTCGACCGGGAAGGCGGCGGCGGCCGGGGTGGGAACCTCGGTCGTGACCGGCAACCCCTTGGCGACCCAGGCCTCATAGCCGCCGTGCAGCACCTTGGCTTTCGTGTAGCCCAGGAAGTTGATGAGGAAAAGGCCGCGGCAGGACTGGCCAAAACCCGAATTCATGGACTGCTCGTAGAAGACCGCCGTCTCTTTGCCCGACAGGCCGGCCTTGCCGAAGGCCTCGGCGAATTTGGTTTTGAGTTCGGCCATGCCCTCGGGGGTCGAGGTCGCGAGATAGGTGAAGATCTCGTGGAGGTTGACGGCGCCGGGGAGATGACCCTCGGCATAGGCGGCCGGGTTGCGCGTATCGATGATCACGCAGGGCTCGGCCTTGATGAGCGCGTCGAGCTCGGCCGGCGTAACAAGCACTTCGGACATGATGGACCCTCCTGACAAAGTTGAACCCGTGTTGTCGCTGGCAGGGCCGTGGCCCGGCTCAGGCGCTCGGTGCAAGGGGCGCCGGCGGCGCTCCACGCGCGGTGGTGGTGCCGGCCCGCAATGGCGCGTCGGCTTCCGAAGCCTCCAGGGCCAGCATCTTGCGCAGCTGTTTGGTGGCCGGCGTTACGATGGCCACGAAATAAGCTTCGCGCAGCCGGCGCTGGGCCCGATGCGATCTGAGATAGCCGCGGGCACCGGCGTGCAGCATGGCGGCCTGGGAGGCCGTCAGACTGAGCTCGCTGGTGGCGAGCCGGGCCTCAATCACCCGCCGCCAATAGGCGGGGCTGGGGTCGAACGGCGTGGCCGCCAGGGCTTCGATCTCGGCTTCGAGCGCCTCGAGGCGGGCTTCGACATCTTCCGGCTGCACCTCGAGATAGCCGTTGATGGCGCCGAGCTGAGGGCGAAGTTCGCGCATGATCGCGGCGCAGTCGCGGATGAGCCCCAGGCCCATCCCGGTCTGCAGCAGCACGAAGCCGGCGCGGATCTTGAGCACGAAGGGTTTTGCGGGATCCGCCAGGATCATGTCGTTCGGCACGCCGAGGTCGCGGAACTGCAGCGCATAGGTGCCGGTCCCGTCCATGCCGAGAAATGGCTTGCAAGGGGTGAGGGTCAGCTTCTGTTCGGCGCAATCCGCCAGCACCATCACGGTCTCCCCCACCGCGCTGGTTTTCGCCGCAATGGTGCCGAACAGGTGATCGGGGCCGAGGTTCGAAACCCAGGGGAGCGCGCCCTTGACCTGGTAGCCGCCCTCCGCAGGGCTTGCTTTCAGCTTGAGCTGTTCGATGCCGAAGAAGCTCTTCATGGGATTGGACAGGCCTGTCCCGCCCAGCATAACGCCTGAACTGACCGGCTCGAGAAAGCGCGCCCTAAGCGTGGCGTTGTCGGAATTGGCCACATACCAGACCAGCGTGTTCTGGCACCAGGCCAGGAAGGCGGTCGCGCCACAGACCGAGCCGATCGCCGCCATGGCCTTTATCGTGGCCCAAAGATTGGCTCGGCCGCCCCTGGGATCATGCTGGCGCCAAGCGCCAAGCGCGCCGAGCCTGCGCAACACCGCTTCGGGATAAACGCGACCCTCGTCGATCGCGTCAACGATCGGGGCGAGGTCGCTCGACAACACCGAGCGGAGCGCGTTCAACGAATAGGCCGGACCGGCTGCGGGCGCGGGTTGATCGAGGGTGGCGGCAACGCCCATTCGACTCTCCAGAACGATCGAAACTGCAGGGCGCAGGGGCGCCCGCGGGACGCCCCTGCGCGAGTGGGGATCAGACCGCCGTCAGCTCGAGATTGACCGGTCGCGTAAAGGTGTTGGCGACCGGGGACCATTTCTTCACGTGCTCGACCAGTTCGGCGACTTCCGCGTCGCTGACGTCGCACTTCATGTCGACTTTGACCCGCACATCGGTGAAGCCGACCGGCTTGTCGGTCAGGTCGCCGGTTCCCCAAACACCCGTGATGTTGAGGTCGCCCTCGAGTTCGAGTTCGAGCTTTTCGACTGTCCAGCCCCGGTGGACCGCATTGGCGTGCAGCCCCACCGCCAAGCATGATCCCAGCGCCGCGAGGGATGCCTCCGATGGGTTCGGGGCGGTGTCGTCGCCGAGCAGGGCCGGCGGTTCGTCGACGATGTAGGGCGGCAGATTGCGGATATAGTTGGCGTGTCGGAATTTGCCTTCCGCGACGGTTCGGCATTTCAGGGTCTTGATGACCTTGGGGTTGGCCTTGCCGGACGCGATCAGGCCGTCGAGTCCGGTCTTGTCGATCGGGGCCAGGCAGCCGGTCAAAGCGGTTTTCTGCACAACAGCAGACATGGAGGACGTCCTTCGCTTCTGGTCGAGGTCTCGCGCCTTGGGAACGATCGAACTTCGGGCCGAGACGGCCAGTCATACAGACCGTTCTGTTCAGTTGCAAAGCGCCATGCAGGCGCCGTGCCACGGCGGTTCTCACCGGAGATGCACTGATCCGCCCCGTTTCGTTGCCGGCGAGTGGGCAATCTGCCTCGCGCCGGGGCGGTCTGCTGTTGTAATCGGCATCGCCGTGAAGCCTTGCCCCCGGCTCGTTCCCCTGTGAACCACAGCGGAAGGGATCGTCAAACCACGAAGACGGATGTTAAGAAGCCAGCATGCCCGGCAAAATTACCCGCCCCATTCACGCTTCAACGCTACCGGACGGTCTCCCGCGCCAGCGTTTGCTCGACGCCGCGACCCGGCTGTTCTGCCGCTACGGCATCAATGCCACGGGCATCGATCTCGTGGTCAGCGAGGCGCGTACGGCCAAAACGACGCTCTACAATGCCTTCGGGTCGAAGGAAGGCTTGGTGGAGGCGGTGCTGGAGCAGGAGGGCCGGCGTTGGCGCGACTGGTTCTTTTCGGCACTGGATCGTCCGGACCTGCCGCCGCGTGCGCGGCTGCAACTGATCTTTCCCGTGCTGAAGGAATGGTTCGGACAGGATGAATTCTTCGGCTGCGCCTTCATCAACGCGGTCGGCGAGCATGACAAGAACGAGGAACGGCTGCGCGGCATCACGCTGCGCCACAAGTCGCTGGTGCTGAGGCGGATCGAAGAGGTGGCGGCCGAGGCTGACTGCCCGCACCCGGCCGCCCTTGCTCACCAACTCGGCATCATCATGGATGGCGCCATCGTGGCCGCCATGGTGACCCGCGACCGGGGCATCGCGGATGCGGCTGGCATCGCGGCTTCCGCCCTGATCGAACGCGACGTGCCGACCGCCGCGGTCGATTCGACGCGTGCGGTCAATGCGACACGCAAGCCGGCCCGGTCTCGGCGCGCCGCCACGCTGGTTGCCTCATAGCGTCGCTCGGGTCCTTTCTCCCCATGCGGGAGCAGGCGTCGCGTAGCGACGGATGAGGGGGCTGGTACGTGCGGACCCCTCATCCGGCCTTCGGCCACCTTCTCCCGTAAGGGAGAAGGGCAGCCTCGTCGAGGTTGCCTCGAGAAGCTCGGCGGGGCTTTTCTTCGTCGGTCGAAAGTGCGACAGAAGCGTCGGCCCATCGCCCGGATGTGGTGCCCTGTTTCGGGGCAGACGCCCTGGCCTTGAAGGACCGGGAGGCAAGTGACATCGGACCTCGGTAGGGCTCGGCTTCGGCGCAGGGCCGAGGTCGCACCGGTCCTGAGCCGCCTCCGGCTCGCTTGGCCCTCCAGGTCGATGGTTCGAGGTCTTGATGCTGCGCATTCTCGCTTTGACGATCTTGTTCGTGCTGGGGGCCGATGTCGCCTCGGCCCAGGCCCCGGCAGGTCCCCCGGCCGTCGGTGTCGTTCAGGTCGGCAAGACGCCCATCATCGAAACCGAACGGTTCATCGGCCGCATCCAGGCCGTCGAACAGGTCAATCTCGTGGCCCGGATCACCGCCTTCATCGACCAGATCGTCTTCAAGGAGGGGCAGGAGGTCAAGAGAGGCGATGTGCTCTACCGCCTGGAACGGCCGCCTTTCGAAGCCGATGTCGCGGCCAAGCAGGCCACCATCGATCAAGTTCAGGCGCAGTTGCAGAACGCGAATATAACGCTGCAGCGCGCCCAGACCCTTCTGGCAACGCCGGCCGGTCAACAATCCACGCTCGATGCCGCCAAGGCCAGTCAAGGCAATCTGCAGGGGCAACTGCTGGCCGCGCAGGCCAATCTCCGAACCTCGCAGATCCAGCTCGGCTACACCACCATATTGGCACCGGTCGACGGCAAGATCGGCCGCACCTCGATCACGGTCGGCAATGTGGTCAGTCCCAGCAGCGGCACCTTGGCCACGATCGTGCGGCAGGACCCGATGTATGTGGTGTTCCCGATCTCGGTCCGCAGCGCCTTGGAGCTCAGGTCGCGTTATGTCGGCAAGGGTGGCTTCGACGCGGTCCAGCTCAGGATCATCCTGCCCGACGGCCGGACCTATGGGCAGATCGGTCAGGTTAATTTCGTGGACAACACCATCGCGGCCTCGACCGACACGATCACGTTTCGCGGCACGATCCCCAATCCGCCCCTGCCGCAGCAGACCCCCGGCGCCGTGGTGCGCGAACTGACCGACGGCGAGTTCATCCAAGTTCTGCTCGAGGGCGTCCAGCCCGTCGAGGTTCTCGCGGTTCCGCGCGCCGCCATCATGACGGATCAGTTGGGCGACTCGGTCTACGTGGTCGGAGCCGACAACAAGGCGATCAAGACGCCCGTGAAACTCGGGCAGTCGACCCCCACCATGGCGAGCGTGATCGCCGGCCTCACCGAGGGGCAGACCGTGGTGGTCGATGGCTTGCAAAAGGTTCGGGCCGGGCAGCCCGTGGCGCCCGCCCCGGCGGCCGCCACGCCCGCCGAGCAAGCCCAGAAACCGGCGCGATAGGCGTGGGTTCGCGCCTCGACAACCATCGTGATCGATCCGGCGCCTCGCGCCCGATGAGCCGCCGGACCCGTTCATGATCTCATCTGTCTTCGTCGACCGCCCGCGGCTCGCCATCGTGATCGCGATCATCATCACGATCGCGGGCGCCCTTGCGCTCACCCGCATCCCGGTCGCGCAATTTCCCGATATCGTGCCGCCGCAGGTCCAGGTCGCGGCCACCTATCCGGGCGCGTCCGCCGATGTGGTCGAAAGCGCCGTGGCGCAGCCGCTCGAGGCCCAGATCGTGGGCGTCGACCAGATGCTCTACATGAAGTCGTCGAGTGGCAACGACGGCAGCTATAATCTCACCGTTTCGTTCGCGCTCGGCACGGACCCGAATATCGACACCGTCAACGTCAACAACCGGGTGCAGACCGCCTTGTCGCAGCTGCCCACCGAGGTGCAGTTGCAAGGCCTGACGGTGCAGAAACGGTCCTCGGCCGTGCTGCAATTCATGATGTTCTACAGCGACAACGGTCAGCAGGACCCGCTGTTCATCACCAACTACGCCACCATCAACGTGCTCGACGAGCTGTCGCGAACGCCGGGCGTCGGCCAGGCCTCGCTGTTCGGCAAGCTCAAATATTCCATGCGAATCTGGTTCGACGTCCAGCGCCTCAACAATCTCGGCATGGCGCCTTCGGAAATCGTCAACGCCATCCAGTCGCAGAACGTGCAGGCGCCGGTCGGCCGCATCGGCGCCCAGCCGATCGCCAACGACCAGCAATTCCAGTTCAACGTACAGACCAAGGGACGCCTGACGACCCCGGATGACTTTGGGGCCATCGTGGTGCGGGCCAATGCGGACGGTTCGCTGCTCCGCGTGCGCGATGTCGCCCGGGTCGAAATGGGGGCCCAAAACTCCGACAATTTCAGCCGGCTCGACGGCAAACCCGCGGTGGCGCTCGGCATCTATCTGGCGCCCGGCGCCAATGCGGTGCAGACCGCCGCGGCCGTCAACGCCACGCTCGCCAAGCTCAGTCCGCGCTTTCCCGAGGGCCTCAAGTTCAAGGTGGTCTACGATTCCACCACCTTCGTGACCGACACGATCACCGAAGTCTTGAAGACCATCGCGGAAGCCTTCGTGCTGGTCGTGATCGTGGTGTTCCTGTTCCTGGGTAACTTTCGCGCCACCATCATCCCGGCCGTGGCGGTGCCGGTCAGCCTCATTGGCACGTTCGCGGTTCTGCTGATCATCGGCTATTCGGCCAACACGGTGTCGCTGCTCGCCATGGTGCTGGCGATCGGCATCGTGGTCGACGACGCCATCGTGGTGGTCGAGAATGTCGAACGCGTGATGGAGACCGAGCCGGAGCTCACGCCCCGACAGGCCACCAAGAAGGCGATGGGCGAGATCACCGCCCCCATCATCGCCATCACCATGGTGCTGCTCTCGGTGTTCGTGCCGATCGCCTTCATCCCCGGATTGACCGGCGTGCTGTTCCGGCAATGCGCCGTCACCATCAGCGTTGCCATGCTGATCTCGGCCATCAATGCCTTGACACTATCGCCCGCGCTCTGCGGCGTGTTCCTGCGCCCGGGCGGCCACAAGGGTGGCCTCATGGGCCGCGTGCTGGGCGGCATCGACCGGACGCGGCGCGGCTATACGGCCGTGGTGCGGCGGCTCGTGCGGTTCAGCGTCGTCAGCCTATTGGTGATCGCGGGTTTCGCGGTCGCGATCTATTTTGCGGCCTTGAAAACGCCGACCGGCTTCCTGCCCGAGGAGGACCAGGGCGCCTTCTTCGTGGTGATTCAGCTGCCGGACGGTGCCTCGGTGTCGCGCACCAGTGACACCGTGAAGACCATGGAAGACATGCTGCTGAAGATGCCGCAGGTGGCCGACACCTTTGCGGTAATCGGCTTCTCCTTCCTCGACAGCGTGAGCGAACCCAATGCCGGCTTCATGGTGGTGCGCCTAAAACCGTTCCAGGACCGCACGGCGGCGGCCGATTCCGCCCAGGCCATGATCGGCAAGGTGTTCGGCGCCGCCCAGCAGATCCGGACCGGCAATGTGATCGCGTTCAACCTGCCGCCCATCATCGGCCTGTCGACGGGAGGCGGCTTCGAATATGATCTCGAGGCCCTGAGCGGCCAGGACCCCACCGTGATGGGCAGCGTGGCGCAGGGCCTGATCGCCGCCGCCAACACCAACAAGCAGCTGTCGCGCGTGTTCACGACGTTTACGGCCAGCAACCCATCGCTCTACCTCGATATCGACCGCGAGAAGGCGAGCGCGCTCGGGGTCAACATCGGCGACATCTTCAACGTGCTGCAGTCCTCGCTCGGGGGCACCTTCATCAACAATTTCAACCTCTATGGCCGCACCTGGCAGGTCAACATCGAGGGCGAGGCGAAGGATCGGCGCGACATCGACTCGATCTGGCAGCTCTATGTGAAGAACAAAGGGGGCCAGGAGGTCCCGCTGCGCTCGCTCGCCTCGCTGCGGGTGGTCCAGGGGCCGCAGGTCATCACGCGGTACAACAACTATCGCGCCATCCCCATCCAGGGCAGCCCGGCACTGGGAATTTCGTCGGGGGCGGGGCTTGCCGCCATGGCGGCGACCTCGGAAAAGACGCTGCCGGCCGGCTACAGCTATGAATGGACCGGCACGGCCTTTCAGGAATATCAGGCCAACGGGCAGACCAGCGTGGTGCTGGGGCTCGCCATCCTGTTCGCCTATCTGTTCCTGGTGAGCTTGTACGAGAGCTGGATCATCCCGGTCCCGGTGCTGTTGTCGGTCGCGGTCGGCGTGTTCGGCGCCTTCATCGGCATCATCGTGGGCGGCCTCGTGCTCGATCTTTACGCCCAGGTGGGGCTCATCGTTCTGATCGCGCTGGCGGCCAAGAATGGCATTCTGATCGTTGAATTCGCCAAAGAGCAGCGCGAATCGGGCGTGCCGATCCTCGATGCCGCGATCGAGGGCGCCAGCATGCGGTTCCGGGCCGTCATCATGACCTCTATCGCCTTCGTGCTCGGCCTCACGCCGCTCGTCTTCGCGCACGGCGCGGCGGCGGTCAGCCGCAGAGACGTCGGCACCCCGATCTTCGCGGGCATGATCGCGGCCAGCCTGGTCGGCGTCTTCGTGATACCGATGCTCTATGTCGTATTCGAATATTTCTCCGAGTGGATCGATCGGCGGCGTGGGATCGACCCGGACTTGAAATATGGTGGCGGCAAGGGTGGGCCGGGCTCCGGATCGGAGGGGCGAATCGAAAAGGCCGTGGCCGAGCATCCGGCGCCGCTGCCGGCCAACCGGTAGGGGTGCGAATTAGCCTTCGGCCCTGTCGACCAGTGTGCCGCTGTCCATTCCTGCAGCAGTCATCCGCACCGGACTTCCGCCACCCTAAAAGGGGCTTGATCTCACGTAGACTGACGGCGCTCCGTGACGTCAGAGGGCTCACTTGATATTGGAGTGATCAAGGCTTCAACTAGTCGCAGCACCCCGTTTTATTATGGAGGATCCGCAGCACGCGGCAGCGGCCTGAGTGGCCCGGTGCCGCGGCTTGCAAACGGCGGATCGCGGCGCGAGCCGAAGCAGGAGGTGATCGGCTCCGGCTTCTAGCGAGTGCGCGTCGAAAATCTGCATCGGCGATCCCGGCGCGCCGACCTCGAAGGTCACGCGCGCGTCGGCGGCGAGAGGAATCTTCGTGGCAACCTGATTGAGGATCGACCGGAATTTACCGGCCGCCATAAAGCTCCCTCCGTCGGTCGAAGGCAGGTCTTCGACCTGTAGAATCGTCTCGTGCCATGCGTCTGGATTGCCGCCGCAATCGAGGGTGAGGAAGGAGCCCGCCTTTACCTCCGTGACGTTATAGCCCGGCTCGATCGTGCGGCCGGCGTATTCGAGAACGAGTGGTTTGTCTGCGTGCGGTTCTAGCGCGCCGAGCAAAACGCCTAGCAACGCGTCATCGTGAAATTCCATCGTGGCGGGGCTGGTGTGTGCGTTCATCATCGGTTATCCTCATATCAACATCTCTTGAGATATTGAGACATAGAAATGACTGAACCGCAAGCCCTCGACGCGTTCGGCGCACTCTCGCAGGAAACACGCCTACAAATCGTGCGGCTGCTGGTGAAGGCGGGACCGGAAGGTATGGCGGCCGGCGCAATCGGCGAAGCGCTTAATGCGTCCTCGTCGAGGCTATCGTTTCACCTAAGCCACCTTGAACGCGCCGAACTGATCCAATCGCGCCGCGAAGCCCGCTCGATCATTTACAGCGCGGCCTACCCTGCGCTTTCGGAGCTGATTTCATTCCTCATGCGCGACTGCTGCCAAGGCCGCCGCGAAGTTTGCGCGCCCGCCGTCGCTGCCCTTTCCGCCTGTGGCGATTGACGCATGACAAGCGCGCTGCCCCAACGTCTCGCCGCCGAAGCGATCGGAACGGCGCTACTCGTGGCGACGGTCGTCGGCTCCGGCATAATGGCGGAGTCACTGACGAAGGATGCTGCGCTTGCGCTGCTGGGCAACACCCTGCCGACCGGTGCAATTCTCGTCGTGTTGATTACGATCCTCGGGCCGATCTCCGGCGCACATTTCAACCCAGCGGTTTCGCTCGTCTTCGCGCTGAAAAATGATCTGCCGGCGCGCGAGACAGCGCTATACGTGGTCGCGCAAATTGCGGGCGGCATCCTTGGCACAATTGTCGCGCACGCGATGTTCGCGTTGCCGCTCCTTGACGCGTCCATGAAGGCGCGCACAGGCGGCCCGCAATGGTTCGCCGAATGGGTCGCCACGTTTGGCCTCGTGATCACGATCCTCGCCGGAATCCGTTTCGCGCGCGGAGCCGTGCCGTGGCTTGTCGGACTTTATACCACGGCCGCTTACTGGTTCACCGCCTCGACCTCATTTGCCAATCCGGCGGTCGCTATCGCACGAGCACTCACCAACACTTTTTCCGGTATCCGCCCTGTCGATCTGCCGGGCTTCATCGCCGCGCAATTGCTGGGGGCGCTGTGCGGACTGGCTTTTGCGCGCTGGCTTTTGAGCGGGCGAGCCGATGCGATTGAACCCCTCAAGGCCGAGTCACAACTATGACGATTACAATCTATCACAATCCCGATTGCGGCACGTCGCGCAACACGCTGGCGATGATCCGCCAAAGTGGCGAGGAGCCCTTCATCATCGAATATCTGAAAATACCGCCGACGCGCGCGCGCCTCGTCGAGCTCGTCGCCGCAATGGGTATCTCCATGCGTGCGCTGCTGCGACAGAAAGGAACGCCCTACGCCGAGCTGGGGCTCGCCGACCCGAAATGGACGGACGATGCGCTGTTGGATTTTATGATGGCGCATCCGATCCTGATTAACCGGCCAATCGTTGTCACACCGCGAGGCGTCAAGCTTTGCCGTCCTTCGAAAGCGGTTCTCGACATCTTGCCAAACCCCGCTATTGGGCCTTTCGCCAAAGAGGATGGCGAAGTCGTCGAATCTCAGTCCGAACGTCAGAGATGAGCCGGCGCGCTGTCATAAGCGCGCTTGGCGTAACGCAGATCTTGGCGTGGGGCTCGTCCTATTACCTGCCAGCGGTTCTCGCCGTGCCCATCGCCCGCGACACGGCTTGGCCGATGACATGGATTGTGGGCGGCCTGTCGCTCGGCCTACTGGTGGCGGCGCTGGTCTCGCCGCGTGTGGGGCGTGCGATCGAGCGGAGCGGCGGCCGACGGGTGTTGGCACTGAGTGCTACCGCGATTGGCGTGGGGCAGATTGGCCTCGCACTCGCGCCGACGCTTCCCCTCTATATCGCTGCATGGCTTATTGTCGGGCTGGGTATGGGGGCCGGCCTTTATGATGCCGCCTTCGGCACGCTGGGCCGCCTCTACGGCAGCGACGCGCGCGCCGCGATCACGACTCTGACCCTATTTGGCGGCTTCGCCAGCACGGCATGCTGGCCGTTTTCCGCCTTTCTGGTCTCGACGATCGGCTGGCGGGGGACTTGCCTCGCCTATGCAGCGATCCAGCTCTGCTTCTCGTTGCCACTCTATCTGTTGGTCATTCCGCGTGTCGTGCCGGCAGAATCTGCTCGCGTGTTTGCGACGCAGGTAACCGACCAGCCCCGCACAAAGCCCTCACCGGTGCTGCTGCTGACACTGGCCGTGACGCTGACCCTCGCGGCGGCCATTTCATCCCTGCTGTCTGTTCACCTCCTGACGATCTTGCAGGCTGGCGGCATGGCGCTGGCGACGGCGGTCGGTCTTGGAGCCCTCGTTGGCCCGGCGCAGGTGGCAGCCCGCACCATCGAGATGACGATCGCCCGCTATCATCATCCGATCTGGACGAAGCTTGCCTCGGTTAGTTTCGTGGCGATCGGCGTCTCGACGCTTTGGGGAGGGCTGCCGATCATCCCGGCCGCGCTGGCCTTCTATGGTGCGGGCATCGGCCTCGAGTCTATCGCGCGCGGGACGCTGCCACTCGCGCTGTTTGGGGCGTCGGGCTACGCGACGCTCATGGGAAGGCTTGCGATGCCGAGCCTGCTCGGGCAGGCCGCAGCGCCGTGGATCGGCGCGTTGCTGCTAGAACGTAGCGGTGCATATGAGACAATGGCCGTCGTCGCATCCGTCGCTGCACTCAATGTTGCGCTGACGGCTGGTCTTGGCTGCATGGTAGCGCGGCATTGCTTTGTATTCGCGAAGCCGCGATTGGGAAATTCTTGACTACGCACTGCGAGGCGCGGGTTAGCAGTGCAGCACATCTTTGCCGTTCAGCAAGGTGAGAAAGCGCTCGCGCTCGGTGGGTTTGACCGTGAAGCCGATCAGATAAGTGACACTCAACGGCCTTCTCCTCGTCTTTGCAGCAGCACCGCGCGCGTCGCCTCATCGGCCGGATAGAAGCATTCGAGGGCCAATTCGGAGAGCGTCACGTCGGTCGCGGTGCCGAACACGGTGGTGGTGGACAGCAGGGACAGCACCGTTCCACTGATCGGGTCGCGCAAGTCGAGCGGCACCGCGACGGGGTTGGTGGCCCGCGACGGCGTCCGGCTGGACCGCGACGGCAAGGCGGACAGCTCGGCATGAAGGTCGGCCAGAACGGGGTCGCTGGTTTGATCGGCCTGCCCACGCAGGCGCTCCAGGACGTGATGGCGCCATTCGGCTAGGTTCTCGATGCGTGGCGCGAGCCCGCTTGGATGAAGGCTCAGCCGCAGCACGTTTACGGGCGCGGCCAGCAACTCAGCAGACACCCCGGTGAGCAGCGGTCCCACAGCCGCATTCGCGGCGACGAGCGTCCAGTGCCGATCGACGGCGAGCGCCGGGAAGGGCGCGTGGCCGGCCAGCACCGCCTCGATCGCGGCCCGTGCCGCTGCCATGTCGGGCGCCTCGAGCGGCCGTTCGGGATGGAGGGGCGCGTAACCGCCCGCGAGCAGCAGCCGATTGCGGGCGCGAAGCGGCATCGCCAGCCCTTCGGCGAGCTGGAGTAACACCGTGCGGCTTGGCGAGGTCCGGCCGCTCTCGACGAAGCTGAGGTGCCGGCTCGAAACCTCCGCATCGCCGGCAAGCTCGAGTTGGCTCAAGCGCCGGCGGCGTCGCCATTCGCGCAATACGTCGCCCACCGTGTCCTCGATCGTCGTCATGGGCGGAATGATAGTCACTCGGCGCCGTAACGCGATGACCTCTCAGGTAATCGCCGAGCCCTGCTCGAACCGCCACAATTGCGGGGTCTCGAACAAGGAGTGTCACGATGATCGAACCCGATGTGATCGCGCAACGCTATCTCGCGCTGTGGAACGAGGAGGAGGACGCGCGGCGCCGCGCCTTGCTGGAGCAGAACTGGGCCACCGACGCGTGCTACACCGATCCGATGATGGCAGCCCAGGGCCGCGATGACATCGCGACCATGATCGAAGGCGCCCGTCGGCAATTTCCCGGTCATCGCTTCACGCTGCGCGGCTCGCCCGATGGGCAGGGCGTCTTCGTGCGCTTCTCCTGGACGCTGGCGCCTGACGGCGGCGCTGCCGTGGGGGGCGGCACCGATGTGGTGCGGCTCGACGAGACCGGCCGAATCGCCGAGGTGGTCGGCTTTCTAGACAAAGATGCAGCGTGAACGTGCGTCCGTCGTGTAGGCCCAAGCCGCGAGAGCTGCGGCTCAGCTCGCCCGGTGCCCCAACGCCCGCATGACGCCCCGCAATTCCGCCAGCCCCTTGAGGCGGCCGATCGCCGAATAGCCGGGGTTGGTGGTCTTGGTGAGGTCGTCCAGCATCTTGTGGCCGTGGTCGGGCCGGAACGGCAGTTTGTGCTCCGGCGGACGACGGTCATCCTCGGCCAAGAGCGCCGCGATCACCGCCACCATGTCGACGTCGCCGTCGAGATGGTCGGCTTCGAAGAAGGAGCCGTCCGGCTCGCGCTTGGTGGCGCGCAGGTGGACGAAATGGATGCGCGCCGCGAATTCGCGCGCGATGGCGGGCAGGTCGTTACCGGCCGCGACGCCAAGGGAACCCGTGCAAAAACACATGCCACTGGCCGGGGAGGGGACCGCCTCGAACAAAGCCGAAAAATCGTCGCGGCTCTTGGCGATCCGGGGCAGGCCGAACAGCGTGCGCGGCGGGTCGTCGGGATGAAGCGTGAGATGCACGCCGAGCTTTTCGGCAACCGGCGTCACTGTTTGGAGAAAGGCCATCAGATTGGCCCGGAGGGCGGCCGCATCGATGCCGCGATAATCGTCGAGCTTGCCCCGCAGCCCATCGAGGTCGAGGGGTTCCGACGTCATGCCCGGCATGCCGCCTGCCGCGATCGTGGCGGTGAGAGAAGCCAGATCCGCGTCCGAAAAGCTCTCGAAGGCGGCTCGGGCCTGGCGCACCATGTCGGGGTGGTAGTCCCGTTCGGCTGCGGGTCGGCGCAGAACGTGGACATCGAAGGCCGCGAAACGCACCTGGTCGAAGCGGAGCGCGGTGGCGCCTGTCGGCAGCGGCCAATCGAGGTCGGTGCGAGTCCAGTCCAGCACCGGCATGAAATTGTAGCAGATGGTCCGGATGCCCTCGGCTGCGAGCGCCTCCGTGCTGGCGATCCAGGCCTCGGTGGCCTCTCGGGTGCCGACGGCATTCCGCTTGATCGCGTCCGCGACCGGGACGCTCTCGACTACGCTCCAACGAAGCGGGCTGCGGCCGGCCGGCGTGGTCTCGATCAGCGCCTTGCGGGCCGCGACCGCATCCCGCGTCCAGGGCTGGCCGGGTGGTACGTCATGGAGGGCCGTGACGATCTGGGTGGCGCCGGCCTGGCGGACGTCGTCGAGGCTGACGGGATCGTTCGGCCCATACCAGCGCCAAGCTTGCAGCATCGCGGTCCTCCTCGGGGGCGGTATCGGCTTGGCAGAGTCGCACCAGCGGCCTACATATGACCAACGCATTGGTCAGGATCAATCCCATGACGCGTGTCAGTCTTGCCGATGCCAAAGCACATCTGAGTGAGTGGGTGGCGCGCGCCGAAGCGGGAGAAGCCGTGTGTATCACCCGGCGCGGAAAGCCCATCGCCCAATTGACGGCCTTTGTCAGGCCTAAAAAACCCGTCGACCTTGAGGCGCTGCGTAAGTTGACGGCATCAGCCCCGGAACAGACCGAGTCTGCGGGCGACTTTGTGCGTCGCATGCGGGACGAAGACCGCTATTGACGCACTATCTCGACACCTCTTTGCTCGTGGCAACGCTCACACGCGAAAGCCTCACCGCCGAAGCGCAGAACTGGCTTGCGGCCCAGGCGCTTGAAACATTCGTCATCAGCGACTGGGTCTTGACCGAATTTTCGTCTGCGCTCGCCTTGAAGTTGCGATCCAAGCAGATCGATGCGGCGTACCGGGCCGCGGTCTTGACGCAATTCGGACGGTTCGTCGAAGACAGTCTGACGGTCGCCCCAGTCAGCAGGAGTCATTTCAGGACTGCGGCTCTCTTCACCGATCAGCATCGCCTGGGTTTGCGTTCGGGGAACGCGCTCCATCTCGCGGTCTGTGCCGGTCTTGGTGCCACGATGTGCACGCTTGACCGAGGCATGGCCGAGGCAGGCGCGAGTTTGGGGGTAGCGACGGTCTTGATCGGGCCGACGACCGCAAGGCCCTGAAGGACGGCTCTTCAGCCGCCCATTTCGGTTCCCCGCGCTCAGGCCGCCTTGTTCTTGTTGTAGACGTCAAGGCAGACGGCCCCGAGCAGGACTAGGCCCTTGATGACCTGCTGGTAGTCGATGCCGATGCCCATGATCGACATGCCGTTGTTCATCACCCCGATGATGAAGGCGCCGATCACCACACCCGTGACCTTGCCCACGCCGCCCGCCGCCGAAGCGCCACCGATGAAGCAGGCCGCGATCACGTCGAGTTCGAAGCCGAGACCGCCCTTCGGGGTTGCGGTGTTGAGGCGTGCCGCGAAGATCATGCCCGCGAGTCCCGCCAGCACACCCATGTTGACGAAGGTGAGGAAGGTCAGCCGCTCGGTCTTGATGCCCGACAGCTTGGCGGCCTTGATGTTGCCGCCGAGAGCATAGATGCGCCGGCCGATGGTCGTCTGATTGGTGACGAACCGATAGAGCATGATCAGGACGAACATGATGATGAGCACGTTCGGCAGACCGCGATACGAGCTCATCTGATAGGCAAAGCCGAGCAGGGCCGCTCCGATGATGCCGTTGCGGAGCGCAAAGGCGCCGAAACCCTCGACGCTCACGCCGTGGTGCTGTTGGTTCATGCGGCGACGCAGACTGGTCCCGAGAAGGATGGCCCAGAGCACGGCCGCGATGATCAGCGAGGTCCAGTGTCCGGCGAAATTCGGGATGAAGCCTTTGGAAAGCAGCTGAAAGATGTCCGGGAAAGGACCCACCGAGGCGCCGTTCAGAACCGCCAAGGTCAGACCGCGGAACACCAGCATGCCGGCCAGGGTGACGATGAAGCTGGGAATCTTGAAATAGGCGACCCAATAGCCCTGCGCCGCACCGACCAAGCCCCCGACCACGAGGCAGATGACGGTCGCCAATCCATAGTTGAGCGGCGGGACGTCGAAGCCAGCGTCCAGCCCGATGAACCCCAGTCCGATGTGGAGCCCCTGGACCATCAGAACGGCCGCCAGCGCCCCGACGAAGCCCACCACCGAGCCGATCGACAGATCGATATGCCCGGCCA
>CAXTOT010000004.1:0-130046 GCA_964245915.1 uncultured Lichenihabitans sp. | reverse complement strand
GTTCGACGGTCTCGCCTTCCGCCGCGACGGGGTGTTTTGACACGGCCAAGACCCATACCTTACGCTTGGCGTTCCCGAATGCGAATTCCTGCTCGGTCCGGGCGATCCCGAGCCGGCTGTTTGCGAACGCCCGCGCAGCCGCAGAACCGAGGTTCGAAAACGCTGGGGAATCCACCGTTCCGGCAGTGATCGGCGCGCCCACCAAGCGGTCGGTCTCGTCGACCAGGTTGTAGGCCCCGGTCACGGTGCTCGCGGCGCTCCAATGCGCCCGCGTGCGGTGCCGGAACATCGCGATCTCGATCTTCGGCTCGAAATAATTTCCGGCTCTGAGTTTGAGGAACGTGTCCAGCAGATCGGCGTTTTTCGACAGCCTCTCCTCGACCACGTCCTCTGGAACGCGGCGGAAATAAACGCTCGGGTTTTCCATCGCGCCGCCCCAGATCAGATCGAGTTTGCGCAATTCCTCGATGTCGGAATCGGTCAGCGTGCCGCGGAGGGCGCTGCCCGCGCCGGCCCTTCCTTCGTCGCGGCTAAACAGGCCACCACCGAGATCCTGGAAGATCGACAGATGGACGCCGACCGTGCGCGCCAGCGCGGTGAGTTCCGGCGCGCCGGCCCACTCGCCCTCGCTCGCCATATGCTCGAGATAAGCCGGCCTGACGGACTTCTCGAATCGCGCGGCGAGATACTCGGATCGCTGTTTGATCGCGGCATCGATGAGCTTTTCCTTTTCCTCGTTGCTCTTGCCGTCGCAATCCTTGGTTATGGCCTCGGCAATCTTCTCGACATCCTCTTTCAGCAAGTCGCTGGTGGCCGCGCCAGAAAACAAATCGCCCGTCAACGCCCGCCGTCCGGTGAATCGAAGCAGCAGCAGGCCCCTCACTTCGCCTAGAAAATCCTCTTGCATCTGGGCGAGCTGATCGTCGCTGGCGGCCAGCGCGGAAACCGCGGCGGTGCGCAACGGTCCGGCCAGCAACGCTTCGACCTCGCGCCCTCGTGCGCTGTTGGCCTGCGCTTCGGCGGCCGCCGCTGCGGCTTTTCGCACGGTCTCCTCGGGCAGTTTCAGCGCACCCGCCAGATGCGCCACCGTCATCTGGGCTTGGGCGACCAGCCCCGCCAGGACCAGGGCCATGCCGTTGAACGAGCAGTTGTTGTCGCCCGAGGTGCGCCAGACGGCATACTGCCGGTTGGCGTTCGTGAAAACGCCTTCGACCGGACGTCCGTGCGCCGAGCGCCTGTGCATCTGAGCGCGCAACTGCTCTTCCACCAGTTCCGGCAATTGCGAGATCCAATCGAGCGGCGGCGGAGTCGCCGCGCTCGCGTCGAGTAGGTTGAAATTTCGCGCCGGCGTGGTCAGCGCCGACCAGTCACCGGTTTCCCCGACGTGCAGACCGATCGACGGCACCGGCCCCGATCCTTCGAGGGTCGGCTTTTGAATCGCGGTGAGCGGTTTCACGCCCTCCGTGCTCTTCACGAAGATTGCGAGGCTGATGCCGAAATCCGCCGCGAGGGCCGCCGCAACCTTGGGATCGCCCGGCATGAATTTGGGGTCGAGGAACGCGACCAGCGCCCGCAGCGCCGGGGCGAGGATTCGCTGAATGGCGCGCCGATGGGCCGGCGAGAGCGCGCCGCCCATGCCCGCCAGCGCCTCGAGCACCGCTCGTGGCACGCTTGGCAGTTTGGTCGCCACGGCGTCCACCTCGAGGACGCCCTGACCCATGAGGCCGGCCAGGCTCATCGCGAAGGCATTGAACAGATTGTCACTGCCGCCAATCGCCGGCTCGATTCCGAATTCGCTGTGACTGGTCGCCCCGGGCGCATCCGGCAGGGCGGTGAGCGCTCCCCTGCCGGCGACGCCCGTCTGCAAAGCGTGGTCCAGCAGATCGCCCACGGTCGCTATTGGCGTGCCGAGCGTCAGCAGGTCGGTCCACCCGGGCGAGGTGAGCACTGGGATCGGCTTGTCATGCCAGCGCGCCAGGATTTGCTTGCCGCCAGCCCGCATCAGGTTCGGAAATGCGCGTTGCAGGGTTTCTTCCCAGCGCAGCGCGGCAACAGCGAAGGTGGTCCAAGGGAGATCCTCACGATTGAGATCGGCATCCAGCAGTTTCCCGGCCGATTCGATCACTTTTTCTCGGCTGTCCCAAAGCTTGCCGGTACTCAGCAGCATCAACTCGTTCTGCCGGAGGATCTGGATATGATAACCTTCGGTGTCGCCCTTCGCGGTTTTACTGTATGTCGCGCTCGCCGATCGCTGATCCTGGCGCAGATATTCGATCGTCGCCTGCGCGACCAATTGATGCCAGAAAGTCAGGCCATAGGCGGAATCGGCATAAACGCGAAGCATGGCTGCAAGATCGGCCGCCTCTTTCCTTTCCGCCGCGCGTCTTTTTTCCTTTTCCGCATCGCGTTTCACGTCGAGTTTCTCGTCCCGTTCCGCCGCGAGCTCCTCGAAACCGTGGATGAGGTAGAACACCAGATTTGCCAAGGGCTGCCGGGCGAAGCCCAGAATGCCCTCTCGAGCCAGGGTCCAGGCTGTCGTATGCGACATCTGCTTCTCGAATTGGCTAGAAAACCTGATGTCGCCGAGATTGATCCGGTTGATCGACAGCTCATCGAGGAGGTAACGCTCCGGCGGCAACGGCCGCTCTCCGGAGGACGTGCGATCGTCTTCGTCGAACAATGGTCGGATGCCGATCTGGATGGCCTGGCCGGTCGCGCTCATGTCGCCAATCTCGGCGCTGCCCGACATTTGTTGCGGCAACTCATAGCCCGGGTCCTCGAAGCCCTCGACCCAGTCCGCGACGGTTGTGGCGCCGCCGATCCGATTTCCCTTGGAAAGTTCCTTTTGCAGAGCCCTTTCGGACAATGTCTTTGCAATGGTGTTCATGACACGCGGGTAGGCGATCAACAGTAAGTCGTACCAGTGTTGCAAAGACTGGACGTATTCGTTTTTCTCCACCCGGAAATCGACGTCGAGCAGAGCTTCGGCGTCGCGCAGCGGCGTCACCTTTGCCTTTTTCATGGTTTCTTTGCTGAAATGCGCCGCGTAGTAGCCAAACACGTCCACATAGAGGGGCTTCTTCAGTGCGGCATCGATGGCTAATGCGGCTTCCGCGGCGCCCAGCCGGCGCTTGGCGTTCTGCTCGCTTCGATTCTTCGCCTGGCCTTTGGCGGTGACAGCGCTCTGGCTCAAATGATAGACCGTTTCATAGTGATAAAGCATGCCGCTCAGCAGCGAATTCCAAGTATCGAGCGGCGCCCGACCCTCGGCGAGCGAATCGAAGTAGCCCTCAGGGATCAGCCCTTGTGCAATCTCCTTGGCGTTTTCCTGAAGCTCACTTTCGTCCGCCAGTTCAGCGAAGCCTTGCTTTAGGAACTTCAGCAAGGTCGCGACGGAGCGGCCCGCGAAATTCTGCAGGGCAACTCGGATCAGTGAGAACGCGACACTGTGGCTCTTCTGGTCTTCGCCATAGCGGGTATCGGGCCGGTCCTCCGACATGATCAGCGCTGCCACGAGCAAATCTCCGGCGCCGTACCGTTGATGGATGTCGTCCTTGCCTTCGTCGGGCTGGACCGCGACGTGAAACGTCAGTTGCGAGGGCCGCTTCTCGTGCTCTTGGCGCGTCCGGCCGGGAAGGGGGGCGATGAAACGAGGCCTCTCGCTGCGATCCTCGATCTGTTCGAACATCGGCTCGTCATCGTCGGAGAGGTCCAACTCGCTGGACTCTGCGACCTCGCCGGACTCGTTCGACGTCGAGGCCGTTTCGTTCGACCCCGGGCTTCGCGGCGCGGGAGCCGTGAGCCGCGCCATGGTCTGCTCATCGGTTTCGCCGACCGGCAACCCGGTTTTATTGGCGACCCAGACATTCAATCCATCCCCAAAACGCCGAAAAAGTGTGAAATCCCCCCCAGTTAACACGGCCTTGTAGTAACACTGACCTTCGCTATCCCACCATAACTCGTATCCGTGCTTCTCCACATAGTCATCGTAGCGCTTGCGCGCCTCCTCTTGATTGGGCCCAGCGTTCTCGAGCACAAACCTATACTGCCAGAACACGCCTTGGATGATGCCGGGGGACGAGGGGACCACGGATGGCGGCTGCTCGCCGCCGCCGGCCACGGCGGAGGCAACCGCTCTCGCCCCCATCATGTCGGCTTCGTGTTCGAGCGCCGGGTCGTCGTTGATGGCGGCGCCGCCGAGTTGCGTCGTTTCGGCCACCCGGCCTTGCTTCTGCTGCGCCACGTGCCAAGCTTCGTGCGGCAGATGCCGCTCTTGGCCCGGTCCCAGATGGATGTGGCTGCCTTGCGCGAAGGCGGAGGCCCCTATTCTCGCCGGCGCCGATGAACCGTAGGCGATCCGCACGTCGTCCATCGCGAGCCCCGACAGGGCCTCGATCCCGGATTTCAGCGGCTCGGGCAGCCCATCGGCCCGGGACATCGCTTTGCGGCTCGTGGCCGGCGCATGGTCGACCGATGCGTCGCTCGCCCGTAATTGCGCTGGGCGGGGCGAAGCGCTCCGTTGCGCGGCGGCGTCAGGGTTCTCGATGCCGGCGGGCGCCCGCTCCCTCAGGAGGGTCCTTTGGGCCAACAGTCGGCTCACCGCGGCATTGCCGATGGTGCGCTGCAATTGCGCGACATCGGCGCGTGTGAGCGGGTGCGGGTCGGCCGCAAGGCGCTGGACGATGGCCGAGAGCGGCTGCGCGCCGCGCAGCGTTATGCGGTCCGGTCGTGCGGGTGCCGCGGTCGGCTGCGCGGATGGTATCGGCTGCTGGTCACGCGTTCCCACTCCCATCGCGATCCCCTCGGCTGACGCCTTTGCCCTCTCCGGTTGGGCTCCGACGCGCCGCTTACGACAGTGAGAAATCGACGGTGACAGATTGTCCACGGCCGCCGACCGTCACGTTGGAGTCCATTGGGGCGAGGCCGTCGGATTGCGCGCGCACCGTGCGTTGGCCGGGTTCGATGCCGGAGAGCACATAGACGCCCTGGCCGTCGGTGAAGGTGGATTCGCCGCCGCCCTTCAGCCGCACCTCGGCCATCGCGGCCGCCACCGTCTTGATGTCGACCTTGCCGGTGATCCGCGTCGGCGGCAACGCGAGATCGACCGTTGCGAGCTTGATGGTGCCATCGCCCGCGCGCGCCACCGTCGCGGCTCCGGTGGCGGTGCCATAGCGGTTGCCCTGGCTCAGCCATTCGGCCGTCACCGTGTAGGCGCCGTCGGGCAAATCGAGAAAACAGAACCGGCCGTCTTCGCGGGTGAGCATGCGGTCCGGGCGTACCGCATGCGTGTCCCAGCCGCGTCCGAAAGCCAGCGCCTTGAGGGCCAGCCAGTCGCCGAAGGCGGCCGGCCCACTCGTGAGCGCGACCTGTACCCCTGCGATCGGACGGCCGTCTCCCTGGTCGGTGACCGTTCCGGCGATCGCGACCTGACGGCGGATCTCTTCCCACCGAGCCATGATTTCTCTCCCGGTCAGCCCATGCTCGCCTGCCCAAGCCTGACACGCGTATCGACGATGGCGGGGCCTGCTTCCATGCCGAGGCCGGCCTGGACCGCGATCGTGGCCGTATAGTGCAGCGCGACTTTCGGCTTGCCGCCGAGCGCCTGCCAGAACTCGCCCATGCTCTGCAGCGATCCGGCCTGCAGCGCCGCGACGGGCGGCGGCAGCGGCTGGTTAGCCAATGTCCCCTGCAGCAATTGCTGCGGCAATACCGGATAGCGCAGCAGCGCCGCCATCACCTCGCTGATCATGCCATGCTCGTCCCGGACCGCGTTGTCCCCGGGGCTGGGCCAAGCGGTGATCAGGTAGGAGCAGTCGACGCGGATCGGCGCCGGAAGCAGCATGACCGAGCCGTCGTTGCCGCGTTCCGGCACCCGCTCGTTGGAGCGAAACTCGCGGTTCTCGCGGACCTCGTAAAGAAACAGGTCGATCGCGGGCAGCCTGACCGAAGCGGGCGGGAAGCTGTTATCGGGCGGCGCGAAGCTGATCGAAACCTGACTGGCGAGGTTGGGCGCACTGTGGCGCAGCAGAACCTCTAGCGTGCTGTCCAGATCGTTGATCATGGGCTCGCTTCAAATCACGTCGGAGCGGTGAACAGGGACTGTGAGTTAAGGTATGGCAAACCGAATGGGCTGGCAATGAAGGTTGCGGTGAAACTGCTCCGTTTGTCGCCACTTGATCTTTCCCATTGAGGTGGCGGCCCTGAGGTATGGCTTTCGGCGTCAATGCACCTGCCTCGATCAATATGTCGAAAATCGACATGCCCCGATCGACATGCCCGGGCCAGTATCAAAGATGTGCCGACCTGGACAGATTAAATCTCTTGAAGGTGATCCGACCAGAATTGCGGGTCCGAGCCCGTCCTCGATCGTACACCGGCCCGGGAGGTCTGCCCCAGCGCTTCGATCTAATCGCAGAATAGCATGGCGCCCGTCGGATTGATCTTGTTCCAGCGGGCCCGAGCCGATGCACCGGCGGCGATCGTCAAGGTGTTGAAGGGGATCTGATGGTTTTAGATGCTCAGATGGTCGAGGACGCGGGCGCGGGCGTCGGGCCCGCACACGCCTTCGTCGTCGATCTTGCCCAGCTTCAGCACGGTCCAGCGGTCGGCGATGCGCAGCGCGAAGTCGAGATTTTGTTCGACGACGAGCATGGCGGTCCCGTCCCGCTCGCGCTCGAGGCGCAGGGCGTAGGCAATGCGGTCGACGACCGAGGGCTGCAGCCCTTCGGAGATCTCGTCGATCAGAAGGAGGCGTGGCCGGAGCATCAGGGCACGCGCGAGGATCAGCATCTTCTGCTCCCCGCCCGACAGGGTGCCGGCACGTTGCTTCAAACGGTCCCGCAGAAACGGGAAATAGCCGAACACGTGGTCGAGGGCCGGGCCGAGCTGCCCGTCCGAACGGACCGCGAGCCGCAGGTTGTCGCGGATCGACAGGTCCTGGAAAAGCGGCTGCTCCTGCGGCACGTAGCCGAGGCCCCAGCCGATCAGGCGCGCCGGCGTCATGGCGGCGGCATCCGTGCCTCCGACGTGCACGCTGCCGTGCCGGACGGGCACGAACCCCAGGATCGTCTTGAGCAGGGTGGTCTTGCCCATGCCGTTCTTGCCGAGAAGCGCCACGATCTCGCCGGGCCGCACGCGGAGCGACACGGACCGTACAATGGAGACGGCGCCGTATCCGCTGGAAACCTCCCGCAACGCGAGGCTGTCGGGCGCTGCGACGCTTGGCCGGGCGATGGCATCAGACATGGCCGCCTCCCGCATAGATGGTCCGGACGGTCTCCGAATTGACGACCTCCTCGACCGTGCCGTCGAGGACGAGCCGTCCCTGGTGCAGCACCACGATTCGAGACGAGATCTGCCGCACGAAGTCGAGATCGTGCTCGACCAGGATCGCCGCGGTGCCGGTCTCGGCGGTGAGCTTGTGCAGCAGGGTGCCGATCGTGGTCCGTTCGGCCTTCGTCAGGCCGGCCGTGGGCTCGTCGAGGAGAATGAGCCGCGGCTCCAGGGCCACCACCATGGCAAGCTCCAGGGCCTGCTTCTGACCGTGCGATAGCAGGCGTGCCGGGGAGGCCAGCATGCGGTCCAGCCCGGTCAGCCGGAGGATGTCCACCGTGGCGGCCGGTAGCTTGAGATCGTACGCGGCGCGGAACGGGCTCGGCGTGTCGATAGCGGCGCGCGCCAGCCGCAGGCAATCGGCGACCGAGAGGCTTTCGAAGATGCTGGCGACCTGGAACTTGCGCCCGACCCCGAGCGCCACGATGCGGTGCGGCGTCAGCCTGGCGATCGAATGTTCGGCGATCGTCACCGTGCCCTTGAACGGCTCCGTGCCGTCGCTCAGGCAGCGCATCAGGGTCGTCTTGCCGGCGCCGTTGGGGCCGACGAGGCTCACGAGCTCCCCTTGTCGGATCTGCAGGCGAATGTCCCGCAGGACCGCCAGGCTTCCGAACGAGCGCGCGAGATCGGCCACGTTCAGGAGCAGCGGGTGATCAGCCCGGGCGACGGGGGCCGTCAGCGCCACGAGACGGACGCCGTCGGCATGCGGGCCGCGCCAAGGAATCAGCGCGAGCCCGCGCCGCACCAGTCCCGCCAGCCCTTCTGGCAGGACGATGATCGTGACCACGAAGGCGGCCCCGAGCAGCAATTGCCACAGAAACGGCAGGTCCCCCGACAGGCTGGCGCTGAGGTAGTCGATGGCGATCGTGCCCAGCACCGGCCCGAGCAGCGTTCCGCGTCCGCCGAGCGCGACCCAGATCACCAGTTCGGTGCCGAACAGGAAGCCGGTGTTCTCGGGCGCCACGACGCCGGACGCGTGGGCAAACAGAAAGCCGGCGAGCCCCGCGACCCCGGCCAGGACGGTCGTCAGCAGGATCTGGATGCGTTTGGTGTTCAGCCCGAGATAGGCGCAGCGCAGATCGTTGTCGCGCACCGCGACCAGCAGCTTGCCGGCATCCGAGCGCACGAAGATCCAGGCCGCCAGCGTGACCGCCACCAGGGCCAGTCCTGCCAGCCGGAAGAAACCTTCGAGTTCGAGCGGAAGTGTGTCGTAGCCCACGAGGCCGCTGCTGGAGCCCGTGAGGGTTCCCCCGGAGTAGACAAGCTGCGTCACCACGATGGGGAACACGAGCGAGATCACGGAGGCGTAGAGAGGCGTCGAGCCGTGGTAGAACGACAGCCAGCCGACCACGATCCCGAGCACCATGGGCACCAGAACAGCGAGCGCCAACGCCGCGAGGACCCAGACGGGGGCAGAGCCGGCCTGGGTGGCCACGATGGCGGTGGCATAGGCGCCCAAGCCGAAGAAGGCGGCCTGGCCGAAGGTCAGGATGCCGGTGTAACCCCAGAGCAGGTCCACGGTCACGGCCAGGATGGCGTAGATCAGCGATCGGGTCAGGACGTTGAGCGCAAAGGTGTCGAGGACGAGGGGCGCGAGCCACACGGCCGCCGCAGCCGCGATCGCCACGAGCGGGGTGAGCGCCCCCCGGGCCGCGGCGGGTCGCGGCCGTGCATCCGCCGATGCCGACGCGATCTCGTCAGGCACGTGAGAACCCTTTCGGGCTGATCCGGAGCACGAGGGCGGCCAGCACCGCGACCGAGATGCTGCCCAGGATAGGACTGACGTAAGTGCTCACCAGCACCTGCACGGCACCGAACGCCAGACACGCGACCGCCAGGGCCACATAGGAGGCGTCTGCCACCATCACCAGCATGAACGCCCCGATCAACCAAGCGACGCCCATGTTCGGATCGACACTCGTGAGGGGTGTGAGAAGAACGCCAGCAAGGGCCGCCAGCCCGGCACCAATCGTGAACGTTGCAAGCCGCACCCGCGCCGTGTCGATGCCCAGACCGCGCGCCAGCGTCTCGTTCATGATGACGGCGCGCGCCGACAAGCCCAGACGGGTCCCCTCGATCGTGAACGCGAAGATACCGCCGATGACGAGCGCGGCGGCCAGCGCGAACAGGCGGTAGGTCGAGTAGTCCACGCCCAGCAGCGGCACGGTGCCGGAAAGGAGGTTCGGGGTGAGCTGGACGTCACGGCCGAAGGCCAGCGTGATCAACTGGCCGATGACGATGCCGAGCCCCCAGGTCGCCAGGATGGCGTCGAGAGGCCGCCGGTACAGCGGGCGAATGATCACGAATTCCGCGAGGGCCCCGAGGATGGCGCCAACCACGAATGCGAGTGGCAGCGCCGCCCAAGGGTTCAGACCGAGGCGGCCCGCCACCACGGCACAATAGGCGCCGACCGTAAGCCAGGCGCCGTGCGCGAAATTGATGATCTTGAGCACGCCGAAGATGGCGAGCAGTCCCACCGCGACGATGAACAGGATCGCGGCCGTGGTCACGATGTCCAACGCGATCAGCATGGCGGAATTCCGCGCGGGTCGGCGGGGCGGCCGAGGCCGCTCCCGCCCGCTCCGCTCACTTCAGGTTCGGGCACTGCGCCCCGGGGTCGACATCCTTGAAGGTCGCGGCCACCTTCACCGATCCGTTGTCCTGCACCTGGCCGAGGTACATGGTCAGCGGCGCGTGGTGGTCCTTGTTCATCGTGATCGTGCCACGCGGCCCGGTGAATGACACCGTCGGCAAGGCTTCCAGCACCTTTGCGGCATCGGTCGACCCAGCCTTCTCGACGGCGGCCTTGTAGAGGTAGACGGCCTCGTATTCCGGCACGGACAGATCGTTTGGCGTCTTCAGGTCGGCCCCGAACTTCTGCTTGGCGGCCGCGAGGAACGTCTTGTTCTCAGGCGACTCGATGCCGGTAACATAGGAGGCCGACAGATAGATGCCGGTGGCGTCGGTGCCCATGCTCTTGGCCGTGCCTTCGTCAACCGCGAGATTGGCGTAGGGAATGGTGATGCCGGCGGCGCGCATCTGCTTGGTCAGCGTGACGTTGGGGGCGCCGCCGGCCGTCGAGGTGATGACGGCGTCGGGCTTGGCTTCCTTCAGCTTGGACAGGATCGACGTCCAGTCCGTGCCATCCATCGGAAGATATTCCTCGCCGACCACCTTGCCGCCGGTCTTTTCGATGTAGCTTTTGGTAAAGCCCAGCATGCCCCGCCCGAAGGCGTAGTCGCTGCCAATCAGGAAGTAGGTCTTGGCGCTCTTCTCCTTAACGAAGTTGTCGACGATGGGCGGCACCTGCTGCTCGGGCACCCAAGCGTCGACGTAGAGGTATTTGTTGCAGGAATGGCCTTCGTAGAAGGAGGTGTAGATGTACGGCACGCGTCCCTTGCTGACGATCGGCAGCGCGGCGTTGCGTGCGGCGCTGGTCTCCATCGAGATCAGCACGTCGACCTTCTTCTGGTAGACGAGCGAGTCGAACGCCTTTTGCGCACCCGCGGCGCCGGAGGCGTCGTCGGCGACGTCGAGGGCGAGCTTGCGTCCGAGCACTCCGCCCTTGGCATTGATCTCGTCCACGGCGAGTTGCGCTTCCTGCACGACCGAGGGCGCCACCACACTGTTGGCACCCGACAAGCCGACCGGAACCCCGATCGTGATCGGCCCGGTGTCGGCCGCCCGGGCGGCGGTCGTGGCCAGCAGGCAGCTTGCGGCGGCGATGATCAAGGACTGCTTCATGGGATAATTCCTTCGCGAGTGAGGGGTCATGGACGGCTGAGGACCGGCGCCTTGCGATGGCGCGTCGACTGTTCGTAGGCGTAAGCGTAGGCGAGCAGGTCGACCTCGCTCCATTGCGGGCCCACCACGATCAGATTGAACGGCGCGCCGGACGCGTAGGCGCCCGCCGGCACCGTGACACCGGGCAGGCCCGCGATGTTGATCTCGCTGACCGTGGTCTCGTGGATGATGTCGCCGGCATGCAGCGGCGCGACGGCGCTGCGCATCTGCGGGAACACGAGGGCATCGAGCCCCTTTTCGGCAAAGACGCGGGTGAAGATGTCGAGGTGCGTTTCACGCAGCGCGATGAAGTCCGCCATGTCGGGCGGGCGCGTTGGATCGGTCATGCAGGCGTTGAAGCCGGGCAGGCGCGGCATGTAGCTCAGCACGCCGGACGATGCGAACGGGTCCTCGCTCGCGGTTGCGGCAGCGAACTCCGCGAACGTCTTGAGGGCCGCATCCGGGCCGAGGCGCGCGAGGTAGCGGCCAAGGTCGTAGGGCACGGACTCGAGCCCGCGCGCGTCATATTCCTCGCCCGGGACGGTGGGTGTGCGCAGGGCCGCGAACCCGGAATCCTGAAACGGATCATCGACCAGGATCGCGCCCGCCGCCCGCAATTCGTCCTGCACCCGGGCGTAGAGCGCGGTGGTTTCCTCCGACAGAGGCAGGTTGCGCCAGCCCGGACCATAGGTGCCGATGCGCTTGCCCTCGAGCGCACCGGCATCGAGGCGGGCCGTATAGCCGCCCTTCGGCCGACGTCCGACACCGGCGATTGTCTTGGGGTCCTCGGTCGTGAAGCCGGCGAGCACATCGAGGGTCAGCGCAGCGTCGCGGACGCAGCGGGCGATGGGTCCCACGACGTCGCGCAGACTCGAAAGCGGCAGCACGCCCGCGTTGGGCACGAGTGCGAAGGTCGGTTTGATCCCGACGAGTCCCTGCGCCGAGGCCGGGTTTTGGATCGACCCGCCGGTCTCTTCGGCGAGGCCCAGCACCGCCATGCTGGCCGCGACCGCGGTCGCGGTGCCGGCGCTACTGCCGCCCGGCAGGAAGTCGCGGCCGGCCGCGTTGTAGGTGGGGCCCGCCCAGCTGTCGTTGGCATGGCTGCCGGTGGCGCTCAGCACGGGGATGTTGGTCTTGCCCAGGATCACGGCGCCGGCCGCCCGCATGCGGGCCACCACCGGTGCGTCGGTGGCGGGGAGAAGATCGACGCCGCCCGCCTTGCTCGACAGCAGCCACCAGCCTCCCGTGGTCGGGAAGCCTTTCATGTCCATGGCGTCCTTGACCACGACCGGTACGCCGTCGAGCGGCCCGAGCGCCTGGCCGGCCTTGCGCCGGCGATCGGCCTCGCGGGCGTCTTCCAAGGCGTCCGGATTGAGGAACACGATCGCATTGTAATGCGCGTTGTAGACCGCGATCCGATCCAGAAACGCCCGCGTCAGACTTTCGGACGTGAAGGCGCCACCCGCAAAACCCGCCTGCGCCTGCGCGATCGTCATCTCGACGAGGTCGATTGCGGCGGCCCCGTCCCTCGTGGCTTCGGCGCTCATGAGCGGTGCGCCTCCACGATGGCCTTCGAGATGGAGGCCCCCAGCGTGTATTTCGGATCCACCATGTTGCCGACCCGGACCTTGCCGCACATGGTCAACAGCAGATAGGCGTCGATTTCGTCGAAGCCGAATTCGGCCGCCATCCAACGGATGAGTTCGCGGTAGGCGATGCGCGATGCATCCTCCATGGGCCGCGCCGAGCCGATCGTCATGTAGAACTCGGACGTCTCCAGGCGCGGCCACGCGATGGTCCAGCCCTTGATGAGGTCCACCTGCACGGTGGTGGTGGTCGGGTGTTCGAGGGCGACGCCGCACAGTTCGCCATCGCCCTGGATGGCGTGGCAGTCGCCAAGGTAGAGCAGGCCACCCGGCGCGTTCACGGGCAGATAGATCACGGCATCTGGCGCGACGTCCGGCAGGTCCATGTTGCCCCCGTAGTAATCGGGGACCAGGGACGAGATGGCCTCGATCTCCGGCGAGGTACCGATGGTCCCGATGAAGGGCTCGTAAGGCAGCGTGATCTTGTCGCTCCACTTCACGCCACCCTCGACCGTCACCTCGATCTTCTTGACGCGCTCGGGCAGTGGCTTGTTGAGCAGCGCCGTGACGCCGGTGCCAACCAGACCACCGAATTCCGGGATCAGGCAGGTGGTGCCGACCGGTTGCGGACCGCGCGGCACGATCGACTTGATGCGCACCGCGAGGCAGTCGCCCTTCTCGGCGCCGTTCACGAAGATCGGGCCATTCTGCGGGTTGAGGAACGGAAAGTTGAGCTTCTCGCTCGGCTTGTCGGTCTCCGACTTGATCGCGCCCTCGAACGCATCATGGGTCTCGCAGGCGATCACGGCCCCCGGGTCGACGGTCAGCACCGGCTTGGGGAAAGGCCCGTAGGTGTAGTGGTATTTGCCTTGCTCGGCCTCGGTGATCGTATGCTCGCGACCCGGCTTGCCCTTGGCCAAGCCATTGCGTGCCATGATGGACCCTTCGAACCAAGACATCGCTGCTCCTCCCGCGTTTTGTTTGTGATCAGACCGATAGATGCCGCCGGACGACGTCGCGGTCGTCCAGCATCTCCGGGGTGAGTTCCGTGACGACGCGGCCCTTGTCCATGACGTAACAGCGCTGCGCCATGGCACGGATCATGTCGATGTTCTGCTCGACGAGCACCACCGTGAGGCCGGTCGTGCGATTGAGATCGAGGATGATGCGGGCGATGTCCTGCACGATCGAGGGCTGGATGCCTTCCGAAGGTTCGTCGAGCAGAAGCAGCGCCGGCCCGCCAACCAGCACCCGACCGATCGCGAGCTGCTGCTGCTGGCCGCCTGAAAGCGTTCCCGCGGCCTGACGTCGCCGTTCCTTCAAGATCGGAAAATACCCGTAGATCGGCTCGAAGTTCTCCGCGCGCGCGCCCCGGATGCTCATCCCGACCGTCAGGTTCTCCTCGACGCTCAGACGGGGAAAGACGTCGCGGCCCTGTGGCACATAGCCGAGCCCGAGCCGGGCGCGCGCATGCGGTGCAACACCGACGAGGTCCTGGCCCCGGAACCGCAGCGCGCCGGCGGTGGCGGGCAGCAGACCGATGATCGCCTTCATGAGGGTCGACTTGCCGACCCCGTTGCGGCCGATCACAGCCGTGATCTCCCCGTCGCGTAAATCGAGATCGACCCCTTGCAGGACCGGCTTGCCGCCATAGCCTCCGCGCAGACCCTTGATCGACAGCAGTGCGGCCCTCTCAGGCATGGTGCACTCCATGGCCCTGGCCGAGGTAGATCTCCGCCACGCGGTCGTCGGCCATGATCTGATCGATCGACCCTTGCGCGAAGATGCGGCCGAAATGGAGGACGGTCACCCGGCTCGCCACCTGCCGGACGAAGTCCATATCGTGTTCGACCACCAGCACCGTCATGCCGTCGGCTTTCAACGCTTGCACCATGGCACCCGTGGCGCGGGTCTCCTCCGGCGACATCCCGGCGGTCGGTTCGTCGAGCATCAGCAGCTTGGGTTTCAAGCTGGTCGCCATGCCGATCTCGAGCCACTGCTTCTGGCCGTGGCTCAGGTTGCCGGCCAGTTGCGCGGCATCGGCCGTCAGGGCGAGGAAGTCGAGCTGGCGCCGGATCTCACCGCGCAGGCTATGGCCTTCGAGATGATGCTGCAGGGCGATTTCGAGGTTCTGACTGACGCTCAGCGCGCCGAAGATGCCCGGCACCTGGAATTTCACGCTAATGCCGCGTCGGATCCGGTCATGGGCCTGCAGCGCGGTGATATCCTGTCCGTCGTAGAAGACGTGCCCGCTGGTCGGCTTGTATTCGCCGAGGATCAGACGGAAAAATGTGCTCTTGCCGGCCCCGTTAGGGCCGATCAGGCAATGAAGTTCGCCGGTTTCAAGCGCGAAATCCACGTCGGCCGCCACCTGTAAGCCGCCAAAACGCTTGTTGAGCTTTCTCGTCTCGAGCAGCGCCATCAGGCGGGCTCCTTGGCCGAGCGTCGCAACAGCCGCCGCGGCAGGATCGCGAGGGCCGCAATCAGCCCCACGGGCGCGAGCAGCACGGTAAGCACCAGCAGCAGTCCCATGACCACCAGAGCATATTGGCTGCCGTAGACGGTCAGCGCCTGAAAACCGCCGATCAGCACGATTGTCCCGACAAGCGTCGTCGTGAGGTCGTTGCGGCCGCCGACCGCGACCCAGACGATGGGCAGGGCCGCGGCCGTGATACCCATGCTGGAGGGCGTGATATATTGGCCCCAGCTCGTGTAGAGCACGCCGCTGAGACCCGCGAGGGCGCTGCCGATCACAAAGGCGCCGAGCTGGTACTTGCGGACGTCGTAGCCGAGCATCGTGGCGCGCTGCGGGTTCTCGCGGATGGCGACCAGCACGTTGCCGAACGACGAGTTCACCAGGATGCGGAGTGCCAGATAAGTAACGACGAGAAGGCCGAGCACGACGTAGTAGAGCGGAATGTCCGGCGCGAGCACGAGAGGATCGTCGCTGCCAGGCCAGGGAATGGTGAGCGGCGGCATGCCGCTCATGCCGTTGAAGCCGTTCAGCCGGGCCGCGCCGATGTGCCATTCGGGCCCGGCGGTCTGCGCCATGAAGCGTTCCAGAACCAGCGTCACGGCGAGCGTGACGATGCCAAGAAACACGCCGTTGATCCGGCCGAAGAACAGGAAATAGCCCAAAACCGCCGCTGCGGCTGCCGAAACAGCCACGGCTGCCAGCAGGGCCCAGATCGTCATGCCGAAGTCCGACCCTAGATCCAGCGTGATCACGCCGTAGGCATAGCCGGAGATGCCGAAGAAGGCGGTCTGCCCGAAGCTCAGCGCTCCGCCATAGCCCCAAATGAGACAGAGCCCCAGCGCCATGAAAGCCCAGTTGAAGAAATAGACCGTGTTGCCGACGGTGTAGGAATCGTTGACGAGCGGATAGGCGATGGCAAGCGCGAGCACGACTGCGGCGCCGATCCAGAACCAAGGGCCGCGGCCCAGTGTTTGCGGACCTTGGAGGCGCCCGGCCATGCGCAGGATCAGGGGTCGTCGTGCCATCGCGGCGTCAGGCCCTTTCACGGAGGATGAGCCCGGATATGCCGCGCGGCAGGATGCGGATGACGACGATCACGGCCACGAGCAGGCCGATCTGGCCGGCGAGCTGACCCTCCCAGCTGGTCATCGCGGCCCTGATGAATCCGAGGATCACGGCGGCTGGCGCGGTGCCGAGGAAGACGTCGTTGCCGCCCGTCACCACGGTCACGAAGGCCTCGGTAATGAACTGGCTCCCCATGGTGGGGACGAGCGTCATCGTGGGGGCATAGAGCCCGCCGGTGGCGCCCGCGAGCGCGGCTCCGATCCCGAAGGTCAGGCTATAGATCAGTCGTGTATCGACCCCGAGGGCTTCGGCCATGTGCGGGACCTGGATGGTGGCGCGCGCCAGGACGCCGAAGCGGGTGAAGTTGAACAGCAGGTAGAGTGCGACCAGAATCGCGGCGGCCGTTGCCATGAGCACGAAGCGATAGACCGAGTAGGAAAGGTCGCCGATCTGCACGCTGCCGAGCGGGGTCGAAATGTCGGCAAGGCTCGGGCCGAGCAGGATTAGCGTGCCCTGCGAGGCGATCAGGCTGACCCCCCACGTCGCCACGATGGTGTCGAGCGGTCGGCCATAGAGGTGCCGGATCACGAGTCGCTCGAGCAGCATGCCGATCAGACCTGCGAGCAGCGCGCCGCAACAGATCGCGAGCGGCAGGGGCACCCCAAGCTTGGCGACCGACACCGTCGTATAGGCGCCCGCCATGATGAATTCGCCATGCGCGAGGTTGATCACGCCCATCATGCCGAAGATGATGGCCAACCCGCTCGCCGCGAGGACCAGGAAGGCGGCCGCGTCGCCGAACTGGTAGAGAAACCCGACCACGGCATTCAACATCAGGGGGTCCTGCAGGCGCGTGGACGAGACGGGCGGGTTCGCGGCATTTGCTTTCCGGATTGATGGCGCCGCGGCAGCTCCCGGTCGCAGACTGACCGGGAGCCGCCATCACGGCGAGCCTCAGCCCTTGGGCGGCGGGCTGCTCGGGGTGTATTGCGCGTTGGGGTTCTTCTTGGTCAGGTCGCAGCCCGCCTCGCCCAGCCAGTACGGCTTGATGTCGTTCCACACCTTCGGGAAGCTGATCGAATGGTCGTCGTTGACCTTCGCCAGATAGATGGTGTGGCTCATGTGCTGGCTCTTGGGATCGAGGCACACCTTTCCCTCGGGCGCCTCCACGCAAACGTCACCCTGGGCAATGATCTTGCGCAGGTCATCCCGCTTGGTCGAGCCCTTGGCGCGCTCCACCATCTCCTTGTACATGTAGACCGCCAGGTAGGAGTTCTCCGCCTCCTGGTTGATGTAAGGCTCGTTCGGGAACATCTTGTGCCACTTGGCGACGAAGTCCTTGCTCTTCTGGTCGTCGACCTCTTCGATCCAGTTCGTGGTCACATACATGTTGGCGAGGCTCGGCGGCTTGAAGCGCTTGTGCTCATAGGCCTGGCCGACATTCACCGAACTACCCATCGGAATGTGGAGGTTCGCGGCGGCGGCCTGCTCGTAATAGGAGGACTGGGCTGTCCCGACGAGCAGCGTGATCAGGATGTCGGGCTTGGCCTTCTGGATGTTCTGGATCGTGGAGGCGAACTGCGACACGCCGAGCGGGATGAACTCCTCGCCCACCATCGTGCCACCCTGGGCCTTGACGATGTTGCGCACCCACTCGGCCGAGATTTGGCCGAAATTGTAGTCGGCCGCGATCGTGTAGACGTTCTTGCCGAACTTCTCCATCATCCAGGGAATGAGGGTGGAGAACTGCTGTTCCGGCACCGCGCCGGTCACGATCATATGGGCGTCGCAGACGCCACCCTCGTACTGGTTGTTGTAGAAGGCAAAGCCGCCGAGCTGGTCGACGATCGGCCGATAGGCCTCGCGCGAGGCGCTGGAGAAGCCCGCGAAGACGACATCAACCTTGTCCTTCTGCAGCACGCGCCGCATGAATTCCTGAAACCGGGTATTGTCCGACTGCGTGTCGTAGACGACGAGCTCGATCGGCCGGCCCGCGATACCGCCCGCCTTGTTGATCTCGTCGGTGGCGAGCTGGATGCCATGGACCTTGCCGATCGTGGCCAGGGCGAAATCGCCCGACTGGTCCTCAAGCACGCCGAGCTTGATCGGATCCGCGGCCCTCGCGGCCATCGGCGTCAGAAGCGCCACCATGGCGGCTCCCATCATCAGAAAACGACGCATTGCCGTACTCCCCTGTCTCAGGCGGTTGTTGGAAGGCCATTTGGTCGATGGGCCAGGTGGCCGGGAAACTGCTGCCCCCGTCGAAAAGGGCTTCGCAGAAGTCTTCGAGGCCCGATCGCCGCCGCATGCTTTCGCGGCGCAGTTCGGCGAAGGCTTCGTCGTCCGTGAGGCCTCGCGCCCGCACGAGCGCCACGACCGCCTTGATGATGAAGCGCCGGCCGCGCCGTTTGCGGTCGTGGTCCGCAATCCGCATTTCGGCGGCGCGCAGCCGTCGATAGTTGTTCACGCCCAGGAACAACACCGAATAAACCGACGTAGACTGGACCGGTTTGCGCAGGATTGCCGTCGCGCCGGCCTCGGCCAGCAACCTGAGGCGGCTCGGCGCCTCGACGCCCACGATGCCGATGATGGGGACCGCGGGGAGCTGCGATCCCACCTCCAACAGCGTCGCCGGGACGATGGGTTGATCCGCATCGACGAAGACGATGTCTCGGTTGTGGTCAAGGGTCGTCAGGTCGACCTCTTCGATGCGGACCAGCGAAACGCCGAGACGCAGCAACGTGCGCTCCAGGGTGTCCGGGTTGAAGTCGCTGCCGGCCCATAGGATTCCCCGGCTCTGGCGGAAGTTCTGGATCAATCGCTGCGTCATCACGAGGCCACCCGCAGGACCGGCTTGATGGCGACCGCGCCGTAGCGCGACGAGCTTCGGATGAGGTAGGGGTCCGCCCTCACGGGCGCGGACGCCTCGCGAAGGATGTCGAACCGACCCTGGGTATTGGAACGCGCGATGCGGGGCGTAAGCGAGGCATGCATCGTGTCGATGTCGATGCGAACCTCGCCTTGAGGCGCGGCGATGGACTGTCGACCAACGGCGCGCTTGACCGCTGCTGAATCTGTGGTGCCGGCCTCTGCCAAAGCGAGGGCGAGCAGCCGAACCGCGATATAGGCGGCCTCGGCGTCCGCCGATACGACGGGTTCGTCCGGGAAACGCGCGCGATAGGCCGCGACGAAGCGGGCATTTTCGGGCGTGTCCAACGTCGAGAAGTAGACGCTCGACGTGATGTGGCCGTCGAGCGCCGTGGGCCCGATCGCCTCCAGTTCCGGCTCCGACAGCGTGCAACTCGCAACCGGAATGACGTCCGGCTGCACGATGCCTTGCCGTGAACAGGCCTCCCGCAGGACACGCAGGAACTGATACGACGAGACGCCGATCAGCGTGTTGAATACGAATGACGGGCGGGCCACCAATATGGCGTCGATGACCTGGGCGAAATCCGTGCAGCCGACCGGGAAGTACCGCTCAGCCAGGACGGTCCCATTCTTCGGGCCGATCGCCTCCCGGAGAATTCGGTTGTTCTCCCACGCCCAGATGTAATTGGAACCAACGCAGAAGGCTCGATTTCCGTATCGCTGGATCAGGTATTCGACGAGCGGCAGCAGATGCTGATTGGCGACCGCACCTGTATACACGACGTTGGCAGAGCTTTCAAAACCCTCGTAGTGCGATGGATACCAAAGCAGTGCGTCAGTCTTTTCGAAGAGGGGGATGATCTCCTTGCGGCTCGACGACGTGTAGCAGCCCACAACGTGTCTTATGCCGGACGACAGCATGTCCTGGGCAAGCGCCGAATAGCGGGCGAGTTCGCCTGCCGGGTTTCCGAGGACGGGCTCCAAAATGACCCGACCCTCCGCGTTCACTTCGTCGACACCGAGCAAGGCGCCGCAAAGCATGCTCCGGGACACCACGCTGTAGGGGCCGTCCGACGAGATCAGGATGCCGAGGGGAGCACGCAAAGCTGCCACGTGACGTACAGGCTCCAACAAGAAATGAGGCCACCAGTCGAGCTGCGGAGGGCGCCATTGCCGTGGTCGTGCCGTGATCGAGCGTCTGCGCGAAAGAATGGCGTCGTTGCCGTGCGCAATCGTGTGTTCCTCGGAAAATACCCTGCCGAGGTCCAGTCGTCCGGTTCGAGACTAGCTCCAAGCAACCTCCATGCCAAGAGCGGGTCGTTGGTGGGGTCGGCGGAATGTCGCGTCTGACGGGTCCTAGTGACGGGACCGGCCCTCGACGTCGCTGGTACTCCTGGCTCGATGCCGCAGCACGGGGTCGGGCCGCAGGATGCCTCAGCAAACGTCAGCTCATGCACTCTTTTCAGCCGTTTCCATCGAGGGCAAGCTTCTGGGGCTTATGCGGGCTTCTGGCGCGAGGCGGCCGGAGCCGAACCGGGAAGGTTGTTCTTTGCCATCTATGATCGAGGACGATCTCGTCGAAGCCCGATCGCGTCAGGAGGGCACTGTCGATCGTCCAGGTGTCTCGACGACGCACCCCGTCACCGCCGCCGGCGTGTCGAGCCGGCGCTCCCGTTGCACCGCAAGCGGCTTCTTCCGCGGCAACGCCCGACCTCATTCGAACGATGCGGCAAATGCCGACCAGCGACGCGCAAGGTAATTATATTCGTCCATGGTGGTGTTCCACACCGAGATATGCTCGGCGCGATGCCAGTAGGACCCGCCCGGGCGCACGGCGCCGCGGGGGATCAGCGGCCGGCCGTCGACGCCCGGAAGGTCTCGGGAGGCCGCATGGCCCGCATACCAATAGGCCCATTCGGCGGGGTCCATTGCGGCGTGCACGCGGGTGGGAACCGACATATAGAAGCCCTGGCGCGCCAACATTGCGCCCGGCTTTCCCTCGAGCCACCAGTTCAGGTAGCGATAGGCGGCATCCAGAAGGTCGCCGCCAAGGCGGTCCGACAGGCAGAGCCCGCTGTGCCAGGCGCGGTACCCCTCGCGGGGCACGGCTTCGGCCAGCATGCGGCCACCCTGCCGAACCGCCGCGATGCCCGGCGACCACATGCTGCCGATCCCCACCCGGCCCGACATCATGCCGGCCGCCGATTGCGCGGCCGTGCGCCACAGGCCGGCGAAGACGCCCTCTTTCCGGCGGCTCCAGAGCAGCGCCATGAGCGCGTCGATCTCGCCGACCGTCATGTTCCCGATGTCGGCGAACGCGATCTCGCTCCGCGCCTCGAGGGCCAGCGCGGCGTCGAAGACCCCGATTCCAGGCTCGTCCACCAGGGCGAGCCTACCGCGCACCTCCGGATCGAACAGCCAAGCCCAGCTCGCCTCCTCGGGCTGCCGGTCAGGGAAAAGTTCGGGCAGGTAGGCGAAGGCGTCGAGGTTGTGCACCGTCGGCAGCATGCTGATGCGCGCGGACGGGGCCTCGCCCAGCGACAGGTCGGGCTGCACGTAGAGGACCTTGTTGGGGTTCTCGCCCCGCCCCGGCGAGGCCAGTGGGCTGATCTTGCCGCGCTTGGTGAGCTCGCTCACCTCGTCCCAGCGGTCGATGCGACCGAGGTCGATCGGTTGGATCGCGCGCCAGAACCACACGATATCGAGGTTGTGGAAACACTGGTCGTAGATGTCATAGCTGTCGGGTTCGAGCGCGGCCTTGCGCTGCGCCGACAGGAAATCGAGGATCTCGAAAGACAGGCTGATGCCGAGGTCCTCCTCGGCCATGCGCCGCAGCGGTTCGATCAGCGTGATCTCGGTGCCGAGCACGCGCAGGTGCGGCCGCGATCTATCCCGTCCAGCGGATGCAGCGGCCGGTCTTCGGGTTAGCGCGGCCTCGCGGGGCGCCATGTCAGCCCGGGCACGCGAGGCGCGCCGACGTGCCCATCACTCCGAAGGCGGCCATCGAGCGCTCGACCGGGGCGTCCAGCCCGCGCGGGACGACCACCAGCCGCGAGCGGCGATCCTCAGCGGGCCACGCCTCGATATGGGTCGGCACCTGCTTCAAGCTCCCGGGGTAGCGGCCGAGTTGGCCCACGATATTGACCGCATTCCATCCTGAAACTTAGCACGTTTCCCCTTCTCCCCCTGCGGGAGAAGGTGGCCGAAGGCCGGATGAGGGGTTTGTAGGTCCGACCACACCCCTCATCCCTTCGCAGGCCATTCCACCAAGCTCTGCTTGGTGGAACCTTTGGCCTGCTCCGCCCGCTTTGCGGACCTTCTCCGCAAGGGGAGAAGGGCGGCTCAACCGTCGAGCTGTAACGAACAGCCTTTTCCTACTTCCCGCGCGGCGAGCGCTTGGCGAAATCGTCCGCCATCTCGTCCATGGTGACGAATTTCACGCCCGGATGCGCGATCATGTGCTGGTAGAGCCGCTCCAGCATCATCAGCACGTGCGGCCGGCCCGAGACGTCCGGGTGGATGGTGATGGGGAACACGGCATAGTCGTATTCCTTGTAGACCCAGTCGAACTGGTCGCGCCACATCTGCTCGATGTCGCGCGGGTTGACGAAGCCGTGGCTGTTGGGCGCCTTCTTGATGAACATCATCGGCGGCAGGTCGTCGAGATACCAGCTCGCCGGGATCTCGATGAGGTCGGTCTCTTGGCCGCGTTGCAGCGGCACCATCCAGTCCGACGGCTTTTTGGAATAATCGATCTTGGTCCAGCTGTCGCCGACCCGCACCCGATAGGGCTGGTGGTCGTGATGCATTAGCGAGTGGTCGTATTTGATGCCGCGTTCGAGCAGCAGCTCGTTGGTCACGGTGGAGAATTCCCACCAGGGCGCCACATAGCCTGTCGGCCGCCGGCCGGAGAGTTTGGTCACGAGCTCGATGCATTTGTCGAGGATCTCGGTTTCCTGCTCGCGCGTCATGGCGATCGGGTTTTCGTGGCTGTAGCCGTGAATGCCGATCTCGTGGCCGGAATCCGCCACCGCCTGCATCTCGGCCGGAAAGGTCTCGATCGAATGGCCGGGGATGAACCAGGTGGTCTTGATGCCGAGCCGGTCGAACATCTTGAGCAGCCGAGGGCTGCCGACCTCGCCCGCGAACAGGCCGCGCGAAATGTCGTCGGGCGAATCCTCGCCGCCGTAGGAACCGAGCCAGCCCGCCACCGCATCGACGTCGATGCCGAACCCGCACAGAATTTCCTTGGGCATGATGTTTCCTTCCTCTGATCTTCAGGTCCCGCTCGCGTCTGTGTGAGACGCAACGGGGCCGGGCAACCGGGTTTCGCCCCGGATCGATGGTTCGGCCGTGCGCGCGGCGGCCAGCAGCATGGTGTCCTGGCCGGGGCCGCCCGACAGCAGAAACGCGGTGGGCAGGCCCTGCGCGTCGAAGCCCGACGGCACGGAGACGCCGCACCAGTCGAGAAAATTACCGAGCATGGTGTTGCGCAGCGTCTTGAGGTTGATCACGTTGAACAGGTCGTCGTCCGCCTCGAGCCGCGCGATTTTCGGCGCCACGTGCGGCACGGTCGGAAAGGCCACCAGCGTACCGCCGTCGAACAAAGGCGCGAGGTCGGCGATCAGGTGCGGCCGGGCCGCGCGGATGGCCGCCTCGGCCTCGACCCCGATGGCGGCGCCGGAGCGCAGGCGCGCCACGACGCGCCGGTCCATGCGGGCGGGCGCGTCGGTGGCGAGCCGGTCTTTGTGCAACTGATAGGCCTCGAACGCCGCGAGGGCGCCGTGGCGGGCACTCAGCCCCAGCACCGCGTCGAGGGCCGGCACGGCGCGCCGGTCGATTCGGACGCCGCGTGCCGCCAGGCGCCCGAGCGCTGCCTCGAAATTCGCCGCGACCGCATGCTCGACCCCCTCCCACACCGCATTGGTCGGCACCACGAGGCGGAACCCGGCGAGGTCATGCTGGCCGAGGTTCGGCATGGCCAGGCCGCGCGCCGCGGCATCGACAATGATGGCGTCGGGCACGCTGGGGCACAGCACGCCGGCGGTATCGAGCGTGAGCGATAGCGGGAAGCCCCCCGCCATGGGCCAGCGACCGCCCGACGACTTGAAGCCGATGATCCCGTTGAAGGCCGCCGGAATGCGCACCGAGCCGCCCGTATCGGTGCCGATGGCGACCGGCACGAGCCCGCGCGCGACGGCGACGCCCGACCCCGAAGAGGAGCCGCCGGGAACCCGCGGCTCGTCGCGGCTCCAGGGGTTCACCGGCGTGCCGTAGTGGGGGTTGAGGCCGAGGCCCGAATAGGCGAACTCGGTCATGTTGACCTTGCCGACCGTTACGGCGCCGGCCTCCGCGAGACGCTGGACCAACAGCGCGTCCCGGGGCGCCGGACCCTCATCGAGCACGCGCGATCCCGCCCGCGTCACCTCGCCCTCAAGGTCGAACAGGTCCTTCCAGGCCATGGGAATGCCATCGAGCAGTCCACGCGGGCGGCCCTCGCGATGACGCAGCGCCGAGGCCTCGGCCTCGTGCAAGGCGCGGCGGGGCGTCGTGGCCGTGAAGACGGCCGGGTCGTCGCAGGCCGCGATCGCCGCGAGCGTCTGCCGCGCCTCGGCGACAGGATCGATCTCCCCGGCCGCGAACCGGGCCGCGATCTCGACAATCGAGAAGCCGGTGGACGGCCGCGTCGCGACCGGGCTCATGCGGCGGCCGGGATGATGGTGGCCCTGGCGGCGTCCCAGGACACATGGACCGACGAGCCCGTCGAAAACCCCTGGCCGTAGTGCTCTACGTGGCCCTCGAGCGCTACGGACTGGCCGCCCTCGATGGCCAGCAGGAAGCGGACGATGGGGCCGACCATGTCGCGGCTCTCGATCGTCGCGTGCAGCACGTTGCCGCGTTCCCCATCCGGCACCGCCAGCCCGGCACTCACCGGGCGCATCGTGAAGGCCTCGGCCGGCACCACCAGCGCGGCCTGCTGGCCGGGTCGGACGGGCTTGTTCATGGTGCCGCTGAATTGGCCGAAAGTCGTATGCACGCGACCCATGCCGTCCTCGACGCCGTCGAGCGCGCCCGACAGGATCGTGTTGCGCCCGATGAACTGCGCCACGAAGCGGCTGTCGGGCCGGGTGTAGAGGTCGCGCGGGGTCGAGATCTGCTCGATCCGGCCGTTGCTCATCACCACGATGCGGTCGGACATGGTGAGGGCTTCGGACTGGGCGTGGGTCACGAAGATGAAGGTGATGCCGAGGTTTACCTGCAGCAGCTTGAGCTCGGCTTGAATCGCCTTGCGCAGGTTCGCGTCGAGCGCGCCGAGCGGCTCGTCAAGCAGCAGGATATCGGGCTCGACCACGAGCCCGCGGGCGAGCGCGATACGCTGGCGCTGGCCGCCTGAGAGGCGGTCGGGCTTGTGGTCGGCGATGTCGTCGAGGCCGAGGGTGGCGAGCATCCGGTCGACCTTGCCGTCGCGTTCCGCCCGCGCCATGCCCTTCACGTCGAGCCCGTAGCCGACGTTGCGGCGCACGTTCATATGCGGGAACAGCGCGTAGTTCTGGAAGATCATCGAGGTCGGTCGCCGCTCGGGCGGCAAGTCGTTGATGCGGCGGCCCTTGATGAAGATGTCGCCGGTCGTGATCGACCCGAAGCCGGCGATCATGCGCAGCGTCGTCGTCTTGCCGCAGCCGGACGGGCCCAGGAAGGCGATGAACTCGCCCTTGGCGACGTTCAGGTTGAAGTCGATCACGGCCGGCGACCCGTTGTCGTAGGTCTTGCCGACGCCGATCAGTTCCACGTCTTGTGATGCGGCCACGGCTGCTGCCCCTCAAGGATCCCCTCCCGCCTGCACGGAAGAGGGGTCTCGTTGTCGGTTTACGCGCTGAGAAACTCGTCCCACTTCTGGATGACGAGGTCGTATTCGTCCGGCCATTGGTGCCAGTAGGCGACGTGCTGGGCACGCTCGGCGAGCGAGCCGCCGTCGCGCAGGTCGCCTTCCTTGATGCCGCGCTCGGCCGCGCCCTTCCAGGGCTTGCCGTCGTACCAGAAGGCATATTTGTCGGGATTCATCACCTTCTGGATGTTGGTCGAGGGCGAGTAGTAGCCCTGCTCCGACACCGTGACGCCCGGCTCGCCCGACAGCCAGAAGTCGGCGTAGCTGATGACGGCATCCTTGTTGGGCGTGCCCGCCATCATGGCCGGCCCGATGGCCCAGGCGCGATAGCCTTCCTTCGGCACGGCATACTTGCAGGCCTTGCCCTGCGCCTTGACGGCCATCACGGCCGGCTGCCAGGCGTCGCACACGACCATTTCTCCGGAGGCGAGCAGGTTCACGAGCTCGCCGAAATCACCCCAGAGCGCGCGGAACTGGCCTTCCTTCTTCTTGGAAACGAGGAACTTGGCGCCCTCCTCGACTTCCGCCTTGGTCGGGTTCCCGGGATTCTTGGCGTCGATCAGGCCCAGCGAGGTCATGGCCAGGAGGGCCTGCCCGAAGGCGATCAGCGGATCGGTGTTGAGGCCGGACTTGCCCTTCCATTTCTTGTCGAAGATCGCGGTCCAGGTATTGGCCTCCTCGGCGCTGAGGACGTCGGGATTGTAGCCGATCGAATCGTAGTTGTAGACGGCCGGCACCATCCAGAGCTTGGTATGGGCGTCGTCGGCCCAGATCTGGCCGGTGATCTGCGCCTTCGGGTCCCACTTCGAGTTCGGCTTGGTGAAGGTGTCGCGGATGTTGGCCCAGTTCTTCACCTCGGCGACCGGAACGGCCTCGATATTGTTGGTCTGAACGACGGCCGGAAGGCGCTCGGCGATCGTCTCCCAGCAATCGTAGTCCTTGGAGCCCGACAGGATCTTGGTCTGCGCGTCGGGGAAGGTCGCGGCCGTGCCCTGGGTGGTGCCGACCCCCGAGGCCTTCTTGAAGTCCGCCAGGATGCGGTCCTGCACGGTGACGCTGAGGCCGATGGTACGCAGCTGCTCGCTCGCGAGGCCGCCTGCGGCGGCATAGGCGCGCGTTGAGCTGAGGAACGGCGTGCCGCCGCCGAGAGCCAGCGCCATGGCGCCGGCCGTGCCCTTCAGCATCGCCCGGCGGTTCAAATCCATCTTGTCGACCATAACGCGTCTCCCGTTGCTGAAGAAAAACCGACGCCGATTCAATACCGGCCCACCAGCAGGCCACCGTCGACGACGATGACCTGCCCCGTGACGTAGCGGGCGCCGGACGAAGCCAGGAAAAGCGCGACGTCGGCGATCTCCCCCGGTTCGCCGATGCGGCCCATGGGAATGAAGTCGCCGGCCTTCTCGGCCGCCGCCGGACCGAGCGAATGCTCCTCAGACAGCAACTGCGCGGTGCGGATGTAGCCTGGGGCGATGCCGTTCACCCGGATGCCGGAGCGGGCGAGTTCCACGGCAAGGCCGCGCACAAGGCCGGCGACGCCCGATTTGGCGGCCGAGTAGTGAACATGTTCGTCCCAGCCGTAGGCGACGCCCATGATCGAGGACAGGCAGACGATGGTGCCGCGCCCGGCGACCTTCATGCCGGCGACGGCGGGGCGGATCACCCGCAGCATCCCCTTGAGGTCGATGTCGAACGTGTGGTCCCATTTCTCGTCGGTCATCGCGTCCAGCGGCACGCGATGGGCGATGCCGGCATTGGCGACGATGCAGTCGAGCGCGCCGAACCGGACCTGGACGTCGGCCACGATACGCTCCGCATCGGCGGTCGAGCGCACGTCCAGCTCGTGGAACTCGGCTTGGCCGCCGGCCGCCACGATGGCGTCCGCGACGGCCTGGCCCGCCTCGAGAATATCCGTGACGATCACGCGATAGCCGGCCTTGGCGAAGGTCTCGGCAGTCGCGCGGCCGATGCCGATGCCGCCGCCGGTGATCAGAACGCTGGGCATGGTGCTCCTCACAGCATGACGTCCCCGGAATTGGGACCGAGTGTCTGGCCGACGTAGATGCGGGCGTCGTCGGAGGCCAGGAACGAGACGGTGCCCGCGATGTCCTCGGGCTCGCCGAAGCGGCCCAGGGGCAGTTCGGCCGCCTTCGCGCGCCGCCACTCCTCCGACAGCCCCAGCGCGAGCGGGGTATTGATCGGGCCGGGCGCGACGGCGTTGACGCGCACGCCCTGCCGGCTCACCTCGCGGGCGAGCGACTTCGTCATGCCGATGATGGCGGCCTTGGCGGCGCTGTAGTGGACGAGCTCGATGCCGCCGATCTGGCCGAGTTGCGAGGCCATGTTGATGATGCAGCCCGTCCCCCGCTCGATCATGCCGGGCAACACGGCCCTGGTGCACAGGAAGGTGCCGCGGACGTGCACCGCGAACATGCGGTCGAAATCGGTGGGCGTGAGGTCGATGAACCGGGCCTGGTGGCCGTAGCCGGCGTTGTTGATTAGAACCGTGCAGGGGCCAAGCGTCGCGGCCAGCGCCGCGATGGCCGCAACATCGGCCTCCTGCGACACGTCGCCCGCGACAGCCTCGGCCTGTCCGCCGGCCGCCCGGATGGAGGCCGCCGCCGCCTCGGCCCGCTCCGCCACAAGGTCGTTGGCCGCCACCGCGAATCCATCGCGTGCCAGTCGCTGCGCCACTGCGAGGCCGATGCCCGACCCGGCCCCGGTGACGATCGCGACGCCCTTGTCATTCGCCATCATGCCTCCTCCTGAACGAGCACGCGCTGGGCTCTGCGCACCGACAGGCTCATCAGCACGGCGTAGACGGCCAGCAGCGCCAGCGAGAACAAGGTGGTGAGCACGCCAAAGGCGAAGATGTTGGGATGGATCTCCACCGAGAAGGTGCCGTAGATCGCCAGTGGCAGGGTCAGGTCGCGGCCGGACGCGAACAGGGTGCGCGAGAATTCATCGTAGGAAAGCGTGAAGCAGAACAGCATCGCCGACAGCACACCCGGGAAGATCAGCGGGAACGTGACCTTCCTGAAGGTTCGGACCGGCGTGACGCCGAGCGACCATGACGCTTCCTCCACCGTCGGATCGAAGCGGTTGAAGATCGCCAGCATCACTAGGAACGCGAACGGGAAGGTGTAGACCACGTGCAGCACGAAGGCCGTGCTCCACCAGTGCCGGTCGATGCCCAGGGTGTTGGCGAGCAGCGCGGTGCCGAGGCCGACCAGCACGCCGGGCACCATCATGCCGAGGACGATGAGGTAGAACACCGCGCTCGACCCACGGAATTTTTGGCGGAAGGCTTGCGCCGACATGACGCCCAGCACGGTCGAGACCACGGTGGTCATGAAGGACAGCACGAGCGAACGGACCAGGCCGTCCTGGATCGGCAGCGGCGCGATGCGCGAGGGCGGGTTGAGGCCGAAGAGGTCGCGGTACCAATAGGTCGACCATTCGATGATCGGGAATTGCGGGCCGCCCTCCGGCCCCGACTGGAACGACAGGATGCCGAGCACCAGCAGCGGGCCATAGAGGAACAGCAGGAACAATCCGCAATAGACCGCCAAGATCGGCTTGAGGATGGGGGCGTGCACGGGCTCAGAGCTCCCGCTTGAGGTCGACGAGGCGCAGCAGCGCCGCCACCACGATGCCCATGATGATGGTGAGCACCACGCCGGCCACCGCCGCGAAGGCCCATTTGAGCGAGCCGACCTGGGTGACGATGATGTTGCCGAGCAGGTTGACCTTGCGGCCCGACAGCGCCGCCGCCGTGGCAAATTCGCCGAGCACCATCACGGACACGAAGATCGCGCCCACCACCACGCCCGGCAGACTGAGCGGGAAGATGATGGTGCGGAAAATGCGCCAGAGACTCGCGCCGAGATCTTGCGCCGCCTCGATGATGTTCGGGTCGATGCGCCCCAGCATGAAGGCGATCGGGCCGACCATGAAGACGCAGTAGATCTGCGTCATCCCGATCACCACCGACAGCTCGGTGAACAGCAGCGCGTCGATCGGCTGCGAGGTGAGGTGCAGCGCCTGGAGGATGATGTTGATGGCGCCCTCCTTGCCCAGCATCGGGCGCCAGGCGAGCACGCGGATCAGGAACGAGGTCCAGAAAGGGATGACGCAGAGGACGAGCAGCGCCGTCGCCGTCGTCTTGTTGCGGACGAGGAGTCCCACGAACAATGCCGTGGGGTACCCCACGAGGAAAGTCGTGACGAGAACGGTCAGCCAGATGCGGACCGTGGTCCAGAGCGCGCCAAGATAGGTCTCGCTGGTGAAGAAGGTCTGCCAGCTCTTGGTGGTGAGGATCGGCTCGATCTTGAACGTCGTCTGCGTCCAGAACGAGACGTAGACCATCATGGCGATGGGCAAGACGAGGAACAGCGCCATCCAGACGACGCCGGGCGCGATCAGCCAATAGGGCGTGGTGGCGCGCCGTCTGGGGGCGGTCTCGACCGCGGTGGTCGTGGTCGTGGCCTCGATCGCCGTCACGCGGCAGCTCCCGCACGACGGGCCAGCAGCAGCGCGTCATCGGCCTGCCATGTCAGGCCGTAGGAGCGGCCCTGTTCGAAGCTCTGCGGCGCGCGATGGCTCAAATGGTCCTCGACGGTGATCACGGCCCCGCTCGGCAGCTTGAAGAAGGAGGTCACGGCCGGTCCGGAATATTCGCTGGCCACGAAGGTGGCGGGCAGCAGAGGAATGCCGGCGCCGGGGTCCGCGGTCGCGGGGCACACGGTGATGAGGTCCTGCCGAATGGCGTAGACGGCGGCATCCGCGGCTGCGGCGGCGCCGCACGGCAGCATCCGGCCCTCGGCCTCGAAGCCGCCGGGAGCGAGCCGGCCTTCGATGAGGTTGTAGCAGTTGAGGAAGCGCGCCACGCGGGCGTCGCGCGGGCGGGTGTAGACGCGATCCGGCAGGCCGACCTGGGCGATGTGCCCCTCGTCGAGCACGATCACCTGGTCGCCCATCGCGAGCGCCTCGGTCTCGCTGCCCGTGACGTGCAGGAAGGTGACGCCGAGCCGCTCCCGGATGCGGCGCAGTTCGCCGCACATTCGGGTGCGCAGGTTGGCGTCGAGCGCCCCGAGCGGCTCGTCGAGCAGCACGAGCTGCGGCTTGGTGACGAGCGTGCGGGCCAGCGCCACGCGCTGGCGCTGGCCGCCCGAGATCTGCGTGACGGCACGGTGTTCCAGCCCGCCGAGCCCGACGAGCTCGACCATGGCGCGGACCTCGGCGCCGATCGTCGCCGCCTCGAGCCGCCGCCCGGCGGCGTTGCGCAGCCCGAAGGCGATGTTGTCGAACACGCTGAGATGCGGGAACAGCGCGAAATTCTGGAACACGAAGCCGATGTTGCGGCGATGGGCCGGCACGCCGGCCACCGACTGGCCTTTCAGCAGGATGGAGCCGCGATCGAGCGTCTCGAAGCCCGCGATCGTCCGAAGCAGCACCGTCTTACCCGAGCCGCTCGATCCCAGTAGCGCCACATAGGCGTTGTCGGGAATGGTCAGCGCGATGTCGTTCAGCGCGACCTTGGACCCGAACGACTTGCTTACCCCGTCGAGCCGCAACACGGGCGCGCCGCGCGGACGCTGATGGTTTGCTTGAGGGGCTGCCAAGGGCAAGTAAATCTCCGCCGCGTCCGAGGCCGTTCGTCGGCAAAAACGTAGGAGAAACGTTTTTTGTACGCAAGCTCAGTTTATGAGCTTCACGCGATGTCGTTCTGGGCCTGTCGTGACCTAAATTTGAACCACGATGCACAGATTTTAAGACTTCGCGCCCTCCCAAAATGCGACTATCGTACACAATAGACACTGCTTCGATGGCGGGTGATGCTGAAGAGATCCGACGGCGCTTCACGCGGCCGCAAGACCGAAGGCCAGCGTTTCGAGCGCCGGTACGAGCTCGTGCACCGCGTCCTGCGGGCCAATATCGTCAAGGGCCACCTGCCGCGCGGGCTGGTGTTGCTCGAGGCACCCCTCGCCGACATGCTGCAGACCAGCCGCGCGCCCATCCAGCGGGCTCTGCAGGCGCTCGAGCGGGCCAATCTCGTACATCGCTTCGAGGGGCGCGGCTTCCTGGTTGGCAACGCCGCCGGTACTACACCGCCCATGCGCATCGACCTGCGCGAACTAGGGCTCGTTCTCTCCGACGACATGGACGAGGCGCTGCAGACGCGCGGCTCGGGGGAATGGATCCTCGACGACCTCGAACAGGCCGTCTCCTCGTGCCTCGCCTTCGGTGAATTCCGCATGATCGAGAGCGAGGTCGCGGCGCATTTCCACGTCAGTCGCACGGTGATCCGCGACGTCCTGGGGCGGCTTCAGGAGCGCGGCCTGCTGCGCAAGACCCAGAGTTCGCGCTGGATCGCCGGGCCGCTCACCGCCCACGCGCTTAAGGAATGCTACGACCTGCGCGGCATCCTGGAGCCGGCCGCGCTCGCGGCGGCGGCGGCCAGCCTCGATCACGCGGCTCTCTCGGCGCTGCACGAGGGGACGGCGAGCGCCATCGTCGACAAAGCGCCCATCGCGGGCGAGCTGTTCGGACGGTTCATCGATCTGTGCGTGCTTTCGACGCCAAACAGGACGCTGGCCGGAATGGTCCGCCAGAACATGGGCGTCCTCGACGCGGCCAACCGCTCCCTCGCCCAGCTCGGCCTGCCGCAGGACGACGCCGCGCTCATCGAACTGCACGTGACGCTGTCCCTCATGCGCAGCGGCTCGATCGGCGCTGCGGCCGAGGTGTGGCGCGACCACCTCAAGGCCGCGTGCCGGCGCAGCGTCGCGCAGTTGAAGATCGTCGCCATCATCGAACGGCCTAAAACCATCCCGCCCTATCTCGTTGCCGTCTAAACCAACGCGACCGGGCCCGCAGCGCGGAGCACATGAATGCCGACCCAGGTGATCGACCTCAGCCTCGCCATCGAGGACAACATGCCAGCCCACAAGCTGTTTCAGCGGCCGGTGCTGACCACCCACATGAGCCACGAGAGTTCCAAGGCACTCGACCTCGGCGTGCCAGGCGACGCCATGACGTTCCAGACCAACTTCATCGCGATGCTCGACCATGTCGGCACCCACGTCGACGCCTTCCGCCACGTCAGCCCCACCGGCGCGCCGGTTGACGAGATGCCGCTGGACCTATTCTTCGGCAAGGCGGTGTGCTTCGACCTGCGCCACATCCCCGATCTCGGCGACATCACCGTGGCCGACATGGAGGCCGCCGAGGCCAAGGCGGGCGTCACGGTGCAGGGGCACATCGTGCTGCTCTGCACGGGCTTTCACGCCCGCAACTACCCGAGCCTCGACTCCGTGTGGAAGAACCCGTTGCTGACGGCCGAGGCGACGCGCTGGCTCCATGAGCGCGGCTCGAAGATGCACGGCGTCGAAGGACCCTCGACCGACAAGCCCACCGACAACATCTTCGCCCAGCACCGCCTATGCCGCGAACTCGGCATCAGCCATTGGGAATGGCTGGTGAACCTCGAGGCCCTGATCGGCAAGGGCGAGGTGCAATTCTTCGGCGTGCCGCTCAAGTTCAAGGGTGGCTCCGGCTCGCCGGTGCGGGCCTTCGCGATCGTCGAGGGCTGAGTGGCGCCGCGCCGGGCCGTTGAACAGGATCATGCCGCGGCGAGCCATGGGGCCAGAGCCTCGCGCACGGCCTTGGCGAGCGGCACCGCGTTAGGCGTGTCGGAATGAATGCAGAAGCAGTCCGCCTTCATGGGGAGAGGCTTTCCGTTGATGGAGGTCGCCACGCCCTCCTGCGCCACGCGCACCGCCCGCCGCGCGGCTTCGGCCGGATCGGTCGCCTCGTGTTCACGCGTGATGATCAGCTTGCCCTCGTCCGTATAGTCGAGGTCGGTGTAGTATTCGGGAATGAAGGCCAGCCCCCTACCTTTGTAAACGGTCTCGTGCGCCGTATTGGCCATGCCCATCACGGGCACGCCGAACACGCCGACGGCTTCCGCGATGGCCTCGGCCACGGCGGGATCGCGGCTCGCCACGCCGTAGAGGGCGCCATGCGGCTTGATGTGGTTCAGCGCCATGCCCTCGGCATCGAGGAAGCCCTTGAGGGCGCCCACCTGATAGATGATGCAGGCTACCAGTTCGTCGTGGCCCATCTTCATTTCCCGCCGCCCGAAGCCCTGCAGATCCGGGAAGGAGGGATGGGCGCCCACCTTGACGCCATGGCGTTTGGCCAAGCGGACGGTGCGGCGCATGACACTCGGGTCGGCCGCATGGAACCCGCAGGCCACGTTCGCCACGTGGATCAGCGGCATTATCCCCTCGTCGTCGCCGCAGCGGTACAGCCCGTAGGCTTCACCCATGTCGCAGTTGAGGACGATAGCCATGGTGATCTCTCGCTAGCGGCCGCGTCGGGCCCGTTCCGGCCGTCAGAGTGTGGCAACAGGGACCGGCAGGTCAATCGGACCGGGCGTCGGAAGACGGCGGCGCATTGGCGATCACGGCCGCCGCCCCGCTTTGACAGCGCGCCATCCCGTGACAAACTCGAATTCTCGAACACGCTGAACGCCGTGCGGCGATCCTCTCCTTCAACATCGAGACTTTCATGGCCATCACGACCGTTCCATGCCCCTTACCAGGGACCTTCTACCGACGCCCGTCGCCCGATCAGCCGCCATTCAAGCGCGAAGGCGACGCGGTCGCGGTCGGTGATGCGATCGGGCTCGTCGAGGTCATGAAGTCCTTCACGACCGTCACGGCCGAGGTGGCCGGCACGCTCGCGAAATTCCACGTCGAGGACGAGGACGCCGTGATGGCGGGACAGCCCCTGTTCGACATCGAGACCTGAACATGGGGCTGAGAAAGATCCTGGTCGCCAATCGGGGCGAGATCGCGGTTCGCGTTATCCGCGCCGCTCGCGACCTCGGCATCGCGACCGTCCAGGTCTACAGCCAGGCCGACAAGGATATGCTCGCAGTGCGGCTAGCCGACCAGGCGGTGGAGATCGGGCCGCCTCATCCCGCCAAATCCTATCTGAAGATCGATGCCGTGCTGCAGGCCGCGCACGACAAAGGATGCGACGCTGTCCATCCGGGCTACGGCTTTCTGTCCGAGAACGCCGCCTTCGCGGCCGCCGTCGAAGCCGCGGGTCTCGTCTTCATCGGCCCGACCGCCGCGACGATCCGCACGATGGGCGACAAGGCGGCGGCGCGGGCCAGCGCGGCGGCGGCGGGCGTTCCCGTGGTGCCGGGCAGCGAGGGCGCGATTTCCGATCTGTCGGCCGCCCCGGCTTTGGCCGCGGCGATCGGCTATCCCGTCATGATCAAGGCGGCGGCCGGCGGCGGGGGGCGCGGTATCCGGGTCGCCCAGGATTCGGCGGAACTCGCGACGCTGCTGCCGCAGGCCTCCAACGAGGCGCGGGCGGCCTTCGGGGACGGCGCGCTTTATCTCGAGCGCTTCATGTCCCGGGCCCGGCATGTGGAAGTGCAGATCCTCGGCGACGGACACGACGCGATCCACCTTTTCGAGCGTGAATGTTCGCTGCAGCGCAGGCGCCAAAAGGTGTGGGAGGAGGCCCCCTCGCGGGCGCTTCCCGACGCGGTCCGCGAGGCCCTCTGCGCCTCCGCGGTCCGGTTGGCGAAAGCCTGCCACTACAGGGGCGCGGGCACGCTCGAATACCTTTACGACGAAGACAGCGGCGCGTTCTTCTTCATCGAGATGAACACGCGCATCCAGGTCGAGCATCCGGTGACCGAGATGGTGACGGGCATCGACCTGGTGCAGGCCATGATCAAAATCGCCGGCGGTGCGCCGCTCGGGTTCGCCCAATCCGACATCGTCCTGCGTGGCCATGCCATCGAGGTGCGGATCAATGCCGAGGATGCCGCGAACGGTTTCGCGCCCTGTCCCGGCACCGTGTCGGCCCTGACGGTTCCGGGCGGCTTTGGGGTCCGCTTCGATACGATGCTCTATGCCGGCTACACGGTGCCGCCGTTCTACGATTCGTTGCTCGGCAAACTCATCGTGTGGGACGAAACGCGCGAGGGCGCGATCGCCCGCCTGCGCGGCGCCCTCGGCGAATTGCAGGTCGAGGGCATCAAGACCACGGCTCCACTCCATGCGGCCCTTGCGCGCCACGCGGATGTGGTGGCCGGCCGCTTGCACACCCGCTGGCTCGAAGGCTGGCTCGAACGTGCCTCCCGAGTTTCCCCCGTGCCGCAAGGAGTGGCCGCGCCATGACCCCACGCTATTCGTTCGGCGGTGATGAGCACATCTTCGTCGAGGTCGACGAGGAAATGTCGCTCGACGCCTTCTTCAAGAGCCTCTTCGTGTGCAAGGCGCTGCGGGAGGCGCGCATTGGCGGGGTCACGGAGATCTGCCCCGCGAATGCGTCCCTCCAGGTGAGGTTCAACCCGGACGTCATCGCGCCCGAAGCCCTGCTCGGGGAATTGAAGGCGCTGGAGGCCGCGGCCGGCCAGGCCGAGCCGGTGCTGCAGACGCGGATCGTGGAGATCCCGGTCCTCTACGACGACCCCTGGACCCGCGAGACCCTGATGCGCTTCCGCGAGCGTCACCAGGAGCCTGGCGGCACGGATTTGGACTATGCCGCCCGCATCAATGGCTATGACGGCGTCCCGGACTTCATCCAGGCCCATGCGGGCTCGCCATGGTTCGTGTCCATGGTGGGGTTCGTGGCCGGCTTGCCCTTCATGTACCAGATGGTCGAGCGGGACCGGCAGATCCAGGTGCCTAAATACCTGCGGCCGCGCACCGACACGCCGAAGCTCACCGTGGGTCACGGTGGCTGTTTTGGCTGCATCTACTCGGTGCGGGGCGCGGGCGGCTATCAGATGTTCGGCATCACGCCCATGCCGATCTACGATCCCAAGCAGGAGATCGGACACCTGCGCGAGACCATGACGTTCTTTCGTCCGGGTGACATCGTGCGCTTCCGGTCGGTGGATCGGGAAGGCTACGACCAGGCTGTGCGCGACGTTGACGAGGGCCGCTTCGATCCGCTGATCCGTCCTGTCACGTTCGATCTCCGCGACTACTCCCGCGATCCCGCCGCCTACAACCAGACTCTCGATGGAGTGCTCCATGGCCGTTAGGGTTCAAAAGCCGGGCCTCGCCACCACGGTGCAGGATCTCGGCCGTCCCGGCTATTACGACGTCGGCATTCCCTTGTCGGGCGCAATGGACCGCTTCGCGCTGCGTTGCGCCAACCTGCTCGTCGGCAACGACGAGGGCGCGGCGGCGCTCGAATGCGTGTTCATGGGGCCGGAACTGCTGTTCGAGGCCGATGTCCTGGTGGCCGTTACGGGCGCTGAATTGCCGCCGAAGCTCGACGGGGTCGCCCAGCCGACATGGACGGCCTTCGCGATCAAGGCCGGGCAGGTCCTGAGTTTCGATTACCTGCGGCAGGGCGCGCGCGCCTATCTCGCGATCGCGGGCGGTATCGACGTGCCCCTCGTGCTGGGCAGCCGCTCGACCTACGCGCTCGGCGCGATGGGCGGGTTGGACGGACGCGCCCTGAAGGCCGGCGATGGTTTCGCGCTCGGCGCCGTCCGGGCGGCAGTCGCGGCCGGCCGCACGATCCCCGCCGACCTACGCCGTGGCGCCGCTCCGCCCAGCAGCCTGCGGGTCGTGCCCGGCCTCTACGACCATCGGCTCACCCCCGAAGCGGTGAAAACGTTCTACCACGACATCTGGAAGGTCGCGCCGGAGGCAGATCGCATCGGCTATCGCTTCCGGGGCGGCCAGAAGCTCACATTCGTGGACCGCACCCCGCCTTTCGGCGCCGGCTCCGACCCCAGCAATATCGTCGACAGCTGCTACCCCTACGGCTCGATCCAGGTGCCGGGCGGCACCGAGCCGATCATCCTGCATCGCGATGCCGTGTCGGGCGGCGGCTATTTCATGCTCGGAACCGTGATCTCGGCCGACATGGATTTCATAGGCCAGTTGCAACCACACGCGCAGGTCCAGTTCGTGCCGGTGAGCATGGCGGAGGCCCTGGAGGCGCGACGCGAGCGGCAATCCAGGCTGGATGCGGTCCGGGCTGCCTTGCACGGCCGTTGACGATCGACGCCGCATTTGGATCTGAAGACCCGGGTCTGGCCGCCGTATGTGTTCATCTCCTTGGACGGGTGCTCGGTCTCCTCCGTGCATCTCCTCATTGTTATGAGGAGATTGCGCCTGGCGATGCGGCGAACGGGAGAAGTTTGGAAGCGTCGGCGCTGGCAGGCACGGGCGGAATCGTCAGGGGGACGATTCGATTTGTCTTCCTCTCAGGAGGCGCGAACGATCCGGAAGCCCTCTATTTCTTTGACGATCGGCAGGCCCTTCCAGCGATCCGCATCGTGAAGAATGATCAAGCGATCGAGGTCGCCTTTGATGGCTTTGTTGATGCGGTCGATGGTCTTGAGCTGATCCCAGGCGGCGCCGATCGCGTTGGTCAGCGACACATAGACGCCGCTATGGTCATGTCCGCAGATGTTCCGCTTGGAATAGACGCAGTCGCCCGACACCACGAGGCTGCCGCGCGGCGTCTCGATGATGATGAACTGCTGCCCCATGGTGTGGCCTTCGCCGAGCCGGACATGAAGGCCGGGCAGGAGGTCGTCGATGTCGCCATCGACGAGATTTAGACGGTGCTCGACGGCCGCGTCGAAGGCGTTTCGCAGATCGTCCGGGTTGATGATCTCGGTCAGGAAGCCGAACTGCGGCGGTAACGCGATCGCCTCGTGCCAGCTCAGGATCTCGCGCTTCTGGATGTGGAGGCGGGCCTTTGGGAATTTGCCGATCGAGCCCATGTGGTCGAAGTGGGCATGGCTCAACACGATATCGGTCACATCGTCGGGGCCGACACCCATCTCGGCCAACATGCGGAGCGGCGAGATCCAGTAGGGCACGTCGAACTTGATGCTCATCGCCTCGCCGCTGCCTTCGCGCATGAAGCCGGTGTCGACGAGCACGATCTTGTCGGCACGACGCGCGAGCACGAACGAGAAGGGCAGGTCGTGAACCTCATCGAAGGGTGCCCCGTGAATGAGGCCCGCCATGCGCTGTTGTCTCGACCGCGCGAATTCGATGACGTGGACATCCCAGGTATCGGTTGGTGCGGCGGTCATGGCCTTCAGCTTTCTGCGATGGAGCGGCCGAGGCTCGAAAGACCGACCGCGACGATCAGGATCACGCCCTGAAGCATGTATTGCGAGAAAGTGGGCGCCCCGAAGATATTCAGGCCGTTGAACCCGAACGCGATGATCAGGGTGCCGATAAAGGTGCCCAGCACGTGGAACTCGCCGTCCCGCAACGTGGCCGAACCCAGGAACACGGCCGCGAACGCGGTCAGTAGATAGCTGTCGGCGGCGCTAGCCGTCCCGCTGCCGAGTCGCGAGGCGAGCAGGATGCCGGTCAGTGCCGCGCAGGTGCCGGAGATCACGAAGCCCAGGATCTTGATCCTGTCGACATCGATGCCCGCCAGGCGCGCCGCCGCGGGATTGCCCCCGACGGCCTGGATCTCCTGGCCTAGCGCCGTACGCTCGACCAGCACCCACAGCCCGCCCACGATGAGGATCATGACCACGATGTTGTTCGGAATGCCGTAGAGCCAGCGGCCGAGTGACAATTGTAGAAAGGTTTCGGGCACGCCCGAGACGATCGGCACGCCGGCCGAATAAGCGAAGGCAAGGCCGGTCAGGATGGTGCCGACCCCGAGCGTCGCGATGACGGAGTTGACCCGGATCTTCGTGACGATCAGCCCATTGATCAGCCCGATGAAGGCGCCGGCCGCCAGGACGATCAGGATCGCGACCGGGATCGGCAGCTTGTTCGACACGATCAACCCGGTGACCAGGATGCCGTGCAGGCTGGCCGCAAAGCCGACCGACAGATCGAGTTCGCCCACCACGACCGCGAGCGTCAGGCCCGCCGCAATGATCATGGCGAGCGAGGTTTGGTTCAACACATTGGTGAAGTTGTTGACGGTGGGAAAGGCGCGCGGCGACAGAACCGCAAAGGCCGCGATCATCACGAGCAGGCCGAGGATCGTGGCATAGCGTGCGAAAAAGCCCAGGAACGCCTTGGCGCGCGGCGAGAGCCGCCGGTTGGCCGCGAGAACGGCGGTCATGACATCGCTCCTGCGGCTTGCGGCGCGATGTAGCTCGCTTCGATGATGCCATCGCGGGTGAGGGAATCGCCGTCGAGTTCGCGCACGATCCGTCCTTCCGCCATCACGAGCACGCGGTCGCAGAGATCGGGCAGCTCGTCCGGCTCCGAGGAGATCACCAGCACGGCCATGCCCTTGGCCGCAAGGTCGCGGATCTGGCGGTGGATCTCGGCGCGGGCGCCGACATCGACGCCGCGGGTCGGCTCGTCGAGGATCAGCACCTTAGGGCCACGCAGGAGCCAGCGGCCGATCACCACCTTCTGCTGGTTGCCACCGCTCAGCCGGCCGACAGGCGTCTCGATGTTGGCTGTCTTGATCGCGAGATCTCGCACGGCTGCGAGCGACAAAGCCGTGCGCCGCCGGCGGTCGATGAGCGGCAGGCCCGGGCTGCGAACGATGCGGGCGAGGTTCGAGAGCTGCAGATTGAAGGCGACGCTCTTGCCGAGCAGTAAACCCTCGGCGCGCCGTTCTTCCGGCACGAGGCCGAGCCCTGCCTTGACGGCCGCGGCTGGCGAGCGTGGCGCGAAGGGTTTGCCGTCGAGCATCATGGTCCCGGTGTCCGTCTTGTCGGCGCCATAGATGAGCCGCGCGAGTTCGCTCCGGCCGGCCCCCACGAGGCCACCAATGCCGAGCACCTCGCCTCGACGCAGATCGAAGCTGACCCCCTTGACCCTTGGATGGCGGGCAAGATCGCGAAGGCTCAGCGCGATGGCGCCGGTCGCAGGTCCAACACGGCGCCTGGTAAGCTGCTCGACCTCACGACCCACGATCGCCTCCACGAGAGCCGCCCGGCTGAGGCGAGCTTTCTCGAAATGCGCGACCGAGCGCCCGTCACGGAAGGCCGTCACGCGATGACAGAGCCGCAGAACCTCGTCGAGCCGGTGCGACACATACAAGACGGCGACACCTGAACGGGCCAGATCCTCGATGATGGCAAAGAGTTTCTCGCCTTCGCCAGCCGAAAGCGAGGCGGTCGGCTCGTCCATGACGATGAGGCGGGCCTTGCGGATGAGTGCACGACAGATGTTGATGAGCCAGTTCTCGGCGGTCGAAAGTCCTTTGACGTTGGCGAAAAGGGGAGCGGTGATTCCGACTTGCGCCGCGATGGGCGCGACATCGCGGGCGATCGAACGCCAGTCGATCAAGCCGAACCGGCTCTTCTTTGGCAGCCCGAGCATGATGTTCTGCACGACTGTCATGCTCGGCACGAAGGCAAGTTCCTGGTGGATGAAGTTCATGCCCAATTCGCTCGCCCGATGCGGCGTTGGAATGGCGACCGGCTGTCCTTCGTAGAGGATGCGGCCGCTGTCCGGCTGGGCCAATCCGGCGAGCACGCGGATGAGCGTCGACTTGCCGGCCCCATTGGCACCCACGAGGCCGTGGACCTCGCCGGGATAAAGCGACAGCGACACGCCCTTCAAGGCCTGGGCGCCGCCATAGGATTTCGTGATATCCTCGGCGACGAGAAATTGCGAAGCCGCGGACCTCGCCGGGCCATCACCGCCTGGCATCGAAGATCCTGGCCTCACTCCTTGCCGGTAGCGTCAGGATGATCCTTCATGAAAGGGCCGACCGTGTCCTTTGTTACCAGCACCGCCGCTACCTCCACCGCCTTCGGGGTCCAGTTCGCACCCGAGGCTTTGATGTCCTTGAGGAGCTTCACCATCTGGTAGCCCTCCTTGAAACTGTCCTCCCAGGCGGTGGCGGTCATGTGGCCGTTCTTGATGTTCTCGATGGCCTGCGCGTTGCCATTGACCCCATAGACCCCGACGTCGTCGCGGCCCTGCTGGCGCAGCGCGCCGATCGCGCCGATGGCCGGGTCGTCCCAGCAGCCCCAGATCGCCTGCTTTCCATCGCCCGCCGGATGGGAGGCGAGCCAAGCGTTGGCATATTGGGCGCCGTCTTCGAAATAGCCGGGAATCCGCACCTCGTTCTTGGTGACCTGGATCTCGGGGTGTTTGGCCAGCACCTGGTCCATCAGCGTCTCGCGGTTGCGGCACACCTCACCGGTCCGGTAGGTGAGCGCCAGTAGACTTCCCTTGCCGCCAAAATCCGCCACCATCTTGTCGATCACCGGCTGCGCCACCGGTGCGCCCGAGCCGTTGGTAGCCGCAACCGAGCCCCCGAGGCCGCCACCCCAGGTGACGACCGGCACACCGGCGTCTTTTGCCGCCGCCAGCCCCGCGCCGATCGACGACCAGGGGAACACCATGTCGACGATCGCACCTGCGCCTCGCCCGGCAAAGTTCTGGATCGCGGCATTGGCCTGATCGGCGCTTCCGGCAGCATCGATCACCGACACGGTCCAGCCGTCTTCCTTGGCGGCCGCGGTTGCACCCGCGATGTAGCGCGCGTTGTTGGCTTCATTTGCCGAGATCGAGACGATCCCGAGCAAGGGCTGATCCGCTGCCTGAGCGATACTGGCCGACACGGCCAAACCTGCAGCAAGGCAGGCGACTTTGAGATTGCGCATCCATCCTCCCATCAGCATGCCGCGTCAGCGAACGCGATCTTATCGTTTTGCTATCCTTCCCCAAAAAAGCGGGGGTGACAAGAGCTTTTGGCCGCAGTTGTCTGGACTTTGCGTTCCCATTCAGACAGCTTTGTCGCCTAATCGGTTTGCTGAGTGTTGGTTTGACGACGATCAAGGATGTTGCAAAGGCTGCCGGCGTCTCGACCGCCACGGTCTCGGCCGTGGTCAACGAGAGCGCTTTCGTCAGCCCCGAGCTGCGCGCGCGCGTCGCGGCTGCGGTCGCAAACCTCAACTACACGCCCTCGTCCGCGGCCCGGAACCTGAAGAACGGACGGAGCCAGCTCATCGCCCTGGTGGTGTCGGACCTCGCCAATCCGTTTTTCGCCCGGGTGGTTTGCGCCGCCGAAGCCGCGGTTGCGGCCTGGGGTTATTCGCTCGTGGTTTTCAACAGCGACGAGAAGCCGGAGAATGAACGGCGGATCCTAGCCCGCATCCGGACCCTATCATGCGACGGGATTCTCCTCGTGCCGGTCGGCGCGAGTCTGCGACATGATCAGCGCGACGCCGATGGTCAAACGATTCCTATGGTTCTTTTCGGTCGCGTGGTCGACGATGACCGCTCCGACACGGTGACCATCGACAACGTCTCGGCCGCCAAGCAGGTGACCAACTACCTGCTCGACATCGGGCACCGCGCCATCGCCACCATCACGGGGCCGGCCCATCTGACCACCGGGCGCGGACGTCTCGAGGGTCTGCTCGAGGCCATGGCGGCGCGAGGCTTCGAGCCGCGGCCCGGTCATATCCGCTCGGGCGAGTTCCGCGAGGAGGTCGCCTATTCGGTGGCACGCGAGATGATCGACCGGTCGGACCGGCCGACGGCGCTCTACGCCGCCAGTGGCGTGATGGCCTTGGGGGTGATGCGGGCCTTGGCAGACCTCGGCCTCAAATGCCCGGACGACATTTCGATCGCCTCGACCGATACCATTCCCGGAATTGGCGGCCTGAGACCCCGGCTGACCAGGACCGAGCACCCCATCGCCGAGATGACCAACGAGGCCCTGCGTCTGCTCGTGGATCGGATCGCCCGCGGGAACCGGGCTGCGCCACGACACGTGGTATTCCAACCATCGCTCATCCTGGGGGAAAGCTGCACGCCCCTCCAGGGTCCGCCACGGCGCCTTACGGTGCTCAGCGACACGGAGCATGGGAACTGACTGACGCGGTCGACGCTGGGCTACGTCAGCCCGATTGAATTCGAAAAGCAGGCGGCGTCAGCTCGACGGCCTGTCCATCGAACCTTCAGCAGCCCAGCGGCCCGGTGGCTCCGGGAGACTGGCACGATCTCAGGACGTTAGCCGGATGCTGCGGTTTTGGGCGTTCTCTCCCTGCGCAAACGCGGGGCGTTACTGATCCACCCCCTTTCAAGTGGCCGGCCCTGAGGGATGGCGCTGCGCCCCCGAACCAAGCGATGAGGGCCGGCCAACGTCAGAGCTGGCATCGGACTTGCTTGCGTTGTCAGACAAGTCGCGGCGACGTTTGCGCCTCGCCTCTCTGATCCGCATGCCACGAAAAGGATGACAACCGGATGGACACGTTGTTTCGCCCACAAGCAGCGCCCCTTCGAAGTGCCATTCGATCGAGCGTCGCCGGTCTCCTCGGCATGCTGGCGTCGTGCCTGCTGCCTTTCCTGGCGGGATCGCCGGCGCGGGCCGACGAGGACAAGCCGGTCGTGATCGCGCGCGACATGGATTTCGGTTCGCTCGATCCGGCGCGCGGCTATTGCGACACCTGCCAGATCTATTTCAACGCCACCTACAACACGCTCGTCGGGATGACCCCGAAAAACGAATATTATCCGCTTCTGGCCTCGAGCTGGGACATCAATGCCGACCAGACCCGGTTCACCTTTCATCTCAATCCGAAAGCCACCTTCTCGGACGGCACGCCCGTGACCTCGAAGGACGTCGCCTGGACCTTCGAGCGGCTGCACAATCTGAAGGCAAGCCCCAGTCTGCTGATGGACGGGCTGAAAGACGTCGAAACGCCGGACCCGATGACCGCCATCGTGGTTTTCGATGCCCCGAATTCGGAAACCATCGCCGACGTCAGCTCCGTCTTCGCGGGCATCATCAACAGCACGGAAGCGGCCAAACACGGCGCCATCGCGACGGCCGATGCCGCCACCAAGGACACCAGCGATCCGGGGTTCCAGGCAGCCTCGATGGGCAGTGGACCCTTCGTGCTCGACAGCTTCAAGCCGGGCGACCAGATCGTCATGAAGCGCAACCCGAAATATTGGGGCAAGCCCGCGGGCGTGTCGGAAGTCATCATCAAGCAAGTCAAGGACGCGGTCAGCCAGGCTCAGATGTTGCAGACCGGCGGCGCCGACATCGCTACCCAGATTGATCCCGACACCGCAAATTCCATCCACGACGACAAGTTGACGGTCGAAACGCAGCCCTCGTTCAACTTCGTTTTCCTAGCTCTCCAGCCCGGCGCGCCCGGCGTCAACGGCAAGCTGACGCCCGACGTTCGCGAGGCGATCCGGGACGCGATCGACTACCAGGGCCTGATGGACTTCGTGGTCGGCGGCAAGGGACGCCTTCTCGCCAGCCCTGTTCCGCTCGGCTTTCCCGGTGTCGCGGGCCTGCCCGCGCCGAAGCAGGATGTCGCCAAATCCAAGGCTCTCCTGGCGAAAGCCGGCCTCAGCGACGGGCTGACTCTGGACGCCGTTTTCCCCGCCATGAACATCTTCGGGGCCGACATCGCCACCTTGATGCAGAAGATCCAGCAGGATCTTGCCAAGGTCAACGTCAAGCTGAACCTGCAGCCGCTGACCTTCTCGGTCTGGGTCGACAAGACACAAGCCGGAACCACGCCGGTGTGGGCCGGCTACTTCGCGCCGGACTATGTCGGTACAGGCGATTATCTCAAGTATTTCGGCCTGATCCCCGGCACTTTCGTGGCAGAAGGTTCCGGTCTCGCCAAAATGCCCGAGGGCCTGAACAAGAACGAGGCCGAGCTGTTCAAGCAGGCCCTGGCGGCCAGCGGCGACAAGGCGGACGCGCTGTTCCATCAAGCGTCTCAGGCCATGATCGACGACAAGATCGTGTTTCCGCTGTTCAGCCCTGATGTGGTGATCGTGCGCGCCAAGGATGTCCAGGGCGTCACCTACAGCGCGCTCTGCAATCTGTTGCTTGCCGAGTTGCACCGTTGATCGCCTGACCGGGAAGGCACGATCCCGTGCTCCAGCTCATCGCCCGACGCGTGATCATGATGCCGCTCCTGATGCTCGGCATCGTGACCATCGCGTTCTGTCTGTCCCACTTCACCCGCGCCAATCCGCTGGCCGCGGTGCTGAGCGAGCGACAGCTCATGAACCCGGAGGTGGTGGCGGCCGCCAAGGCGCGATGGGGGCTCGATCGCAGTCTGCCCGAGCAATATGCAAGCTACGTGGGCAATCTTGCCCTGGGCAACATGGGGACGTCGTTCCGGACCAATCGTCCGGTCGCGATGGACATCCGGGACCGCCTGCCCGCCACGCTCGAACTTGTGGTGGCGGCGATGATCATCGGTACCACGACGGGGATCGCGCTGGGCGTTCTCGCGGCTCACTATCGCGACGGACCCTTCGACCATCTGGCGCGGGTCTTCTCGCTCGTGGGTTCGTCAATCCCCGTCTTCTGGTGTGGCCTGATTTTCCTGTTCATCTTCTCCGTGCAACTGAAGTGGACGCCCGGCCCAAGTCGGCTCGACACCCGCGCGATCGCGCCGCATGGCGTCACGGGGTTCTTCACCATCGATGCCCTGCTGGCCGGGGACCTTGCGACCTTCGGCAGCGCGCTCGCGCATCTGATCCTGCCTGCGACGACTCTCGCCTGGTCGGTGATGGGGATCATCTCCCGCCTGGTGCGCGGCAGCATGCTGGAGGTGCTTGGCCAGGAATATGTGCTTATGGCACGGGCCAAGGGCGCGGGCGAACTCCGTGTCCTGCTCAATCATGCGCTGCGCAACGCCATGCTGCCGACGCTGACCGTGATCGGCTTCACCTTCGCTTATCTGATCACCGGAGCTGTCTTGGTCGAGACGGTGTTTTCCTGGCCCGGCATCGGCTCCTATGCGGTGGATTCGGTTCGAACGCTCGACTACCCGGCCATCATGGGGGTGACCATCGTGGGCGGGGCCGCGTTCCTTCTCGCCAATCTCGCGACCGATATTTCCTATATCTTCGCCGACCCGAAAATTCGGTTGAGCTAGGGGCCGCCATGTCAGGCATCTCGGCCGAACCGGTCGTTGAGATGGACTTGCCAGTGCTGGCCAGGGCGCCCCGCGCGCGCCGACTGCCGCGATGGTTCACGGTGCCGACCGTGCTCGGTCTGCTGGTCGTGCTGTTCTGGGTCGTGGTCGCGATCACGATTTCCTATTGGTCGCCCTACGACCCTCTCGACATGGTCGGCCGCCGCCTGAAGCCGCCGACCGCGGACCATTGGCTCGGCACCGACGCGCTCGGCCGCGACGTGCTGAGCCGCACCTTGTTCGGAGCACGAGAATCCCTGCCCATCGCGGTCTTCGTGGTGCTCGTGGGTGGCGGAATCGGTTGCACGCTCGGCGCTCTCGCCGGCTTCGTGGGCGGCATGGTGGGCGCGTTCATCATGCGGCTCGTCGACGTGACCTTATCGTTGCCTGCCATCCTGCTCGCCATGGCGGTTGCGGCCTCGATCGGACCGGGGCTTCCCAATGCGACACTCGCCATGGTCGTGGTCTGGTGGCCGCTCTATGCCCGGCTGATGCGCGCGGAGGTGATCGCGGTCAAAACCCGCGACCATGTCGATGCCGCGATCGCAAACGGCGTGGGGCCGTGGCGCCTCCTCACCAAGCACATCCTGCCGCTTTGCTGGACGCCCGTCCTGATCAACGCCACGATGGACTTCGGGCAAGTCGTCCTTCTGACCGCATCCCTGAGTTTCATCGGCCTTGGCGCTCGTCCGCCGGCGCCCGAATGGGGCGCCATGATCTCCGAAGGCGCCGTAGATTTCTACTATTGGTGGATCGCGGCGGGACCCGGACTCGCCATCCTCAGCGTCGTGCTCGCCACCAATTTCATCGGCGACGGCCTGCGCGACCTGCTCGATCCGAGACAGCCGGCATGACGGCGCCGCTGCTCGAGGTTCGAAAACTCGTTGTCCGGCTGAAGACGCCCACGGGCTTGCTTACGGTCGTGGACGGCGTCGACCTGACGCTAGAGGCCGGTGGCGTGCTGGGGGTCGTGGGCGAATCCGGGTCGGGCAAGAGCGTCACGATGCGTGCCGTCTTCGGCCTGCTGCCGCGCGGCACCGTCATCGAAGGATCGGTCAAGCTCGACGGCGAGGAATTGTTGGGGCTGTCCCAGCACGCGCTGCGGAAATTCCGCGGCGCCCGCATGGCGATGATCTTTCAGGATCCGATGACGGCGCTCAATCCGGTGCTGACCATCGGACGGCAGATCGCCGAGGCCATCCGCATCCACGACCGTTCGATCGGCGAGCGTGCCGCGCTGGTGCGTGCCGCCGACCTCCTCGCCCTGGTGGCGATCCCGAACCCCGCCAAGCGGGTCAGCCAATATCCGCACGAATTTTCCGGCGGCATGCGGCAGCGCGCCGTGATCGCCATGGCCATGGCCAACGATCCCAAGCTGCTGGTTGCCGACGAGCCCACCACCGCGCTGGACGTGACCGTTCAGGCGCAGATCATGGATGTGCTGCGACGGCTGCGCGACGAGAAAGGGGTCGGGCTCGTCCTGATCAGTCACGATCTGGGTCTTGTGGCCGGCGTCGCCGAACGCATGTCGGTGATGTATGCCGGCCGGGTGATCGAACACGGCGGCGTCGACGATGTGTTCTATCGCTCGCGTCACCCCTACACGCGGGGCCTGCTGGCATCGCTCCCGAAGCTCGATGAGACGTCCCGTCGCCTTTTCGCGATCGGAGGCGCGCCCCCAGCGCCGAGCCGAAGGCCGCCTGGCTGCGCGTTCCATCCACGCTGCTACCACACCCGGGGCGGGTGCCGAACGAAAATACCGGAACTGCGCGCGGTCGGTGGCGTGATGTCCGCCTGCCACTATGCCGAAGAGATCGGCCAGGATGAACTCGCCACCCTGGAGGTTGCGGATGAGCCCGTTGCCTGACGCCACGGCTGCGCCCGGCGCGGGTGACGTGCTGCTCGATGTCGTAAACCTCGTGAAGGACTTCACTGTCGGCGGCGGCTTGTTCAGCGGCCCAGCCGCCAAGGTGTCGGCGGTCGCAAACGTCTCCTTGAGTCTCAGCCGCGGCGAGACCCTGGGGCTCGTGGGCGAGTCCGGTTGCGGCAAGTCCACGCTGGCGCGCTGCATCTTGCGCATCATCGAGCCGACCTCAGGCGACATCCTGCTGAAGGGCACCAATATCGCCCAGCTCCCGGCTCAACGGCTCCGGACCTTCCGACCCCACATCCAGATCGTCATGCAGGACCCGTTGACGGCGCTGCATCCGCGCATGCGGGCCGGCGACATCATCGCGGAGCCGTTGCGAATGCTGAACCTGTCGAAGGCCGACCGTGCGGCCCGCGTCCGGGACATGCTCGCCCTGGTCAAGCTCGACCCCGAACACGCGGCGCGTTTCCCGCACGAGTTTTCCGGCGGGCAGCGCCAGCGCATCGGCATCGCGCGCGCGCTCGCGGCGCAGCCCGAGGTGGTGGTGCTCGACGAGCCGGTCTCCGCCCTCGACGTCAGCATCCAGGCGGGGGTGCTCAACCTGCTCAAGGACCTCCAGGACCGATTGGGCATGGCCTATCTGTTCGTGGCTCACGATCTTTCCGTCATCCGGCACCTGTGCGACCGGGTGGCGGTCATGTATCTCGGCAAGATCGTCGAAACCGGACCGGCCTCCGAGCTATACCGGCGTCCGCGGCACCCCTACACCCGGGCGCTGCTTTCCGCCGTGCCGGTTCCGGATCCGCGGAAGGAACGGGCCCGGCAGCGCATCATCCTGAAGGGAGAGCTGCCGAGCCCGCAATCGCCGCCCTCCGGCTGCCGGTTCCGGACGCGTTGCTGGAAAGTCCAGGACATCTGCGCGGCCCACGAGCCGCCGCTGATCGGTCGCGGCGGGGCAGGGCGCGTCGCGTGCCATTTTCCCGAGGAGGCCACGGCCTAGCACCTCGCTTTTTACTTGATCGCATACGCAGGCCAACCTTGAGGACAGCATCATGACAAGAGCGACGGTTCGAGATTCCGAATTGAGGGAGCGTGCCCGCCAGGTCATTCCTGGCGGCATGTATGGCCATGAATCGACCAAATGGCTGCCCGACGAATACCCCCAGTTCTTCAGCCGTGCCCAGGGCTCCCGGATCTGGGACGCGGACGACAACGAATATATCGACTTCATGTGCGCCTTCGGGCCGAATCTGCTCGGCTACAACAACCCGAAGATCGACGCCGCGGCCGCGGCACAGCAGAAACTCGGCGACACCCTGACGGGTCCCTCGGCCGTGATGGTGGAGGCGGCCGAAAAATTCGTGGCGCTCGTGTCGCATGCCGATTGGGCGATGTTCTGCAAGAACGGCAGCGACGCGACCTCGATGGCGGTGCTGGTGGCGCGCGCCCACACGGGACGCCCAAAAATTCTCATTGCGCGGGGCACCTATCACGGGGCGGCGTTCTGGAACACGCCGGTGAAGCTCGGCACCCTGCCCGAGGATCGGGCCCACATCATCTTCTACGACTACAACGATCTCGAAAGCCTGCGGGCGGCCTTCCGCGAGGCGAACGGGGAAGTGGCGGGCGTCATCGCCACCGCGTTCCGGCATGAGGTGTTCAAGGACCAGGCCCTGCCGGAAGCCGAGTTCGCCCATACGGCGCGGCGTCTTTGCGACGAGGCCGGCGCGCTGCTCATCATCGACGATGTGCGCGCGGGGTTCCGCGTCGCCCGTGACTGCAGCTGGTCGAAGATCGGTGTCGATCCGGACTTGAGCTGCTGGGGCAAGGTGATCGGCAACGGGCATCCCATTTCGGCCTTGCTGGGCTCGAACATCGCTCGGGCCGCAGCCCAGAAGATCTTCGTGACGGGATCGTTCTGGTTCTCCGCCGTGCCGATGGCGGCCGCGGTCGCCACCTTGGACGAGATCGCGGGTTCCGATTATCTGGAGCGCCTGGAGACGATCGGCCGGGCGTTGCGCGAAGGGCTGCAGCAGCAGGCGGCCGGCTACGGGTTCACGCTGAAGCAGACCGGCCCCGTGCAAATGCCGCAGATCCTGTTCGAGGACGATCCGGACTTCCGCCTCGGTTTCTGCTGGGTCGCCGAGACCCTCCAGCGTGGCATCTACCTTCACCCGTTCCACAACATGTTCGTCTGCTCGGCCCACACCGAGTCCGACGTCCGCAAGACGCTCGAGGCGACCGATGGCGCGTTCGAGGCCTTGAAAAAGCGCCAGCCGACGCTCGGTCCGGTGGAAAAGCTCGCAGCCTTCGCCGAGATGCGATGAGGCTCACTTGCGCAGGAAGCTGAAGGAGAACGCGCTTCCCTTGTGATAGTCTTTGGCGAAGACGACAGGGACACCGGCCGGGTTGAACCCGACCTCGGTGATCAGGAAGACCGGGCCGAAGTCGCCGAGGTGGTTCGCCTCGACGACGGCTTGTGGGAGCATCACGGCCGACGCGGAGGCGGTCGACATCCGCGGTCGCTGTCCGTGGCGCTCGAGGATGTCGAACAGCGACTGGCTCCAGTCGATGTCGCTCAACTGTCCCGGTACGAGCTGGCGGGGAACATAGTCGACACAGTAAAGAATGGCTTGGTCGCCCTGAAAGCGAAGCCGCTCGAGGCAGAGCACGCGGGTCTCCGCCGACAAGCCGAGCGCCGCCCCGACCTCCTCGCCGGCCGCCTGGTCCTCGATCGACAAGACCTTGTTCTTGGGCCGATAGCCGAAGCGGCCCACCATGTCGGTGACGCTCTCGAACACCGTGATGGGTCGCTCGACCCGCATCGCCGCCATGCCCGACACGAATCGGCCCTTGCCGTGCGTGACGGTGACGATGCCGTCCTGCTCGAGCAGCTTCAGGGCCTCTCGGAGGGCTGGCCGCGAGATGCCGAACTGTCTTGTCAGCTCGGCCTCGGTAGGCAATTGATCGCCGGGGGTCAGGGCCCGCTTGCGAATCAGGTCGCCGATCTCGTCGCGCAACTGCACCGCGATCGTGCGATCATTCCCCATCGAATTGGTCACGTGGTGCGTCCTGGACCGCCAGTGCGGCGGCGACCTCAACTTAGCTGACGCACGCCGCGGTTGTCAGGCCAAGTTCTCAGCTTGCAGTGCGCTTACGGGCTTGACACGTCGCGGTGCGCATCGCAGTTGTCAGACAACTCACCGGGTGATTTGGATCCTAGGATTTCATGCTGAATTTCGACGAACAGCGGTTCATCCGAATCCAGTCTGGCGCGGTCGGCTTGGCGGAACAGATCGACGCGGCCATTCGCGGCCAGGTCGAGGCAGGCTTGGAGAACATCTTCTTTCTCGGGACTGGCGGAGCCGCCATCCTCATGATGCCGGCCGTTCAACTGCTTCAACGCCGCTCCAGGCTCCCGACCTTTCAGGAATCCGCCGCAGAACTGATCCTGACCGGCCATCTGGCCCTAGGACCCCATTCGCTCGTGATCATTCCGTCGCTGTCCGGCACCACGCAAGAGAGCCTCGCGGCGCTCGACTATTGCAAGGCCAAGGGCGCGACGGTGTTTACCCTCGTGGGGCATGCCGACACGCCGTTGGCAACCGGCGCTCATCGCACCTTCGTCAACTTCGCCGAGGACGACACCTCCTGCGAGTCCTTCTACGTGCAGTCTTTGCTGATCGCGCTTTCCGTCATGCATGCCCGGTCCGAATATGACCACTACGCCGCGACGGTCCGCCAGCTCATGGGCCTTCCACGGCTGCTGCTCGACGCCAAGCGAATGTTTGAAGGACAAGCCGGATTGTTGGCCAAGGCCATCGCGGCCGATCCCTACCACATCGTGATCGGGTCGGGTCCGGTCTGGCCCGAAGCTTGTTATTACGGCATGTGCATCCTGGAAGAGATGCAATGGATCCGGACGCGGCCGGTCCATGCCTCGGATTTCTTCCACGGAACGCTCGAACTCGTCGAGGATGGCGTCAGCGTCCTGTTGTTCAAGGGCGAGGATGAGACCCGCCCGCTCGCCGACCGCGTCGAGCGTTTCGTTCGGTCCCGGACCGGCAAATTGCAGGTCTTGGACCCGGCAGGCTGCGCCTTGCCGGGTCTCTCGCCCGATGTGCGGGCCCTCGTCGCGCCGGCCGTGCTCGCCACCTTGCTGGAGCGCGCCAGCGCGCATCTCGAGGTCTTGCGCGATCATCCGCTGACCACCCGGCGCTATTACAGGCGTACCGCCTATTGAGCGCCGTCGCGGGCCCCGGTTTGCTCGATTTCGCCTGCGTGGGCGACAATTGTATCGATCGCTACCTGTCCCCGGTGGACTATTCCCTGGTCGGAGGCAATGCGGTGAACGTGGCTGTCCAACTGCGCCGGCTTGGCCATCCGACCGCCTATTTCGGAGCGGTGGGCGAGGATCCGGCCGGGCGCAGAACCATTCGCGAGCTGGCACGCAATGGCGTCGATATCGGCTGCCTGCGGTTCCAATCCGGCCCGACCGCCTATACCGACATACAGGTCCGTGAAAACGGCGACCGCTCAATCGTCTTCGAGGAGTTTGGCGCCTGCCGTGGCTATCGGCCCAACGGTGCCGATCGCGAACGGCTGTTCACGGCATCGCACGTCCACATCGGGTGGTTCGACGACGCCGGCGCCCTCCGCCGGGAGCTGGCCGCCGCAGGTCGGAGCGTGTCGCAGGACGTGTCCGTCAACGCGGCGCCCGAACATCTGACGGTCGACGGACTGGATATCGCATTCGCGTCCGCGGGCGAGAATATCGACTTGGCCCGGACCCTGTTGCACGGCCTCGTGGACGCGGGCGCCAGACTGGCTGTCGTGACCTGCGGGGCTCTCGGCAGCGTTGCGGGCGACGGGACGAATTGGGCCGAGGCGGCTGCTTGCGCGACAGGAACCGTCGACACGACCGGGGCCGGTGATACCTTCGTGGCTGGCTTCCTGTCGGCCCGACACGCCGGGTCTTGCCTGCAGGATTGTCTCGCAGCGGGGCACCAAGCTGCCGCGGCGACATGCCGTCATCTGGGTGGTTTTCCCCAGCAGAGTCAGCCGTTGTAGAGATGCAACGGCGTGGAACCGGAAGTTTTTGAGCCGCCCGGACAGGGGACCGCCACCATGGATTTCACCATCGTCGACCTGGCGGAATGCCCGGAGTTCCTGGACGTCTGCGCCGCCTGGGCTTTCGGGCTTTGGGGCAGTCAGTCGGGCGGCTCCCTCGAGCAGTCGCGCGCCAACTTCGACCAGGCCGTGCGACGCAGTCCCGACGCCTTGACCTTGGTGGCCACGCGCGACGGCAAGGCCATCGGGACGGTGAGCTTGCGAGATTCCGATTTCGAGGGCCGGCGCGACCTGAAGCCATGGTTGGCCTCCGTTTATGTCCACCCTGAGTACCGCCGATCGGGCCTAGCCCACGAACTGGTCACGCGTTTGCAGGCCGCCGCCCGCCAAAGAGGGCATGATCGCCTGTATCTGATCACCGAACACAGCGAGGGTTTATACGCTGGTCTGGGCTGGACGACTTTCGAGCGGGTGGTGGGCCCCCACGGTCCAGCCGTGCTGATGACCAGGGTTTTGGATGCAGCGGCCACGGACCCCACGCCGTAGCCGCACCCGGCCAACCCGGCGGGGATTGCTCCCGCCGGGCAACGGGCGACGGTCTACGCTCGAAGTCGGGACGCCGGGCGATGGCCCGCCGCTGCGGCAAGCAAACAATTGCAGCGTCACTTTTTGTGGGCGCAGCAGCTGGCCTTGTTGACCTGCGGGGGCAGGTCGATGACGGGGTTCTGATCGAAGAACCCGACCGGCGCCAAAGTGAAACCGCAGACCACGCAAGGCTGGACCGGGTGGTCCTCCGGGCGCGGCAGATGATGCAGCCCGAAACTATGCCAGAGCACGATGTCGGTATTTTCGATGGGGCGGTCCCTGGCGGTCCAGGCCGGCAGCCCGTCTTTGCCGGTCGACTGGTTGACGAACTCGCCCGCGGGATAGCGCTCGTCGGCGCTGAAGGGCGTCACCCAGACCTGGTGCTGGATGAAGCCTGACCGCCGTCCCGACGGGCTGTCGGGATGGGTGAAGGGACGCACGGGCGATTTCGCCTCCAGCTTGTAGCCCGTGGGCCGACCGAGCCAGTTCTTGGTCTCCGGGTTGATGACTTTCCAATAGCGCATCTTGTCGTAGTCGAAATCGCGCTGCGCCCGGAGTTCCGTCTCGAGCACCGTTTCCTCGACGAAGAAGGCATTGCCGTAGGGGTTGTCCGGCCCGGGCGGCGGCGCGATCGTGTCGCATTCGACGACCGTGTTGTTGGGACCGTCCACCTCCATGTCGAGGCGGGCGCTGAAAATATGCTGGTGAATGTGGCCGACCACACCCGGCGCGACCTCGGTGCCATATTTGCCCGGCTGGCCCACATGGCAGGCCGCCGTGTTGATGACGCCGGTCGCTTTCATCTCGTATTCGATGCGACCGTCCTGGTGGAGGTACCAGTAGGAAGCATATTCGTAGTTGCCGATCGTCGAAATGGACGAAACCACGAGCTTTCGGGCGCGACGCACCTCGGTGCGCTGGGTCCGGACGTCGAAATGTTTCCACGACAAGCCCGCATCTTCCTCGTGAAGGCAAATGCCGTTCTCGATGGTACGCGGGTTGCCGAAGACATCCGGCACGACCGCATCGAAATAGTGAATGACGCCCAAGCAATCGCACCCGAGCGTGAGCGAGTTGGCCATACGGCCGAAGCCGAGTTCGCCGTTGTCGAAGACGTTCTTGCGGTAATGGCTGCGCTCCGGGGTGCCATAAGGCACGACCATTTCGGCAATCGAGGCGCGGTAGACCACCGGCCGGCGCTTGCCGCCGTGCGTATAGCCGACCGCGTGCAGCACGAGCCCTTCGCGGCCGTTGAAGCCGACCCGGAAATCCCAATTCTCCCAAGTGACTTTGCGGCCCTCGACCACGAAGCCGGCCCCGTCGGGCTGCACGACGTCGAGCGCGGCCGAGGGTTTGCGATAGTCCGTCAGGATTGCGGAATCATAGTTGAGGGGCGTCCGCGGCACCGGAATGTAGTCACCGTTCTCCTCGAAATGATCCTCCACCTTCAGGATTTCGAGGTTGCTCAGGTCGATCAGCGCGTGCAGGCCTTCGACCGGATGAGCGTAATAATTGTCGAGCGGAAAGGTCCGCATCCAGATGAAGCAGTTAAGGACGCGGCGGCCCTTTTCGAGGTCATATCCGAAATCGCCGACCGTCCAGGGGTCGACGCACATGTAGTCGAGTTCGTCGAGGAGGCAACGGCGGCGGAGCGCCTCCTGGAAGCGGGGGTCCGCTTTGACGGCCTTCTCGATCTCGAACACTTCCTCCACCGCCACCATGGCGCGAGCGTCCTCGTCGAAATGTTCGGCGACGATCTTGCCCGCCTCGAGATCGATGCGACCCTGCCAGACCCCAAGCAGGCCACGCTTGAATGCGTTGTAGCGGGCGATGCGTGGGAATGGCCGGCCCGGCACGTGGCCGCGGACCAGGTCCTTCGAGGGTTCGGCGACGTCGATCGTTTCGACCCGCAGGTCGTCGCCCCAATGGTAATGGTCGCGGATGATTGCCGCGGCCCGGCTGATCTCGGCCGTGGTCAACGGGTCGAGAGGGTGGACGGCTTCCGCGGGGGCGTTCGAGCGCCCTTGAGCCACATGCAGGTTCATTGGACCCTCACTCCGTCCGATTTCGGCTCATGCGTTTGTCGGCGACGGCTTGAGCCCGGCCCGTCGTCATCGAGGCCAATGATCCGCAGCCGTCACCCAACCTGTGGCGTTGTAAGACAACTGTCAATCGGCTTTGCCCCAGAGCGACCGGGCCCGCGTGAATTCGAATTCTCGAACGCGATCGGCTTCGCGGTTCGAGCAGGTTAATTCGAGAACCAGGTGGCTGCCGTGAAAGGCGAGGAGCTTGTTCTGAACGCGTTCAGCGGCACCAGCTCTCTATCGTCAGCGCGATGGCTTTGGTGCAATCCACGAGATCGCGGATCGCCACCTGTTCGTTCGGCTGGTGGGATTGCGCCGGGTTGCCGGGGCCGAAGTTGACGGTCGGGGTGCGACCGAGCCCTGTTGGCAGGCCCATGTCGCTGTGAGCCCCGAATCCCGTGAGGGCGGGCGAGAGTTTGGCGCGTGACACCGCGTCCTGGAACAGGCCGACGAACGGATGGTCGGCTGGAACTTCGGCGCAATCGGCATCGAGGATCCACTCGATCCGCGCCGGGTGGCGCCGCAGGTAGGGGTCGGCCTGGCAGACCTGCCGGATATGGTCCTCGACCTCGCGCTTGACATGGCCGCCGAGGGCGAACTCGTCCTTCTCGTGCGGCAGGTATTGCACGTCGATGATGATCTCGCCCCGTCCTGCCATGGAGGAGGGGTGCTCGCCGGCCCGCACCTGGGTGACGATGATCTGATTGGGCAGGTCCATCAGCGGGTGGTTCTTCACGGGGTCGAACATCCAGCGGCGGTTCAAGATATCGATGCCGTCGAGCATCTGGCGAACGAGCTGAATAGCGTCGACCGGACCGCTGCCGTGCCAGGCGTCCGGCATCAGTTCGGCGTGGCCGCCGATCCCGTCAAGGACGATGCGGCCCCACAGGATGCCGTGGCAGAGCGGCGCGATCCGGTTGGCGGTGGGCTCGGTCATGATGCCGGCATCGGCCCTAAACCCGCGGTCCACCATGGCGAGCGACCCCATGCCGCCGATCTCTTCGTCCACCACGGTGGTGAACACGACATCGCCGCTGAGCGGCACGCCGATCTCCTTCAAGATCTCGACCGCCATGAGCATGCAAGCCACGCCGCCCTTCATGTCGACCGTGCCCCGTCCCTTGACGACGCCGTCTTCCACAAGCGGACCGAAGGGGTCGGTCGCCCAATGGTCGGCGGCGCCGGGCGGCACAACGTCGATATGGCCGGTCAGCATGATGGAGCGGCCTCCGCCCGTGCCGGCCAGCGTGCCGCCGAGATTGGGGCGGCCTTCAAACGTGCGGCCCTTGTTGGCACCGGGGCGACCCTCGTATTGGGCATAGAGGGCCAGTCCGTCCGGGTCCCAGAGGTCTGTGGTGAAGCCGAGCGCCTCGAGGCGTCCTTTGAGGTAGAGCTGGCAATCGCGCTCGCCGGGCCCGGCCTCCTTGGGGTTGGATTTGACCACGGAGGGGAAGGCCACGAGGTCGCACAGGGTCCGCACGATCTGGTCGGCCCTGGCCTCGACCGCCTCCGCGATGGTTTGGGTGAGATCGGTCACGTCGTCATCTCCAGCGTTCCGAGAACCGGTCGATCAACAGCACGGCGATCAGCAGGGCCCCGATGATGCCCACCTGCCAGATACTGTTGACGTTGAGTTGCAGCAGCCCCGTCTGCAGGGTGACGAGGAGCAGCACGGCGGCCAGCACGCCGCCTACGCCGCCCTTGCCGCCAAAGATTCCGATGCCGCCCAGCATGGCGGCCGTGAGGGATGTGAGTTCGAGGTTCTGCCCGATGTTAGGCCGACCGCTGCCCAGCCAGGCCAACGACACCAGGGCCGCGACACCCGCCAGCAGCCCGCTTGCCATGTAGGCGATGGTCCGCACCCGGTCGACATTGATGCCGACCAGACGCGCCGAGCGCTCGTTGTGACCGAGCGCATAGACCCAGCGGCCCCACGAGGTCGAGGCCAGCAGCACCCCGACCAGGAGGAAGGCTGGCAGCGCCAGCGTTAGAAAGGGCAGGGGCACGCCCGAAACCAGGCCCCGCCCCCAGTCGATCAGCCAGGTCGGCACACCGCTCTGCGCGGCCCCGCCGGTCAGCGCCAGCGCGAGCCCCGAATAGACGTAGAAGGTGCCGAGCGTCACGATCAGCGGCAGGATTTTTAGACGCGTCACCAACACCCCGTTGAGGGTCCCCAGCAGCGTGCCGGCGATCAGGCAGGCCGCCGGCAGCAGCGGTCCTGGCAGGCCGGCCTTGAGGGCCAGCATGGCGAGCACCGCCGACAGGGACGTCATGCCGCCGACCGAGAGGTCGATGCCGGCGCCGCCGCACAGCACCACCAGGCTCTGGCCCAGCGCCACCAGGGCCAAAAGGGTCGAGAATTGCAGCACCGTGGTGAGGGTCGAGAGGGCGACGGCGCCCGGCCGGAGGATCATGAACCCGATGACGACCACGAGCCACAGGGCGGCGAGGATCGGCACCGTCGGCGAACGGCGGGCGAGGGCGCGGACGATCATGCGCGCGCCCGGGCGGCGCTGAAGCGCGACAGATCGAGCCGCCCCTGCATGGCCTCGAGGCCGAGTACGCTCAGTAGCAGGGCCCCCGTGACGACCGGCTGCCACAGCGACCCTACGCCGACGAGCAGCAGCCCATTCTGCACGATCCGCAGCAGCATGACCCCGAGCACCGTGCCGAGCAGGCTGCATCGGCCACCCATGACGGCGGTACCGCCCAGCACCACGGCCGCGATGGCTTCCAGCGCCAAAGTGCCCCCCACCGTGGTGGCGACGTTTCGGTATGTCGCGACATAGAAGGCCGCCGCGAGGCCGCAACACAGCCCGTTGATCACGAAGGTGACAAAGCGCGTGTGCGTCACCGCGACCCCGGAGAGCCGGGCCCGCTCTTCGCCCTGGCCGATGCTGAGCAGATGAAGACCGTAGGGCATCCGGCGCAGCGCCACCCAGACCAATCCGTAAGCGGACACGATCACCAGGATCGCCACCGGCACACCGAGCGGTCGCGCGCTCAACGTGTCGGTGAGCGTGACCGGCAGTCCCGACAGCCACGCGCCGCCGAGCGCCAGGAAGATGGCGGCGCGATAGAGGCCGAGCAGCCCGAGCGTGCCCACGATGGCGGGCACCCGGCCGAGCACCACCACGGCGGCGCTCAGAAGTCCCAGGGCGGCGCCCACCAGAACACCGGCAAGTGCCGCCAAAAGCGGCGGCCAGCCGGCCTCGAGAACACGGCCGACCGCGATGGCGGCGAGGCCCATCACCATGCCGACCGATACATCCACCCCGCCCATAGCAAGCAGCAGCGTCATGCCCAGACTGACGAGAAGGAGCTCGCTGCTGTTGCGCAGGACGGTGAGAAGGTTCTCGGCGGTTCCGAACGAGGGCGATGCGATCCAGAACACGAGGCTTGCGGCCACGCAGGCGAGCAGCAGCGTGGCTTCCCGTCCGTTGCGCGCGAGGATCGTGCCGGGTCGCATCACCGCCCGATCAGAACTGGTACTTGTCGACGTTGGCGGCCGTGAACACCGCCGGATCGCCGAGCAGCAGCACGCCCGTGGTCTTGTCGTAGGCGACCGGGTGGCTCATGCCCGGGACGGTGTTGGTCGCCGCGAAGGGCTTGCCGTCGATGAGCTGCTTGCCGGCCCAGACCGTCAGGTAGCCGAGTTCGGCCGGATCCCAGAGCACCGTGAACCCGAAGGCGCCGCTCTTGAGATAGGCGCGGGCCGTGTTGGGGCTGCAATATCCGGTGCCGATCACCTTGCCGATCTTGCCCGCGGTCTCGATCGCCTGAGCGACGCCCGGACAGGTGGTGGACGCCACCCCGATGATGCCCTTGAGGTCCGGATTGGCGGTCATCAGGTCGGTCGCGATCTGCGCGGCGCGTTCGGCGGTGCCGCCGGCGAATTGCGGGGCCAGCAGGATCAGCTTGGGGTATTTGGCCTTGGCGCGGCTCTGCATGAAGCCGATCCAGGCGTTGAGGTTGGAGGCGGTCGCCTCGCCCGACACGATGCCGACCTTGGCGTCCGGGCCGACGCGCTTGACCATCTCGTCGATGATGCTGTCGCCGAGGCCCTCGTCGGTGGCCTGCGCCACATAGACGGCGCGGCCCGAATTGGGGGCATCGCTGTCGGCCGTGAACAGTTTCACGCCCTTGGCCTTGGCGGCTTCGACCACCGGCGCGATGCTGGAGGCATCGAGCACGCTGACCGAGACGGCCCCGACGCCCTGGTCGATGAGGTTTTGCACGATCTGCAACTGGTCGACCGGGTTGGTATCGACCGGGCCGGAATAGATGAAGGTCACGCCGAGCGCGTCGGCGGCTTTCTGGCCACCCTGCTGCATGGCGTTGAAATACGGGATGCCGACGATCTGCGGCACGAACGCGACCGTGTTTTTTGGATCGGCCGCATGGGCCGAGAAGGACGCGAGAGTCATGAGTGCAACGCCCGCGAGCAGCGAGCCGACCTGTTTCATCATGGGATCTACCTTCGTGTTGGCCGGCGCGCCGGAGTTTGCGTCATGCGGTGGTCTCGAACGCCCGCGCGTCGGGATGGGCGCCCGTGATGAGGGAAACGATCTCTTCGGAGGTGGTGGCTTGGCGCTGGCGCTCGGCGATCTTGCGGCCGCGTCGGAACACCGCCATGCGATCCGCGACCTCGAAGACATCGACGAGGTTGTGCGAGATGAGCACCACGGCGCAGCCGCGTTCGGCCAATCGACGCGCCAGGCTCAGGACCTTGCGGGTTTCGGCCACGGCCAGCGCCGCGGTGGGCTCATCCATGATGACGAGCCGTGCCTTGAGATTGAGGGCCCGGCAGATCGCGACAGCCTGCCGCTGGCCGCCCGACAGGCTGCCCACCGGCGCGTCGGGGTCGGCGATATGGGCCTCGAGCTCCTGAAGCAGCGCGGCCACGCGGGTTCGCATCTCGGCGCGGCGCAGGAACGGCAGCCCGCCGATGCGGGTGACGAGTTCGCGGCCCAGAAACACGTTTTCGGCGATCGACAGGTTTTCCGACAGGGCGAGTTCTTGGAAAATCGTGGCGATGCCGCAGGCCGCCGCATCCTGGGGCGACGCGAAGGCAACCGGCTTGCCCTCGATGCGGATCTCGCCGCCGCTCGGCGCATGCGCGCCCGCCAGCACCTTGATGAAGGTGGATTTTCCCGCTCCGTTGTCGCCCAGCAGCGCCAGCACCTCGCCGGTGCGGATGTCGAGATCGACACCCGCGAGCGCCGTCAGGGCGCCGAACCGTTTGGAGAGGTTGCGGGCCGTCAGGAACGGCGTGTCCGAGGTTTGAACGATCGGCCTCACGGCTTGGCCGTGACCCAGCCGAGCAGGTTCTTCCACAGCGTTGCATAGCCGGGCCAATCCACGAAGGTCTGGGGCAGCCAATGCGGCCCGATGTCCGAGGTCCACACCGCCGTGCGGCCCTGGCCGAAGCGACCTGTGACGAGCAGCGGATGGCCGCCCTGGTCGGCTGGCAGGCGCGCCAACACGTCGACGTCGGGGCCGGACTTCACCAGCACCTCGTTGGCGCCGAGCAGCACGGGCCAGTCGGTGCCGAGCCCGGCCAGGATCGGGTGATCGGCCGGCCCGCTCACCACGGCCTTGAATCCCTCGGGGATCTCCAGCCGGTCGTCATAGGGCAGGCAGGTGACGGGCAGCGCCTCCTCGACCGCGGTGCGGCCCCAGCGCGCCTTGCCGTCGATTCCCTGGAAACTGAAATAGCCGCCGATCATCACGATGCCGCCGCCCTGAGCCGTGTAGTCGCGCAGCAGTTTCAGCCGGTTCGGAAAGGTCTTGCCGTGCAGCCAGACATCCGGATGGAGCAGCAGCGAATTGGCGCCGATGTCCGAGAGCAGGATGGCGTCGTAGACGGCGAGACCTTCGAGCGTGGACGGCAGCCCGCTCACGGCCTCGTGGGCCGGCATGTAGGTCAGCTCGAACGGGCTGTCCTTGAGGGCCGCCACCAGGGGTTCGGCCCCGAGATGGAAGGTGACGCTGCCGAACTGGTCGAACCCCTTGTAATGGGTCGCCGAACTCATCCAGCTCTCGCCGACCAGCAGGATTTTTTTCTTGTCGCTCATGCGTTCTCTTCCCTAGCCTTGAAGGGTGTGGTTTTGCGCCGATGGGCAGAGCGGCCGATCCTCGATGTGTCGGGCGAGGCGAAGCAGCATGCGGTCGGAGCCGCGCGGCCCGACCAGGCTGATACCGACCGGAAGGCCATCGTGCTCGGCCAGCGGCAGCGTCACCTGCGGCAGCCCCGTCAGGCCCGCGATACAGGTGAGATCGACGATCCGGGTGACGGCCCGGTCGACCTCCATGAGCGAGGCCGTGAGCACAGGCGGCAGGCCGGGCGTGGTCGGAAAACAGAGCACCGCGCCGCCGGCCAGCAAGGCGTCGAGTCGGTGACGGACAATGGTCCGGAAAACCTGCGCGGCCTGCCGCTCGTGAACCGGTACGGTGGCGGCCAGCGCGAGGGCGCGCGCGACCTCGAAGGACAGGCGCGGGTTCACGGCATCGAGCCAGGGCGCAAACGTCTCGCTGAACTCGGGATGCTGCAGCCGGCAGTGCTGGGCGTTCCAGTGCCGAAGGCCCTCTTGCGCCAGGACGATGGGGCGAACCGCCGCGAACCCGCGCACAAGCCCCTCGATCGCGAACGCCGTGACGTCTTGCATGCCGGGGTCGCAGCAGGCCAGCGCGTCGGTGGCGATGAGGACGGATTTGATCGGCTCGATCGCGCCCTCGGGCAGCAATGCCGCGCCGACCCACTCCAGATGCTCGGCGTTTCGAGCGAAAAACCCGACCGTGTCGAAACTCGGCGCTTGGGTCATCAGCCCGTCGACCGGGATGGCGCCGTGGCTGGGACGCAGCCCGTAGAGACCCAAAAAGCTGGCCGGCACCCGGACCGAGCCTCCGGTGTCGCTGCCCAGCGCAACGTCTACCTCTCCAGACGCTACCGCCACGGCCGAGCCGCTCGACGACCCACCCGGATGACGCTCCGGCGCAATGGGGTTGCGGGGTGTGCCGAAGAAGCGGTTGCAGCCGAGCAGCCCGAGCGAAATCTCGTCCGTCACGGTCTTGCCCGCCATGGCGGCGCCCTGGTCGAGCAAGCGTTGCACCGCCCAGGCGGTGCTCCCGGCGGGCGCGTGGCTGGCGGCCCAATCGGGGTTGCCGCAGCCCGTGACCGAGCCCTCGATATCGAACAGGTCCTTGGTGGCGAAGGTCAGGCCATCGAGCGGGCCCGATCGTGTGGGTGACAGCTGGAGCCGTGGGCCGGGCAGGAAGGCGCCGAGGTCGTTCACGGGGTGGGAATGACGCTGACATGGGCCGCCACGACGTGCCAGCCGTCGGCCATCCGGATCCAGGTCTGCATCTGCCGCCCGACCGTGCCGGGCGGGGTGTCGAGGAACAAGGTCGAGACCGTGGCGGCGTCGCGCCCGAAGGTGGTCACCACGGTCCGGGCCAGTGCCCGGTCGGGACCGAGCGGGCGGCGGCGGGCGTTGAAGGCCGCGATCTCGGCATGGCCGTGCAGCGTCTCGTCGGCGCCGTAGCGGATCGTCAGCGGGCTGCTCCAAAACAGCCGATCCAAAGCCACGATGTCCGCCGTCACGAGGCCGGCCTCGTAACTGTCGAAAGCGCGTCGAACCTCGGCGACTACTTCGGGGATATTGACGTCCACGCCTTGCGCTCCGGCAAAAACCAGCCTGCGACGCAACATGGACGGCAATGTCCCGCTTGTAAACGGCCGCTAGGCACTTTTTCCGGCCGTACGCGGCAATTTGCGGGTTAAATTCTGCTCCCGATTTGCCGATCGGCAGGCTCGGACTGCACAAGCCTGCATCAAAACCGCCAGATTCATGTGCAAACAACGAGCTTGCGTGCCCCCAATCGGGATTATACCGTGTAACCGGTTTACTAAACCGGTTACGGAATGGCTGTGGGAACGGCGAGATTGATCGATGTGGCACGGCGCTCCGGCATGTCGGTGGCGACGGTCTCGCGTCATCTCAACCATAAGATCAAGCTGCCCGACGACACCGTCGCGCTGATCGAAGGGGCCATTCGAGACCTCGGTTATCACCCGAATCCGCATGCCCGCAGCCTCAGCCTGGGCCGCTCCGACACGATCGGGCTCGTCATCCCGGATATCGGCAATCCCTATTTCGCCAAGCTGGCAGCCGCCGTCGAACGGGCCGCTCATGACCACGGGCTGGCCCTGGTCCTCTGCGTGACGCTGAACGAAAGGGCGCGCGAGCAGGAATATCTGAGCCGGCTCGGACGCAACTACCTCGACGGCTTGATCTTCGCCACCAACCATCCGGACGACGGATCCCTGGCGGGGCCGATCAACAAGACCAACCGCCGCGTCGTCATCCTCGACGAAGACGTCGAGGGCACGCGCGGCCCGAAGATCTTCAGCGACAATGAGCAGGGCGGCTATCTGGCGGGGCGTCATCTCGTCGAGGCCGGCCATCGCCGCATCGCCTTTTTCGGCGGGCCCGAGCACATGATGAGCACTCGGCAGCGCATCGCCGGATGCCGCCGCGCCATGGCCGAACATGCCCCCAAGGCGACCCTCACCCGCCGGCTCTTCGGCGCTTATTCGATCGACCATGGGCGGCAAGCCGCCGAACGCTTGCTTGGCGCGCAGGACGGCACCACGGCCGTTCTCGTGTCGAGTGATGAAATCGCCATCGGGGCGCTGGAAGTGTTCGCCCGCGAGGGGGTTCGCATCCCGGGGCGGCTATCCATCGTGGGCTTCGACGACGTCGCGCCGTTTCACCTCTTCGATCCGCCGCTGACCTGCATCCGGCAGCCCGTCGCAATGATGGGCCGCAGGGCGGTGGAACTGCTCGTCTCCGGCCTCAACGGCGGGCGGATGCCATCTGCCGTCGAATGCCTGCCGGTGGAATTGATCGTGCGGGGATCGGTGGCGTCTCCCGCACGCCTGCGCAAACGCAAAACGCCACCTCGAGAGGGCAATCACAATGTATAACCCAACCGTTCGTAAGGTCGCGGCCGCGACCCTCATGCTGGCTCTGCTCGGCGGTACGGCTTACGCCAAGGGCAAGACCATCGCGCTGGTGCAATACAACCAGCAGGTGTCGTTCTTCACCGACATCACCAAAGGGGCCCAGAAGGCGGCCGACGAGGTGGGCGACAAGCTCGTGGTGTTCGACGCCAACAATTCGGCCTCCGCGCAGGACGATGCCTTCGAGACCTACATCCAGCAGAAGGTCGACGGCATCGTGATCGTGGCGGTCGATCCCAATGGGATCGGGGCTGCCGTCAAGTCGGCCGACAAGGCCGGCATTCCGGTAGCGTCCGTCGACGCTGTCCTTCCGGACGGCCCGCAAAAAGTGCAAGTCTCGGTCGACAATGAAAAAGCTGGGGTCGAGATGGGCCAATTTTATGTCGACGCCGTGAAGAAGACCATGGGCGGCAAGGCATCACTGGGCATCCTGGGCGCGCTCAATTCCCCCCTGCAGCTGCTGCGCCAAAGGGGCTTCGAGAGCGTCACCTCCACCGACAGCGGCATCACCAAGGTCGGGGTCGTGGACGGCCGCAACATCCAGGATCAGGCGATGTCGGCGGGCGAGAACCTGCTCACCGGCAATCCGAGCATGACCACCATCTATGCCACCGGCGAGCCCGCGCTCATTGGCGCCATCGCGGCGGTGGCGAGCCAAGGACGCGACAAGGTGAAGATCTTCGGCTGGGACCTCAGCGCCCAGGCCATCGCGGCCATCGATGCCGGCACTGTCGTAGGCGTGGTGCAGCAGGCTCCCGACCAGGAGGGCTACAAGGCCGTCAAGGCGCTCGATACGATCGCGAGCGGCGGCACGGTGGAAAAATCCATCAAAGTGCCGGTCGAGATCGTCACGAAAGCCAACGTCGACAAATACCGGGCCGCCTACAAGTGAGCCTTGGCGGAGCCGCCACTCCAGCAGCACGGCTCGACGGTGCCGTCCCGCGGATGAGCGTGCGCGGCATCCGCAAGACCTTTGGGTCGATCCAGGCCTTACGCGGCGTCGACCTCGACCTGTGGCCGGGCGAATGCCTCGGCCTCGTGGGCGACAATGCGGCGGGAAAATCGACGCTGACGAAAATCCTGGCCGGGACCTATATCCCCGACCAGGGCACCATCGCGCTTGACGGGGAGACGCTCGCGCTCACCGGGCCAAACGAAGCGCGCAACCGCCATATCGAAATGGTCTACCAGGACCTCAGCCTATGCGACACGATCGACGTCGCGGGAAATCTGTTCCTGGGCCGCGAGCTGCGGCGCGGTCCGTTTCTCGACAAGGCCGCCATGCAGCGCGAGGCGCGCCTCATGCTGCAGCGGCTCGAAATCCGCATCCCCAACATGTCGGCCACGGTGGCGCAGCTGTCGGGCGGCCAGCGTCAGGCCATCGCGATCGCCCGCGCGGCCTCTTTCGAGCCGCGGGTGCTCATCATGGACGAGCCAACCTCGGCGCTCGCCGTGGCCGAGGTCGAGGCGGTGTTGAGCCTCATTGCCCGCGTCAAAGCGAAGGGCGTCTCGGTCATCCTGATCACCCATCGGCTGCAGGACCTGTTCCGCGTCTGCGACCGCATCGCGATCATGTACGAGGGCGTCAAGGTGGCGGAGCGGCAGATGAGCGATACTAACCTCGAGGATATCGTTCGCCTCATCGTCGGCGAAGGGGTCCACGCATGACCGCCTATACCGAACGCCAGCAAGGCTCTCGGCGGCAAGATTTTTTGCAGACGCACGCCCATGTGCTGTCGATCACCTTGTTCTTCGTGCTGTGCTGCGTGATCTTCGCGGTGCTGTCGGATGTGTTCCTGGAGACCGGGAACATGCTTAACATCCTGCGCCAGGCCGCCCCCAACCTCATCGTCGGCATCGCCATGACGATGGTGATCACGACGGGTGGCATCGACCTTTCAGTCGGTTCCATCGTGGCGCTGGTCAATGCCAGCGCGGCCGTGCTGCTGAAGATGGGCTTCGCCTGGCCCGGCGTGGTGGTCGTAATGCTGGTGTTCGGGGCGCTGATCGGCCTGTTCCAGGGCTTCTTCATTGCCTACCAGCGCATCCCCGCCTTCATCGTGACCCTGGCGGGCCTGTCGGCCATTCGAGGCTGCGCCCTGGTGCTCACGGGCGGTTTCACGATCCTGATCCCGCCAAGCCTGTTCCTGACCATAGGCCGGGGCACCCTGGCCGGCATTCCCAATCCGGCCCTGCTCGGACTCGCTGTGACTGTGCTCGGATTCGTCGCGATGGGCACGACCGTCTATGGCCGGCACGTGGTGGCGGTAGGGGCCAATACCGAGGCGGCACGCCGGGTCGGTATCCCGGCCCAGCGGATCATCGCGTCGGTCTATGTGCTGAGCGGCATCGCCTCCGCGCTCGCTGCGCTCGTCATCGCGGCCCGCCTCGGCTCGGGCTCCTCGAATTCCGCGCTCGGGATGGAGCTCGACGTCATCGCGGCCGTGGTGCTGGGCGGCACCTCGCTGTCGGGCGGCCGCGGCACCATCGTGGGCACGATTCTCGGCACGATGACCATCGCGGTGATCAGCAACGGCCTCATCCTGGCCCATATCAACCCATTCTTCACCCAGATCGTCACGGGTGCCATCATCCTGGTCGCGATCTGGCTCAACACCCGCATCTTCGACCGGCTCGGCACCGTCAAGCGCCGGAGTTGAACGTCTTGTCCGATCGTGAGGACCCACCATGAGTGACATCGCACAAACCCACGTCGGCTCGGGACAGGTGATGACGGTGCTAGGCCCCGTTGCGGTGGGCGACCTCGGCCCAACGCTGATGCACGAGCACATCCTCAACGACGTGCGCTGCTGGTGGAACGAGCCCACGGACCCCGCGCGCAACTACCTCGCCCATGGTCCGGTCGAGCCCGCCATCCTGGGCGAATTGCGCATGGACCCCTTCGTCAACCTCGACAATTGCGCCCTCGACGACGAGGCGCTGGCCATCGAGGAACTGAGGCCGGTCGCGGCGACCGGCGGCCGCACCGTTGTGGATCCCACCTGCGTGGGGATCGGCCGGGATCCCGCGGCGCTGGCCCGGATTGCCACAGCGACCGGGCTGAACGTCGTGATGGGGGCCGGCTACTATCTGCAAAGCTCGCATCCCGAGCGTCTGGCCCGCATGTCGGCCCGAGATGTCGCCGACGAGATCGTGCACGACGCCCTGGAGGGGGTCGACGGCACCGGCATCAAGATCGGGCTGATCGGCGAGATCGGGGTGTCGTCGGAGTTCACGCCCGATGAGGAAAAGTCGCTGCGCGGCGCCGTCCAGGCCCAGGCCCGTACCAAGCTGCCCCTGATGGTGCACCTGCCGGGCTGGTTCCGCCTCGCCCACCGGGTGCTCGACATCGTCGAGGAAGAGGGTGGCGACGCCGCCCACACCGTTCTGTGCCACATGAACCCGTCGGGGGCCGATCAGAGCTACCAGATGAAGCTCGCCGAGCGCGGTGCGTTCCTGGAATATGACATGATCGGCATGGATTTCTGGTACGCCGACCAGCAGGTCCAATCGCCCTCGGACGACGCGAATGCGGCCGCCATCAAGCGGCTGATCGATGCGGGGTTCGCCCGCAAGATCCTGCTGTCGCAAGACGTCTTCCTCAAGATGATGCTGTCGCGCTATGGCGGCTTCGGATACGCTTATGTGCAGCGCCACTTCCTGCCGCGGCTGAGGCGGTTCGGCGTCACGGCCGAGCAATGCGACGCCCTGATGGTGGCCAATCCGCGCGACGTGTTCTTCGCCGCATGAAGCTTGGCGCGCCAATTATGGGCTTGAAGGCTGATTTCGAATCCGATGGTCTTCACCCTGAGCCGGCGCGGCACCCGCCGTGTCGGGGAACGGCACCACTTGCCGTGCTTCGGCTGGACCGCTCGCGCGGTCCCTCACCGCTGACTTCTCCAACGAGCTTCGCTCGTCGGAGCCTCAAGTCAGCTCCGCTCAGCATGAGGGCCACGGGGATTTCAGAAAAGTCCTTAGACGACGGTGGCGAAAAGCGCCTCGATCTCGCCCTTGCTCGGGAAGGCCGACCGGGTGCCGTGCCGCGTCACCGTGATGGCTGCGGCGGCCGAGGCGACACGCATGGCGCGTTCGATCGGCAGGCCGTGCTCGAACAAGGCGGCAGCCAGCAGGCCCATATAGGTGTCGCCCGCCCCGGTCGTGTCCGCGACCACCGCGGGCATTGCGGGCGCCGAGGCGGCACCGCGGCTGCCGAAAGCCCGCGACCCCCGACCGCCCAGCGTCATCACCACGTCGGCGGCTCCAGCCTCGTGCAAATTGCGCAGCAGGGTTTCGGGGGCGGCCCCTTCGCCCAATTGCATCGCCTCGCTCTCGTTGACGACCAGCAGGTCGATCAGCGGCAGCAGGGCGTCGAAGCCGGCCTGCATGGGCGAGGGATTGAACAGCGTCCGCAGCCCGATGCGCCGCGCCGCAAGGCAGGCCGCGCGCGTGGTGGCGAGCGACAGATTTCCCTGCAGCACCAGGATGTCGCCGGCACCCGCCTGGGTGATGGCCGCGGTGGCCTGATCCTCGGTAAGGGCCGCCGAACACTCGATGATGGACGCGATCGCATTCTCGCCCCCCGGTCCGACGAAGATCAGCGAGCGGTCGCTCGGCAGCGGCAGCCGGATCAGGTCCTCGGGTGCAAAGCCTTCTTCCGCGATCCCGTCCAAGATCCAGCTCGCAAGATCGTCCTGCCCGATCGCCGCCACCAACCGCACATCCGCGCCGGCGCGTTTGAGAACCATGGCCTGATTGAGCCCCTTGCCACCGAGGTCGCGCGTCGGGGCCCCGACCACGATGGTCTGACCCGGCGCCGGCCAGACCGGGGCCGCCATTGCCTCATCGACCGTGATGTTGCCTAAAACGATAAAAGTCATGCGCTTTCCACAAAGGATATGAACTTGTCCCCCATCTCGCAGAGAAAATCAAATACAATTCAGACAATATTCGGACGAGGACAAGCAATCATCGGAGTTGTTCACTGCCCTCCTCTTCCAGGGTCGCCGCGCCATCGGGGCGAGAGCTTTAGTCAGACGTTGCGGACCGCAATCGACGACGGGCTTGCTTATGCAGAGGGCGGCGTCGACGGCTTGATTATCGAGAATCATGGCGATATTCCGTTCCTCAAACCCGATGACATCGGGCCGGAGACCAGCGCCAGCCTCGCGGTCATCACCGACCGCATCGGCCAGGCGGTCGGTCTGCCGCTTGGCATCAACGTGCTGGCCAATGCCGCGATTCCGGCGCTGGCGGTCGCTAAAGCGGGCGGGGCGCGCTTTGTGCGGGTCAACCAGTGGGCGAACGCCTATGTGGCCAATGAGGGATTCGTCGAGGGGGAGGCCGCCCGCGCCATGCGCTACCGCGCCCGCATCGACGCCAAGGACATCGCCATCTTCGCCGACGCGCACGTCAAGCATGGCGCTCACGCCATCGTGGCGGACCGCTCGATTCCGGAACTCGTGCGCGACGTCGAATTCTTCGACGCCGACGCCGTGATCGCGACAGGCCAGCGCACCGGCGATGCGGCCACCACCGAGGAGATCACCACCGTGCGCTCCGGCACCGCCCTGCCGGTCCTGGTGGGCAGCGGCGTCTCGCTCGCCAATGTGGCCACCATCCTGCCCCTGGTCGATGCCGTGATCGTGGCCAGCGCCCTCAAGCAGGATGGCGTCTGGTGGCAGAAGGTCGAAGTTGCGCGCGTCAAGGCCTTCATGGCGGCGGTGCGGGCGATCCGCGAGGGCTCGGCTCAGTGAGCCTCTCGCTTTCCGAAGAGATCCGCTCCGCCAACCAGGGCGTCTGGGACGCCATGCAGGCCCACCGTTTCGTGGCCGAGATTGAAGCCGATCGCCTGCCCGCAGAAGTGTTCAAGGCCTATCTGATCTACGAATGCGATTTCGTCGAAACCGCGATGCTGATCTTCGGCCATATGCTGGTCAAGGCACCCGGCCTGCCGGAGCGGCGCTGGCTCGCCGGGGTGCTGCAGGCCCTCGCGGTGGAACAGATCGGCTATTTCGAGCGGGTCTTTGCGGCAGTGGGAATCACGGCCGATGATCGCGCCCGCCCCATGCCGGCCGAGGTCATAACGTTCCGGGACGGCATGCTGGCCATCGCACGCGACGGCGCCTATCTCGACGGCGTCGTCATCATGCTGGCCGCCGAGTGGACGTATGCCACCTGGTGCAGCCGCGCCGCGCAAGGCATCATCGCCAACCCCGAACTCAAACGCTGGGTCGACCTCCATGCGGAGCCTGAGTTCCACGCCCAGGCGGCCTGGCTGCGCGATCAGGTCGACGGGGCCAAGGACCTGACGTCGGCCGACCGGCGCCGTCTCGCAACGCTGTTCGGTCGGGCGCTACAGCTCGAGATCGACTTCCACACTGCCCCGTTCCAGACGGGCTAACGGGCGGTTCAGACCCTCGACGACGGCGCGTAGAAGGGCGTGCATTCGGGCGCGTCCTCGAGATAGCCGCGGTAGAAGGCCTCGACGTGGGGGAACACCTGGCGTCGAAGCTCGCGGCTCTGGATTTCCGCCTCTGTCCGTGGCCGCGACAAGGCGTCGGCGATCTCGCCCAGCACTTTGTCGCGATCGACGTGGGAGAACCGTCCCCTTTCGAAGATCATCTCGCCGTTGACGGATACGGCGTCGACGGCATCGGTCTTGGCGCGCTGGATCAGCGCGTCGAGCATCGGCACGTCGTCGTCCTGGTAGGGATGGAAGGCGCGCTTGGCATTGATCAGAACCGCATCGGCGAAACGACCGGGTTCGAGCTTGCCGATGCTGGCCCCGAAGGCCGTGGTTTTGCCGCCATCTTCGGTCGCCATCTTGAGGATCTGCGGGCAGGACGGCACGTCGGCCTCTCGCATGCCGGGGGTCCGGTGGACGCGAAGCGCCAGCCGCATCTCCTGCAGCATGTCGCGATCCTCATTGATGCCGGCCTCGTCGAGCCCCATGCCGACCGTGACGCCCTTTGCCGCGAAGGCGTTGAGCGGAGCCACGCCGCTCCGCAGGCGAAAGTTGGAGCTGCAATTGTGGCAGATGCAGGTGCCCGTCGAGGCCGCGATCTCGATGTCCTCCTCGGTCAGCCACACGCCATGGCCCAGGGTCAAGGCGGGGCCGAGCAGGCCGAGCCTGTCGAGGTGTTTGAGCGCCGTGGTACCCGTGCGTCGCCGGGCATATTCCTTCTGGAAGACGGTTTCGACCAGATGCATGTGCATCGGCACCCCGGCGCTGTCGGCCTTCGCCTTCAAGGCTTGCAGCCCGTCGTCGGTGCACCAATGCAGGTTTGCGGGCGCCAGCTGGATCCGGGTCAGGCCCTGGCCCTCGTTGTCGGCCTGCAGCATGTCGAACAGGGTGAGATAGTCGGCGAAAGGCATCTTCTGCTTGGCGAAGTGAGACGCCAGAAGGGCCGCGGTCTCGGCCGGCAAGCGCTTCAGGAAGTCCTCGTCAGCCTCATAGACCAGTCTGTTCTGCTCCCGCACCGCGAAGCAATAGGAGGCGCGCATGCCGATCGCGCGATAGGCGTCGAGGACCTTGCTGGCGCCCCCATGGATCTCGCCCAGGCCGCCCGGCAGCCAGCCATGGATATGCTGCACGGTGGTGATCCCCGAGGCGATCATCTCGAAAGCCGAGTAGAGCGTGTCGAGATAAAGGTCGACCTTGCGCGCCGACATCCGGCTGGCGAACCAGAGCTCCAGGGGGTAGTCGGGCGAGCCGAGTTGCAGTGGCGTCAGCCCGACGTGATGGTGGCTGTTGACGAACCCCGGCAAAACCACGTGATCGGGCGACCCGTAGCTGGGCGCCTCGGGATATTTGCGCCGCATGTCGGCCGCGGGCCCCACCTCGACAACCTTGCCGTCCCGATGAACGAGCGCGGCGTCGCGCAGGATCGTGGCGCGCTCGCGATCCTCGACCCCGGTCACGATCCAGCCGCCAACCAGCAGACTTTCCGTCATCGCGTTCTCGTCCTTGTCTGAAGGGGGTCTCCCGACCCAGTGCCCCACGATGTAGCAAAGCATGTACCGCGGGCCTTCTCAGGCCTCGGCCACGATCGCGGAAGCCTGAAGCGAGGCCTTGAGAACGGCCCTCAGATCCGGGCCTGTCCCGGTCCCGGGCAGCAGGTCGAGGCCTTGCTCGAGGGCCGCGAGATGATCCTCCATTTCGCGAACCGCGCCCGCCACATCCCCGGTTCGCATGAGGTCGATCAGGCGGCGATGTTCGTGGGTGCGGCACCCGGACGTCCCCGGACGCTGGTGAACGCTGATGGCCAGGATGGTGCGGGACACCAGTTCGCGCAGCATGGTTTCCACGATTGGATTGCCGGTCAGCCCCGCCATGCGCAGGTGAAACTCGCCCGACAGACGCAGGGCCGCGGTCTCGTCGCCGTCCTGGTGGGCGCGGTCCTCGGCGTCGACGCATTCGATCAGCGCACCCCATATGTTCCGTTGCGGCCCGCCGCACAGGCATCGGACGACGCCGCCCTCGAGGAGCCGGCGCGCGCCGAACAGATGCTTGGCCTCGTCCAACGCGGGCTTGGCCACGAAGGCTCCGCGGTTGGGAACCAGCGTCACCAAGCCCTCGTCCTGAAGGCGAGCGAGGGCCCAGCGCACCGGCCCACGACCGCACGCAAAAGTCTCCGCGATCACGTCTTCGGTCAGCTTCGTTCCGGGCGGCAGCTTGCGCCCCACGATGGCCTCGCGGGCGCTGACGAAAATCCGATGTTTGATCGCCGTGGTTGGCTCGTGGCCGAGGTCAGACGGTCGCGGCACGCTGCCCTCCAGGCGAGCGACCTGCCCATATTGTTAACAATCTAAGTTCGATATTGTGCACGATATAGAGCCCGTTTTGCTGACGAGGATCGCCGATCCCCCGTGCTGCCAGAGCCGGGGCGGCGCTGTCCAGCGCTCGCCCCGAGCAAGACACCAGCCACACGCGGTTCGGGCGCTTGGCATGCGACTTGCGGAAGAGACCCCCAGAAGATCGTGCCCCTTGTGCAGCCATCCCGGGACCATGCAGCCACTCAGTCTCACGCACGGCGGGGCCCTGTCGAACTTGCCACTCTTCCTGGCAATCGACGCGGACCTGTTTGCGCCGCTCGGCCTAGCCGTGCGGGCGGCCCCGCTGGCGGCGTTCGGTTCGACCGTAGGGCGATTGCGCGATGGCACGGCCTCGATCGGTACGACCGGGTTCACCCAGGTTCTCGCCGATGCGGACTCAGCCGACCCGCTCGTCGTTGTGGCGGGCAGCGGCTTGCGCGGCATGGCGGTCCTGGGTCGACAGGGCATCACGCTCGCGTCGCTCGAAGGCGCGACGGTCGGGACTTTTGCCGACGACCCGATGCAGGTACTTCTGGCGGACGTGCTCGATCGGCACGGGATGACGGGCCGGGTGATTGTGCGCGTGGTGGCATCGCTCGCCGAAGCCGCCGCCGCCCTGGTGTCCGACGAACTCCAGGCCGTCACGACGGTCGAGCCGTGGATCAGTCGCCTCCGGCATAAGGGTGCCGAACTGCTCAGCGACGGCACCGACGTCTGGGGGGCCGATTATCCCGATACCGTGCTGATGGCGCGCCGCAGCCTTCTCGAGGCAAGGCCGAAACAGGTGACGGACGTGATTCGGGCCATGTTGCAGGCCGAACGCCTGATCGAAGAAAACCCGCGCGAGGCACTCGCCAAGGTGGCGCATCGCTTTCCGCTCTTCTCGCTCGATGAACTCAGCGAGGGTCTGCACGGCCAACCGCCGCGCGTCGACCTCCGCGGGCTGGAACCCGCGATCCTCGACCGCTGGGGCACCGTACGCGGCCTGCAGGCGCGGCCACGCTCACCACACCCCACCAACCTCATCGATCTCCGCTGCCTCGCCGAGGCTCTCGATGCTGAGATTTGTCCGAGTCTATCTGCTCCCGAAAGGAACGCTTATGTCCAATGACCTGATGGAATCCTCGCGCAAGCTTCTCAGCGGCTCGAGCCTGGATCGTCGTACTCTGCTGGCGCGTGCCGCCTGTGTGGGCGGTGCGCTGGCGGCGAGCCGGTTCGTTTGCAGTACCCCGGCCGAAGCCGCCTCCATGCTGACCCTCAAGGCCACGCATGGCACCGGCCTCTGCAACTGCCCCTTCTTCCTGGTCAAGGAGCGCGATCTTGCCAAGGCGGATGGCGTCCAGCTCGATTTCGTCTCGACCCCGACCAATGCCGACATCGCGGCCCTGTTCGGCGCCGGCATGGTGGATGTCTCGGTGGTGCCCTACACCAATTTCATGACCCTGTACGACGCGGGTGCGCCCGTGAAGATCGTGGCGGGTTCGGGTGTCCAGGGCTGCGTGATCGTCTCGCAAGCCGGCATCAACAAGGCCGAGGATCTGCGCGGCAAGACGATCGGCACCTTCCAGGCCGACACCCTCGAAATGCTGCCGCTCGATTACCTCAAGAAGGCCGGCATGAGCTTTGCGGACGTCAAGGTCCGCTATTTCGGCACCTCGCCCGAACTCGCCCAAGCGTTCATCGGCGGCTCCATCGACGCCATGTGCCACATCGAGCCCTACGCGACCCAGGCGCTCGCGTCGCGCAAGGGGTCCGTAAAGCTCTCCGACGGCACCGATGTCTACGGGCCGCTCTATACCGATTGCGTGCTGGCGGTCCGTTCCAAGCTGATCACCGAGAACCGGCCTGCCGTCAAAGCGCTCATCAAAGCCATGATGACCGCGCAGCAGCAGGAGGAGGCTGACCGTGAGGCGGCCATCAAGGCCACCACGCCGAAATACTTCAAGACCACCTTCGAGGCGGCCCTGGATGCTTCCACCAAACAGCCCGGCATGATCGACCAGCGCAAGAACCAGGACTTCATCCTGGGCCGCGCGCAGAACCTCAAGGACCTGCGCTACATCAAGAAGCTGCCGACCGCCGACATCTTCGATTGGAGCATGTTGAACGAAGTGATCGCGGAAAACGCGGCGCTCTACGGCAGCCTCAAGCTGAAGTCGGCATGAAGGCGCTTCCGGTTTCCGCGGCCATCCTGGCCGCGGCACCCCACGGCGGCGCGCGACGGATTCGCGCCGCCAAGGGAGCCATGGTGGTGTTCTGGTGGGTGCTGTCGCTCGGCTGCTTCGCCGGGGTCTGGGAATTTGCCTGGGCGATCGGCTGGGCGGATCCGCTGCTGTTACCGCCGCCGCATTTGTTTTTGCGGAACTTCGCGGATCAGGCGCAGTATTTCGTCTCCAGCGACGTCGTGGGCGAAGTGTCCACGTCCGGCGCTTTTCAATCCCTGGTCATGACGATCCTGGCCAGCAGCATGCGCGTCATCGTGGGGCTGCTGCTCGGCTTCACCTGCAGCGTCTCGATCGGCCTGCTGATCCGCTACTTCAAGCTGTTCGGCAACCTCACCCTGCCCACCATCACCATGCTGGCCCCGATCTCGCCCATCGCGTGGCTGCCGGTCGCCATCTTCATCTTCGGGATCGGCAACCCGCCCGCCATCTTCATGGTGTTCATCTCGCTGTTCTTCGTGATGACGCTCTCGACCATCAGTCAGATCGATTCCGTCAGCCGCACCTATCTTCACGTGGGCGCCATCATGGGGGCGAGCCGCCGCCAGCTGTTCCTGCACGTCATCATCCCTGCCATTCTGCCCTCCATGTTCATGGTGCTGCGCATGAACCTGTTCGGAGCCTGGATGGTGGTGCTGGTGGCCGAAGCCACGGGAGTAGGGAGCGGCCTAGGCCAGATCGTGATGATGGCCCGCAACACGTTCAATTCCAGCCTGTCCTTCTTCACCATGACGCTCATCGGCTTGACCGGATTCCTGTTCGACGTGGCGTTCCGGCAGATCCAGCAGCGGGTGCTGTTCTGGGTGCCGTCGAGTGCGGTGAGCCGTTTGTGATGCTGGCGCCCATGACGCCCAAAGCCTCCCTGATCTCGTGCCGCCGGGTGGGAAAAACCTTTCCGACCGCGGCCGAACCGTTCGTGGCGCTCGATGGGATCGATCTCGAGATCGCGCGTCGGGAATTCGTGGTCTTTCTCGGCCCGAGCGGCTGCGGCAAGAGCACGCTGCTCTACCTGATCGCCGGTCTCGAACACGCGACCAGCGGCACCATCGAGAGCGGCGGCGTCACCGTGACCGGGCCGGGCACCGACCGCGGACTCATCTTCCAGGAATCCTCGCTGTTTCCCTGGATGACGGTTGGCGAGAACGTGACGTTCGGGCTCAAGCTGCAGGGCGTCGGACAGGCCCAGCGCCGGGAGGTCGCGGCGGAGCTGCTGCGCAAGGTCGGGATGAGCGAGGCGGCCGACAAGCGTCCCGATCAGCTGTCGGGCGGCATGCGCCAGCGCGCCGCCGTGGCGCGGGCACTGTCGCTGCGGCCCGAAGTGCTGTTGCTGGACGAGCCCTTCGCGGCGCTCGACGTGCAGACCCGCTCGAAAATGCAGGATTTCCTCATCGAAGTCTGGCGCGACAGCGGCGCCTCCATGCTGTTCGTGACCCACCACATCGACGAAGCGGTCGGCCTGGCGGACCGCGTCGTGGTGTTCACGGCTCGCCCGGGACGCATCAAGAGCATTGTTCCCATCGACCTGCCCCGCCCGCGCGATTCGCGCAGCCCGGAATTCCACGCCATCGCGGATCATCTGACCGATCTCTTGCGCGACGAGGTCGACCGGGCGTTTGCGGAGCAGGAACAGGTTCGGTGAGGCTCGCGGCCGCGCAACTGCCGGGCTGCACCATGGATCTGGCGGCCAATCGCCAACGCGCCGTCGAGGCGGTCAGGGCCGCGGCGGCCGAGGGCGCCCGGATCATCGCGCTGCCGGAAATGGCGACCTTTCCCTATTTCTGCGGTGACGAGCCCGAGCCTTATCGTGCCTGGGCGGAGACCGCCGACGGCGCGCTCGCGACGCTCTTCGCGGCACTGGCACGTGAGACCGCTACCATCATTCTGCTGCCCTTCTACGAGTACGATCCGGCAACCGGCCTTTACCACAATGCGGTGCTCGGTTTCGGCCCGGACGGCGCGCCGCTTCGGCCCGGCACCCTCGCGCGAAAACTCCATCTGCCGGTCGGCGACGATCCGCCGCCCGGCTTCGACGAGCCAGCGCATTTCGCGCCCGGTGACGCACTGCATGTCATCGAGGCGGGTGGCCTGCGGCTCGGGGTGCTGGTCTGCTACGATCGGCGATTTCCGGAGGCCTGGCGGGCGCTGCGCGCCATGGGGGCCGATCTCGTCGTGGTTCCGGTGGCGGGCACTGGCGGCGACGACATGGATTTCTTCATCGGCGAGCTGCGCACCCATGCGCGGGAGAACGGCCTCGCGGTGCTCTGCGCCAACAAGGTCGGCGACGAGCGGGTGGGCGGCGGCATCGTGGACAATTTCGGCTGGTCGGTGATCATCGACGCCGATGGCAGCGTGCTCGCTGTCCGGCCCGGCTCGGACGGCCCGGGCCTGGTGCTGGCCGACCTCGATGTCGGGGCCATTCCGGTCATTCGCCGAAAGCTTCCTTATTTCGATCATCGCCGCGCGGACCTGTTTGCGTGACCGCCGCGGCTTTGGATGCGGCACGGACCGCCGAGGCCGTGCTGTCGGGGCGGCTCGATCCCGCCGACGTGGTGGCGGAGACGCTGGACCGGATCGCCGCCCTCAACCCCGCCCTCAACGCCATCGTGACGCTCGATGCGACCGACAGCTTTGCTCAGACCTCAGTGTTGAAGGCACGCCTGAGCCGAGGCGAACGCCCGCCGCTGGCCGGCGTGCCGGTGGTGGTCAAGGACGCGATCTGGGTCAAGGGCTGGCGGGTCACCCAGGGCTCCAGGCTTTTTGGCGACTTCGTGGCCCCCGACGACAATGTCGCGATTGCACGGCTACGACGGGAGGGCGCCATCCTGGTCGGCATGGCCAACATGTCGGAGTTCGGCTGCAAGGGCGTGACTTCGAACCCGCTGTTCGGCGTCACCCGCCACCCGCTCGACCCTCGTCTGACGCCCGGTGGATCGAGTGGCGGCTGCGCGTCGGCGCTCGGCGCCGAAATGGTACCGCTGGCGCTTGGGACCGATGGCGGCGGCTCGGCCCGACGCCCGGCCGCTCATGCGGGAATTGTGGGCTTCAAGCCGTCCGGCGGCGTCGTGGCCAATGGTCCAGGGTTTTCCGGGTCCGGATCATTGACCTCGGTGCTGGCCCCCATGGCGCGCACGGTGGCGGACGTGACCGCGCTCTTCGAGGCCATCGTGGGCGACGATCCCGCGGATCGACTTTCCTGCGCCCTGCCGGCGCTCCAGCCCAGATCCATCCAGGAGTTCAGGATCGCCTACAGTCCGCGGTTCGGCTTCGACACCCCGATCGACCCGGACGTCGGCCGCAACATCGAGGCCGCGGTCGACCGGCTGGCCGCTGCGGGGCTCACGATCGAACGCGCCGATCCGCCCTGGCCTCCGGGCGCCACCGAGGCGGCGCTGATGCCGTTGCAATGGGCCGGGCTCGCGCAGCTGCACGGCGACACCTGGCGCAAGACGCCGGATCTGTTTGACCCCTATATCGCGGCGCAAATCGAACGTGGGCTCGCGCTCTCGCCGGACGACATCGTGGCGGCCCGCGCCATGGCGGCCTCGATTGCGGCGAGCTGCGCGCGTTTCTTTCTGAATGGCATCGATCTCGTGATCGGCCCCACGACGCCCTGTGTGGCTTGGCCGCATGATCGGCTCGGTCCCGAGCGGATCGGCGGCGACGCGGTCTCGGAACGGACCCATGCGGCCTTCACGCCCTTCTTCAACCACGGGCTTTGCGCCGCGATCTCCATCCCGGCTGGGACGGATCGCTTTGGCCTGCCGATCGGACTGCAGATCGCCGGGCCTCGCTTCGCTGATCGGCATGTGCTGAAAATCGCGCTCTTCGCCGAGTGGGTGCTCGGCGCCGAAGCCCATGACGAGGACCCACGATGATCCTGATCCGAGGCGGCCGGGTTTTCGATCCGGCGGGTGACATCCATAATCCGTCGATCCGCGATGTGATCATCGAGGGTGACACCATCCAGTCCGTTACGGCGTCGCACGACGAAGAGGGCCGCAAGCGGCAGATCGAGGATTTGTCCCGCCAGGGCCGCGCCGAGGTGATCGAGGCCGCGGGCCGGCTGGTGATGCCGGGTTTCGTCAACGCCCACTATCATTCCTACGACACGCTGGCGAAGGGCCTCGTCGAGGACGCGCCCTTCGACCTCTGGGCGCTGCACACACAGCCCGCCTATTACGGCACCCGCAGCAAGGCCGAGCTGCGCATCCGCACCCTGCTGGGCGCCATCGAATGCCTAAAGCAGGGCATCACCACGGTGCAGGACATGTGCACCCTGGTGCCGCAGGACGAAGCCACGCTCGACGTCATCGCGGCCGCCTACGCGGAGGTCGGCATCCGGGTGGTGTTTTCCCTGGCGCTGCGCGATGTCGCCGAGCTCGACATCGCGCCCTTTCTGCCCGAGACGTTGAGCGAGCCGGTGCGCCGGGCCGTGCAGGGCATGCCGAGAAATGCCGCCGAGGACCTCGCTTTCGTGGACCGGCAGATCGCGCGCCTGCCGGCTTCGGGCCTATGGCACTGGGCGGTCAGCGCCTCCGGGCCGCAGCGCTCCTCGCGCGAATTGCTGGAGGGCGTTGCCGAGCTCTCGGAGCGCCATCGCCTGCCGATCTTGACCCATGTCTACGAAACCAAGGCGCAGACCGCCAAGGCCCGCCGGATCTACGGGGCGCAGGGCGGCTCGATGATCCGCTACATGGCGGAGGTCGGGATTTTGGGGCCGCGCACCACCCTGGCGCATGGCGTCTGGATCGCGCCCGAGGAGATCGAGCTGCTTGCCCGGCATGGCGCCGGGGTGGCGCATAACCCGCTCAGCAACATGAAGCTCAAGAACGGGGTGGCGCCCATCCGCGCCCTCAAGGAGGTCGGTGTCAATCTCGCGATCGGCTGCGACAATTGCAGCTGCGGCGACTGCCAGAACATCTTCCAGGGCATGAAGATGTTCTGCCTGCTGGCGGGGGTCGCGGACCCCAACCCCACCGGCGTCCATGCCGTTCATGCCATCGAGGCTGCCACACGGGGCGGCGCCCGGGCGATGGGGCTGGAGCACGTGATCGGCGCCGTGGCGGCCGGCCACAAGGCGGATCTGTCGCTCATCGACCTGTCGAGCATCGCGTACCAGCCCCTCAACAGCGTGGCGCGTCAGCTCGTGTTCAGCGAAACCGGCCAGGGGGTTGCGACCACCATCGTGGGGGGGCGGGTCGTGATGCGCGACGGACATCTCACCACGGTGGACGAAGCCGCGTTCCGGGCCGAACTCGCGGATCTCATGCCGAAATTCCGGCTGGATTTCGAGGGTGCCCGGCAGACCGCCCTGCTGGCCGCGCCCGATCTGCTCGAAGCCAATCGCCGCCTCGCGGCCCAGGATGTCGGCCTCAACCGTTACCTAGCCGACTTTCAATAAGCCCGCTCAGCCGCCGCCGATCAGTCGCGCCAGTTCGGGGTCGAGGCCGACGGACGGCTTGCCGGCCGGTCGGCGGAAGCTGCCTGCGGTTGCTTTGATAACGTGGAGCGTGGCAAGCGCTTCGGCTTGTTTGACCGCCGCCGCCACGCCGTCGACCAACGGCACCGGGACGCGGTGCTTGATGCGCTCCGCCAATCCGGCCAGCGGTGCGCCGGCCAGGATCACCACATCGGTCTCCGTTTCGGCCACGATCCGGTTGGCGAGCGCCACCAAACCTTCTTCTTTTTCGTGCTGGACGTCGTTGATCGAGGCGAAGCCTCCGGCCAGACAGGCGACCGCGGCGAGCCGATCCGACAAGCCATTGTACTCGACGCATTCGCGAAACCAGGGCCCCAAGGCCGCCGCGAAGGTCACGATGGCGAAACGCCGCCCGAGCATGCAGGCCGTGAGCATGGCGGCTTCGGCCATGCCGACCACCGGCACGCCTAGCATCTCGCGCGCGGCCCCGAGACCTGGGTCTCCAAAGGCCGCGACGATGGCGGCCTCATAGGGTTCGGTCTCTGCGGCCAGCATTTCGAGCGCAACGGTGCCACCGATTAGGGCTTCGGCCCTGGTCGCGATATAGGGCACCCCGCGGGGCGCGGTCCGGCCCAGAACCGTCGTCCCGGCCGCCGCGTGGGCGCGAGCGACCCCCAGCATCCGCTCGGTGACGACAACGCTCGTATTCGGATTCAAGAGAAGGACGTTCACGGCTACCTCTCGAGATAACTTTGCCTCGCCCCCGGATCGGGATCGGATCGAATGGTTGGGCGTGGGGCCCCGGCCGTCATCATCCCCTTGCGGGCCCATATCTGGAAGCATCGACGCTTTCAGGCCGGCCCGAAATCGAAAGTTCGGATCGGCGCGGCGCCGACCGGGCAATGACGCTTCCCGATTTTACGACCGCCAGTCGCGTGGACTTCAGCCGAATGGCCTCGATCGGATCCCTGGCCTGAAGCAGCACCATGTCGGCGCGGTTGCCGACCTTCAATCCGTAACCCTCCAGGCCCATGGCTCGGGCCGCATTGGTGGTCACGGACTCGAAGGCGCCCCACATGGCGTCCTGCGCGGTCATCGGCACGGCATGAACCGCCATATGGGCGACTTCGAGCATGTCCCCTGAGCCGAGCGGGTACCAGGGGTCCATCACGCAATCGTGGCCGAACGCGACGTTGACGCCGGCGGCCTTCAGTTCGGGTACCCGCGTCAGGCCGCGTCGTCGCGGGTAGCCGTCGTGTCGGCCCTGCAGCGTGATGTTGATGAGGGGATTGGCCACGATGTGGATCTCGGCCTCGGCAATCAGCGGGATGAGTTTCGAGACGTAGTAATTGTCCATCGAATGCATCGAGGTGCAGTGGGAGCCGACCGTCCGGCCCTGCAGGCCGAAGCGCACGGTATCGGCCGCGAGCGTCTCGATGTGCCGCGACAGCGGATCGTCGGTCTCGTCGCAATGCAGGTCGAGCCGCAAGCCGCGCTCTGCCGCGATCCGGCACAGGGCCGAAACCGAGGCCGCGCCGCACGCCATGGTGCGCTCGAAGTGGGGAATGCCGCCCACGACGTCGACGCCCATGTCGAGCGCGCGCGTCAGGGCCTCCACGGCGCCCGGCGCGCGGAGGTAGCCGTCCTGCGGAAAGGCCACGAGTTGCAGGTCGATGTAGGGCTTCACCCGCTCGCGGACGTCGAGGAGCGCCTCGACGGTGAGGAGGCGCGGGTCGCTGACGTCGACGTGGCTTCGGATCGCGAGGAGACCCTGCGCCACGGCCAGGTCGCAATACCGCAAGGCGCGTTCGACCAAAGCTTCGTGGGTGAGGAGGGGCTTGAGCTCTCCCCAAAGCGCGATGCCTTCGAGCAGCGTGCCCGACAGATTGCGGCGCGGCAGCCCGAGCGAGAGCGTGGCATCCATGTGGAAGTGCGGGTCGACGAAGGGTGGGGAAACGAGTTGCCCGTCTGCTTCGATCACCACGCCGGCTTCGGCCGTGATGTTCGGCTCGATCGCCACGATGCGTTGCGCCGAAACCGCGATGTCCTGCCCGATCCGTCCATCGGGCAGCGTCGCGTTCTTCACGAGGAGGTCGATCGTCATGCCTAGGCTCCAGCGGGTCGGACCGGCCTCTTTCGCGTGGTGAGACCTGCCCCTTAGTGAGACTTGGGGCCGAGGGCCAGCGTCTCGAGCAGGAACTTGCAGAACAGCTCGCGATCGGCCGCGAAGGCAACCTCGCAGTTCGGCGCCTTGCCGTTGCGATAATGGGTATCCACGACGGTTCGCCCCACCGTCAGCGTTCCGGTCGTCTCGACGTCGACGTGCCGGAACAGGGTGGTAACGACTTCGGGATGGAGCATGAAGGCGACGCAGAGCGCGTCGTGGACGGGCGCGGCGTTGCGTTCCTCCATCGGTTGGTTGTCGTCATAGGCGCGGATGCGCTGGTCGATGAAGCGCGAGGCCGCCAGGCCCGCCGTGGTGCCGAGGTCGGCCAGCTGCCGCGAGCGCTCGGTCGATACCAGGGCCTTGTGGGTGGCATCGAGCGGCAGCATCGTGACCTTCCTGAACCCCGCCGCGAAGACCTTCGCGGCCGCCTCCGGGTCAGCCCAGATGTTGAACTCTGCCGAAGGGGTGACATTGCCCTTGTGATGGGCGCCGCCCATGATGATCACCTCGGGCACGATGTCCACGAGCTTCGGATAGACCGCGAGTGCTGCCGCAATGTTCGACAAGGGGCCGACCGGCATCAGGACGATCTCCTCGGTCGTGTTGCGGTAGGTGTCGATCAGGAAGTCGACGGCATTCGTGTCCTGCTTGCGCAGGGTCGTATCCGGGATCGGCAATTCGCGGCCGTGGACCCCGTTGTCGAATTTGAGGGCGCGGGGAATCGGAAAATCCGGGCGCGCCAGGAGCGAAGCAAGACCCTCGAACACGGGAATGTCGCCCCGCCCGACAAACTCCAGGGCTCGAAGCGTGTTGTTGGTGCAATATTGCACTTCCACGTTGCCGTTGACCGTGGTGCAACCCACGAGGTCGAGTCCCGGGTGGAGCGCCGCACACATGATGGCCACCGCGTCGTCGGTGCCGGTGTCGACGTCCAGGATCAGCTTGCGTTTGGTCATGCTTTGCTACTTTCCAGAGTGTTGGGAGGCTTAGCGGATCGTCAGGTCTCGAAACGCCACGCGGTCTGCGTCGTGCCCCGGTTGGCGCGCACCCCGACCACGACGAGCGCCACGACGGTCGCGACATAGGGGATGAGTTGCAGCAGTTGCGGCGCCGCGCCCGTCATCTCGGGCAAGCGTACGGCGAGCGCCGTGGCGGCGCCGAACAGCAGCGCCACCGCCGTGGTGGCGACGGGCCTGCCCTTGGCGAAGAAGATCGCCGCAAGCGCGATGAGGCCCCGCTCGTCGGTCATCTGCTTGGCGAAAAGGGACACGTAACCGAGCGACAGATAGGCCCCGGCCAGGCCGCAGAACAGGCCGGAGATCACCATGGTCTGGAACTTGACCGCCTCGACATTGACGCCGGCCGCCAGCGCGGCGTCCTCCGCTTCGCCGATCATGCGCACGCGGAGCCCCCAGCGCGTGCGGTAGAGCGTCCACCAGACCGCGGGGACCGCCAGATAGGCCACATAGACCAGCAAGGTATGGCCGCTCAGCAACGGCCCGAGCACGGGTACCTCGGCGAGGCCGGGAATTCGCAGGGGCGGGAAGACGGGGATACGGGGGGAGCTGAACACCCCGTCCTGATCGAACAAGCTCTTCAAAAGCAGGGCCGTCAGCCCATAGGCCAGGAAGGTCACCGCGATACCCGCGATGAAAATGTGTGCGTGGAAGCGCAGATTGAACAGCGCCAGCACGGCCGCCAGGGCCATCGAGGCCACAACGCCGACCAGCACGCCGACGACGAGGCTTTCCCACAGGTAGGCGCCGCCAACGGCCGCGAAGGCGCCCACGATCATGAAGCCGTCGAGCGCTATGTTGAGGATGCCGGCCTGGTAGGTGTAGAGGCCGCCGAGCCCCGCGAGGACCAGCGGCGTCGCGATGCGGATCGACGAAAAGGCGATGTCCGACAGCATGGCAGCTTCGATCCTCATGCTTCGATCGTGCCCTGGTCGGCCGGCAGGGTGCCGGGAAAGGTGGCGGCGGGGGCCGTGACGACCAGGGGACGCCGCGATCCGGGCCAGCGGAAGGTGAAGCGCGCCGCAAGGATCAGGACGACGATGAATTGCAGCACTTGAACGAGATATTTGCTGATGCCGAGTTCCATCTGCAGGACGGAACTGCCGCTGTTCAGCGCACCGAACAAGAACGAGGACAGGATTACGCCGAGCGGGTTCGAACTCGCCAGCATGGCCACCGCGATCCCGTCGAAGCCATAGCCGGGTGAGAAATTATCGTAGAAGGCGCCGTAAACCCCGAGCACCTGTTCGGCCCCGGCGAGCCCGCCGATCGCGCCGCTGAGCAGCATGACGCCGATGACGTTGCGACGCACCCGGATGCCGCCGTAATTGGCGAAGCGAGGGTTGAGGCCGATCAGCTTCCATTCGAACCCCCGAACGGTGCCGACATTGAAGAGGGCGACCAGGATGCAGCACGCGACCGCGATGAAGATGCCGGTGTTCAACTGGGAATAGAGGGTGAAGGTGCTCAGATGCGCCGCGTCCGCGATGTCGGGGAGCTTGTTGGTGGGCCCGGGCGCTTTGAGCACGCGCGTCGCGATGTAACCCGTCAGCAGCAGCGCGATCGGGTTCAGCATCAGGCACAGGACGAGTTCGTTGACGCCGAGATAGGCCCGCAGCAGGGCAGGGATCGCGGCCCAGGCGGCGCCACCGAGAAGGGCCGCCACGATGCAGGCCGGCACCATCAAGCCATCGGGCAGGGGGGCGGCATATCCAACGATGCCGGCCGCGAGCGCGCCCATCAGCATCTGGCCCTCGACCCCGATGTTCCAGATCCCCGAGCGGAACGCGACCGCAACCGCCAGACCGGTGAAGATCAGCGGCGTCGTGAGTTGCAGGGTGACGGCCAGATTGGGCCAACCGCTGAGGCTCCCCTGCAGCAGCACGGCGTAGACCAAGAAGGGATTGCGGCCGAGGGCTGCCATGAGCAGGCCACCCAGCACGAACGCGACCGCCACCGCGAAGATGGGAGGGCCGATGGCCTTCGCGAGCTGGACCACGATGCGCGGCACGTGGCGTGATGCGGCTCGATCGATCACCCCCGCGCCTCCCTGGGCGGCTGGGCGGGGCTGGCGTGGCCGAATCCTGCCATGCGAAGTCCGACCTCCTCGATGTCGGCCTCGCCTGCGGGAAAATCGCCGACGATCTGGCCGCGGTAGATCACCAGGATGCGGTCGCACAAGGAAAGCAGCTCATCGAGGTCGGCGGAGATCACGAATACGGCGCGTCCCGCGTCGCGCATCGCCACGAGGAGGCGATGGATCGACTCGATGGCCCCGATGTCGACGCCCTGGGACGGCTGCTCGGCAACGATCAAACGGGCATCGCGGGTCAGTTCCCGAGCCAGCTGCACCTTCTGCTGGTTGCCGCCCGACAACGCCCCCGCGGGCGTCGTTTCCGATGCGCCCCGCACGTCGAAGCGCTGGATCAGGTCCCGGCATTGTCGGCGGGCCGCGGTCCCGAACAGAAGCGGTCCCTTGCTGAAGCTAGGCAGGTGGCCGACCGCCATGTTTTCCCAGATCGCGCTCTGCAGCGACAGCCCGACGCGGGCCCGGTCGGCCGGCACGTAGGCGAGCCCGGCCTTGCGGGAAGCAGCCGGGTCTCCCCCGGCCGGCGACGTGCCGCAGATTACGATGCGACCCGAAATGGTGCGGCGAATACCTGCGATGCTTTCGACGAGTTCGTCCTGTCCGTTGCCCTGCACGCCCGCGAGGCCGACGATCTCCCCGGGACGGATCGAAAGCGACAAGTGATCGACCGCCAGGGCGCCGCGATCGCCGCGCACGCTGAGGTCTTCGATCGCGAGAGCCGGGCTTCCGCCCGGTTTGGCGACGGTCTTGGCGACCCGCAGAAGGACCGTTCGGCCCACCATCTGGCTGGCGATCGCATCGGCCGTGATGTTGCGATTGTCCTGCGTGGCCACGATCCGGCCTTGCCGCATCACCGAAATCCGGTCCGAAGCCGCCAGAACCTCACGAAGCTTGTGGGTGATGAAGACGACGGAGCGGCCGCTCGCGGCCAGCGTCCGCATGGTGGCGAAGAGCTCGGTCGTCTCCTGCGGGGTCAGCACGGCGGTGGGCTCGTCGAGAATCAGGATTTCGGCCTGCCGGTAGAGCGCTTTCAGGATCTCGACCCGCTGCCTGAGGCCGACCGGCAGGCTGCCCACGATCGCGCGCGGATCGAGCCCGAGGCCGAACTTCTGGCTGAGTTCGGCGGTGTCCCGTTCGGCGGCGCGACGATCGAGACGATCGAAGGACAGCGTCGGCTCGGCGCCCAGAATGATGTTCTCGGCTACCGTGAAGGACGGTGCCAGCTTGAAATGCTGGTGCACCATGCCGATGCCGGCGCGGATCGCCTCGGCGGGACCCGCGAAGGCGACCGGCTCGCCGCGCAGCAGCACCTCGCCGGCCGTGCGCGGCAGAAGTCCGTAGAGGATGTTCATCAAGGTCGACTTGCCGGCGCCGTTCTCGCCGACGAGCGCGTGGACCTCGCCGACCGCGACCTCGAGGGTCGCACCGTCGATGGCGACAAGGTCCCCGAAGTGCTTGACGATGCCGCGCATCGACACGAGGCCCGCGCGGGTCATCGGCTCACGCTCCCGCGCTTCGGCGCCGGCGTTCATTTCTTGTCGGCGACCGATGCCGGGGTCGCCATTGGCGGGGTTCCCATCTCCTTCTGGCCCGGCTTCAGGTCGAAATAGTTCGGCACCACGATTTGGCCCGAGATCACCTTGGCCTTGAGATCGTCGACCAGCTTCAGCACGTCGTCCGAGATCAGGCCCTTGTTGTATTGGTCCATGGCGGCCGACACGCCGCCTTCCTTCAAGCCATAGTAGAGAACGGTGCCGCCCTTGAAGCTGCCATCCTTGGCCGACTTGATCATGTCGTAGGCCTGAGTATCGACGCGTTTGACCATCGAGGTCAGCACGGACCCGGGCGCCAGATAGTTCTGGTCCGAGTCGACCCCGATCGCGAAGGTTTTTGAGCCCTTCGCGGCATCGATCACGCCGGCACTGGTGGCGCCCGCCACCGCGAAATTGATGTCCGACTTCTGGTTGATCAGCGCCAGCGTATATTCCTTGCCGGCCGCCGGGTCAGTGAAGCTGCCCGAATAGGTTTCGAGTACGTTGACCTTCGGGTCGGCCATTTTGGCCCCGTAATAATAGCCGATGTAGAAGCGGTGAATGATCGGGATGTCCTTGCCGCCCACGAAGCCGATGGTGCCGGTCTTGGTGGTCTTGGCCGCGATCGCGCCGACCAGAAACGAGCCTTCCCAGTCCTTGGTCACGCTGCTCACCACGTTGGGAGCGATTGGGTCGGGGCCGACGTCGACGAGGCCGAACTTCTGGTTCGGGAAGGCCTTGGCCACGGTCTGCATCGGTTTGATCATGTCGAACGACGACCCGACGATGAAGTCGAAGCCCTGTCCGGCGGCCCGCGCCAGGGTCGACTGAAACTCGGAAATCGAGCGCGGCTGGATCACCACATATTCAATGCCGAGGTCGGCCTCAGCCTTCTTCCTGCCCTCGTTCATCATGTCGTTGAAGGACTTGTCGCCTAGCCCCGACTCGGACGTGATCATTGCGACCCGCATCTTGGCTTCCGCCGCGGCCGTGGCCAGAAGGCTTCCGGCAACGACCGCCGCAACGCCGAGAGCTGTCAGGATCTTTCGCATGTTGGAACTCCTTCTGTGGTGACGTTATTCAGACAACCGATTGCGCGGCGCGGGCCGCCGCCATGAACGAGCGAACCTTATTGGCCTCGAAACTGCCGAACGCGGTGCTCGATCCTTTCAGGGACGAGCTGACGATGGTGCCGTCCGCCACCGCGTGAACCGCGCCGACATTCTCGGCCGTGACCCCTCCGCCCACGAGGATCGGCACGGCGCCGAGCGTCCGCCGCGCGGTGGCGATGAAGTCGTGGGTCTGCTCGTAGGTTTTCCCGGTCAGCACGAGACAATCGGCGGCGCCGAGACGCACGGCCGCATCGAGGTCGTCCTCGAACCGGTCCGTGACGAGGGGCGCGCCCGTGCGATCGTGGACGTCGGCCAGAATCGCCACATGGTCGGCGCGCATGCTGGTCCTGGCCCGAATGGCCGCGAAGGCCTGTCCGGTCTCGATCCCGAATGGGGTGACCATCGCGCCGACGTAGATTTTGATGCGCACGAAATCCGCGCCGGACGCCGAGGCCACCGCGAACATGGCGTCCGCGTCGTTCTCCAGCATGTTCAAGCCGACAGGCTTGCCGAACCGCTGCCGCACCTCGGTGACGACCCGGGTCATCCAGGTTGCCTGGACGGTGTCGACCCGCGTGTCGACCGGGATGTCGCCCAGGTTCTGCACCATCATGGCGTCGATGCCGTTCGAGGCGAGGATCTCGGCTTCCGCCAACGCCGGACCAAGCACGTCGTCGATCGTGGCATCGCGGTAGCGGCTGCCGCCCGGCAAGGCGCGCAATTGCACCATGCCGATGACCGGCTTGCACCCGGCCCGGATGAGCGACAGCAGCGCGCTCATCAGGCCGTGACCTGCGGCTCGGCCTTGGCCTGTGCCGAATGGAAGATCTGGCGGAAATTCACCTCCTGCCGCTTCTTGTTGTCGAAGCCCAGGAAAGCGATGTTCTGCTGATCCGCGATATGGCAGGACAAGTATTCGAACGGCAGCTTGTAGACGAAAGGCGTCAGCACCTCCGGCAAGTCCGGCATCCCGAAGAAGATGTCGGACGCGGCTTGCGCCTCGGTGTCGCCGTCACGGCCGATGATGATGACCCGCGAACCCATGTCGCGTGCCGCCCGGGCCTGTTCGAGCCCGCGGTCGCGGCCCGCCCCGGGAGGCGCGAGAATGATGGTGTCGGTGTTTTCGTCTGTGAAGAAATACTGCTCGTGCGCCCATTCCTCCAACTCCGAGGTGTGGCAGGGACGGGTCAGCGCCTCGAACCATTTCGCCATGCCGAAATAGGCCGTGGCATAGTTGGGGCCGCCGCCCAAAATCACGGTCTTGCGCTCGCGCGTGAAGGTGCCGGCGATCTGCGGCGCAAGCCTGCTGACGGTCTCGTCGGCCGCCGCCATGGCGGCGGGCAGGGCCCGCAATTCGTCGAGCAGGTGATCGACGCGGGCGGCATCGAGATGGCCGATGCGCTCGCCGAGCGCGATCGCGGCGATGAACAGACCCAGCATGCTTGCCGTGTAGGTGACGCTTCCGGGCGTGATCACCCGGGTCCCGTCCGGTTGCTCCTTGATGTTCGGCGGCGCATTCACCTTGATCAGGGTCTCGGCGGTCCGTGCCAGCGTGTTGTCGGCGCTGACCGTGACCCCGAAGGTCCAGGCTCCCCGCTCTCGGGCGAGCCTCACCCCCTCGATGGTCCGCGACACGGTGCCGGAGTTCGAGATGCCGAACACGAAGCTGTCGGGCGGCAGATCCTCGACGAGATAGCGGGAGAATTCCAACGCCTCGACGGGTTCTATGAAACGCCCCGTCGCCTTCATCATATAGCTCCGGGCCGCCAGGGCCGCCGAGTAGCTGTCGCCACAGCCGATCATGAAGCCGTGCCGCAGGGTTCCAGGCTCCCGGGTTGCCACGACGTCGCGCATAAATCCAAGCATCGGATCGATGTTGTCGCGGACGAAACCGGGCTGCAGCGCGATCTCCTTCAGCATCACCACTTTTTCGTTCTGCACTTTGGTGTTTCTCCCTGCGGCTTCGGCCTTTATCAGGCGGTTTGCGTCTCGACCGTATTGCGTAAGATCCCGAGCCGTTCGAGCGCCACGGCCTCCGTGCTGTTCAGCAGCCCCTTGCAGCCGACCGTTTCGACGCAAAATGAGGCGGCGACCGCGCCGTGAAGCAGGGCCTCCAAGGCTTCACCTGTCCGCGCGTAGCCGACGAGGGCGCCGCCGCAGAACGTGTCGCCCGCGCCCGTGCTGTCGGCCGCCTTCACCGGAAACGCCGGCAAGGTGATGAGGTCGCGGCTTCCCATGGCATGGGCGATGCAGCCGTCGGCGCCGCATTTCAGCGCGATCAGGGGCGTGTTCGGCGACAGGTCGCGCAAGCGCCGCACCGTGTCGGCGGGGGACGTCTTGGGGAAGATGGCGGCGCCGTCCTGCCGGCTCGGCAGAAACAGATCGACGCTTGCCATCAGGTTGGCCACGGCGCCGTGGTCGATACCGGCGAGCTGGCGATCATCGAGATCGATGGAGAGGATCTCGGTGCCACCCTGGCGGAGCGCTTCGATCAGCGCGACGTGCCGGTTCCACGGCAGGGGCGCGAGATGCGCTGCCCCGATGCCCGGCACGACGTCGGAGGCGCGCGGGCTGAAATCATCCCATTCGCGCGTGGTGCTGCGGAACACGAACTGGCGGCTTCCGTCCTCCTCGTAGAGCCCCCAATCCCGCAAGGTGAGTGGGATTCGGGGACAGCGCGATAGATCGAGGCGGCGCTCGAGGTCAACGGTCGGATAGTCCGGACCGAACGGGGCGATGACGCCTGGCCGCTCGCCCCAGACCGCCATGCCGAGCGCGGCATAGACCGCATTGCCGCCCGGAACCGCCCACTGGGTCGATCCGTCGACGAAGACGAGATCGTCGATCGAAAGATTGCCGAGCGCGGTGAAGCCGCCCTTCACGTGCGGACGCCCGCACGGACGAGGGTCAGGTCGACCACGGAACTGTTGTGGTGGTTGACCGAGTAAAGCACACGCCGGTCGCTCTCGCCGAAGTGGATTTCCCGCATGAACAGGAGCGGCGCGCCGGCCCTGACCGCGAGCAGACGCGACTGCTGCACCGTTGCGCTCACGGCCGTGACCGACATTTCGCTTCGCAGGAGTTGGATTCCTAGCGTCCTGGTCAGGAAGCCATACAGCGACCCGCCGTCGAAACGTTGCAGGGCCGCAAGGTCGATCGAAGGTCCCGGCGGCAGGAACTCATGGGCGAGCCCCAGGGGGCGGTCGTCGATCAGACGGGTCCTTTTGATCCGAAGCACAGGGGATTTCGGCGCCAGCGCCAGCGCCAGCGCGACATCGCGGGATGCCGCGACGAGGTCGATCGTCAGTGCTCGAACCCTGGGCTCGCCACCGGCCGCCCGGATCGAAGCGGACAGCGACAACATCGAATCGAGCGGGTTGGTGAGGTGGCGGGTGCCCGAGGCCACGAAGGTGCCGACGCCGTGGCGGATATCCAGCAAGCCTTCCTGGGCCAGAATCCGGGTCGCCTCGCGGAGGGTGGGGCGGCTTACGCCGAGACTCTTGGCCAGGTCCGTCTCGCTCGGCAGCCGCGTGCCGGCGGGAATGTTCTGGCCGCGAATGCGCGAACGCAACGCGCCGCAGACCTGCGCGACGAGATCCTCGCGCGGGCCGCTGGCGCCGAGACGTGCCGACAGGCAGGAGAGCTGGAGTTCGTTCATGGCACGGCCGGCGTCATGGCGCCGCCTGTCCCGCCGCGATCGCGGCGTGGTACGCCGTGACGCCGGCCGTCATGTCGAAACGCGGGCGCCAGAATAGATCGCGCCCAATCGCCGAGACATCGAAACGGGTCTGCACGTCCGGCACGTCGTCCTCGCCCGGCACCAGTTGCGCTTTCAGGGCAGGGAGGGCTCTGCCGGCCCGTTCGACCAGCGCTGGCATGGTCAAGGCCTCGCCCGATCCGACATTGTATTCACGCCCGGACAGCGCGGGGGCCTCCAGCGCAACCGCGATCGCTTCGGCGACGTCGTCGACATAAACGTAGTGATAGATGAAGGTGGGATCGCAGGGGATCTCGGTCGTCCGCCCCGCCGAGGCATCCTGGATCAGGGTCTTCACGTGGCAGTTAGCCCGGCGGTAGGGGCCATAGACGCGGCCGATCCTGAGGCTCACGCCATCGAGGCCGTATTCGGCCGCAAACCCCTGGATGAGATGTTCACAGGCCACCTTGGTGGCGCCGTACACCGAGGTTGGCCGCAGCGGGGTCGCCTCCGTGATCGTGGCGTCCCCCACATTGCCGTACACGCTGATCGACGAGCAGAACACGAAGCGGCGCATGCGGCCTCGTCGCGCCAGGTCGAGCAGGGCGGCCGTCGCGTCGATATTGACCGCCACGAGCTTGAGCGGCTCGCCTTTGGCCATCATCGGCCCCGAGATTGCGCCGCAATGCACGACGGCGTCGATGCCATTTTCCGTCACGAGCCGCTCGAAGCCGGCGGTGTCGCCGAGTGCGACGACGTGGAGATCACGGTCGACGCGGTCGAAGGCCGTCACGTCGGTGGCGGCGACCCGATGGCCGCGGTCCGCCAAGACCCGGCGGACCGCCATGCCGATGAGACCCGCGGCTCCCGTCAGGAGCACGTTCATCGTCTTTGCCCGCGCGACATGAGGGTCGTCATAGGGCCACCATACCGCCGTCCACGCCGACGTCGGTGCCGGCCATGAAGGACGACCCGTTCGAGCATAGGAACAGGACCACCGCCGCGACCTCGGGCGAAGCCGCAAAACGGCCGATCGGGGTGAGGGGCAGGAAAGCCGCCCGCTGTTGTTCGGTGACGTCGCGCTGCAGTCCCGTCATCGTGGTGCCGGGCGACACGGAATTGATCTGCACGTTCTGCGCGGCATATTGCACGCCGGCCTGACGGGTCAGGGCCAAGACCGCGCCTTTGGACGCGCAATAGGCGGCCGCGTCGCGCAGGCCGATATGGGCGGCGGTCGAGGCGACATTGACGATCTTGCCGCTCTTGCGAGCCAGCATACCGGGCAGAACGGCGCGCATGCCGAGCCAGACGCCTTTGGCGTTGACCTCGAGGATGCGGTCCCAGACCTCCTCCGACACATCGGCCGCGGTGTCGCCAGGAACCGCGATGCCGGCGTTGTTGACGAGGATGTCGATCGCGCCGAAGCGCCCGATGGTGCTCTCGACGAGCTTGCTCCAGCCGGCCGTATCGCGCACGTCCATGGTGACGGCTTCGGCCTCCGCGCCGAGTTCCCGGGCCCGGGCCGCGGCCTTGTCGGCGCCCTTCACGTCGAGGCAGATCACCCGTGCGGCGCCGGCCGCCAATCCCTCGACGGTGGCAAAGCCGATGCCGTCTCCCGCGCCCGTGACGATCGCGACCTTGCCGTCGAAGCGGTATTCGGGTGTGCCTTGAGTTTCGCTCATGAATAACTCCGACTGTCGTGGGCCGCCCGAGCGCTGCGCGGCAGCGGCACGTCGCGATAAAGCTGCATCAATTGGCGTTGGAAGGCCGGTTCGGTTTTCCAGCGGGTTCCCTCCACCGGATCGGCCCCGGCCAGCATCGTGTCGGTGGCTTGGCGCGAGAGTTCGACCACGAAGCGGGCGCGCTCGGCACGCTGCTCCTCGACGCGCGCGGGCACGTCGGCCAGCGGCTCCCCGGACGCCAGGGCATGCCCGATCTCGTCGACGATCACGCAGGCGTCCTCGCAGGCCTGCGTAGCGCCTTGGCCAAGCGTCGGCACCATGGGATGCGCGGCATCGCCCGCAAGCAGGATGCCGGCCTTGCGGCCATAGGTGACGCTGCCCTCCTGGAGCCTCGCCCAGTGGATGCGGTCGACGTGGCTTACGATGGAGTCGATGAGATAGGCGGCCTCGCAGGAAGGCGGCCTGTCGTGCGGCAGATAGGCTTGCCGCAAAAACTCCGGCTGCTTCATGGCATCCGGGGTGCTGCCGCCGGCCGGGATGGGAAACGAGCCGGCACAATAGACGAGGTCGCCCGGCACGCGAAAGGCGAGGAGGCGGTTCGGGCCATTGAACCATTGACCGTAGTCGTCGATCGGGCAATCCGGCCCTGCTGGGAAAAGCACCCGGTAGAGGCAGACGTTGAGGAAACGTGGCGTCTCCGCACCGCCGAGCACGTAGCGCCGGATCGCCGAATAGCGGCCCTCGCCGGCGATCAGGAGATCGATCCTGCCAATGCGCTCCCGCGCGCCGGTTTCGCGATGCGTCCAGGTGACGAAGGTGCCCTCGGTGTCCTGGCCGCAGTCCGTGAGTTCGGCGTTGTAGGTGATGATCCCGCGCAACGGGCTCCGCAGCAGCGCGTAAAGCTCGGCCCAACGGATGCGGACGCCGGGATTGTCGGCAACCGTGTCGAGCCGCAGGTCCATGAGGGCTTGCCCGCAGGTGGTCGCGATCGTCCAGCTCGACCATGGCAGGCTGTTCGATGTGATCGCGTCCGCCTCGCGGGGCAGGTGAAGCGCAAGGCATTTTAAGGCATTCGGCCCGATGTTGAGCCCGGTTCCGGCCTCGCCCTGTTCCTCAGCGTCGACGCGCTCGAGGCAGATCACCTCGCAGTCGGTGCGGTCGCGCAGGCCGGACGCGATGAGACTTCCGGCGATGCCGGCTCCCGCGACGACGATCCTGGGCTTTCGGCGTGGAATCGGCAAAAGGGAACCTGCCACTGGGGATGAACGATCATCCGGCCTGTAAGACGTCAGACGACAAACGAACACGTCCAAGGTCGAATGACAAGCTCGGTTTGTGTTCCTGCGAAGAACCTCGAAGAGGGGTTGCTGAAATTTTGACCGCGGCCATGCGCGCTCCACGTACGCCTTTTTCAGGTTGCTGCAGAAGAGAGATGTCGCACGAGACATGCATCGAGTGGTGGAGATTCTACTGTTTCAGCACAGTTGCGGAAAATATCGGCTTCGATGCTCAAATTTACAGCTTGTAAAACGATCGATGTTGCTCAGTCTTTCGGTCATCGCTGCCTCCCATGGTGATCTCGGGGAGACCTTTGCGAGCAACCGCTCCGAACGATTGAAACGCATTCGGATCGAACTGTCATCGCGGAGGGCCCGAGTCTCCGGATCGCTCGACCGATCTGTCTTGCTCAAAGGCGGGTTAGCTGCATCTACACGCGGGGTGATGTCATGAGTATCGGTTCAATCTACCTGGTCGTTGCCATCGTGGCGGTGGTGCTTGCCGGCATCGCCTATGCGATCAACCGCGGCAACGGCCGTTTCGTAGTTGGGTTTACGTTGATGGAGATCGTGATCATGGCCGTGATCGGCGTGATCAACGGGGTGCTGGGTACGCCGAACGCCATGCTGGGTCGGCTGTTCATGACCTTTTCGGGCAGCTACGGCTTTCTGGCCTTCGCGGCCATCTGCGGCGGGTTCTATATCGCGGGCCCACTTTGCGGCTACATCATCCGGAAGCCGGGGGCCGCCACCTTGGCCGAGACCATGAACGGCGTCGCCCAGGTGCTGTCGGGCAATCCCAACGGCATCATGGTTCTCGGCGCAGGCTTCTTGCAGGGTTTCATGTCCGATCTCGGCTTCGCGTTCTACGGTTATCGGCGTTGGACGCTGTCCGCCGTCGCCCTCTCCGGGGCACTCGCGCCGATCCTGCAGCAGATCCCGGAAGTCTATTTCTTCGGGGTCGGCGACATGGGGATCAGCTACAATCTTCTGGCGCTCATCATTCGCATGGCCAGCGGCGCCGTTTACGCGATCGTCCTCGTCAAACCGATCGCCCACGCGCTGCTGCGGGCCGGCGTTCTTCGCGGCACGATCCTCGCCAGCGACGAGCGTCCGATCCGGACCGAACAGAAGCTGGCCTGAAATCAGGACACGCCGCGATGTCGACGATCGAAGCCGCTCCCCTGACCGTCGCGGCCGAGCCGTCGTCGATCGCCGTCGACCTCGTTGCGATGTCCTACACCTACGAGGGCGAGAATGAGTCCGTGCTGGACGATATCTCGCTCACGGTGCGGGATGGCGAGTTCGTCCTCATCCTTGGACCGAGCGGCTGCGGCAAGAGCACGATGCTGCAGCTTCTCAACGGCACCATTCCACACACGCTCAAGGGAACGCTGACCGGCGAGGCGACCATCTGCGGTCGCGCGCTCGCCGACACCAAGGTTGCAACCTTTGCCACCGATGTCGGCATGGTGTTCCAGGACCCCGACGCGCAGATCATCTGCACCCGGGTGCGGGACGAGGTGTGTTTCGGCCTCGAAAACCTGTGTCGACCGGCCGCGGAAATCATGGAGCGCCAAGCCGAGGCCCTCTCGGTCGTCGGGCTCGACTGCTTCGGCGATCGTTCCGTCTTCGAGTTGTCGGGCGGCCAGAAGCAACGGGTCAGCATCGCGGCGGTCCTGGCGGTCCGACCGCGCCTTTTGGTGCTCGACGAGCCGACCGCCAATCTCGATCCGGCCAGCATGGCCGACGTCTTCGCCCTGCTGCATTCCCTTCATCAGGCCGGTACCACCATCATCATGGTGGAGCACAGAATCGACGAGCTTGCCGACCGCGTGTCGCGCGTCGTCATGATGGACAAGGGCCGGATCACGTTCGACGGCTTGCCGCGCGCGGCCTTTTCCCAACCGCGCGCGTCCCGCTCGGAGGAGGGCCAGCCCGTTCCGGTCAGCGCCTGGTTCCCGCAAACGGCCGAATTCGCGCTGGCGCTGACTTCGGCCTGCGGTGTTCCGCTCACGAGCGACGACCTGCCGCTCGATGTGCCCGAGGCCGTGGCGTTAGGGCGGCGTTTCCTTGGCGACCTTTCGGCCGCTCCTGCAACCCGCGAAACCGCATCGCCGCCGATCGGCCCGACCCCTCTGCTGCGCGTTCAGCATCTGTCGTTCGGCTACGACCGCGGCACACCGATCCTCGACGACGTCGATTTCGAACTCGGGCCCGCGAGTCTGGTGGCGCTGTGCGGCCGCAACGGCTCGGGAAAAACCACGCTGGCGCGTCTGATCATGGGCATCAATGCGGCCCCGCGCCAGTCGATCTTCCTCAACGGGCGCGATCTTGCGGCCCTCGGGCCCAAGGAGATCTCGGGTCAGGTCGGCTACGTGTTCCAGAACCCGGACCACCAATTCGTGACCGACCGCGTCTGGGACGAGGTCGCTTATGGGCTGACGGTGCGCGGCTATGCCGAGGAAGCGATCCGCGAGCGCGTCGACGAGGTGCTGGCCATCGTGGATCTCGCCCGCTACGCCGACCGATCGCCGTTCATCCTGAGCCTCGGCGAGCGGCGGCGCCTCAGCGTCGCCACCATGCTGGTGCTCGAACCGCACCTGCTCATCCTCGACGAGCCGACCATCGGCCAGGATCACGAGCGGGCGCAACATTTGATGCGCCTGATGGTGCGCTTGCAGGAGCGCTATCAGACCACCGTCCTGATGATCACGCACGACGTGCGCCTCGTCGCCGAATGGGCCGACCGCGCATTAGTGCTGAGCGACGGACGCCTGCTGTTCGACGGTCCGCCCGAGGCGATGTTCGCCGATGATGCCCTGCTGGCGACGAGCGGTCTGCTGACCCCGCCCATCTATGAGATCAGCCGCGAGATCGCACGGGTCAACCCGCAAGGCCCGGTTCGCCCGACCCTCTCGGTTTCGGCGCTGGTCGATGCCATCGCGGCCTCGCGCAAGGTGGCGGCATGAAACGCTCGGCGGTCTTCCAGTTCCGCGCCGGAACCTCGTTCTTCCATAAACTCGATCCGCTGACCAAGCTGGCCTGGCTCTTCGGCATCTCGCTACTGGCCTTCGGGGCCTATATCGGCTGGGTGCAGATTGTGATCACCGTCGTGGTCCTGCTCACGGCTCTGGTCCTGGCCCGCTTGTCACCGGTCGAGATCGCCAAGGGTACCTGGCTGTTCGGCCTCGCCTGCATCAGCTTTCTGGTGATCCAGACCCTGACCCTGCCGGGCACTCAGGTGGCGTTCCATATCGGCAGCCATCCGATTTATGCCGAAAGCTTCGATTACGCCCTGGCCTCCGCGCTGCGCATCTACACCATCATCCTGTCATCCCTGGTCTTCGTCCGCACCACGGACCCGCGGGAACTTGCCATCGCGCTGGTGACGCAGATGCGCGTGCCCTACCGCATCGCCTACGCGTTCTTCATCGCGCTCCGGATCATCCCGACCATCGAGGACGAGATCAAGACCATCCGTGCCGCCCAGGCGGTTCGTGGGGTTGCGCGACAGGGCGGCCTCGCGGGTCGCATCCGCGAAATGAAACGCTATTCGATGCCGCTTCTGGTCGGCAGCCTGCGCAAGGCCTCGATGATGGTGATGTCCATGGAGGCGCGGGCCTTCGGAGCCTACCCGCAACGCACCTTCGTCGAGGCCCCGCATATGACGGCCGCCGGGGCGGTCGTGCGCGCCATCACGGCGGCCGCGGTCGTGGGCTGGTATGTGGCGCTGGCGACCGGCTATGTGCACACCGTCTACGTTCTCGCCCCCGCCTGACCGGATCAGGCCGCGGTTGCGAGATCGGGCCACACCCAGCGGGGCCCGTGGTCCGCTTCGAAGGATCGGGCGAAGGCCAGAAGCCCGTCGTCGGCCCCGAACCGGCCGATGAACTGGCCGCCGATCGGCAGGCCCGATGCCGAGAAGCCGAGCGGCAAGGCAATGCCGGGATGGCCCGCGACATTCACCCACCCGGTGTAGATCGCGTGGCCCCGAGGACCGACGGGCTTGCCATCGATGAGTGGCGGGAAGGCCTCCTCGGCCCGCCAGGGTAGGGCCGCGGCGCTCGGCGTGAAGATGAGGTCGACCCGCTCGAACAGCGCCGCGATGTCGCGCCGGAACTTGCTGACGCCCGCGAGCGCCTCGACATAGTCGGCCGCGGAAAGACCCTCGCCTTCCGTCGCCATGGCCTGGATCGTGGCGCCTCCCGCGTGGCGCAGGCGGTCGCCCGCGACCCGGAAGGTCCGCGTCACCCCGGCGCGACCGATCACCCGCCAGATCTCGTCGATGCTGCCGCGGTCGAAAAAGACGCCTCCCGTCGCGACCTCATGACCCGCGGCGGCAAGCGCGCGCGCGGCCGCGTCGGTGGCGGCTTCGATCTCCGGATCCAGCGGCGCGTCGTCGAAGCGGGGCACATAGAGAATGCGAAGCCGCGCCGGATCGCGCCCGAGCCGCGTCGCAAGCAGCGCGGATCGCGGATCGCTTGGGTCGTGGCCCGACAGGATGGCGTCGAGCAGGACGGCGTCCTCGACCGAGCGCGTCAGGGTTCCGATGACCTCGCAATCGTGGAGCGTTTCAGGGAAGCCGCCGCCGCGTGCAATCCGACCGATCGAAGGTTTGAACCCAACGAGCCCGGTGTGCGATGCGGGCCGACGAATCGAACCACCGCCATCTGTGCCGATCGCGGCAGGGACGAGCCCCGCCGCGACGCTCGCCACGGCGCCGCCGCTCGAGCCGCCGGGCGTCAAGCCCAGATTCCATGGATTGCGCGTGGTCCCGAACAGCTGGTTCGAGGTGTAGCCCTCCAGCGTCAGTTCGGGGACATTGGTCTTGCCGACGATCACCACTCCCGCCTCGCGCAAGCGGGCGACCGGCACTTCGTCGAACTCCGGCACGTAATCCGCATAACCGCGACTGCCCCAGGTCGCCCGTAGGCCGCCAACCAGCAGGTTGTCCTTGACCGTCATGGGAATGCCGTCGAGCCGCGAGCGGGGCGCGCCGGCTTTCCAGCGTGCGGCGCTGTCCGCCGCGGCCCGCCGCGCTCCGGGCTCGTCGAGCGTGACGATGCTGTTCAGATGCGGGTCGATGCGGGCGATGCGATCGATGCAGGCCTCGAGGAGCGTCACCGGGTCGAGCCGTCCCGTCTGAAAATCCGCGCCCAGTTCGGCCAGGCCCTTGCGCCAGAGGTCCTGATCCGGGGTCATCCTGCCGCCTCCGCGATCACCGCAATCAAGCCGCCGCCGTCGGGACCCTGGTGTTCGGCACCGCCCGACACGAAGATGCGGCCATCGCCCAGAATCGCGCTCGCCAAGCCACCCAGCGCGGCGCGGATATGGCGCTGGGCGTTGATGTCGGTATCGTCGAGCATTGTGTGGCGAAAGCCTCGGACTTTGCCGCTCGGATCGGGCATGCCTTTCACGAGCACCGCCTTGATGCGCTCGCGGCCGGCAGAATCGACGGCCGGAGATGACCGAATGCCGAGGTCGTCGAGAACGGCGTGGATCGCGCCGACGTCGAGCGCGTCCGCCATGGCACGGTGTGCCACGCGCAGGGAGCCGGGCCAGTGCGGCGAATTGCCGAGCACGATCACTTCCGTGCGCGCGATCTCGACCCCGGACGACACGCTGACCCGCGAAGACTGCAGATCCATGTCCTGCCCGATCGCGGCCTCCGACAGGCGCGCGCGCGGCACGTCGCCGAGCGCGAGTGCGGCGCCGAGGGCGGCCGCCGAGCGGGACAGCGCCATGGCTCGGTTGGTATCGGCCGTGACGACGCGCGCGCCGCGACGGCGAGCGTCCTCGATCCGGGCCAGGGTCAGTCCGGGCGCCTTCACCTGAACGAACTCGACTTCAACGGCGCTAAGGCCGGCATCCGCCATGGCGGCCTCGACCGCGACGGCGGTCGCCTCGATCTGCACCATGCGGCCGACCGCCTCCGCGGGTACGTCGGCCGCAAAACTGATCCCGATGGCAAGCGCCGCCGCTCCGCCGGGCGGGATTTGCGACGGAACACGGGCGAAGACGGACATGTGCGGACTGAGGACCCCCTCGGTGCCGCCCGACAGCACGCAGGGTACCCGCAGCAGCGCATCGGCCGGGGTGATGCCGAGCGCCTCCGCCAGGAGGAGCATCAAGGACTGGGTGAAGTAACCCCGGGTAAAATCGTTGACGCCGCCATTGCCCTCGGTCTTGCCGATCACCGCGACGAGGTGGGCGGGATCCAGAGCTCCCGACTCGAACAGGGCGCGGAGGGCCGAAACGTCGTCTGGGCTTCGCATGGTGAGCCTGAAGACCCTCGTCTCGAACGTTTTACCCATCACTTTCTCGGACCCGCACGATGGCCGCGATCGGGGCGGCGCCCGGCGCGCACTGGTGCTCGGTGCCGCCCGAAACGAAGATGGCGGGGTCGCTCGTGATGCTCGCGATCACGGCCCCCAGTGCCGCACGGGCATGGCGTTCGTAATTGATGTCGGCATCCGACAGCATGGTATTGCGGCGTCCGCGGATGGCGCCCGTCGGGCTTGCTTCGGCCTTGGCGAAGACGGCCGCGATCTTGCGCGCGTCGTCGCGTGTGGGGTTGCATTCGAACGCCAGCCCCGCGTCGCGCAGCGCGGCGCGCACGCCGTTGGCGTCGATCGCGTCCTCGAGCACGGCATGGCCGATGCGGAAGGCGCCGGTGGCCCGAGGGGAGTTGCCGAACAGGAGCACTTCGCAGTTTTTGAGTTCGCCGCCCGCCGAGGTCGAGGCGACGGACGAGAACAGGTCCAGGCGGCGCGCGATGTCCCGATCGGACAGATCGCTGGCCTCCACCTCCCCAAGCCCGATGGCAACCCCCAGGGCGGTCGCGCCGCGCGCGAAAGGCTTCGAGCCGTTGGGGTCACGGGTGACGAGCGTCTTGCCACGCCGATCGGCATCCGCGACGGAGGCCGGGGTCAGCAACGGACCCTTCACCTGGACGTAGTGGACGTCGGCCGGGTCCGTGATGCCCGCGCCCTCGAGGCAGCGCCGCACCGCAGCCGCCACCTCCTCGACCTGCGCCATAGTGCCGACCTCCTCGGGGCGGATGTCACGGGTCACCTCGATCCCGAGGGCGAGTCTGCCTCCCGGTGGGGCAGCGTTGGCATCGCCCGGCTTGCGGGTGAACACCGTCGCGTGCGGCGACAGGACGCCTTCGGTCCCCCCGGACCAAACGAAGGCGATCCGCTGTCCGGTCTCCTCGGGAGAGCATCGCAGATGGCGCGCGAGGAGCAGTTGGAACGACAGGGTCGCGAAACCGCGGGTGAAATCGTTGGCCCCGCCATTGCCCTCGGTTTTGCCGATCAGCGCCACGATCGAGGCGGGATCGACCGTTCCGGCCTCGATCAGCCGGTCGAGTTCGGCAACGTCGCTTGGGGCGTTCATGCCGATTTTGTGCACGCCGATGTCCATGCCCTGCTCCAACTTCGGTGTGGCCCGCTTGCGGCCCTGTCTTGCCGGCGGTCTGTTGCCCAGCGATCCCATGGGCGGCATTGTCACCACAAGCGCGGAACGGGGTTAAGGTCGAGCATGACATCGATCGTCTACGCTCGCCACCGGTTCCGCCAGCGAACGCTCGTGCGAGTTCGATGTGGCGTTCCACAAGGCGATCGTGCAGCTTTCGGGCAACGCTATGCTCGCCTCCGTCCATGCCGACGAGCTTCCAAACGAGAGTCTCATGAACCGTGAACCCGACAGGCGGATTCGTCTCGGCATGCTGACGCCGTCCTCGAATTCGGTGCTCGAGCCGATGACCACCGCGATCATCACTGGGCAGCGCCGCGTAAGCGCGCATTTTTCCCGCTTCCGCGTCACGCAGATCGGCCTCTCCGCGCGCGAACTCGATCAGTTCTCACAGGCCGAGATCCTGCGTGCCGCCGGGCTTCTGGCCGATGCGAAGGTTGATGTGATCGCCTGGAACGGCACGTCCGCGAGCTGGCTCGGCTTCGAGCGCGACGAGGCATTATGTGCGGGGATTCTCGAGTCGACCGGCATCGCGGCTTGCACCTCGGTACTCGCCTTTCGCGAGATCTTCGAGCGCACCGGCTTAGGCAAAATCGGCCTCGTAACGCCCTATGTCGACGAGGTCCAGCAGCAGATCATGCGCAATTGGGGCGCGTGCGGCTTCGATTGCACGGCGGAGCGTCATCTCGGCCTGCGCGACAACTTCTCCTTCGCGGAGGTTGGCGAACAGGAGATCGCCGATATGGTTCGTGACGTGGCGCGGATGGGCTGCGACGCGGTCGCCATCGTCTGCACGAATCTGGCAGGCGCGAGAATCGCGCCGGCGCTCGAACAGGAGATCGGTGTGCCGGTCTACGATTCCATCTCGGTCACGGTTTGGAAAAGCCTGAGGCTCGCCGGTTTTGCCACTCACCGGCTCGGTCGATGGGGTCGCGTCTTTCAGGACGCGGAGCTCAACCCGCATGACGAGCGCGACGGTGCCGATTAGGGTCCGACAGTCGTTTGCCTTCCTCCATCAACCCCGCGGGCGTTTTGTTCTAGGCTCGGTGGTGCACGGGAGCTTTGGCGTAGACTGGGGTCGGCAGGCGCTCCAAGCGGGCTTTGAGTTGCAGCGCCAGGTATTTAGAATAGTGGCGCGACTGATGCAGGTTGCCGCCATGGAACCAGAGACCTTCCTGCTGGGTGGGCTTCCACATGTTGCGCGGCTCGCCTTCCCAGGGACCCGGGTCCTTGGTGGTGTCGGAGCCGAGGCCCCAAACTTTACCGACCTTGTCGGCCATCTCCTGCGACACGATCCGGCCGACCCAGCCGTTCATCGAGCCATAGCCGGTGGCGTAGACGATGAGGTCGGCAGGGAGTTCCGTCCCGTCGCTCAGAACCACGGCGTTTTCGGTAATCTCGCGCACGTCGACGCCGCTCTTCAGCTTGACGTCGCCATTGGCGATGAGTTCCGAGGCGCCGACGTCGATGTAATAGCCAGAACCGCGCCGCATGTATTTCATGAAGAGCCCTGAGCCGTCGTCGCCGAAGTCGAGCATGAAGCCCGCCCGTTCCAGCCGCTGGTAGAGTTCGGCATCATGCTCGCGGATCGCCTTGACGGTCGGCATGTGAAACGCATGCATGAGACCGTAAGGGATCGACGCGTTGATGAGGTCCGCCTTATCGGTCGTGATGCCCCGTTCGAGCGCCGCTTCCGAATAGAGCTGGCTGGTGCCGAACCGAAACAGCGAATCCGACGTCGCGACATGCGTCGAGGTGCGCTGAACCATGGTGACGTCGGCGCCGTTTTCCCAAAGATCGGCACAAATGTCATGGGCCGAGTTGTTCGAACCGATCACCACCGCCTTCTTGCCCCGGAAGGCTTCGCTGCTGCCGTGCTGGCTCGAATGGTGATGCTCGCGCTCGAAGCGCGCCATGCCGGGGAACTCGGGCAGATTGGGCAGGCCCGACATGCCGGTGGCGAAGACGAGATGCTTTGGGTGCAGCGTCATGGGCTTGCCGTCGCGGTTCACCTCGACCGTCCATTCGCCCTTTGCCTCGTCGTAGCTTGCCTTCTGGCATGTCGCCGAGGTCCAGACGTTCAATTCCATGACCTTGGCATAGGCCTCGAGCCAGTCGGCAATCTTGTCCTTGGGGGAATAAACCGGCCAGTCGTCTGGAAAGGGCAGATACGGCATGTGGTCGTACCAAACGGGATCGTGCAGGCAGAGCGACTTGTAGCGCTTGCGCCAGGAATCGCCCGGCCGCGCGTGCGCTTCGAGCACGATAGTCGGCACCTCCAGCCGCTTGAGACGCGCCGCGAGCGCAAGGCCGCCCTGCCCAGCCCCGATCACGACCACATACGGTTGTCGCTCGGTGCCGAGCGTCCGCTCATCCTTCTGTTTGCGCTCGAGCCACGACTTGCGGTCGCGGTGGATGCCGTGTTCCGCGCCAAATGCACGCCGGCGGCCGTTCTTCTCCTCAAATCCCTTCAATTCTTCCATGGACGTCAACAGCGTCCAGCACTTGTGGTCCTTGAGGCGGAGGTAGCCTTTGCCCCGTGCGACCTTCGTCTCGAAAGTGAACCAGCCCTCGGTGACGCCGTCCTTCTCGATGGCTTGACCCTCGCCGGCGAAGCGGCATGGTGCCGTTCGAGCAAGCGTGGCGGTCAGCATGGCCTCGATGGCCGGCTTTCCTTCGCTCGTCGTGAGATTCCAGGTTAAGGCTAAGAGGTCGCGCCAGTAGCACGGCTCGCCGAAGAGGGTGAGCGCGCCGGCGATGTCGCGCGCTTCCAAGGCCGCCCCAAAGGCGTCGAGCCACAGCGAGACCCGCCGTGTAGCGTCGGTGACTTCCACCATGGTTTCCATTCCCATCCCATTTTCTTCATTGCTTATACTGCCGCGCTTGGCAGCGAATGCTGAAGTTGCGACGGGACGCGGGCAAGATCAAGGCTGCGTTGATGGTCCGGCAAGGTTGGTAAGGTCCGCGTCGAGCCGCGCATGGACCTGCCTGCTTCGGAGCCGCCGAAAACGCCTTCAGGCCATGGATTGACCGGGCGCCTCGGTGGATCGTACGGTTCGCCCGGCGAAAGACCCCGCAACGGGCGCGCCGCGGTGTTTCGGCACACAAGCATCAGGAGGGGACCTTGAGGAAGACGCTTACAGCATTGGCGGCGGTCGCGATCGGCATGGGGGCGCTGCTCGGCAGCGCGCAGGCGCAGGGCAAGAAGTTCACGATTGCCCTGGTCCCCGGCCTAACCACCGACGCCTTCTATATCACCATGCGCCGTGGCGCCGAAGATGCCGCCAAGGCGCTCGGGGCCGACCTCGTCTTTCAGGGCGCACCTGAGTTCAATCCGGTGCAGCAGGCACCGGTGCTGGACGCGGTGATCGCCCGCCACCCCGACGCCATTCTGATCGCACCCACCGACAAGACGCAGCTGGTGCAGCCGATGAAGAAGGCCGCGGACGCCGGAATTCCCATCATCACGGTCGACACCTTCATCGGCACGGGCAATTATCAGACCGGGTCGGGCAATGCCGACTTCCCGCTGTCCTACATCGCGTCCGACAACGTGCTCGGCGGCAAGATCGCGGCCCGCGCCCTTGCCAAGGCGATCGGCGACAAGGGCAAGGTCTATGTGTCCAACGTGAAGCCCGGCGTTTCGACGACCGACCAGCGCGAGGAAGGCTTCAAGGAGGAGATGAAGAACCACCCGGGCGTCACCGTGCTGCAAACCCAGTTCAACGACGACGACGCCAACAAGGCCGCCTCGCAATTGCAGTCCGTCTACGCCCGCAACCCGGATCTCGCCGGCGTATTCGGCGCCAATCTGTTCTCGGCCATCGGCTCCGGCAACGGCGTGCAGCAGGCCGGCCAGCAAGGCAAGGTCAAGGTGGTGGCGTTCGACGCCCCGACCACCATCGTGGGCAACATCAAGTCCGGCCTGATCACGGCCGCCATCGCCCAGCACCCGGCCGAGATCGGCTATTACGGTGTGGTCTCGGCCTACGCCCACCTCACCGGTCACTCGATTCCGACCACCATCGGAACCGGCTTCACCGTCATGGATCAATCGAATGTCGACAATCCTGACGTCGCGAAGTTCATCTACAAGGACTGATCCCGCTCCCGCGTCGTCCCGCCGCCGAGGCGGCGCGGTGCGATTTTCCGCCTACGGAGGGCGCATGGCCAGTCTGACACCCTCTCAGATCCTGCGCCCACCCGCCCCGGGACGACGCCCCTCGCGGCTGCTCCTCCTCGCGGCCCGGACGCGGGCCTGGCTATTCCTCGTCCTCCTGCTCGTTCTGTTCGAGATATGGGCGCAGGTCAGCTACGGCACGAGCTTCGTTTTCTCGAGCTATAACGCGCAGTCGATCGCCATCTTCGCGGTCGCGCCGCTGCTGTTGGCGCTGGGCGAAACCTTCGTGATCATCGCGGGCGGGATCGACCTGTCGGTCGGTTTCATCATGGGGCTGTCGGCCGTCGTCGCGGCGCACGGGGCCAACATCGCGGGCCGCTCCATGCCCGAGTTTCCGGCCATGGTGGTCGGCATCGCGGCGGGTCTCCTGGTGTCGCTGATCCCGGGCGCCGTCAACGGCTGGCTGATCTCCAAGCTGAAGGTGCCGCCCTTCATCGGCACGCTCGGCATGTTCGGCGTGGCACGAGGCGTCGCCTTCCTGCTCGCTGCCGGCACCACGGTGCCGATCACCAACGGCGATTTCGCCGCACTGGGCAACGGCCGCTTCCTCGGATTTCCCATCGTGGTCATCGTCGCGATCCTGTTCCTGCTGCTGATGAGCTATATGCTCAGCCAGACCCGCTTCGGCCAGCACACCTATGCGGTGGGGGCGAGCGAGCAGGCGGCGCTCCGGGCCGGCATCAACGTCGGGCGCCATACCCGCAAGCTCTACCTGCTGTCGGCCCTCTGCGCCGGGCTTGGGGGGGTGCTCTACGCGGCCCGCTTCACGGCGGGCGCCGCTCAAGCCGGCGAGCCGCTGCTGCTCGACTCGATCGCGGCCGTGGTGATCGGCGGGGCCAGTCTGTTCGGCGGCTCGGGGACCATCCTCGGCACGGTCGCGGGCTCACTGGTGATCGCGGTCATCCAGTATGGCCTCGTGTTCATCGACGTCGAACCCTTCTGGCAGTTCGTGGCGGTCGGCGTCGTGATCATCATCTCAGTGCTGGTCGACCAGACGCAGCGCAAGCTCGGCGGAGATCGCTGATGAGCGCCCTTCCGTCTCAGGCGCTGCAGCCGATCCTGGAGGTCCGCGACGTCTACAAGCGCTTCGGCGGGGTCGAAGCCCTCAAGGGCGTGTCGCTCGCGCTCTATCCCGGCGAAGTTGTGGCGCTGGCGGGCGACAACGGCGCCGGCAAGTCGACCCTCACCAAGATGATCTCGGGCGTCTACGCGGCCGATGGCGGCGACATCCGGCTCGATGGCGAGGTCGTCCGCTTCCCGACCCCCGAAGCGGCCCGCGGAGCCGGGATCGAGACGATTTATCAGGACCTGGCGCTCGCCGACAACCTATCGATCGGGGCCAACATCTTCCTCGGTCGCGAGCCGATGCGCCGCGCGTTCGGAATCCTCCCCGTTCTGGACCGCGCCAAAATGGCGGCCGCCGCCAAGGAAACCATGGCCCGGCTCGATTTCCATGTGGATCGGCTCGATGCGCCGGTCGGGCGTTTTTCCGGCGGTCAGCGCCAGGCCGTGGCGATCGGCCGGGCCATCTATTGGAACGCCCGCGTGATCCTGATGGACGAGCCGACCGCCGCCTTGGGGGTTCCGGAGCAGCGCAAGGTGCTGTCCCTCATCCAGGGCCTCAAGGCGCAGGGCCGCGGCGTGATCTTCATCAGCCATAATTTGCAGGACATTTTCGCGGTGGCGGACCGGATCGTGGTGCTCCGGCGCGGCAGTCTCGCGGGCGAGCGCCGGATCGAGCAGACGACGCACGACGAGGTGGTCAAGCTGATGATCGGCGGCTGACGCGCGGCGAGACCCTCACGCGGAGCAACGCAAAATGTTCAGGAGAGCGTGATGTGGGGATTCGAGGGGCGCACCGTGCTGGTCACGGGCGCGAGTGGCGGGATCGGCGGCGCGACGGTTCGCCAGCTCGTGGCGGCCGGCGCAACCGTGATCGCGAGCGGGCGGCGGGTCGAGGCGCTCGACGCGCTCGCGGCCCAGACCGGATGCCGGACCTTGCCCTTCGATCTCACGTCGGAGGACAGCGTCCGCGATGCCTTGCTCGATCTCGATGTCTGGGGCGTGGTCAATTGCGGCGGATTCGGCGGCGAGATCGCGACGCCGATGGAGACCGACATCGCCGTGTTCGACAAGGTCATCGGCGTCAACGCCCGCGGGGCTCTGCTGGTCACCAAATATGCGTCGCGGTCGATGATCCGGCTGGGCAAGGGCGGGTCCATCGTCAACGTGTCCAGCCAGGCGTCGCTGGTGGCGTTGTCCGGTCATATCTCGTACGGGTCGTCGAAGGCCGCGCTCGACAACATCACCCGGGTGTCCGCACTCGAACTCGGCAAGTACAACATACGGGTCAACAGCGTGAACCCGACCGTCGTGATGACCGAGATGTCCGCCTTCTACTGGGGGCGGCCCGATATCGGCGAACCCTTCCTGAAGCAGATGCCCTTGCACCGCTGGGCCACCGAGGACGAGATCGCGGCGCCCATCGTGTTTCTGCTCGGTGACGGCGCCTCGATGATTTCCGGCGTTTGCCTACCCATCGACGGCGGGTTCACGGCCTGCTGACGTCGGTCCGAGACCCAGCACCTGTCACGCCGGAGCTTGGGCGCTGTGGGAAGTCAGGAAGGCGTCGAGCTCCGCCTTGCTCGTGACGCCCTCCATGGGGCCTTGCCGGGTGACCGCGCAGGCGCCGCTGGCGGCCGCATAGGCCAGGGAGACGCGCGGGCTCATGCCCCGAAGCCAGCAGCTCACGAAGGTGGCGCCGAAACAGTCGCCGGCGCCGGTGGGGTCGACCTCCCCCACCGGAAAGCCGGGCTGATGTAGATTGGTCGTCGCATCGTGATAGCTGGCGCCCTGCGCGCCCCGCTTCAGCACGACCGTCCCGATACCGTGGCCGAGAACTTCCGCAATCGCCTCCTGCTCTTGCCGGGCCTGAGTGAAAAGAATGAGTTCCGCGCCGCTCGGAAGGAACAGGTCGCAGCGCCGGAACAGGGTCTCGCAGGCCGTCCGAAGTCCCGGCAGGCCGAGCATTTCCGACCGCAGGTTGGGGTCGAAAGAGATCGTCCCGCCGCGCGCCTTAACGGCTTCGGCGGCCGTCAGCACCACCTCCACGATGGCGGGCGAGAACAGGGCCGTTCCCATGACGTGCAGGTGATCGCTGCGCTCGATCGCGGCCCGGGCCGCGGCCCCGATGGCGATGCGCCCCGAGGCGCTATGCTTGATGTTGAACACGAACGCGCGTGTACCATCCGGCCTGTAACGCACGAACGCACTGCCGGTCGCCGCCTCGGGGTCGATCGTAATGGCGCTGATGTCCACGCCGTCCCGGGCAAGCCGCTCGAGGTTGACCCGGCCGAAATCGTCGTCGCCGACGCAGCCGATCATCGCGGCCGGCTGCCCGAACCGCGCCGCCTGGTCGATGAAGATGGCCGGTGCGCCCGAGGGGAACGGACCCACCAGCGCGATAGGCCCGCGGAAGCCGTCTCCACGCTCGATGGCCATGATCTCGACGAGGATCTCGCCGATCGTCAGGATGGATTTGCTCACCGGCTCGGTTCGTCCAATTTGCTGCCCTCGATGGTGTCGGTCGGCGCCAATCTATCGGCGTCTCCGCTTGCTCGGAAGCTGGCGAGTCCACCGATCTCGTCGGCCTCTCCATTCGCCCGTAACGGGACCACGGCGCCGAGCAAACGTCTTGCCTGCCGCGACATCGGCCAGACCAGCACCTCCCCAGTGCGGCCCTTTAGCTAAAAGCGCCGGATTGTGGCTCATCCCAACCTGGGTGCTGATATCACGCCAACGTGATGCGGAAAAAGACGGGGCCGGGCGTATACCGGTTTTCGACGAACGCACCGGAAGCAACACGGTCCTCGTCGGAGGAAATGGCCATGATGCTGGTCGCCGCAACGCCGTTTAGCTCTTTGCTGGAAATCTTTGTTGTTGTGCCTTTAAGCATCGTGATTGGAATCTATGGTGGCGAGGGCGCCATGGCGCTGCGGCGCCGCTATTGGGGTTCGAAGCGGCCGTAGTGCGGCGACGATCCAGCGCCGATTTTTTGCGTCAAAGAGCGCCGGCATCATCGAGCCGCAAGCCCTGGCGTCCCGGAGTGTGAGTGACGCCAAGTCCCCGCTTGCTTCCTCGCGGCCGCTCACATCCTCTACGAGTCCAACAAGTCGCCAATGCAATTCCGCGCATTGGCGCCGGTGCGCTCGACAGTTAACTCAAACCTGTAGCCAATGCCGCGTTCGGTACGAATGATCCGCGGCGCGCTCGGATCGAACTCGAGCTTGCGCCGCAATCGCAGGATCTGCACGTCGATGCTTCGGTCGAAGATGTCCTCGTGGACGCGGCAAGCCTGCAGCAGGTGTTCACGGGTGAGCGGCCGCAGAGGTGCGTTGAGAAAGGTGATCAACAACGTATACTCACCTTTGGTCAAGGCGACGTGGTTTCCGTTGGCGTCCGTCAATCGCCGATTGCCTTGATCGAGTTGCCAGCCACCGAACCGATAGTGATCCTGCGGGGAACGCTGCTGAGGGCCGAACCGCCAATTTTCCCGCCGACGCAGGATCGCGCGGATCCGCGCCAGGAGTTCGCGTAGGCTAAACGGCTTTGTGAGGTGGTCGTCGGCACCGAGCTCCAAGGCGACCACGCGGTCCATCTCGCTATGTCCGCAGCCCGTGGTGATCACCGCAACATCTTGGCGCGCATGGATCTCGCGCAGCAGGTCGAGCCCATTCTCCTCGCCGGTATGAAGATCGAGTATGACCATGCTAGGCTTCCCCGAGAGGAGTTGGGGCATCGCGGCTTGGCGACCGGAAGCCATCGCAACGCGCATGTCGTGTCCATCGAGATAGTTGGCGACCGCGTCCTTCAAGACGGGGTCATCGCCGACAATGAGGACGTGCATCGGAACGCTAGGTTCGGTCATGCCCTGACGAATGGTCGACGATGAAACGCGATCGACTGATTGGGATCGAGGATTCCGCCACCAATGATGGTTCGGCCGGGCAATGTGCCCGAAACGCGGCCTGCAGGAGATCTAGGATGTTCGGCCATGAGTCTTCACCGCCTGTATGAAGGATCTAGCACAGCCACCTGGCCGGTCACGAGGCACGTCGTGGCAGACCAACGGAGACGACCGGGTCCGGAACGCAACTTGGCCGAGCTGGTCGTTGGAATCTTTGGCCTTCTTCTCAATTGTTTCTCAAGCGCGCCTCCGGCGAGGCCGGCGAGACAGCCGTCGGGGTGATCGGGCGTGCTGATGGCAGAGGGTGAATATGTCTTGGGTCGGTACCGATTGCAGCTTGGCCGCGGTCTGCTCGCCGACGATGTACCCGTCCCGATCGGGACGAAAGCTCTCGATATTCTTGCGGCGCTCGTCGAGGCGGAAGGCCGGCTGGTCACCAAAGACGAGCTGATGGACCGGGTATGGCCCGGTATCGTGGTCGAAGAACATAACATCCACGTGCATATTTCGGCGCTGCGGAAGGCGCTGGGCAAGGATGCGGGTTGGATCCTGACCGTATCCAGGCTTGGTTACCGTTTCGTCGGACCCGTCACGATTGCCGAGCCGGCGGCCCTCGCCCTAGCGCCGGCCCGGCCGCTCAATCGCTTGATCGGCCGGGAGGACGACGCGGCAGCAATCCAGGCAGCCCTCGATCACGCTCGCTTGGTGACGCTCGCCGGTCCGGGCGGCATCGGTAAGACGCGTCTGGCGCTCGAAATCGCGCGCACGCTCGGCGATCGGTATCGTGACGGCGCGGTCTTTGTGGACCTGTCGGTGTTGGGGGATGCATCCTTGGTCGCGAACCAGGTCGCGGCCGCACTCGGGATCGAGCTTCAGGGCGGTACCCCGGCCGCTGACCTCCTGGCACGCCGGCTGAAATCACGGGAACTCCTGATTCTGCTGGATAATTGCGAGCATGTCTTGGAGGCCGCAGCGTCCCTTGCGGAGTTCATTTTGGTGGAGGCGCCGTCGGTCAGGCTGCTCGCCACGAGCCGGGAACCGCTGGCCTGCTTGGGCGAACAGGTTTATCTGCTGCCTCTCTTGTCAGTGCCGTCCGCGGCCGTCGGTTCGGCGGTGGAAGCCCTGGAGACATCCGCCGTCGCCCTGTTGGTCGACCGGCTTCAGGCCGGCGATTCGCGCTTCGAACTCACCGACGCGACAGCTGCGGCGGCCTGCAAGATCTGCCGCTGGCTCGATGGGTTACCGCTCGCCATCGAAATGGTCGGGGCGCTCGCCCCCGGTTTCGGGCTGGAGATGTTGGCGGTCCGGCTGGAGGCGGCTTTCCGGCTGCAACACAGAAGCGCGCGGACGACAACGCCGCGGCACCGCTCGCTCGAAGCGACCTTCGACTGGAGCCATGACCTCCTTTCCGAGCCGGAGCGCGTGATCTTGCGCCGGCTCGCCGTGTTCCCCGGACGGTTCTCGTTGGAAGCCGTCGAGGCAGTCCTCAGTGACCAGATCATCCGCCAGACGCAGTGCGGAGAGGTCCTGACAGGCCTTGTCCGCAAATCCCTGGTCTCGATCGATTTCGCGGCCCCGTTACCCTACCGCTTGTTGGAAACCACCCGCGCCTATGCGGCCGAAAAGCTCAATGCGGCCGGGGAGCAGCATCTGCTACGGGGCCGCCATGCAGGCTATGTCGCCGACGTGCTGACGCGCGCAATGCGGGATTGGGACATCATGACCGACGGCGACTGGCTCGCCCGTTATGGATGGCTGTTGGCGGATTTGCGTGCGGCGCTGCCCTGGAGTTTCGGGCCGTGCGGCGATCCGGCGCTCGGTTTGGCAATGGCTGGCCGGTCGGCGCAGCTGTGGCGGATGCTGAATCTCAACGGCGAGGGGCGACGCTGGGGGGAAGCCGCACTGGCAACCATCAGTCCGCAAACCCCAGACAAGATCGCGGCCCAGCTGTGGTTCACCGTCGGCTTCTTGACCGGTAGCCGTCGGTTCGAGCGATCGACGCTCGCGTTGCAAAAGGCTGCCGAGCTTTTCGGGAGCCATGATGATCAGATCGAGCGTGGCTACGCGCTGGCTGTGCTCGGCCAGATGTTCGCTATGTCGGGCAATCCGGCGGCAGCGTCCGACGCTCTTGGCAGGGCGCGGGTCTTGCTTCAGCACGGGGGAGGAAATCGTCGTCTCGGCGTCTGCGCCATGGGCTTCGGCATGTTTTATGCCTCGACAGGGGCATGGTCCGAGGCGCGCCGGGATTACGAACTGGCGCGGACGTTGTTCCAGGCTGCCGGCGCAAAGCGGCTGGCGACCGCTGCCTTTTGTAACCTCGCCGATATGATGTGGGCGGAGGGCGGTATCGCGACCGCGATCGAAACTGCGCGTGAAGTGCTCAATTTGGCGCGACGCGAAGGACATCGGCGTTATGTCGGCCATGCATCCGGCTATCTTGTAGGGATGCTCACGGCCTGCGGGGATCTCGACGGGGCACTTCTCGCGGCGCGTGAGGCCGTGCTGTTCTGCCGAGAAGACGAATACCTCGAGTGGCTGTTTCCCCACTTGGCGCTGCGCGTCGCCAAGGCGGGCAGAGAAGAAGATGCCGCACAAATCTGGGGCTATGCCGACCGCATGGCCGGCAATGCCAGCTATCGGCAGATCAACGAGCAGCGCGCCGCCGCCGCGCTCACGCAAATGCTCCGGGACTCCATCGAGCCCATCCGAATGGAGCAGCTTGTGACCGCCGGAAGAAATCTCAGCGAGGATCAAGCGATCGCTCTGGCGCTCGCCTGACGGGGCGCGGTCGAAGCGCCCGCTACGGGCTGGCGCGCTTCGCCCCGATTGCGCGTCCCGCCTCAGTGGGTCGCGGCAGGTCCGCGTGCGCCTGGGCGAGGTCGTGCAGCGCGTCGAGCACCCGCCCCTCGGCCGCGACCGCCCGCCCGGCTTGCGTATCGACGTGAACCAGCATCTGCTCGGCGCTGGCCACCACGGTGCCATCGGCCGTTCGGGTGAGGACATGGAACACGTGCAGCCGCTTGGCATCGGTGGCCAGCACTTGGCTGTCCACGCCAAGAGCGTCGTCGAGCTTGGCCTGGCCGCGATGCATCAGATGAGTCTCGACCGTGTAGAAGGAACGGCCAGCTGCAAGGTAGGCACCGTCGACGCCGATCCGCCGCAGCAGCGTGTCGCTGGCCTCGGCGAAGCATTGCAGGTAGCGGCTCTCGGTCATGTGACCGTTATAGTCGATCCACTCGGCCGCGACCCGACCCTCGTAGAGCCGCAAAGGCGCGCCGGGACGGGATTTGGTTTCGATCGACGGGGCGGCCGCGAGGCGGCCGATCACTCGCTGCTCATAGGCCTTCAGCACCGCGCCGGCGCCATAGTCCTGCGCCCTGAGCCCGGCCAGCACCGCCACCAGGCAATCGTCACGCTTGCGCTCGAGGTCGCGGATCGACACCCCCGCCGCCTGATCGTCGGACTGGCCCGACACGGTGTCGATCAACGCCTGGGTGAGTTCGGGCGCCTCGAGTTTCGTCCAGGGCAGTTTCAGGGCGGGGCCGAACTGGGCCAGGAAGTGGCCCATGCCGGCCTCGCCACCGGCGATCCGGTAGATCAGGAAAGTGCCCATGAAACTCCAGCGCAGCCCCGCCCCGAACCGGATCGCGTCGTCGATCTCCGTCGTGGTGGCCACCCCGTCTCGGACCAGCCATAGGGCTTCGCGCCACAGCGCTTCGAGCAGCCGGTCGGCGATGAAGCCATCGACCTCGTTGCGGACGTGGAGCGGGTGCATGCCGATCTCGCGGTAGAGCACGGCGACCGCCTCCTTGGTGCCGGGGCTGGTCGCGGCGCCGCCACAGATCTCGACGAGCGGCAGCAGGTAGACGGGATTGAATGGGTGGCCCACCACGAAGCGGTCGGGATGCACCATCTCAGACTGCAGACGGGTCGGCAGCAGGCCCGAGGTCGATGACGCCACGATCACCTCGGGACGGGCCGCGGCATCGATCTCGCGCAAGACACGGATCTTCAGCGCCTCCACCTCGGGCAGGCTTTCGACCACGAAATCGGCGGCGCGCACGGCTTCGGCAAGGGAGGGCGCCACGGTGAGGCGGCCTTCCGGCAGGGCCACGCCCGACAAGAGCTTGCCTTGTGCCCTGCGGGCGTTGCTCAGCACCTCGCCCAGCTTGCGGGCGATCTCCGGGTCGGGGTCGTAGATGGCGACGTCGAAGCCGTTGAGCAGGAAGCGCGCCGCCCAGCCGGCGCCGATCACGCCGCCGCCCACGAGTCCGATGGTTCGGATGGATTCCATCACGCCCTCCCGGCCGCGAGCGCGCGCAGCGCGAGCTTTTCCCGCACCGCCGCGGGGCCGAGCACGCGGGCCCCCATGCCGGCCAGGATGGTGCCGGCCCGCTCGACGAGCTGTGCATTGGTGGCCGGGACGCCCCGGCTCAGGACCAGGTTGTCCTCGAGCCCGACCCGGACGTTGCCGCCCGCGAGCGCCGCCATGGCGACATAGGGCAATTGGTTGCGGCCGATCGAAAAGGCGCTGAACACGCAGCCCGTCGGAAGCCGGTGCACCATGGCCATCAGGGTCGTGGGGTCGTCCGGGGCGCCATAAGGGATGCCCATGCAGAGCTGGATCATAGCCGGGGCGTCGATCAGCCCTTCCTTGATGAGGTCGTGCACGAAGACGAGGTGGCCCGTGTCGAACACCTCCAATTCGGGGCGCACGCCGAGCTCCTGCACCCGTCTGGCCATGGCGCGCAGCGTCGAAGGCGTGTTCGTCATCACGTAGTCGCCGAGGGAGAAGTTCATGGTCCCGCAGTCGAGCGTGCAGATCTCGGGCAGAAGCGCCGCCACGTGGGCCAGCCGCTCGGTCGGTCCCACCATGTCGGTTCCGGCGGGATCGAGCGGCAGAGGGTTCTCGCCCGCCCCGAACACAACGTCGCCCCCCATGCCGGCCGTGAGATTGATGATCACGTCCGTGCCGGAGGCGCGGATGCGCTCCACGACCTCGCGGTAGAGGTGGACGCCCCGCGCGGGTTTGCCGGTCTCGGGGTCGCGCACATGGATATGCGCGATGGCGGCCCCCGCCTTGGCGGCCTCAATCGAGGCGTCAGCGATCTGCTGGGGGGTGACGGGCACGTGGGGGCTCTTGCCAGCCGTGTCGCCCGCACCGGTAACCGCGCAGGTGATGAAGACCTCGTGATTCATCGCAAAACCGTCTCCCGAGCCGCCATTCCCTAGCATGGCCCAGGACCGGCGCTGCGGTGTAGCATGAGGCGACGAAGGCTTGCCGCCCCGCGACACCGTCGGGCGTTCCGACCGCGAGCGATCGATCGACCGCCCGACTGGGTTTCTGCGGCCGCGCTTGTCGGCGTCGTCGTTAGGCGCGGACGTGTCGCTCCGCGTCACGTTGCTGGCTTGCGACGGTCTTAGCATCGATCTTGCGTCACGGGGTCGGATCAAGGGGAGTACGTCATGCGGGATGGTGATGGTCGTAGCGGTCTCGACCGCCGTCAGTTCGTGGCAGGGGCGGCGATCCTGGGCGCCTCTGCGGGGTTGCGGCCCGGCTTTGGCTTCGCGCAGGGCGGCAAGCCCAGGCAGGGCGGTACTTTGAAGCTCGGAATGTCGGGTGGGGCGGTCGCCGACAGTCTCGACCCCCGGCTCCTGACCGACTGGGTTCCGGTGAACATCTGCTATCAGATCATGAATGGCCTGGTCGAAGTCGACCAGAGCAACAAGGCAATTCCCGAACTGCTCGAAAGCTGGGACGCCAAGCCGGGCGCCAAGGATTGGGTGTTCAACGTCCGCAAGGGCGTGACCTTCTCGAACGGCAAGACGCTCGACGCCGACGACATCATCTACTCGATCAATCTGCACCGGGGCGACACCAAGTCGGCCGGCAAAGTGAACGTCGCGGACGTGACCGAGATCAAGAAGCTCGGGCCCAACCAGGTCGCCATCACGCTCGGCTCCGGCAATCTCGACCTGCCTTTCCTGCTCTCGGACTATCACCTCATGGTGGTGCCCGATGGGTTTACGGACTGGGCCAAGCCGATCGGCACGGGCGGCTACGTGCTCGAAACGTTCGATCCCGGCGTCCGGGCCGTGACCCGCAAGCACGGCAGCTACTGGAAGCCGAACTGCGCCAACGTGGATTCGATCGAGACGCTGGTGATCAATGACACGAGCGCGCGCACCAACGCGCTGGTGACCGGCCAGGTCGACGTCATCAACCGTCTGAACGCCCGCACCGTGAAACTGCTGCAGCGCAATCCCAAACTGCAGGTGATCCGCAACGCGGCCGGCCAGCACGCCACCTTCCTGATGAACACCACCGACGCGCCCTACACGGACAACAACGTCCGGCTGGCCATGAAATACGGCGTCGACCGGCAGAAGATGATCGACACGGTCCTCGACGGTTTCGGCAATCTCGGCAACGACAACCCGATCCCGCGCACCAATCCTTATTACGCGGCCGATCTGCCGCAGCACGGCTACGATCCCGACAAGGCCAAACACTACCTGAAACAGGCCGGCCTGACCGATGCCAAGGTGGCGCTGGACGTCTCCGAGGCGGCCTTCACGGGGGCGGTCGACGCGGCGCTGCTGTATCAGTCCGCCGCCAACGCGGCCGGCTTCGACATGCAGGTCAAGCGCGATCCGGCCGACGGCTATTGGGACAACGTCTGGCTCAAGGCGCCTTTCTGCGTCTCTTACTGGGGCGGGCGCCCGACCGCCGACCAGATGCTGACCATCGCGTACATGTCGGACGCCAAATGGAACGAGACGAACTGGAAGCGGCCCCAGTTCGACCAAACGCTCGTGGCGGCCCGCACCGAATTCGACGAGGGCAAGCGCAAGCAGATGTACGTCGACCTGCAGAAGATGATCTGGGACGATGGCGGGGCCGTGATCCCGATGTTCATGGACTATCTGGAGGCGGGCTCGAAGCGAGTCGTGGGAATGGGGCCGCATCCGCTCTACGACTTGATGGCCCAGCGGATCGGCGAGAAGGTCTGGCTCGAGGCCTGACATCGTGCCCTCTGCCGAGCCCGCTCCGGTCAGGGTCGTCGAGAACCTCTTTATCCCGCTCGCCGATGGCTGTCGGCTCGCGGCGCGTGTGTGGTTGCCCGCGGCGGCGGAAGCCCGGCCCGTGCCGGCCGTGCTCGAATACATTCCCTATCGCAAGCGGGACGGCACCCGCGGGCGCGACGAGCCGATGCACGGCTTTTTCGCGGCCGAGGGTTTTGCGGCCCTGCGGGTCGACATGCGCGGCTCGGGCGAGTCGGACGGCCTGCTGCATGACGAATATCTCGAGCAGGAACAGGAGGACGCGCTCGAGGTGATCGCCTGGATCGCGGCCCAGCCCTGGTGTTCGGGCGCGGTGGGCATGATGGGCAAGAGCTGGGGCGGTTTCAACGCCCTGCAGGTGGCGGCCCGCCGCCCGCCTGCCCTGAAGGCGATCATCACGGTCTGCTCCACCGACGACCGGTTCGCCGATGACATCCACTACATGGGCGGCTGCCTGCTCAACGACAATCTGTGGTGGGGCACCATCATGCTGGCCTACCAGGCGCGTCCGCCTGACCCGGCCCTCGTCGGCGAGGGCTGGCGCGCGGCCTGGATGGAGCGCCTTGACCACATGCCCTTCTGGCCCAAGCTCTGGCTGGACCACCAGCGGCGGGACGCCTACTGGCGGCACGGCTCCGTGTGCGAGGATTGGGATGCGATCGAAGTTCCGGTGCTGGCCGTGGGGGGCTGGGCCGACGCCTACACCAATGCGGTGCCGCGCCTCCTTGCCAACCTCAACGGGCCGCGGCTCGGCATCATCGGCCCCTGGGCCCATATCTACCCGCAAGATGGCACGCCGGGGCCCGCCATCGACTTTCTGGGCGAAGCCGTCCGCTGGTGGAACACCTGGCTCAAAGGCGAGTCAACCGGGGTCATGGAGGAGCCAACCCTCCGCGCCTTCATGCAGGACGTGGGCAGGCCTTCGACGACGCTGACCGAGGCCGAAGGACGGTTCGTGGCCGAGCCGCTTTGGCCCAGCCCGACGATCCGCGACCGAATCTGGCATATCGGAGACCGGTGCCTCGCCGACACACCTGCCGCACTATCGGCCTTGTCGGTCCGCTCACCCTTGTGGACGGGTGCCGGCGCGGGCGAGTGGATGGGCACGGGCATCGCGGGAGAGATGCCGGCCGACCAGCGCGCCGACGATGGCCAGTCCTTGTGCTTCGACAGTGCCCCTTTGCCCGAGGCCCTGGAGGTGCTCGGCTTCCCGACTGTCGACCTCGAACTCGCGGCCGACCGGCCGGCCGCGCAGATCGCGGTCCGCCTGTGCGCGGTGGCGCCCGATGGCGCCTCCATCCGGATGAGCTACGCGGTGCTCAATTTGAGCCATCGCGACGGCTCGGCAGAACCGAGCCCCATGGTGCCGGGCCAGACCGTGCGGGTGCGGCTGCCCCTAAAAGTCTGCGGGGCCCGGATCCCGGCCGGCCACCGGATCCGGCTCGCCATCTCAACGGCCTATTGGCCGCTGGTTTGGCCGTCCCGCGATCCTGCGACGATCACGGTCACGACAGGGCGCAGCACGCTTACCCTTCCGCTCCGTCCCGCCCAGCCAGGCGAGGCTCCGGTCGCCTTCGCGGCCCCGCGGCCCGGCCCGGCCGCGCCGCAGACCCGCGTGGCGGAAGGCCGGATGGAGCGCCGCTCGAGCCTGGACCTCCTCACGGGCGTCGCGACGGCGGTGACGCTCGGGGAGGGCGGACTGTTTGGTGAGGGCGTCGTGCGCTGGGATGCGACCGGTACCACGCTGTCGCATGACCTCACGCGAACGCTGACCGTCGCGGCCGACGATCCGCTGACCGCGCGCTCGACCCTCGAGCAGCGCTATGCCATGGGCCGGGACGGCTGGCGGATCGTGATCGAGACCACCACGGCGCTCAGCGCCGATGCCGACGGCTTCCGGATTGCGGGCACGATCCGGGTCTCCGAGAACGGCGTCCCGGTGCGGTCGCGGGCGTGGGACGAGCGCGTGCCGCGCGACCACGTGTGAGCGTGCGGCCGCCCAACCGTGCCCGTCCCACGACACGGTGAATCCGGGCCGGCTTCGCGGCGCCCGCACATCGCGGGGGCGGCCCTCGATGCCCACGACGGCCACGGCCCAGTGTCAGCGCCTCAAACCTTCGATTATCTTCGCCGCATTCTGCCCCGCGCCCCTGGAGTCCCGCGATGACCTCGATTTTCGACCGCCCGGAGGATTTCGCCACCACGGCGCTGGCCGGGTTTTGCGCCCTCCACCCCGGCCGGGTGCGGCCGGTCGCGGGCGGGGTACTGCGCGCGACCGCGACCCCGGACCGCAAGGTGGCCCTGGTGGTGGGCGGCGGCTCGGGCCATTTTCCCGCCTTTGCGGGCTATGTCGGCCCAGGGCTCGCCGACGCGGCGGTCGCGGGTGACGTCTTCGCCTCGCCGTCCACGCAGGCCGTCGCGCATGTCGCGCGGCTCGCGAACCGGGGCGGTGGCGTCATCCTGGGCTTCGGCAACTACGCGGGCGACGTGCTGAATTTCGGCGTCGCGGCGGAGCGGCTTCGCGGGGAGGGGATCGAGGCCGTGATCCTAGCCGTGACGGACGACGTGGCCAGCGCCTCGTCCGATCAACCGCATCTGCGCCGTGGCGTCGCGGGCGACCTCGTGGTGTTCAAGGTGGCGGGCGCGGCGGCGGAAGCCGGCCTTGCGCTTTCGGAGGTCGAGCGCGTCGGCCGCCATGCCAACGCGCGAACCATCTCGTTCGGGGTCGCCTTCTCGGGTTGCACGCTGCCCGGCAAGGCCGAGCCGCTGTTCGACGTGCCCAAGGGGCGCATGGCGGTCGGGCTCGGCATTCACGGCGAGCCAGGCATCGGGGAGGAAGACCTCGGCTCCGCGGCGGACCTTGCGACCCTGCTGGTTGGACGGCTGCTCGCCGAAATGCGCCCGCCGGGGGTGACCCGGGTCGCGGTCGTGCTCAACGGCCTCGGCCGCAGCAAGCTCGAAGAACTCTTCGTGCTGTGGACCCGCATCGACGCCCTGCTTCGTGCGGCCGACCTCGAAATCGTCGATCCTGCGGTCGGCGAGTTCGTGACCAGCCTCGACATGGCGGGCTGCTCGCTGACGCTGATGTGGCTCGACGACGAGCTCGAAGCCTGTTGGCGCGCCCCGGCCGACACCTTCGCGTTCCGGCGAGGTCCCATGATGGAGGCCCTCGCGGCTCCGCCCCTGCCGCCCGACGATGTGGTCGAGATCGCCGTTCCTGCCGCCTCCGCGGCGGCGCAGGCGGGCGGCCGCTGCGTGGCGCGCATCCTGGGAGCGATCGCAACCGCCATGGCTGAAGCCGAGGACGAACTTGGCCGCCTCGATGCGTACGCCGGCGACGGCGACCATGGGCAGGCCATGGCGCGCGGATCGGCGGCCGCCGCCGCGGCTGCCGCGAAAGCCGTCGCGATGGGGGCGGGGGCCGCAACGGTGCTGGCGCGCGCGGGCGACGCCTGGGCGGACCGCGCCGGAGGAACGTCAGGCGCCTTGTGGGGGCTCGCGTTGCGGGCCTGGAGCCATGAATTCAGCGACGACGACGCGATCACGCCGGCGGTCGTCGCGGCCGGAGCGGGGGCCGCCCTGGCCGCGATCACACGGCTTGGCGGCGCGCGGGTCGGCGACAAGACCCTCGTGGATGCTTTCGTGCCCTTCGTGACCGCGCTCGGCGCGGATGTCGCGGCTGGGCTGCCCATGCCAACCGCTTGGGCTGCGGCCGCCAACGCGGCCGAGCGCGCCGCCCAGTCGACCGCGGCGCTCACCCCCCGGCTGGGCCGCGCTCGCCCGCTGGCAGCCAAAAGCCTGGGCCATCCCGATCCCGGCGCCGTTTCGTTCGCCCGCTGCGCCATGGTGGTGGCCGGCACTCTGGCCGACGAACCGGGACAGGCGCCCCGTGTATCGCCGCCGTGAGAGCGAGCCGACCCTTCGCGCTTGGGCTTCCATGCCCTGACCGATTGTGTATGAGCGTCTGCGCGGCCGGCGCGGCCACGCGATGATGCGGAACACCATGACACCTGATCGTCCGGGACCAACCGTCTTTCAGCTCTTCGTGATCTTCGCCCGGATCGGCCTCACCAGCTTCGGAGGCGGATTGAGCGGCTGGTTCCTTCGGGAATTCGTCCAGCGCCGGGCCTGGATCGAGGAGGAGGAATTCCTCAATGGCCTCTCGCTGTGCCAAGCCCTGCCGGGCGTAAACGTCACCAACATGGCGATCTGGATCGGCCATCGCCTGCTTGGACTCAAGGGTGCGCTCGCGGGGCTCGCCGGTATCATCGTGCCGCCCGCGATCCTGATCGTGCTGATCGACGCCCTTTTCGCCTGGTTGCGACCCTATCCGCTCACCCGTTTTGCACTCGACGGTGCCGCCGCGGCCGCGATCGGGCTCTCCTTGTTCATGGGAATCACGCTGGCGCGCCGAGTGCCGCGCAGGGCCATCCCGTTGTGCGTCATGGCCACCACGTTCACGGCGGTCGGCGTAGCGCAACTGCCCTTGTTCTGGGTCGTGGCGGTGGGCGGGCTTGCCAGCGTCACGATCGAATATGCCCGCCTCGCGCGGCGCTGATCGAATGGCCAAGATCCTGCTCGCGCTGCTGAGCGTCTTTATTCCCCTTTCGCTGGTCTCGGTCGGCGGCGGCCAGGCGATCGTCGCCGACATCCACCGGCAGGTCGTGACCGTGCATCACTGGATGACGGAGGGGCAGTTCGTCGATGCTTTCGCGGTGTCCCGCATGGCGCCCGGCCCCGGTGCCCTCCTCGTAACGCTGATCGGTTGGCAGGTTGCCGGCGTGCTGGGCGCAATCGTGGCCACGCTCGGCATCTTTGGGCCGACCGCCTTCCTGATCTACGGCGTCGCGAGCCTGTGGCAACGGCACCAGGGAAAGCGCTGGCAGCTTGCGCTCGAAGCAGGCCTGCGGCCGGTGGCGGCCGGAACCATTCTCGCCGCCGTCTGGGTGCTCATGCAGGCGCTCGAAGGCGGCTGGCTCGCAAAGACCATCGCGGTGCTGGCGGGCGCGACCCTCACGGTCACGCGGATCAACCCCGTCCTGCTGCTGGTCTGCGGCGCAGGCCTGTTCATCGCCCTGCACGGCCTGACACCGGTCTAGGCAAAGACGGTCCCCGCCGTCGCGCCGCATCGCGAGGCGCGGATCGTTGCCTGATTTTCTCGCGCGCAGGGCGGCCGAGACAGCGTCGGACCGTGTCCTCGACCTCGAGGCCGCCCATCCGGCCTGATCGCCGGCCGCGGTCACGAGCGGACGCGGAAGCCTACTGAACAGTAAGAGCGCGCCACCGCCGACCTTATCGGTTTGTGAACCCCAGCTTGGGACTGATGGTCGGTTGCGGGCCGCGTCCGCACGTGGCGCGTCGCCATACCCGAGAACATGGATGTCCAGTTTGATACCGAAAGCGGCCTCCAGCCACCCTGGGACCGATGCGCAAGAGGCCTGGGACGACCTCAAAATCGCATCCGAGCTGCAGCGGCTGGAAAACGTTCGTCTCGGTATGGTGCTCAAGACGGTCGAGGACGAAGCGCTCCTGCTCCGGACGCTGGTCGATCAGCTGCCCGACCTGCTGTTCATGAAAGACAGGCAAAGCCGCTTTCTGGTCGTAAACCGGGCGACCGTCCTCGATTTTGGCAGGCTCTCCGCGGCCGAATTCATCGGCAAGACGGATTTCGATTTCTACCCGGCCGCGGTTGCACAAAAGCATATCGATCACGAGCAGGCGATCATGAGCTCCGGAAACGCTTCGATCAGCATCGAAGAGCTCAGCTTCAATGACAAGGCTGGAGAGAAATGGTTTTCGGTCACGAAACTGCCTTTTCGCGACGCTGACGGCGAGATCGCCGGCCTGGTCTGCAAATGTCACGATCTGACGGAGCGAAAGAAAGCCGAGGGTCTTCGCATCGGGCAGGCCCACATCCTCGAAATGGTCGCGGCCGGTGCCCCATTGGAGAGGGTGCTCGAGCAACTCGTCCATCTCGTCGAGTCCCAGGTTCGCGGGATACTATGCTCGATCCTCCTCCTCGACGCGGAGGGCCTGCACCTGCGGCACGGTGCAGCTCCGAACCTTCCGGACGCGTATTCGAGGGCCATCGATGGCGCTCGCATCGGCCCAAATGTCGGCTCGTGCGGCACGGCCGCCTACCGTCGGGAGCCGGTCATCGTGTCTGACATCGTCAATGATCCGCTCTGGGAAGAATACCGGGACCTTGCGGCCACCTATGGTTTCCGCTCCTGCTGGTCCACGCCGATCCTGTGGCATAGGGGAAGCGTCCTCGGCACGTTTGCGATGTATTCGACGGACGTGCGCGAACCCGGCGCGTCCGAGATCCGCCTCGTCGAACTCGCCACGCGCATCGCCGGAATCGCGATCGAGCGCACGCAAAGCGAGGAGCGGATTCAGTTCTTGGCGCACCATGACGCGTTGACGGGCCTGCCGAACCGCACGCTTCTCCTCGACCGCTTGACCCAGGCGATTCTGGCCGCGCGTCGGCACGACCACTGGGTCACGGTGGTGTTCATCGATCTGGACAACTTCAAGCTGGTGAACGACAGCCTCGGCCATAGTGCCGGGGATGCTCTCCTGAAGATCGTCGCCCAGCGTATGACGGACTGCCTGCGAGCGGAGGACACCGTGGTGCGCTTGGGCGGCGACGAGTTCATCCTCCTCCTCGCCGAGCTGCCAAAAGACTCGGATCTCGTCATCCAACTGATTCAGAAGCTGCGCGCGGCAATCTCGATGCCGATTCAGCTCGGAGCCAGCGCGATCCAGGTGACGTGCAGCATGGGCATTGCCACCCACCCCCAGGATGGCTCGAGCGCCGATCAACTGCTTGCCAATGCGGACGCGGCGATGTACCGGGCCAAGGATGCTGGCGGGGACAATTTCCAACTCTACTTCGCCGAAATCCATAAGGACGTGCACGACAAACTGACGTTGTTGGAAGAACTGCGATTGGCGGTCGAGCGCAGCGAATTCGTGCTCACTTACCAGCCGCAGATGGACCTGAGGTCCGGACGTGTCTTCGCGGTCGAGGCGCTCGTCCGATGGCAGCACCCGGTCCGTGGAGAGGTGCCTCCGGACCTCTTCATTCCCCTGGCGGAGGACAGCGGGCTGATCCTGGAGATCGGTCGATGGGTGCTTCGGGAAGCGTGCCGACAGACCAGGGCGTGGCAGGTCTCGGGGCTTCCCGAGGTTTCCGTTTCCGTCAACGTCTCGGCGCGACAGTTCAAGCAGAGCGACCTGCTCGCCTATGTACGCGAAGCCCTCGATGAGAGCGGGCTCGCCCCGGACTATCTGGAACTCGAGTTGACGGAGAGCATGCTGATGCATGACCTCGACCAGGCCGTTCGCGTCATGCAGGAACTCACGACCTTGGGTGTGAAGTTGTCGATCGACGACTTCGGAACGGGGTACTCCAGCCTCAGTGTGCTGAAGGGCTTCCCGGTCGGGCGCCTCAAGATCGACCGATCGTTCGTGCGGGACCTGCCCAACGATCCAAACGACGTCGCCATCGCCACGGCCGTGATAGCGATGGCCCATAGCTTGAACCTGAGGGTGCTGGCGGAGGGTGTGGAGACCAAAGAGCAGATGGCCTTCCTGCGGGACAGCGCCTGCGATGAAATTCAGGGCTTCCTCGTCAGTGAACCGCTGTCCGCAGAGCAGCTTGGCCGGTTGCTCGCAAGCCCATCGGACGGCTTATACCCCGGCGACAACGGCTCGGCGGACGCCGGCACCGTGGGGCGTCCATCGGCCGGTTCGCGGCACCCCCAATAAGCCTTCGACGCCGATCTATTTGCCCGGCACGGGCGGAAGGTCCGCGCGTCGGTCCGTGCGGGCGAGACGCGCCAACAAAAATTCGATCTCGGCGCGCGCCGACGCGGTCAGGCTACCGGCGGGCTTGCGTTGCGCGTCGCAGGCCAGGATGCCGCGACGCATCATGACGTATTTGCGGACCGCCAGCCCGACGCCCTGCTGCTGCTCGTAGCGGAGCAGCGGCAGATGGGCGTCGAACAGATCATGGGCCTCCTCGCGCCGCCCTTCCCTGGACAGCCGGACCACGCCGGCGAGCATCTCTGGGAAGGCATAGCCCGTCATGGCCCCATCGGCGCCTCGCTCCATCTCGAAATCGAGGAACAGGCCGCCGTTGCCGCACAGGATCGAGATCGGCCGCATCGAGCCCTCCTGCTGAAATCGGCGCAGCGCCGAGATCTTCTCCAGCCCCGGCCAGTCCTCGTGCTTGAGCATGACGCAGCTCGGGTTCTCGGTCACGATCCGGCGGATCACGGCCGGCGTCATCACCACCGACAGCGTCAGCGGGTAGTCCTGCAGCACCCAGGGAACATCCATGCCGATCGCCTCGACGGCGTGGCCGAAATAGGTTGTGATCTGGTCGTCGGTCCTGAGCGAGGGGGGCGGCGCGATCATGACGCCGACCGCGCCGGCCTCCATCACGCTGGCCGCAAGGCTGCGCATTGCCCCAAAACCGGGTGCCGAGACGCCGACCACGATCGGCAGGCGCGAGCGGCGGATGACCCGGCTGGCCACCGCCACCGCCTCGTTCGGATCGAGTTTCGGAGCCTCCCCCATGATGCCCAGCACGGTCACGCCCGTGCAGCCCGCCTCCGCGTAAAAATCGGTCATCCGGTCGAGCGACACGTCGTCGATCCGGCCGTCCGGCAGGAAGGGGGTGGGCGCGATGGCGAAAACGCCCGATGTGGTGTGATCAAGTTTCATGAGCCACCTCTTGTCCTGCTCCAGCGAACGCGCGGTCGCGACTGTTCCCTGTGGCCTTGCAGCGTTCGACGCTTGTTCGCGCGCCAGGAAACGAGATGACGTCCGCGCTGTCCACCACGACGGCACTGACGGCCGATTTTCACGTTCGGATTCTGCTCGTCAAGGAACGTGACGGTGCGAGTTGACCATTGCCTTCACAGGACGGTGTTGCGCGCGGCCGCGCTTCTTGGCAGCTTGTGACGCGCTGGGCCGGCCAGGGTTTTGGAGACACGAGTTTTGAGCGGAGGCTCCACGCCAACCCCGCTGATCGACGGCCTGCAATTCTGCCGTTGGTCGCGAACCGTCTTCACCCAGATGCGCGAGGCCGGCATGTCGGCCGTGCACGTCACGGTGGCCTATCACGAGACGTTCCGCAAAACCGTCGAACATCTCGTCGATTGGAACCGGCGCTTTCGCGAGCATGAGGACCTGATCCTGACGGGGGGCACGGTCGCCGATATCGATCGGGCCCGGGCGAGCGGACGCACCGCGATCTTCTTCGGCTTGCAGAACCCGCTGCCCATCGAGGACGACCTAGGCCTGGTGGAAGTGCTGCACACGCTCGGGCTGCGTTTCATGCAGCTGACCTACAACAACCAGTCGCTGCTCGGCTCCGGCTGGCAAGAACCCCATGACGGCGGCCTGACCCGGATGGGCCGCGCCGTGATCCGCGAGATGAACCGGCTCGGCTTCGCGATCGACATGTCGCATGGCGGCGAGCGCACGACGCTCGACGCCATCGCGGCCTCGGCTCGCCCGATCGCCATCACGCATGCCAATCCCGCCTGGTGGCGGCCCACCGGGCGCAACGTCTCACGCGCGGTCATCGAGGCGCTGGCGCAGAGCGGCGGCATGCTGGGTTTGTCGCTCTATCCGCATCACCTCAAGGACGGCTCCGACACGACGCTGGAGGCCTTCTGCGCCATGGCGGCCGAGGTGGCGGGCCTCGTCGGCGTGCGGAATCTCGGCATCGGCTCGGACCTCTGCCAGGATCGGCCCGACGACGTCGT
>CAXTOT010000003.1:0-130270 GCA_964245915.1 uncultured Lichenihabitans sp. | reverse complement strand
CGGGCGTCAGCCCCATCGCCTTGGCGACATGCTCCTCGACGCGCGGATCGATGTTCGCGAAAGTGCCGACCGCGCCCGACAGCGCACAGGTGGCGATCTCCGCGCGGGCCGCCACCAGCCGCGCGCGGCACCGCTTGAATTCGGCATAGGCCTGCGCGAGCTTCAGCCCGAAGGTGATGGGCTCGGCGTGAATGCCGTGCGAACGCCCGATCGAGGGCGTCATCCGGTGTTCGTAGGCGCGGCGCTTGAGCGCGGCCAGGAGCGCATCGACATCCGCGATGAGAAGATCGCTCGCCCGGGCGAGTTGCACCGCCAGCGTGGTATCGAGCACGTCGGACGAGGTCAGACCCTGGTGAACGAAACGGGATTCCGGACCCAGAAACTCGGCAAGATGGGTCAGGAAGGCGATCACGTCGTGATGCGTCTCGCGCTCGATCTCGTCGATCCGCGCCACATCGAAGGTGACGTGTCCCGCTTTGCGCCAGATTGCCTCGGCGGCTTCCTTGGGGATGACGCCGATTTCGGCCAGCGCGTCGCAAGCGTGCGCCTCGATCTCGAACCAGATGCGGAAGCGGCTCTGCGGCTCCCAAATGGCCACCATGGCGGGGCGGGAATAGCGCGGGATCATGGAACGTACCGGTTGTTGGCCATTGGCGCGGGTAACATGTGGCGCGCGCTGCGGCAAATTGATGAGCCGCGGCGCTCCGCTTGCAGGAATCTTGTCAAGATCGTGACAGATCGCGATTGCGATGCGGCATGTGCCTTGCTAGTCCATTAACGTCAGTGATCGATCGCAGAAGGATCGGTTATGGTTGCCTGCCAAATTGGCACATGCGGGAGTGGGTAGCGCGTATGGAGATCTTCCTCCAGCAATTGATTAACGGGATCACGCTCGGATCCATCTACGGCTTGATCGCCATCGGTTACACGATGGTGTTCGGCATCATCGGCATGGTGAACTTCGCGCATGGCGACGTCTTCATGCTGTCGGCCTTCGTGGGGCTGATCATTTTCCTGGTGTTGACGCAATTGCTCGGGGTGACCAACCTGGCCCTCGCCTTCATCGTGGTCTTGATCGGCGCCATGGTGATCACGGGACTGTGGAATTGGACCATCGAGCGGGTCGCCTACCGCCCCCTCCGGGGATCTTTTCGCCTGGCGCCGCTGATCTCGGCCATCGGCATGTCGATCTTCCTGTCCAATTTCGTGCAGGTTGTGCAAGGCCCGCGAAACAAGACCATCCCGTCCCTGTTCGACAGCGTGATCCACGTCACCAGCGGGGGCGACTACAATGTGACGCTGTCCTACAAGCAGATCATGATCGTGGGGGTCACGGCCGTGCTGCTGGCCGGGTTCTGGTACCTCGTCCAGCACACCTCGCTCGGGCGAGCCCAGCGGGCCTGCGAACAGGACCGCCGCATGGCGTCGTTGCTCGGCATCGACGTCGACCGCACCATCTCGCTCACCTTCGTGATCGGGGCCGCGCTGGCGGCCGTCGCGGGCGTGCTGTTTCTGAGCTACTATGGGGTTGTGAATTTCTCCGACGGCTTCATTCCGGGCGTCAAAGCCTTCACGGCCGCGGTTCTCGGCGGCATCGGATCCTTGCCGGGCGCCGTGCTGGGCGGGCTTCTGATCGGCCTCATCGAGGTGTTTTGGTCGGCCTATTTCTCCACCGACTACAAGGATGTCGCGGCTTTCTCGATCCTAGCCATCACGCTCATCTTCATGCCCTCCGGTCTGCTCGGCAGGCCTGAAATCGAAAAGGTCTGACGCCGATGCAGATGGAGGCCGTCAAGCCCGTCGCTGTACCGAGCGGCACCCTCGCGGCGGCGCCGGCCCGGATGGATTGGATAGCGGCCCTCAAGGACGCGGGTTTCGCGGCCCTGATCACCCTTGGCCTGTCGATTCCGATCCTCATGTTCAGCACCCATGAGGACATGTCGAACTCGCTGGTCGTCTCGCCACGCTGGTCGTGGCCGGTCATCGCCTGCGTGGCGGTCTTCGCGGCCCGTCTGCTCGGCATCAGCTATCGAAGCTATGCCGGACGCGTGCAATCGGCGGCGCGGCCGCAGCAGTTGCGTAAACAGTCGAGTGCCGAGCGGTTCGTCAAAACCTATCTCACCATCTTCGTATTGGCGGCGTTGTTCGCTTTCCCGCTGGTGATGCTGGGCCTCCTGGGACCGCAGGGCTCGCTGAAGTGGATCAACAATTACGGCATCCAGATCCTCATCTACGTGATGCTCGGCTGGGGCCTCAACATCGTGGTGGGGCTCGCGGGCCTGCTCGATCTCGGCTATGTGGCGTTCTATGCCGTGGGGGCCTATTCCTACGCCTTGCTGTCGACCACCTTCGGGCTGTCCTTCTGGATATGCCTGCCCTTGGCCGGGATCCTGGCGGCGTTCTGGGGCATCATCCTGGGCTTTCCGGTGCTGCGTCTGCGTGGCGACTATCTTGCCATCGTGACCCTCGCGTTCGGCGAGATCATCCGCATCGTGCTGATCAACTGGACCGATTTGACCAACGGTTACGCGGGAATTTCCTCGATCCCCAAGGTCACGTTCTTCGGCATCCCGTTCGATAGCAGCGACGGCGGCTTCGCGCATTTGTTCGGGCTTACCTTCACGCCCATCCATCGCACGATCTTCCTCTTCTATCTGATCCTGGGGTTGGCGCTGCTCACCAATTTCGTGACGCTCCGGCTGCGCCGCCTACCGGTCGGCCGCGCCTGGGAGGCCTTGCGCGAGGACGAGATCGCTTGCCGCTCGCTCGGCATCAACACGGTCAACACCAAATTGACGGCCTTCGCGCTCGGCGCCTTTTTCGGCGGTTTCGCTGGCTCGTTCTTCGCCGTGCGCCAGGGCTTCGTCAGCCCAGAAAGCTTCACCTTCATCGAATCCGCCACCATCCTGGCGATCGTGGTGCTGGGTGGGATGGGATCGCAGGTCGGGGTTGCGATCGCGGCGGTCGGGATGATCGGCGGAACCGAGATTCTACGCGAGCTCGACGTGCTCAAGGCCGTTTTCGGACAGGGCTTCGACCCCGCGCAATATCGCATGCTGATCTTCGGCTTCGGCATGGTGGTCATGATGATCTGGAAGCCGCGCGGCATCATCGCGACACGCGAGCCGTCGATCTTCCTGAAGGAGCGCAAATCCATTTCCGGATCGTTGGTCAAGGAGGGGCACGGTTGATGCGCTGGGAGACCGATCCCCTTCTGGTCGTCGAGCGTCTGACCATGCGGTTCGGCGGCCTGGTGGCCGTGAACAATTTGTCGTTCGTCGTCGGGCGTGGCGATATTACGGCGCTGATCGGCCCCAACGGGGCCGGCAAGACAACCGTGTTCAATTGCGTGACCGGCTTCTACAAGCCGACCGAGGGACGCTTGGCCTTGGCCCGCCAGGGTATCGCGGCCGCCACCGATGTTGCGACCCTGACGGCCTCCAGCGCCCGCCATCTCAAAGGCGGCAACGGCGACATCTATCTGCTCGAGCGCATGCCGGACCACGAGATCTCGTGGAAGGCGCGCGTCGCCCGCACCTTCCAGAACATCCGCCTGTTCACCGGCATGACGGTGCTGGAGAATCTGCTGGTGGCCCAGCACAACCCGCTGATGATGGCCTCGGGCTTCACCTTCGGGGGCGTCCTCGGGCTCGGTGGCTACAAGCGTCGCGAAACGCAGGCCGTCGAGAAGGCGCAATTCTGGCTCGACGCCATCAATCTGACGGCACGCGCCGATGATCCCGCGGGCGACCTGCCCTATGGCGATCAGCGGCGGCTCGAGATCGCGCGCGCCATGTGCACCGATCCCGTCCTGCTCTGTCTCGACGAGCCCGCGGCTGGCCTCAATCCGCGCGAGTCGAGCGAGCTCAACGCGCTCCTGCGTTTGATCCGGCGCGACCACGAGACCTCGGTCCTGCTCATCGAGCACGACATGTCGGTTGTGATGGAGATCTCGGATCACGTGATCGTGCTCGACTACGGAATCAAGATCGCGGACGGAACGCCTAGCGAAATCCAATCCGATCCGCGTGTCATCGCGGCCTATCTCGGTGTCGAGGACGAGGAAGTCGAACAGGTCGAGGCGGAGATCGGCGCATGAGTGTGATGACCGAGACGCTCGATCGCCCGCTCACGGCCGGTAAGGTGCCGCTTCTGAGCGTGCGCGGCGTGATGACCTATTACGGTAAGATCATCGCGCTCAAAGGGGTCGACCTCGACGTGAACGAGGGCGAGATCGTGACCCTGATCGGCGCCAACGGGGCCGGCAAATCGACCCTGATGATGACGATCTTCGGCAATCCGCGGGCGCGGAGCGGGACCATTTCGTTCGACGGCCGCGACATCACCAAGCTGGCGACCCACGAGATCGCCCGTCTGTCGATCGCGCAGTCGCCCGAGGGGCGTCGCATCTTCGCGCGCATGACCGTCTACGAAAACCTGCAGATGGGCGCCTCCATCAATAAATTCGCCCATTTTGACAAGGATCTCGAGCGCGTCTACGTGATGTTCCCCAGGCTCAAAGAGCGTGCGCAACAGCGCGGCGGCACCCTGTCGGGTGGCGAACAGCAGATGCTCGCCATCGCGCGGGCGCTGATGAGCCGCCCCCGTCTCCTGCTCCTTGACGAGCCCTCACTGGGTCTCGCGCCGTTGATCGTCAGGCAGATCTTCGACGTGATCCGCGAACTCAACAAGACCGAAGGGCTGACCGTCTTTCTCGTGGAACAGAATGCGTTTCACGCGCTCAAGCTCGCGGACCGGGGCTATGTCATGGTCAACGGCCTCATCACCATGTCGGGGACGGGCAGGGAGTTGCTGGCGCGGCCCGAAGTCCGCGCCGCCTATCTCGAAGGTGGACACCACTGATGGCCGGGTTGCTCTACGATGACGCGCCGAACGGCCTGTTTCACTTCATACTGCTCACGCTGGTGCTGGGAGGCGCCGGAGCCATCGCGAGCGGCCGCGCCATCGCGGGCTCCTGGAAGTCCTATCTCGTCCTGCCGTTCTACATGGTGATCTTGTCGGGGGTGATACGCTTCCTTCATTACGCGCTGTTCCAGGAGGACCTCCTGTCGATATCCGGCTATGTCGTGGCGCTCGTCTTCACCCTTCTGTGCGCCGGCTTCGGTTACAGGTCATGCCGGGCCGAACAGATGGCGACCCAATATTCTTGGCTCTACGCCAAATCCGGGCCGCTCGGCTGGAGCGCGAAGGGGAGTTGACCTCACGACTTGCCGCCTGTTCTCGCCGAGCCATGTTTTTTGCGTGACAAGCTCCTCAGAGTTCAGCACTATTTCCCTGTGAAGACGAGGTTTCTTGCCGTTCCGGATCCGGTCCAAGATCCGATCTAGCTCATGTGATGGGGTTTACCGATGAAGCATCTTTGGTTGTCGAGCTGCGTGTTTGCGGCCGGCTTGGCCTTTGCAGGCGCAGCTCAGGCCGACATCAAGCTCGGTGTCGCGGGTCCGATCACCGGGCCGAACGCGGCCTTTGGGGCACAATTGCAGAAGGGCACCGAGCAGGCCGTCGAGGACATCAATGCCAAAGGCGGCATTCTCGGCCAGAAAATCATCCTCGAGGCGGGCGACGACGTATCGGACCCCAAGCAGGGCGTTTCGGTCGCCAACAAATTCGTGGGTGACGGCGTCACCTGGGTGGTGGGCCACTTCAACTCGGGCGTCACCATCCCGGCCTCGGACGTCTATCTCGAAAACAACATGCTGATGATCACGCCCTCGGCCACCAACCCGGCCATCACCGAGAAGGGCAAGTGGGACGTGTTCCGCACCTGCGGACGTGACGATCAGCAGGGCGCCGTCGCGGCGAAGTACATCGCCGACAAGTTCAAAGGCAAGAAGATCGCCATCCTCCACGACAAGACCACCTACGGCAAGGGTCTGGCGGACGCCACCATGGGCTCGCTCGCCAAGGAAGGCATGAAGCCGGTTCTCTACGAAGGCGTGAACGCCGGCGAAAAAGACTATTCGGCCATCGTTTCCAAGGTGAAGGCTTCGGGCGCCGACCTCATCTATTGGGGCGGCCTACATCCCGAAGGCGGGCTGATCCGCCGTCAGTTGACCGACCAGGGCGTCAAGTCGCCGATGATGTCGGGTGACGGCATCACGGACAACGAGTTCGCCGCCATCGGCGGCCCGGGCACGGTGGGCACGCTGATGACCTTCGGTCCCGACCCGCGCAAGAAGGCGACTGCGGCCGCCGTGGTGAAGGAATTCACCGCCAAGAACTTCGACCCGCAGGCCTACACGCTCTACAGCTACGCGGCCGTCGAGATCATGGCGCAGGCCGCCGAAGCCGTGAAGTCGGTCGACCCGAAGAAGATGGCCGACTACATGCACTCCGGCAAACCGTTCCATACCGTGATCGGTGATCTGTCTTACGACAAGAAGGGCGATCTGCAGCAGGCCGCCTATGTGATGTACACCTGGAAGACCGGCCCGGACGGCAAGATCAGCTACTTCGAGAACGAATGATGTTCTGAATGTCCGGCGGGCTTGCCCGCCGGATGGCAGCCCGCCTCTTCGCGGAGGCGGGCTTTTCTTCGCGTCGACGGCGTCACCCCAGCTGCGCCAGACCCGGAAAGGTCTCGATCAGCCAGAATGACAGGGTCTGCATACCCCCGGTCAGGAACGCGATGCCTGTCACGACCAGCAGGCCCCCCGCGACTTTCTCGACCGTTCCGAAATAGGCGCGGAATCGTCTGAGGAAGCGCAAGAAAGCGCCGAGCGCGAGGGCGGCCGCCACGAAGGGCAGGCCGAGCCCCGCCGAATAGACGAGCAGGAGGCCCGCACCCCGCGCCACGGTGGCCTCGGACCCGGCGACCGCCAGGATGGCGGCAAGGATCGGGCCGATGCAGGGCGTCCAGCCGAACGCGAACGCAAGCCCCATCACATAGGCGCTCCACAGGCCGGCCGGCCGCTGCACCGTGACCCGCGCCTCGCGATACAAGAAGCCGAGGCGAAATAGGCCGATGAAATGCAGCCCCATGACGATGATGGCGGCGCCCGACAGCAGCGACAGCATGGTGCTGAACTGGCGGATCAGCGTCCCGACCGCCGACGCGGTGGCGCCGAGCGCCACGAACACCGTGGTGAAGCCGGCCACGAAAAGTAGGCTCGCCATCATGACGTCGCGCCTCGTAGCCGAGCTTCCCTCCGCCTGAAGCTCTTCGAGCGTGGCTCCAGCCAGGTAGCAAAGATAAGGCGGAACAAGGGGAAGCACGCAGGGGCTGAGAAACGAGATCAGCCCGGCCGCGGCTACCGCTGGAAGCGTGACATCGGTCGACATGGGTGTGTGCTAAACCAAGCCGGGATCGAGTGAAAGCCGACCCGCTCGCGATTCATCAACGGAAGGGTCGAGACGGATGCAAAACCTTCTGACCGACGTGCCCGGTGTTCTGGTCGGCCACGCGCAAGACGATCGGCTGGCTTCCGGCGTCACGGCCGTCCTGTTCGCCGCCTCAACCGTCGCCTCGATTGCCATCCACGGCGGTGCCCCGGGGGTGCGCGACTCGGCCCTTCTCGAACCCGAGATGACGGTGAGTGGCGTCGATGCCTTCGTGCTGTCGGGCGGTTCAGCGTTCGGGCTCGACGCCATGGGGGGCGTCCAGGCGGTTCTCCGCGAACAGGGACGCGGTGTCGCGGTCGGGACGACCCGCGTGCCGATCGTGCCCGGTGCCATCCTGTTCGATCTCAACAACGGCGGCGACAAGGCCTGGGGGCGGATGCCGCCCTACTGGGACCTCGGCTATCGCGCCGCGCTGGCGGCGGCCGCGACCTTCGCGCTCGGCAGCGTTGGGGCGGGGCTCGGCGCCACCACGGCCAATCTCAAGGGCGGGCTCGGATCGGCCAGCGCCGTGACGGCCGCGGGCTTCACGGTCGCGGCCCTGGTGGCCGTCAACGCGCTTGGCCAGGCCTCGATCGGGGACGGCCCGAACTTTTGGGCCGCGCCGTGGGAGCGCGATGCCGAATTTGGCGGGCTGGGCTGGCCGGCTCCGCTTCCCGGCAATGCTCTGGCGGTCCGCACCAAGGGCGATGGACCGCAGAACACCACATTGGCCATCGTGGTCACGGACGCGCGCCTCACCAAGGGGCAGGCCAAGCGCTTGGCCGTGATGGCCCATGACGGCTTCGCACATGCCTTGCGGCCCACCCATGCGGCGCTGGACGGCGATGTCGTCTTCGTGGCCGCGACGGGCCAGCACGACAAGGAGCCGACCGAACGCAAGCTGACCGAACTCGGCACGCTGGCGGCCGATTGCGTGGCGCGCGCCATCGCGCGCGGGGTGTTCGAGGCCAAAGCCCTGCCGTTTCCCGGCGCCCTGCCGAGCTGGCGGGAAAAATTCGGCGCAACAAGCGGGAAGCCGAGTCGCGAGCCGATCGCATAGTCTCGCACGAAATTGGCGTGTCCGAACGAGCGCGCCGAGAGGAGAACCGTCATGAAACTTTGGCTCGACCGCGTGCCCTCGCCCATCGGAACGCTGCTGCTCGCCCACGATGGCGCGGCCTTGCGCGCCCTCGATTTCCACGACTATGAGCCGCGTATGCGGCGCCTGTTCGAGACGCAATACGGCGAGGTCGAGCTAATTGCCGCGCCTGGCAGGAGTGCCTTTGCGGATGCGCTCCAAGGCTATTTCGACGGCGACCTGGCGGCTCTCGACGATATCGAGGTCGAGACGGCAGGCACGCCGTTCCAGCGCGAGGTCTGGGCCGCGCTGCGCACGATTCCGGCCGCCACCACGACCAGCTACGGCCGCCTCGCGGCAGAGATCGGCAGGCCTGGCGCGAGCCGGGCGGTGGGGCTCGCCAACGGACAGAATCCGATCGCGATCGTGGTGCCATGCCACAGGGTGATCGGGGCCGATGGCAGCCTGACGGGCTTCGGGGGCGGGCTTCCGCGCAAGCAGTGGCTGCTGGCCCACGAGGCGAAGTGGATCGGGACTCCGAGCCTGTTCCCACTGGAAGCGCCGGACCTGCTGGAGGCGTCTGCCGCGCCATGAGCGCCGCAGCGCCTCGGCGTTCGCACGCTGCATTCATGGGGCCAACCGAATGGGTGCTGCTCGTCCTGCTCTCGGTCCTGTGGGGAGGATCTTTCTTCTTCTCGAAGCTCGCGCTGCGCGAACTGCCGCCATTCACAATCGTCGAAGCTCGGGTAAGTATCGCGGCTCTGGCGCTGCTACTCTACCTGAAGGCCACCCGGCACACTTTGCCGGGTTCGTCGCGGGTGTGGCTGGCCTTCTTCGGCATGGGGCTTTTCAACAACCTCATTCCGTTCAGCTTATTGTTCTGGGGGCAGACCACGATCGCGAGCGGTTTGGCCGCGATCCTCAATGCCACCACGCCGATCTTTTCCATCCTGGTCGCTCATCTGCTCACGACGGACGAGAAGCTGACCGCCAACAAGCTCGTCGGCATCCTGCTCGGACTGCTGGGTGTCGTGGTTCTGATCGGGGCCGACGCGCTGGCCGGGCTCGATCGCTCGCTTCTTGCCATGCTGGCCTGTCTGGGCGCCGCGGCGTCCTACGGGTTGGCGAGCGTGTTCGGGCGTCGCTTCAAGCGGCTTGGCATCGCCCCGACGGTCGGCGCCTTCGGACAGGTTGCCGCCACGACGATCATGACGCTGCCCATCATGCTGTGGTTTGACGCACCCTGGCGCTTGCCGATGCCGAGCCTGCCAACCTGGGCGGCGCTGTTGGGCCTGGGCCTGCTCTCGACGGCCCTGGGCTATGCGATCTTCTTCCGGGTTCTCGCGGCCGCCGGTGCCATCAACATCTCCCTGGTGACGCTGCTTGTGCCCGTCAGCGCCATCCTGCTCGGCAGTCTTGTGCTCGGCGAGCGACTTGGAACCGACCGGTTTGCCGGAATGGGACTGATCGCGCTGGGTTTGCTCGCCATCGATGGGCGACTCTGGACCGCCGTCCGGTCCCGCCTTACCGAAACCGCTCGACAGCATAGGGCCTTGGATCGGTAAAAGGTTGTTCGCCCGTCACCATCTCGGCGAGCAGGCGGCCCGTCACGGGCCCGAGGGTCAGGCCATGATGCTGGTGCCCGAAATCGAACCACAGCCCCGCATGGCGCGGCGCGGGGCCCACCACCGGGAGCATGTCGGGCAGGCAGGGGCGGGCCCCCATCCACGGCGTCGCCTCGATGGCCTCGGCGAGCGGAAACAGGGCGCGGGCCTTGGGCGTCGCGCGCTCGATCTGCACGGGGCTTGGCGGCGCGTCGCGTCGCGCGAATTCGGCCCCCGTGGTGAGCCGGATGCCGTGCGACATCGGGGCCAGCAGAAAGCCGCCATCGACGTCGAGCACGGGTCGATTGAGAACCGCGTTGCCCTTGGCGCGGAAATGCAGGTGGTAGCCGCGCTTGATGCCGAGTGGGATGTCGTAGCCGAGCGGGCGGAAGATCTCATCCGACCAGGGGCCGAGCGCCACCACGACCTCGCGGGCGAGCAACGGTCCATCGTCGGTGTCGAGCCGCCATCCCGCGCTGTCCTGCGTCAACGTCTTGGCGTCACCGCGCAGGAAACGGCCACCGTGCCGCTCGAACAGCGCCGCATAGGCGCGCACCAGCGCACCCGGATCTGAAACCGCGCCCGGATCCTTGAAGTGCAGGGCACCGAGCAGACCCGGCGCAAGGTTCGGTTCGCGGTCGGTGATGCCGGCGGGGTCGAGGGCATCGATATTGAGATCATAGGCCCGCAGCTTTTCGGCTTCGGCCAGGCCCTTGGCGAGGCTCGCCTCGGTGCGGAAGGCCTTGATCCAGCCGACCTTGCGCAGCAGATGGGCTGCGCCCGCCGCCTCCATCAAGGCTTCGTGCTCAACGAGACATCGCTCGATCAAGGGGAGCGATCCCGCTACGGTGCGCGCGATCCCCTCGGGCGAGGACTGGGCGAAATAGCGGGCCAGCCAGGGTAGAACCACGGGCAGGGCAGTTGGATCGTAATGCGCATCGGTTGAATTGTTTTGCGCATAACGCAGCAAGGTGCCGAACTCGCGGGGAAAACTATAGGGAAAGATGGAGGCGCGCTCGATCAGCCCCGCATTGCCATAGCTGGTCTCATCGCCCGCGCCGGCGTTGCGGTCGATGAGAACCACCGCGCGCCCACGCTTTTGCAGGTGCAGTGCCGCCGACACGCCCACGATGCCGGCGCCCAGCACCGCGACATCCGTCTTCAACGCCATGCGACTCACCCCGGTTGACCCACTCGTTCATGGTGCGTTGCAGCAGCACGTCAAGGCAAATCGGAGCATGGCGAGACGGCAGTTCCCCTTGCGCTTCGCCATTTCTGACGGCAACGTCTCCGCTTGGGAGGACGCGACTACCGCGTCCGATTGATGTTTCGGGCAATCGAGGAACCGTTCAGATGGCCATGACCATGAAGGGCGAGGTGACCCTGCCGGCCCCCAAGGCGATCGTATGGGCCGCTCTCAACGACCCGGAGGTTCTCAAGGCCTGTATCCCGGGCTGCCAGAGCCTGGAAAAGACCAGCGACAGTTCCTTCACGGCGTCTGCCAAGCTGAAGATCGGGCCCGTGACCGCGACCTTCAAAGGCAATGTCAACCTCACCAACATCGACCCGCCGAATGGCTATCGGATCGCCGGGGAGGGCGAGGGCGGCATCGCGGGATTCGCCAAGGGCGGCGCCGACGTGAGCCTCGTCGACGCACCCGAGGGCGGCACGCTGCTGTCCTATGACGTGCAGGCCAATGTCGGCGGCAAGATCGCTCAATTGGGTAGCCGGTTGATCGACGGCGTCGCCAAGAAGACGGCCGACACGTTTTTCACCAATTTTGCCGCAGCGGTGGCGAAATAGGGCGCGAGTTCGGCGGCACGTGGATTGGCGAAGCGAGCCGCGAGCCTCGGCGGCATTGTGGCTGGCCAATAAATGGGGGGACAGCATGACTCGTTTCTTGAAATTCACGATCGTGTTGTTGGGTCTACTCACCATCGGCGCCAATCCGCTGGCCGCGGCGGCTCCCGCGCCAAGCCTACAATGGGAGGTCGCGAATCGCTTTCGCCTTTTCAAGGATGAAACCCATTTTCGAGCGATAGCAGACGCCTACGACACGCGGCGCGATCAAGCGGATACGTCGTCTCCGGCGATGGAGCTCGAACTCGAGCTTGAGCACAGGGCTCAAGAACACAAGCTGGGATTTGGGGATCCCCAAGAACTCGCTCAGTACGGGTGGGCCTCGGCCGTGGATGCGACGACCTGTTTCCAGTCCCGCAATCGCGGACACTGGCCCTGCCTGTTGAAGACCCACGACGAATTCGTGCAGCCTAAACATTTCGACCTCCTCGTCAGGCTCGCCGACCTGCCGGCCGCCCAGTCCCGGACTTGCTCCTGGACGGTTTCCGGTATGGCCCCGATCGTTGGTGGCTGCGACCAGCAGGTTCGCTTCGAGGGTATCGAGTTCAGCAGGCCATTCTCCATCACCGTCGCCGAGAGTGACATCGAACTCGCTAAGCTGGACGCGCAATCGGCTCGATCGGTCGTGCTTGTCGGCCTTGGAGATTCGTTCGCTTCCGGAGAGGGCAATCCAGACCGCCAAGCCGTGCTGGGGGACAGCTTCAGCAACTATGAAGGGTCATCGCTGCTACCCGGCTCGACGCTCCTGGATCCAAAGACACGTCAATATCCCATTCGCCCGGGTTCCACCCCTTCTTCGCTCGGCTTGCGCTCTTCGGCGGCGGTTTGGTTGAATCCGCAATGCCACCGATCTCTCTACTCTCATCAACTCAAGGCTGCGCTCCAACTGGCGATCCTTGAACGCCATCTCGCAGTGACCTTTCTTGGTTATTCATGCACCGGCGCCGAAGTGACCGCCGGGATTCTCAATTATTGGGCTGCACGGGACGACGTTACCGCGCCGACTTATGACGCTTCACCTCAGATCATGCGCTTTTTGCGTGACGCGTGCGTAGATCAAAAACCTTACGCGAAATATTCAGACCTGGGTTCGTTCCGGTGGCGCGATATGCCGCCCTGCGGGAAAATGCGACTTCCCGCGGTCGATGCGGTCTTGCTCAGCATCGGGGGCAATGACGTGGGCTTCTCGAACGTGATCGCGAACGAGGTTGTCGACGTCGGTGGAAGGTTCAGTCCGTTCCGACGATTACTCTATCGCCTATGGCTCCAACCGGCCGGCCCCATTCCGTTCGCGGAAGCCGAAAAGCGAGCGCGCGCCTTGTTGCCGACCCGTTTGGACGAGCTTGCCGAAGCGGTGCGAACCCGCCTAGGGGTCAGCCCAAAAGTGGTCATCCAGACAGCTTACCCGCAATATACCGAACTGACGGGCGGTAAAGTCTGTCCAGCTTCGACCGACGGCATGGACGTCCATGAGATCCTTGGAATGCGGAAGGCGAGCACCGGCCCCGACGCAGCGGCGTTTGTGACCAGATTCAACGGCATCATTCGCGACACTATCCAGGGCTTGGGAGCTGAGAGATCCTGGACCTTTGTCGACAGCCACGTGGCACTTTTCGCGGGACACGCAATCTGCGCCGGCGGGGCGCCTAACGGCATACCGGCGGGCAAGATGTCAGGTGGCATGAACTTTCCGTCGTGGGACTTCGCGCGTCGTCGCTGGACACTTTTCCACCCCTCGGATTGGATCGCCTATCTTCCACGAAACCGGTGGTTCGTGACGCCGAACGATGCGTTTCTCACCAGCAATTATATGAACGTCACGAGCGGGACGTCGGACGCCAGGGATAGGGCGCAGCCGTTATACGCCGCGACGCTCAGTGGCTCGTTCCACCCTAATGCTCTTGGTCAAGCCGCCATGGCGGACGCGGTTCTTCCTGAGCTTCGACGCGCCCTTGGCCTTTGAAAGGCGGTTCTCCGACGAGGCCGCCCGGGCCGAGATGGAAGACATTGGGTGGGGTCGCGGATCATTGAGCCCACCTCGCAGCCAGCCAAAGCCTGTTCGCTTCGACCTCCAGTCGCTTGTCGCGTGTCCATATTGTTGCGCCCGGCGTAAGCCGGGCCGAGGCGAGAAGGTGGACGTCGATATAGCCGATGCCGAGCCCGAACAGCACATTGCGTTCCATGAAGCGCAATACCTCTTCGTCGGTCGCGACGAAAGCCTGCGGCAGATCGCTCAAGGTCTCCAAGACCATCGAGCGTTGGCGCAAGCTGCCGACCGCAATCTCTCCGATGATGAATGAATGAACAAGAACCTCGCGACGCTTGAGCAAGAACTCCAGTCCGTCGTCTTTGGAGCGTAGGTGGTCGATCCAGATGGAGGTGTCGACCAGGACCATCAGACGCCGGGGCGTTGCCGAGGTGGTACGACGAGATCAGGTTCAGTGCCACCGAGGCGGGCCAGCCTCAGTGCGCTTTCACGTTCGACCAAAGCCTTCAGGGCTTCCCGCACCAATGCGGACTTCTCCTGCAAGCCCGTCAGTTTTTGCGCCTTGGCGAGAAGCTCGTCATCCAAAGCCAGCGTTGTTCGCATTGCGTTCTTCCCCAATGAATCTCTAATTTAGCATCGAATGATGTCATTTTCCATGCTCGTTGTTACAGCGGGCCCCACTTCGAACATCTCCTTGACCCCGCCTTGGAGGCGTTCCAGACTTACGCGAAGGCCCGGGCCGGTTTTGTGAACCGGACGTGATTGCAACCGCTGCCTGCGGGAGGAACGATGCCAACAGTTTCAATGACCGTGAACGGCAAGCCCGTGTCGGCGGAGGTCGATGCGCGCACCCTTCTGGTCCAATTCCTGCGCGACAAGCTGCGCCTCACCGGCACCCATGTTGGCTGCGACACCAGCCAGTGCGGCGCCTGCGTGGTCCATATCGACGGCAAGGCCGTGAAAGCCTGTACCGAACTCGCGCTCTCCTGCGAGGGCTCGGCCGTCACCACCATCGAGGGGCTGGCCCAGGGCGGCACGCTGCATCCCATGCAGGAAGCCTTCCGCGAGCATCACGGCCTGCAATGCGGCTTCTGCACCCCGGGCATGATCATGTCGGCGATCGACATCATCAACCGCCGCGGTCCCGACCTGCCCACCGTCGAAATCCGCGAGGAACTCGAAGGCAACATCTGCCGCTGCACGGGCTACCACAACATCATCAAGGCCGTGGCGGCGGGCGGCAAGGCCATGCACATGGTCCAAGCCACGCCGGCTATCGCGGCCGAGTAGCCGCGCAAACATCGAGCGTTGCCCGCGGCCGCAAGAGCCAAGGACATATGGTCCCCAAGGGCGCGCTCCTCACCGTTTCGGAGGAAACACCATGAACGATTTGGCGACGGCCGCGACCGGCATTGGGGCGTCGGTCAGGCGGCGCGAGGACGGGCGCTACATCATCGGCAAGGGGCAATATACCGATGACGTGAACCGTCACGGGCAGGCCCATGCCTATTTCCTGCGCTCGCCGCATGCCCATGCCGCCATCAAGGGGATCGATACCGCCGAGGCGATCGCCAGCCCCGGCGTGGTGGCGGTCTTTACCGGCGACGACCTTGCGGCCGATAAGATCGGCGGCCTGATCTGCGGCTGGATGATCCATTCCAAGGACGGTTCGCCCATGAAGGCCGGGCCGCACCCGGCTTTGGCCCAGGGCAAGGTCCGCTACGTCGGCGACCATGTGGCGGTGGTGATCGCCGAGACCCTGAACCAGGCCCGCAACGCGGCCGAAAAGATCGTCATCGATTATGACGTGCTGCCCGCCGTGGCCGTGACCGGCGAAGCCCGGACCTCGGGCGTGCAGATTCACGAGGTGTCGCCCGACAACACGGTTTTCAACTTCCACCTTGGCAACAAGGACGAAACGGAGGCCGCCTTCGCGCGCGCCGCCCACGTCACCAAGCTCGACATCGTCAACAACCGGCTGATCCCCAACGCCATGGAGCCGCGCGCCGCCGTGGGGGACTACGACGAGGGCACCGGCAATTACACGCTCTACACCACCAGTCAGAACCCGCATGTGGCGCGGCTGGTCTTGTCGGCCTTCGTGGGCATCGCGCCCGAACACAAGCTGCGCGTGATCGCACCCGACGTGGGCGGCGGCTTCGGCTCGAAGATCTTCATCTACGCCGAGGAAACGGTTTGCGTCTGGGCCGCCAAGAAGGTCAACCGTCCGGTGAAGTGGAACTCGGACCGCACCGAGGCCTTCCTGTCCGACGCGCACGGCCGTGACCACGTCACCCATGCCGAGCTTGCGACCGACGCGGCCGGCAAGATCATCGGCCTGCGGGTCCAAACGATCGCCAATCTCGGCGCCTACCTGTCGACCTTCTCGTCGTCGGTGCCGACCTACCTCTATGCTCCGCTTCTCTCGGGGCAATACGACATCCCGGCCATCTACGCGGAGGTCGACGCCGTCTACACCAACACGGCCCCGGTCGACGCCTATCGGGGCGCCGGGCGGCCGGAGGCCACCTTCGTGGTGGAACGCATCGTCGAGGTGGCGGCGCGGGAGCTCAAGATCGATCCCGCCGAGTTTCGCCGCCACAACTACATCACGAGCTTCCCGCACCAGACCCCCGTTATCATGTGCTACGATGCCGGCAATTATGGCGCCTCGCTCGACAAGGCGCTGGCGCTGATCGACTACGCCGGGATCGGGGCCCGCAAGGCTGCGTCAGCGCGCAACGGCAAGGTGCGGGGCATCGGCTTTTCGTCCTATATCGAGGCCTGCGGCATCGCGCCCTCGGCCGCGGTGGGCTCGCTCGGTGCCGGTGTCGGGCTGTGGGAATCGGCGGAGGTCCGTGTCAATCCGGTGGGCACCGTGGAAGTCTTGACCGGCTCGCACAGCCATGGCCAGGGACACGAGACGACATTCGCGCAACTCGTCGCGGGGCGGCTCGGCATCCCGATTGACAATGTCGCGATCGTGCATGGCGACACCGACAAGGTGCAGATGGGCATGGGCACCTATGGGTCGCGCTCCGGCGCGGTCGGCATGTCGGCCCTCTCCCGCGCGCTCGACAAGATCGAGGCCAAGGCCAAGAAGGTGGCGGGCCATGTGCTCGAGGCCGCCGAAGGCGACATCGAGTTCAAGGATGGCAAATTCACGGTCAGGGGGACCGATAAATCGATCGATTTCGGCTCGGTGGCGCTGCAGGCCTATATCGCGCACAAGTTCAACGGGCAGGAGCTGGAGCCTGGCCTCAAGGAAGGCGCCTTCTACGACCCAACCAATTTCACCTTCCCGGCGGGGGTCCACATCTGCGAGATCGAGATCGACCTCGAAACCGGCATCCCGCATGTCGACCGCTGGGTCGCGGTCGACGACTTTGGAGTGCTGATCAACCCGATGATCGTCGAAGGCCAGGTCCACGGTGGCATCGCCCAGGGGGTCGGTCAGGCCCTGCACGAGAGCGCCATCTACGACAAAACCGGTCAGCTCATCACGGCGAGCTACATGGACTACCAGATGCCGCGCGCTTATGATTTCCCGGACTTCATCGTGGAGACGACCGAAACGCGCTGCCCCTCCAACCCGCTCGGTATCAAGGGATGCGGCGAGGCGGGCGCGATCGCGGCCCCCCCGGCCGTGATCAATGCCATCACGGACGCGCTCGGCCATGAGAACATCGCCATGCCCGCGACCCCGCAGGCGGTGTGGCGTGCCTCACGGCATCTGGTGCATAAGCTGGCTGCGGAATAGCCGGCCGAATAAGAACAAGGAGCGATCCAAATGTATGACTTCACCTATCACCGGCCCGGCACGCTCGACGAAGTCAAGGCGCTGCTCGCCGGCAACCCGGACGCCAAGCCGCTGTCCGGCGGCCAGACCCTGCTGCCCACCATGAAGGCGCGGCTCGCCAGCCCGTCGGACCTTGTGGACCTGCGTGGCCTGCGCGAGCTGTCATTCGTGCGGGAGGAGGGTGGCCAACTCGTGATCGGGGCGATGACACCCCACGGCGTGGTGGCCACCTCCGAGGTCGCCAAGAAAGCGATCCCGGCCGTGGCATATCTTGCCAGCATCGTGGGTGATCCGGCCGTGCGCAGCCGGGGCACGATCGGGGGTTCGGTGGCCAACAATGATCCCGCTGCCGACTATCCGGCCGCATGCCTGGCGCTCGGCGCCACGATCACCACGACCAAGCGGGCCTACAAGGCCGAGGACTTCTTCCTCGGCCTGTTCGAGACGGCGCTGACAGAGGGCGAGATCGTCACGCAGATCGCGTTCCCGATAGCCGAGAAGGCGGCTTACGAGAAGTTCCGCAATCCGGCCTCGCGTTACGCCCTGGTCGGCGTGTTCGTGGCCAAAACCAAGGATGGGGTGCGGGTGGCCGTCACCGGGGCGGGGGCCAGCGGCGTGTTCCGGGCCAAGGATTTCGAAGCCGCGCTCGCCAAGGATTTTTCCGCGGCTGCCCTGGCCAACGTGAAGATGGACGCCTCCGGCCTGAATTCGGACATGCATGCCGACTCGGATTATCGGGCCCATCTCATCGGCGTGATGGCCAAGCGCGCGGTGGAGAAGGCCGTCAAGGGCTGAGCGTCCTTAGGTTGCGGTGGGCATCGAGCTAACGGCGTCGCCGGAGCCCCTTCTCCCCTTGCGGGAGAAGGTCCGCAAAGCGGGGATGAGGGGTGTGCTGATCGAGCCCCACCCCTCATCCGTCGCTGCGCGACACCTTCTCCCGCAAGGGGAGGAGGGTGGCGCTACCCATTTGGCGGCGCGTTGACACCGTGCTCGCCGTGGCGGGGTTGCCCGTCTTCGTGCCGCGCTTTAGCAAGGCCGCAGTGACTTGGCGGTCCGGGCATGCATCTCGAGGGTGAGGGTGTGCTCCGGCCAAAACCCTCGAAGTTCGTTCATGCCCATACCGCTTCCCACTTCCATCGACGCCACGCTGACGCTCCTGGCCGAGGCCGGCTATGTGGGCGACCGCCCGCTTGCGACCGTGCTGTTCCTCAGCCTCAAGATGGGTCGGCCGCTGTTTCTCGAAGGGGAGGCGGGGGTCGGCAAGACCGAAATCGCCAAGGTTCTGGCCGCCATGCTGGGGCGCGAGCTGATCCGGCTGCAATGCTACGAGGGGCTCGATGTCGCCTCGGCCGTGTATGAGTGGAACTATGCGCGCCAGATGATGGCCATCCGGCTCGCCGAGGCGAGCCACGATACCGACCGGGCCAGGCTCGAACAGGACGTGTTCTCGGAGCGCTATCTCGTCAAGCGGCCCCTGCTGCAGGCGCTCGAAAGCGGGCCCGAGGGCGCGCCGGTGTTGCTGATCGACGAACTGGATCGCACCGACGAGGCTTTCGAGGCCTTTTTGCTCGAGATCCTGTCCGACTTCCAGGTGACCATTCCCGAGCTCGGCACCATCAAGGCCGTCGAGCCCCCCATCGTCATCCTGACCTCCAACCGAACCCGTGAAATTCATGACGCGCTGAAACGCCGCTGCCTCTATCACTGGATCGACTATCCCGACGCCGAGCGCGAGCGCCGCATCATTGCCTCGAAGGCCCCGCATGCTCGCGCGGCTCTCACGCGCGAGGTGGTTGCCTTCGTGCAGCGGCTGCGCAAGGAGGATCTGTTCAAGACCCCGGGCGTGGCCGAGACGCTCGACTGGGCCTCCGCGCTCACCGAGCTCGATGCCGTCGCGCTCGACCCTGCGCTGGTGTCCGACACCCTCGGCGTGCTGTTGAAATACCAGGACGATATCGCGAAGATGCAAGGCTCGAAGGTGCAGAGCCTTCTCGACGAAGCCAAGGCGGATCTGGCGCGGGTTTGAGGACGGCCGAGGGGGCATGTTGAACACAGCAAGGGCCGGCAATGGACGGTAGCGGGTTGGGCCAGCAGGGGACCCCGACCGTGGATCCCGCGAGCCTGCTGGTTCCGGGCCGCGAGTGCGGCAGCTGTTCGATGTGCTGCAAGGTGTTTCGCATCGCCGAGGTCGACAGCTCGGCCGGCCAATGGTGCCGCCACATCGTTCATGGGCGCGGCTGCGGCATCCACGCGACGCGGCCAAGCGTCTGCCGCACCTTCTTCTGCCATTACCTGCGCAACCCCAACCTCGGTCCCGAATGGAAGCCAGACCGCGCCAAATTCATCCTCTACGTCGAGATGGAGGGCCGAAGGATGGTGGTGGCCACGGATGCCGCGGCTCCGACGGCGTGGCGCAAGGCGCCCTATTACGCGCAGTTCAAGCGCTGGGCCCTTGCCGGGGCGGGATCCAATCATCAGATCCTGGTGTTCAACGGCACGCGGGCGACCGCGGTTCTGCCTGATCGCGACATCGACCTCGGGATGGTCGATGTCGGCGATGAGGTGATCTACCATCCGGGCCGAGGCCGTATCGATGTCGAATTGCGACGCAAGGCTGGATGACGCCACGGGCCGTCTTGCGGACAATCTCGTCTTTTTCATCCGGGCGTTGCGGGACGCCGGCTTGCCTCTCGGGCCCGGTGCCGCGTTGCGCGCCATCGAGGCCGTTGAGGCTGCAGGCATCGGCAACCGGGCCGATTTCCGGACGATTTTGCGCGCCGTGCTGGTGACCAGGCGCGACCAGACCGCCTTGTTCGACCAGGCCTTCGACCTGTTCTGGAAGCGGCGGGGTTATCTCGACAAGCTGATCGCCATGATGTCGCCGATCGCGCAGCCGCAGGGCGTCAAGAAGAACAAGGCCGAGGCGGGCGCGACACGCGTGTCCGACGCGCTGTTCCGCCAAAAGCCGGAGCGCGAGCAGGCCACTCCCTCGCTCGACCTCGACGCCCGTTTCACCATGTCGGAAACCGAAATCCTCCGCGGCAAGGATTTCGCCCAGATGACGGCGGCCGAGATCGCGGACGCCGAGGCCGACATCGCGCGGCTGATGCTCCCGCGGGACCGCCTGGCCATCCGCAGGCTGGCGCCCGATCCGCGCGGAAAACGCATCGACGCTCGGCGATCCTTCCGTCGCTCCATGCGGGCCGGCGGGGCGGGGATCGAACTTGCGCGGCGCGGGCCCGAAACCAAGCCGCCGCCGGTCGTGGCCATCTGCGACATTTCGGGCTCGATGAGCGATTACACGCGCGTGTTCCTGCATTTCCTGCACCTGCTCAGCGCCCAGCGGCGGGTGCATACCTTCCTGTTCGGCACGCGGCTCACCAACGTCACGCGCGCGCTTCGTGCCAAGGATATCGACGAGGCCCTGGCCGAATGTTCGGCCAGCGTGCAGGATTGGTCGGGAGGCACCCGCATCGCCGACTCGCTGCACCGGTTCAACAAGGATTGGTCGCGCCGCGTGCTGGGGCAGGGCGCCACCGTGCTGCTCTTCACCGATGGGCTGGAACGCGAGGGCGGCGAAAGTCTCGCGGCCGAGATGCAGCGCCTGAAACGGTTCGCGCGCCGGGTGATCTGGGTCAATCCGCTGCTCCGCTTCGGCGGCTTCGAAGCCAAGGCGCTCGGCATCCGGGCCATGCTGCCATTTGTTGACGAGTTCCGGCCGATCCATAATCTCCAATCCATGGCCCATCTCTGCGAGGCGCTTGGGCGCTCGGGCAGTGGCGCGGCCGATCCGAAACTCTGGCTCCGTCGAGCCGCCTGAGGGTTCACACCATGCTGTCTACCGACGACGATCTTCTTGCCACCGCGGAAGCCTGGAAACGCAATGGCCGCGGCGTCGCGCTCGCGACTGTGATCGAGACCTGGGGCTCGGCGCCCCGGCCCGTCGGCAGCCATCTCGTGGTGGACGATGCGGGTAACTTTCTCGGCTCGGTCTCGGGCGGCTGCGTCGAGGGCGAGGTGGTCACGGAGGCCGTCGACGTGATCGAGGCCGGAACCCCCAAAGTGCTGGAATTCGGCGTCGCGGACGAGACGGCTTGGCGGGCGGGCCTGTCCTGCGGGGGCCGCATCAAGGTCTATGTCGAGAAGGTCGTCTGATGCGGCTCGATCTGCTCTCGGCCCTCAACACGGAGCGTGCGGCGCGTCGGGCCGCCGTTTTGGTGACGGATCTCACCAGCGGCGAGCAACGGCTGGTCCGTGAAGACCAGCTTGGCGCAGATCCGCTCGCCGAAGCGCTGGCGACACGGCTGCGGGCCGGTAGGAGCGGCACGGTCGAACAGGACGGCCGCGCCTTCTTCGTCACCGTCCAGGAACCGCCGGTCCGGCTCGTGGCCATCGGGGCCGTCCATATCAGCCAGGCGCTGGCCCCGCTCGCCAAGATTGCGGGCCTCGACGTGACGGTGATCGATCCGCGCACCGCCTTTGCCACCCCGGAGCGGTTCGAGGGGGTTCGGCTGCATGCCGAATGGCCCGATGACGCTTTCAAGCACGTGGGGCTTGACCGGTTCACCGCCGTAGCGGCCCTGACCCACGATCCCAAGATCGACGATCCGGCGCTGGCCGCCGCCCTGCGGGCAGGCTGTTTCTACATCGGGGCGCTCGGCTCGCGAAAAACCCATGCCGCTCGGGTGGCTCGGCTCGGCGGCCAGGGCTTCGACGAGGGCGCGATCGCCCGCATCCATGCCCCGATCGGGCTCGATATCGGGGCCGTCAGTCCGGCCGAGATCGCGGTTTCGGTGCTGGGCGAGATCATTGCGAGCCTGCGCAAGAAGCCGCTCCGGGCCGACAAGGCCGGGGTCGAGAAGATGGCCGTCGGGGCGACCGCGTGAAATTCGGTCCCGTTCCCGTCCGCGACGGCATCGGTGCGATTGCGGCCCATGGCCTGCATCATGCCGGGATCGTGGTGAAGAAGGGCGAGACCGTCACCGCAAGCGTGGCGGCGGCTCTCGCGGCGGCGGGCCTCAGCGAGATCGTGGTGGCGTGCCTCGAGCCAGGCGATCTCGGCGAGAACGAAGCGGCGCGACGGTTGGCCGAGGCGGTGGCGGGCGCCAACCTATGGATCGACCGCGCCTTTACGGGCCGGGCCAACCTGTTCGCCGGCAAAGCCGGTGTGCTGCAGGTCGATGTGGATGCCGTGGACCGCATCAATGATCAGGACGAGGCCATCACGCTCGCCACCCTTCCGCCCAACCGCGCCGTGGTGGCGGGCGAAATGGTCGGGACCGTGAAGATCATCCCCTTCGGAGTCTCGGGCAAATCATTGCGAGCCGCGGTCGAGAGCCTGAAGGCACCACCGCTGGCGCTGGCGCCTTTCCGGCCTTTGCGGGTGGGGGTTGTCTCGACGCTGCTGCCGGGGCTCAAACCGAGCGTGATCGCCAAGACGCTGCGCGTGCTGGAGGGTCGGCTCGCCGTGGCGGATGCCACGATCGCGGCGGAGGTTCGGGTGCCGCACGAACCCGAGGCCCTCGCGGCGGCATTGCGCGATCTGCGGGCCTGCGATCTCATCATCGTGTTCGGCGCCTCGGCGATAACCGACCGGCGCGACGTGATCCCGGTGGGGCTGCTGGAGGCGGGCGGCACCATCGACCATTTCGGCATGCCGGTCGATCCTGGCAACCTGCTGCTGCTCGGCTCGCTTTTCGGCAAGCCCTTGCTCGGTGCACCCGGCTGCGCCCGCAGCCCGAAAGAGAATGGCTTCGACTGGGTCGTGCAGCGTCTCCTGGCCGGCATGACCGTCACGGCCGCAGACATTCGCAAGCTCGGCGCCGGCGGCCTGCTGATGGAGATCGTGTCGCGCCCACAACCCCGCTCCGGTGAGGATGCCGCGCGCGATGAAGCGGAATTTGCGGATCATCGGGAATGAACATCGCCGGCATCGTGCTGGCGGCCGGACGCTCGACACGCTACCGCGATGCGGGTGGCGTCGCCGCCTCCAAACTGGTCGCACATCTGCGCGGGGAGCCCCTGGTGCGGCATGTGGTGCGCGCCGCCCTCGCAGCCCCGTTGCATCCTTTGGTGGTGGTGACGGGCCATGCGAAAGGCGAGGTGGAGGCGTCCCTCGCCGGACTAAACATAACCTTCGCCCACAACCCGGATTTTGCGGCCGGGCTTGCGATCTCGCTGCGCTGCGGTCTCGCGGCGGTGAGCGAGTGGGTCGATGGAGCTCTGATCATGCTCGGCGACATGCCGCTGGTCGACGCCGCGATGCTGACGGCGCTCGTCGAAGCGGCCGGGCACGCGCCCGAGGCCGACGCGATCGTCCCGGTGTGGCAGGGCGCCCGGGGCAACCCGGTGCTGCTGAAACGCCCCTTGTTCACGGCGGCGGCCGGTCTTTCGGGGGACGAGGGCGCAAGGCGCCTGCTGCGCGATCCGTCCCTTCAGGTGGTTGAAGTTCCGATCGAGAACGCGGCCGTGCGGCTCGACATCGACGACCCCGCTGGTTTGGCCAGCGCCGAACGGCTGTAGGGCAGGGTCACTCGCGAGCCCCGTCGGAAACGCGTGGCCGCGCGGACCCGCGTTCCTCAATGCTCCGACGGCGGATGGGGCCGGGGATGCTTCTGGTCGAAGTCTCTTGACTGCAGCCACATGTAAAAAAACGCCACGGCGCCCGTGAACAAGGCCATGGCGGGCGACGCCAGAGAGGACCATGTCATCGTCAGTGCTCGCTCTTGAGAAAGAGCCGCAAGGCCACTTGCGCTCCATCATGGAGCGCCAGCGCCGTGAACACCAGGGCAGCATCTTCGAGCCCAGAGAGAGGGCCGCCCGCTATCAAAGGCGATAGCATCTCGCGATGATGGTGCCGACGGCCAAATTGTTCATGAATGTGGCGAGGATCTTGACCCCTCGTTGAACCGCTTGGCGTCGCGACGCCAGGAGATGTCTTCGGGCGTCATCGTCAGGTCCGTTCCGCCATCGGGACGTTCTTCTCCACCGCGAAAACAGTCCAGACGCCACCGCTCTGCTTTCCGGCATGAGCAGGGCGAGAAAAGTTCATAACTCGTGAACCTCATTTGTCTATCGCGATCAAGGCACGTTTCCTAAGTGCACGTACTGTGCCAATAATAACGCGCCAGCGAATCAGTCTGTAATCACTGTTCTTGATCTCGATTTGAGCCAGGAAATCTAATTTTTTGGGGGGCACCACCATGTCTGGACAGGTTCGCATGAAATATTTTGCGGCATCCTGCATGCTTGCTTGGGCGGGCATGCTCATGGGGGCCGGCACTGCTTCAGCGTCCGATGACGCCGTGCGCAACGCCTTGGCTAAAAAGGACTGCGTGCGGAATAAGTTCAAGGACTACTACCTGCAGGGTCAAGGCGGCGACCCGCCGGCAGACTACAAAGGGCGAGTTTTCAAGCTCAGTCAGGACTACCCCAGCCAAATCCCACCGGCGGAGGCTTACCCCTGGCTGAAGATCGACTTCAAGGACGGTGGCCCGGTCGATCCCAAGGCCTACCTTCAGGCCCTGCTCGACTACGGGCTCGAGGGCAATCTGGACGTCGATTTCCGCGTCGAGGACAACAAGCTGCGCAAGTGGTATGGTGCACCTTGGATGGACTGGAATACTGAGGTTGCTTCCGACTGGCCGGGCACCGACGGCCGCGAATTCATCCACGGCCTGACCCACGAGTTCGATACGGTGGGCAATACTTTTGCCGAAGCTCAAGCGGAATTCGTCGACACTTGGGCGCAAGGCTATGTGAACGACCGCTATGCCTTCGCGCTCGGGCAGGTCTATTGCGATCCGGACGATCCCAAGCCGGGCGCCATCAATCCGGATCCGACCGGCCTCAACAGCATGCCGGACGGCGCCTTCGTCATCAAACTGCTGTTTTCGACCGTGAACGAGACGGAACTCCCGACCGTCAAGGGCGCCTTCGAGTGGGACGCCGACATTTACGTCAACAGGAGCCCGCCATTCCGCAACGCCGGGCCGTTTTCGCGCTTCGAACGGAAGATCAACAAGGTCCGCCTCATCCAGATCGACCTTCAGGTGCGTGACGAACGTAGCCCGAGCGGATGGCTGCTCGGCACCTATGGATACGACGGCCGAGCCACGGGCGACACGCCCTGGAAACGGATGGTGCCGCTTGGTCTGCAATGGGGCAACAACCCCAAGGTCACCTACGCGCAAACCTGTTCCGGACCAAACGGACCCTGCGACTATGACAAGCTGACCGAACAGTGGATCGATCGCCAAGCCGTCAAGGATCTCGCGACGCCGCCGCTGAACTTCAACCATCTCGGCTTCGGCGGGCGTCTTGCCGGACCCGTCGACAATCCCAAGAGCTCCTGCATGGGTTGCCATCAGACAGCTGGCTTTCCGTCGGTAGCGATCCTGGCCGAATTCGGACCGAACGGCGCTTTGCTGGACCTCGATGCGCAAAAGCATCCGGAAACCGCGCAGAGTTTGCGCATGATGTATTTCGGCAATGTGCCCGGTGGCGCAGTGTTCAGCGACACCCAGCTCTACTCGACCGACTATTCGCTGCAGCTCTCGATGGGCTTGCAGAACTTCGTGTCGGTGCGCTGCGCCAAAGGCGCAAGCCCGCCGCGTCCTTCGCTCTGCGATCAATTGGCGAATTGGGGCAAGGCGCAGCAACGGGCGATCAGCGAGGTGCAAGTCTTCGGCACACCCGGAGAGGGCGGAGCGCCGATCAAGCCAGAATGAACGCGGGCCGGGGTTGAGCGGTTCGGTGGGCTATCCTTTCACCGCACCGGCCGCGAGACCTTGCACGAGATAGCGCTGGATGAAGAAGAACAGGGCGCAGACGGGGATCAGGGCCAAGACCCCCGCCGCCATCATCTGTCCGAAGTCGACGGAAAACTTCGACACGAAGGCGAGCAGGCCGACCGGAAAGGTACTCGACCGGGTCGATGAGTTCAGCATCAGGGCGAACAGGAGTTCGCTCCAGGCTGCGGTAAACACGAAGCCCAGCGTTGCCGCGATCCCCGGCAGCGTCAGCGGCAGCACGATCTGGAGGAGCGCGCGGAAGCGCTTGGCGCCGTCCATCATGGCGGCCTCCTCCAACTCCTTCGGGATGGCGTCGAAAAAGGACTGCATCAGAAACACCGCGAACGGCACGTTGAACGCCGTATAGACGATCACGAGGCCGGTCAGGCTGTTGGTCAACCCGAGCGGCGACAGGATGCGGAAGATCGGGGCCACGATCATCACCAGTGGGAACATCTGGGTGATCAGCAGCAGGCCGACGATCCAGAATTTGCCCCGAAAGCCGAAGCGGGAAAAGGCATAGCCCCCGGCTGCCGCGCAGATCGTGGAGAAGACCGCCGTCAGGCCCGACACGATGACACTGTTGCGGAAGAACAGCGGGAAATCCGTGTGCCGGATCACGGAGGCGTAATTGTCGAAATCGAAGCGCGAGGGCCAGAGCCGGACGCCTTCGCTGTAGAGAATATCCTTTGGAGTGACCGAGACCTTCAGCAGCCAGAACAACGGAAACAGGGCGAAAGCGACGTAGAGCGCCAGGAGTGTGTAGTGCAGCGTCCAGCTGGCGGCTCTCTGCAGGGTATAGCGACGCATGGCTCAGAACCGCCGCGAGAGCGTCTGGCGTAGGGCCACCAACGCGAACGCATAGGCGAGCAGCAGCACGAGCAGCACCGCCGAAAGCGCCGAGGCATAGCCGAAATCGAGGCGCTGGAAAGCCTGGGTGAAGATGTAGCTCGCCATGATCTGGGTGGAATCCGCGGGGCCACCCTTGGTCATCACCACGATGAGATCGGCCGAATTGGCGATCCACACCGTGCGCAGCAGGATCGTGATCGCGATGGTCGGGGCCAGATAGGGCAGGGTGATCGACTGGAAGCGGCGGATCGCGCCGGCCCCATCCATGGCGGCGGCTTCATAGATGTCGCGCGGAATGGATTGCAGCGCGGCCAGCAGCGTGATCGCAAAGAACGGGATGCCCCACCACACCATGGCGAGAATCGGCCCCCACAGGGCATGTTCTGGATCGGACAGGAGGTTGTCGGGGGTACGCATCAGGCCGAGGGCCTGGAACCAGTAGGGCAGCGGTCCCACGACCGGATTGAACAACCAGGCCCAGTTGAGGCCGGACAGGAAGCTCGGCACCGCCCAGGGTAGAAACACCATCGCCTGGATGATGCCACGGCCGGGAAAGGGGCGGTTCAACAGCAAGGCCAGCACGAGACCGAAGAAGAACTGCAGGGTCACCGAGCAGACGGTCCACACCACCGTATTGCGCAATGCGTTCCAGAAATTCGCGTCGTTCCAGATATCGCGGAAATGGTCGAAGCCGATGTAGTCGCCACTCATGGGATCGAGCAGCGTCAGGTCCTTGAACGCGTAGGACAGCCCGATGATGAGCGGCACCAGCATGACGGCCGCAATCAGGATCAGGGCCGGCGCGCAATACAGGTAAGGCTCCGTCCGCTGCACGATGCGCTGCCATGCGTTGCGCCGAAACGCCGGAGCCGATGTCAGGCCGAGCGCCGTCACGGGCGCCGCCGCTCGCCAGCCGGCTCGGGCCCCGGACGAGGGGGCGCGGTCGTCAGCACGTGAGGCATAAGGCAGGCCAGCGCTTGCCTCACTGCTTGGCCATTTCCTTTTTCTTGGCCTTGGTCAGAACCTCGGCCCATTGCTTGTTCATGGCCTCGGGCGTGATCTGACCGAGCAGAGCCTGCTGGCTCGTCTTCACGGCGACGGAATCCGCGAAATAGGCGAAGCCCGGCAGGTAGGTCGGCATCACGAGCGGGACCACGTCCTTGTCGCCGAGTTCCGCGAACCAGCCCTTGAACTGCTCGCTCGCGTAGAACGGGTCCTGGGCCGCGGCCTTGTAGACCGGCAGCGCGCCGGTGCGCTTGTTCCACGCGATGTTGCCGTCCGGCGAGTCGAGCGTGGCAATCAGCTTCCAGCTCAGCTCCTTGTTCTTGGAATCGGCGAACATCGACCAGCCCGCATAGCCGAGCGTCGGATAGGCCCGCCCGCTCGGACCTTTCGGCAGGGTGGTGACGCCGAACTCGTCCGGCTTCATCCGCTCCGCGATCGCGATCAGGGCATCCGGATCCTGGTCCAGCATGGCGCAGGTTCCGGAGTAGAAGCCTGCCACGATCTCGTTGAATCCCCAGTTGACGCTGTCCTTGGGGGCCCCACCGCTCTTGTAGAGGTCGACCAGGAACGCGGAACCCTTGACCCAGTCGGGCTCGGCGAGGGTCGAGGTGCCATCGTCGTTGAAGAACTTGTCGGAGCCCGCCATCGTGGCGCCGAACATCATCCATCCATTCAGGCCGCCGGGGCCGCCGCGCAGGCAATAACCGGCCTTTCCGGGGAGCGCCGACACCTTCTTGGCCGCGGCCGCAAACTCGTCCGTGGTCTTCGGCACCTCGGTCACGCCGGCCTGCTTGAACAGGGCTTTGTTGTAGAACAGGGCGCGCAAGTAGAACCCGTAAGGCAGCGTGTAGGCGGTCTTGTTGTAGTAACGGCCCATCTCCAGGGCGCGATCGTTCAGACCGGCCGTGTTGTCCCATTTGGCGAGATAGGGTTCGAGATTTTCAAGGCGTCCGCTGCCCGCGTAGAGCGCCAGCCAGCGGTCAGGCATTTCCACGACGTCGGGGGTGTCGCCCGCGGACACCATGGTGGCGAATTTCTCGAAGGCCTGGCCCCAGGCCAGCGACGTGATCTCGACATGGGTGCCGGGATTGTTCTTCTCGAACTCGGCCACGATGCCCTTCAAGGTGTCGGTGCGTTCGGGACTGGTGATCACCTCCACGAGCTTTAGGGTGGTGTCCGCCAAGGCGGGCGCGCTCAAGGCCAAGCAAGCCACGGTGGCGCAGAGTAGACGCTTCAACATTTCACTTCTCCTCCCAGAGATCACACTTCACTTGCCCGCGGCCTCGAACCCTCGCGCGAGATCGCCCCAGAGCGCTTCGGTGCCTTCGAGCCCCACATGCAACCGAACCATGCGCTCCGGCACGCCGAAATCCACCGCCGAATTCGGGCCGGCGGCCTGCACCCGGGTGACGAGCGCCGGCACGACGAGGCTTTCATGGCCGCCCCAACTAACCCCGAGTTTGAAATAGTTCAGGGCGTCGCAGAAGGCCGGAATGTCGAGGTTCGGATGCGCCTCGAAGGAAAACAAGCCCGTGGTGCCCAAAAGGCCGGGGGGCAGCGCGCGCGTCAGGCCGGGATAGTGGACGGCCGTCACCATCGGATGCTCGGCCAATCGCGCCGCCATCACCCGGGCCGAGGCGCCGTGGGCCTCGAGGCGCGCCGGCAGGGTCCGCAACCCACGCAACAGCAGCCAGGCTTCGAACGGCGCGAGCTTTGCCCCGATATACGGGCAGATGTTGCGGCGGATCTGATCGATCAGCGGCTTCGATCCCGCCACTACCCCCGCCACCGTGTCGCTGTGGCCGCCGATATATTTGGAGGCCGAATGCAGCACGAGGTCGACCCCGAGCGTGATGGGGCGCTGAAACACCGGAGTCGCCCAGGAATTGTCGACCAAGGTCGTGACCCCGTGCGTTTTGGCGAGCGCCGCCAGAGCGCCGATATCGTGGGCCTCCATGGTCCAACTTGTCGGGCTTTCCATGTAGAAGATCGTCGAGCCCGGCAGGGCGGCCGCCACGGCGGTAAGGTCGCGGCCGTCGACATAGGTCGTGGTCACGCCCCAGCTTTTGAGAAATCCCTCGAAGAGTCGATAGGCATCGGGATAGACGTGCCGGACGCAGAGGATACGGTCGCCTGGCTTCACGAGGGAGAGCACGGCCCCTGAAATCGCCGCCATGCCGCTCGGAAAGCCGATGGCATCGTCCGCCGCTTCGAGGGCCGCGATCTTCTGCTCGAAGGCCGTCACGGTCGGGTTCGTGGTCCGCGAATAGACGTTCCGGCTTTTGCGGCCCGCATAGGTCTCCACCATCTCGGCGACGTTGCGGAAGGTGAATAGCGAGGTCTGCACGATCGGTGGCACCACGGCCTCGAAGGCCTGCTCGCCGTCGTGGGCCACGATGAGGCGGGCAAAATCGATGGGATCAGGCATTTCGTTCATCGCGACATGGCCTCGATGTCCTCCTCGACGACCGCGAGGATCGCCATGGTCTTGACGCGGGCGAGGTCCGCATCGTGGAGCCGGATGGCGTCGAACAATTCGCGATGGAACGGGAACGAGCGCCGGGCGAAGTCCGGCCGGTCGAAGGGCTTTTCGAAAAAATGCTCGAAAGCGTCGCGGATCTGCTCGATCAACTGCCGGAATAGCGGGTTGTGGGTGGCATCGTAGATCGCAAGATGGAAGGCGAGATCCTCGGGGCCGGCGGTGCCCTTTTCGAGGTGAACGCTTTCCATGATGACGAGCTTGGCCTCGATGGTGCCGAGGTCCTCAGACGTGGCGCGCAGGGCCGCCATGGCACTGGCCTCGACCTCCAGGCCGCGCCGTACCTCCAGGGTCAGCAGCAGCCGGTCACGCAGGGCCGCCGTGTCGATCATGAGCGGGAGGTGGACGGAATCCGCCGACATCGCGCGGAGCAGGAAGGTGCCGCTGCCCTTGCGGGCTTCGACGATGCCCAGCGCCTGAAATTTTCGGATCGCCTCGCGCACCGTCGAGCGGCCGACCCCGAGCTGGGCCATCATCTGCCGCTCGGTCGGAAGCTGGTCGCCGGGCCGCAGCTGGGATCCCCCGATGAAATCGATTAGCGCGCGCGAGACGCTTTCGGCCCGGTCCGAGGGGGGCAGAGGCCCGAGCACGGCGCGATGCGGCAGCATGGGCCGGGGCGGAGCACTTTTGGGATCGCGGGCGGCGAGGGTGGAGGACAGCTGCAAAGGGCCTCGAAATTGGTCTGACGTCCGATCATTTGGCCAGCGGCGGCGGATGTCAACCGACGTTCAGATTGAAGATGATCGGAACGCAAGCCGCGCCGTCTCGGACCGTCCGTCTACGCGCGGAGGGAAACGACCACAGCCCTGAGAGGGTGCACTTCACCGGACACGTGTGGGTTGGATCAAGCACTCGGTCGCAGGAACTCCCGAGTGGACCTGACCTTCAGCCTCAGCGCGGGTAGACCTCGCAATAGCCCTCGTTCAAGTCGGCAAGCTTGCCAAGCTTGGCAAGGATCGTGGCCCCATCGGCGAACCGTCAAGCCGCGCGAACATCCTCGACCGGGCGAACCCACACGGGTTCTGCCTCGGCATTCGCCTCGTCGAGCAGGGAAACGGTGTTCTCGTCGTGGTGCGCGGTCCGAGCGTTGGTCACAGCCTTCGCCTTGTCGATCGCTTCGCCCAGACTGTCGGCGTAGATCGCCTCGGAATGAGTGAGGGTCGTGATCTGCTCACCGGTCCCGCTGCCGATCTGGTAGGTGTAGGCTCTCATCGTCGGCTCCTGTGCTCATAAGACCATGACAGAGCCGGATTACGATAGCGAGCGCAGCTACCGGCCGCGATGGCGCGGGCAGGCACACGCCGGGCCTTGGCACCAAGAACGGCCCCTCAATGGCGGCCACACACATGCTGACACGATCACGTCGCGTGCTGTTGTGTGGGTCGCGTGCGGCTTCGATCTTCGTTTGGTGCGGACGGCGGGGCTCGAACCCGCACAGGGTTGCCCCCGAGAGATTTTAAGTCTCTTGCGTCTACCGGTTTCGCCACGTCCGCATCAGGCCCGCAAAGCCCCGTTCCTCATACGCCGGCTCGGGCCGGCGCAACACCCTGTTGCCGCTCGATGTTAGAGCGACCTGTACTCACGATACCCGGCCGCGAACGAGGCGCGTCATTGCGAGCGCAGCGAAGCAATCCAGCCGTCGTGCGCGCACATCTGGATTGCTTCGTCGCTGCGCTTCTCGCAATGACGGCGGAGCAAACCTTGAAGTCGATCGTGCGGCCTGCATCGAACCAACTACCCCGCCGCGCCCTTGGCGATCGGCGGCTGGAAGGTCAGCCCCATATCCCAGGGAAAATAGATCCAGGTGTCCTGCGACACCTCGGTCACGAAGGTGTCGACCATCGGGCGGCCGAGCGGCTTGGCGTAGACGGTGGCGATATGGGCCCTCGGCAGCATAGCCCGCACCACTTTGGCGGTCTTGCCGGTGTCGACGAGGTCGTCCACCACCAGCACATGGGCCCCGTCGTCACCGAGGTCGAGCACGCCGGGCGACACCCCCTTGATGACCTCGAGCCCCCCTTGCTTCTGGTAGTCGTGGTAACTCGCGATGCATACGGTCTCGATCAGCCGGACCCCGAGTTCGCGCGCCACGATCGCGGCCGGCACCAGGCCGCCCCGCGTGATGCAGACGATCGCCCGAAACTCCTTCGCATCCGTCAGGCGCCACGCCAGCGCCCGCGCGTCGCGATGGAACTGGTCCCACGACACCGGAAAGGCCTTGTCGGACTGCGGCTCGCTCATCGGTTCCCCCCGTGCAAACGCTTCCTCTAAATGGGAACGCGGTCGCCGTGAAGCCGATCGACGAGGCGCAGCACCTCCGCCTTGGCGTTCTCCACCGCGGCCTTGTCGCGTCCCCGCACCACGATCTGGTTGTGGAAGGAGCCGTCGCGAAACGACGGATAGGAGCCGATCGACACCTCCGGATGCTGGCTCGCCACCTCGCCGAGCCCGGCCGCATAGGCGCCCTCGGGGAGATCCACCGTGTCGATGGTCTCGACCACCATCGGGGTGCCGGTCGCAAGACGCGGCGCGATGAAGTCCAGCATCGCCTGCATGATGGAGGGGACACCCGCCATGACGATCACATTGCCGATCATGAAGCCCGGCGCCTTGGAGACGGCGTTCTCGATCAGCATCGCGCCGTCCGGGATGCGCGCCATGCGGCGGCGCGCCGCGTTGAGGTCCTCGGGCTTGATCCGCTGCAGCAGCAATTCGATCGCGCGGGGATCCTCGTCGATGGCGACCCCCAACGCCTTGGCGACGCTGTCGGCCGTGATGTCGTCGTGGGTGGGACCGATCCCGCCCGTCGTCAGCACATAGGTGTAGCGGGTCCGCATCGCATTGAGGGCCGCCACGATCTCGGCTTCCACATCCGGCACCACCCGGACCTCGCGCAGGTCGATCCCCATGCGGGTGAGGTATTCGGCGATGTAGCCGATATTCTTGTCCTTGGTCCGGCCTGAGAGAATCTCGTCGCCGATCACGAGAACGGCGGCCGTCACGGGCGTGGTCGGGGCTGAGGTCATGGCAAAACTCCGGTTCGCCGCATTAGAACAAATAGCGCATCTGGTGAAATCGCTCGCCGCGCGAGCACGATCCTGCCGGTCAGCCTCGCCGGAAGACGAAGTTCATGGCGGTCTTCAACACGGGCCGATAGCCGCGCTCACGGACCAGCGCCGGAAGATCGATCCCCCAGTGCCCCGGCGCATTCTTGACGATGAGAATGGCCGGCCAGGACGCCGCTGACACGTCCTGGAAGAAAGGTTCGAGGATGATGTCCTCGGCGCCCTCGACATCGAGCTTCATGGCGTCGACGCGGGTGAATCGCTCCTCCTTGAGGAGCCCCGCCAGCGCCCTGGCCTGCACGCTCACCTGGCGTCCGCGCGCATGGGCGTTCACGATGCGCATCGAGGTCTCCCCGCTGTTGCGCGGATTGACGAACAGGGTGATGGTCCCATCCCGATCCGCCACCGCGCAGGCCAGCGCCTTGACGGTGGAAAAGGTGTTCTGCTGGATGTTGTAGACGAGGCGCTCGAAGATGTCGGGCTGCGGCTCGATGGCCAGGATGCGCGCCCGAGGCCCGGCATGGGCGGCCACGAACAGGCAATAACCGCCGACGTCCGCCCCGACGTCCACGAAGGTGAAATCGGGCGTGAGGTTGGCCAGCAGATAGGCCCGTTCCTCCTGGTCGAAATATTGCGGCGTGAAGAGCAGCTTCTTCTCGGCATTGTTGTTGGCCGGATAGAGGCGCATCTTCGCCCCGAGCGTTTCGACGTCGATGGGGTGTCCGCGCAGGGCCTTGATGCCGAGCGCCCGAAGGAAGAAGGCGCGGCGCTTGCCCAACCAGCGCGCCGAGGAGGCCCTCGTGCGCGCCATCAGCCAGCGCAATATTCCGCCGGGCCGATAGCGTCCGAAGCTCGAAAGATCGTTGTGCACCGCCTTCATTTCGTCCCTTGAGCTCTTCTCCCGCGCCCGTCACCCGCGCGGTTCGCCCTTGCCAATCGACCATCGTCCGTCGTGAACTCGACGCGCCATTGCGAACCGGTCATTGTCGCTTAAATCCACGGTGCGCGGCATTAAAAATTCCGCTTGCCGCAGAACCCGCCACACTCAACAACCAAGACATCGGATTCGGCCTCGTCCTGCGACTCGGTCCCGAAGCCTCTAGTCCATCTCTTATGGAACATTCATGACCTTTGTCGACGCGATCACAGCCCCCAGTCGCAAGAACGGCCAGATCAAGCTCCACGGTCCGGCGGCCTTCGAGGCGATGCGCAAGGCGGGCCGCTTGACCGCCGAGGCGCTCGATGTGTTGGTCGACCTCGTCCGGCCTGGCGTCACCACGCTGGCGCTCGATCAGGCGATCTTCGACTTTGCGATCGACAATGGGGCCTATCCGGCGACGCTGGATTATCGGGGCTTCACCAAGTCGATCTGCACTTCCATCAATCACGTGGTCTGCCACGGCATACCGGACGAAAAGCCGCTCCGCGAAGGCGACATCGTCAACATCGACGTCACCTTGATCGTGGATGGCTGGCACGGCGATTCGAGCCGCATGTATGCGGTGGGCGAGGTTCCGCGCAAGGCCGAACGGCTCATGCAGGTCACCTACGAGTCGCTGATGCGGGGGGTCGCGGCCATCAAGCCGGGCGGGACGACGGGCGACATCGGGGCCGCGATCCAAGACTATGCCGAAGCCGAGCGGTGTTCGGTGGTGCGCGAATTCTGCGGCCACGGTGTCGGGCAACTGTTCCACGACGAGCCGAACATCCTGCATTACGGCCGGCGCGGCGAGGGCGTGATGTTGAAACCCGGAATGCTGTTCACGGTCGAGCCCATGCTCAACCTCGGCAAACCCAGCGTGAAGGTTTTGGCGGATGGCTGGACCGCCGTGACGCGCGACCGCTCCTTGTCGGCTCAGTTCGAGCACACCGTGGGCGTGACCGAGAGCGGGGTGGAGGTCTTCACGGTCTCGCCAAAGGGTTTACACCAACCGCCTTACCGCTGATCGGAGCGGGCCACCGTGGATCCGTCTGCGCCCGAAGACGCCAAACCGCATTATCATGGCCATCGCGCCCGCCTGCGCCAAAGGTTCGAAGCCAGCGGCCCCGATGCGCTGGCCGACTACGAACTTCTCGAACTCATGCTGTTCCGGGCTTTGCCGCGCCGGGACGTCAAGCCCATCGCCAAGGCGCTGATCGCCCGATTCGGCTCGTTTGCCGAGGTGCTGGCCGCCCGCCCGGAACGCCTCGTCGAGGTCGACGGTATCGGCGAGGCCGTGGTCCACGATCTCAAGGTGGTCGAGGCGGCGGCCCTCCGGCTGGCCAAGGCCGCCATCAACCAACGTCAGGCGCTCTCGACCTGGAAGGAGGTGCTGGCCTATTGCCGTACCGCCATGGCGTTCTCCGAGCGCGAGGAATTCCGCATCCTGTTCCTCGACAAGCGCAATGCGCTGATCGCCGACGAGGTCCAGGGTGTCGGCACGGTGGACCACACCCCGGTCTATCCGCGCGAGGTGATCCGGCGGGCGCTGGAGGTCGGGGCCACGGCCTTGGTGCTGGTGCACAACCATCCGTCCGGCGATCCGTCGCCGTCGACCGCCGACGTCAAGCTGACGCAGGACATCATCGCCATCGCCAAGCCGATGGGAATCGCGGTGCACGACCATCTGATCGTCGGCCGGGCCGGGCATGCCAGCCTACGCGCCATGAAGTTCATCTGACACCGATCTGCGCCTGGTTAAAATCAGTGGTCTCGTTTGCGATGTCCGAGGGTCACGACGCGCCAGGGCTGATCTGCCAGCTTGTTGCAGGCGTCGCAGCCGTCGGAAGGCGGTTGCTGGAGGCCGAGCCGTCCGCAACAGAAGATTGCAACGGTAATATCATCGGTCGGCGTCCGTAGTGATGGCGTAATGCCGAGCTGTATTGCTTGCGACGCGTATCGGCGTGATGCCCTTTGCTCGGCGGAGCGGGGGAGGAGGACCAAAGTCAAAGATCGGGCGATGCCTGCGGGCTTTCGCTACCGGTCTCGAGGGGCGCGATCCATTCAGGCGTGGAACGGCCCGCCGGATGCATGCGACGCGAACTCACAGGCCCGTGGGAAATCAGGAACCCGGCCCGAACGACAGGGACAACGCGCATGACCGACACGGGGATCAGGACGCTGGACACGGTGGAGCCGCGGCGCGGCGCAGCCGTGATGCTGGAGGTGCTGCGCAGCGAAGGCTGTCGCTACGTCTTCGGCAATCCGGGCACCACCGAACTGGCCCTCATGGATGCGCTCACCGGGGCGCCCGACATCAGCTATATCTGGGGCCTGCAGGAGGCGAGCGTGGTCGCCATGGCGGACGGCTACGCCAATGCTTCGGGCCGGCCCGGTTTCGTCAACCTCCATACGGCGGGTGGCCTCGGCAACGCCATGGGGGCCCTGATCAACGCCCAGGTGTCGAACACGCCGCTCGTGGTGACGGCCGGCCAGCAGGACATGCGGCACAATCTGACCGACCCGCTGCTGTTCGGCGACCTCGTCAGGATCGCCGGCCCGGCGATGAAATGGGCCACCGAAATCATCAGCCCCGACCAGATCCCGGTTCTCATTCGCCGCGCCTTCCACGATTGCACGGCCGCGCCCGCCGGTCCCGTCTTCCTGTCGCTTCCCATGAATGTCATGGAACAGATGAGCACGGTCGAGATCGCCGACGTGTCGACGATCGATCGCGCGGCTGTGGCCGGGTCGCTCGACCGGCTCTCCGATAGGCTGGCGGCCATCGGGCCCGGCCGTCTGGCCCTGATCGCCGGGGACGAAATCCTGCCCTCCGGGGCCAGCGCCGAGGCGGTCGCCCTGGCCGAGGCATTTGGCGCCCCCGTGTTCGGCTCGTCCTGGCCGGCCCACATCCCGTTCCCGACCGCTCATCCGCTCTGGCGCGGGAACCTGCCGACAAAAGCATCCGAGATCCGCGCCATTCTGGAGCCCTACGACGCGGTGTTCGCGCTCGGGGGCAAATCGCTGATCACCATCCTTTACTCGGAGGGGCCGGCCCTTCCGTCGACCTGCAAGGTGTTCCAGCTCTCGTCCGACGTCCGTGACCTCGGTCAACCTACGCGACCGAACTGTCCTGCATGGGCGACATCAAGGCTTCCCTCGGTGTGCTGTTGCCGATGCTCGACCGCAAGCTTGCGCGGCACCGGAGCGCCATAGCGGGGCTCCGCGAGAAGGCGGCGAGCGACCGCGAACTGCGCCGCACAGCCCTCCGGGATAGGGCGAAATCCGAGTTCGAGGCGCCCGTCACAACCCCCTTCGTGGCCGCCAATGAAGTCGTGCGCGCCGTCGGGCCACACGTCGCCATCATCGACGAGGCACCCGCCACGATGGTCAATGTCCGCTCGCTGCTCGAGTCGTCTTCGCCACATCAATATTCGGCTTGTCGCGGCGGCGGTCTCGGCTGGGGCATGCCTGCCGCGGTCGGCTGGTCGCTGGGGCTCGATCGTCAACCGGTCGTATCGCTGGTCGGCGACGGGGCGTCGCTCTACTCGCCCCAGGCCCTGTGGACGGCGGCCTATGAAAAGCTGCCCGTGACCTTCGTGGTGATGAACAACCGCGAATACAACATCCTCAAGAACTTCTCGAAAGCGCAGCCGCACTATCTCAGTCCGGGCGCCAACCGCTTCATCGCCATGGACATCACCGATCCGCCCATCGATTTTATGGCGCTGGCCACCGCCATGGGCGTGCCGGCCCGGCGGGTTGACCGGGCCGCCGACATCGCGGGTGCCGTCGAGGACGGCATCGCCTCGAACATGCCCAATCTCATCGAAATCCCGATCAGCGTGGCGTGACGAGGCTGCTTTGAAGCCGATACCTGACACACGGCGTCAATGCGGAGGCCCGCCCATCAACCCGTATTGCGCAAACCCGCCGCGATGCCGTTGATCGAAATCAGGATGCCGCGCTGCACCTTCTCTTCGGTCTGGCCGGCGCGCCAACGGCGGATGAGGTCGATCTGCAGGTGATTCAAGGGCGCCAGATAGGGAAAGCGATGGCTGATCGACCGCGCCAGCATGGGGTTGTCGACGAGGCGTTCGCTCGTGCCCGTAACGGCGTCGAGCGCCGCGATCGTTCTGGCCCACTCGCTCTCGATCGCGGCGAAGATCCGCTGCGCAAGGGCGCGGTCCGGCACGAGCTCGGAATAGCGCCGCGCTACCGCTGGGTCGGCTTTGGCCAGCACCATGTCCATGTTGGACAGCAGGGTACGGAAGAAAGGCCACTCGCGGTTCATGCGCTGCAGCAGCGCGAGGTTCCCATCGCGATCCGCGGCCAACAGGTGCTCCACCGCCGACCCGAAGCCGAACCAGCCGGGAAGCGTCACGCGGCTTTGGCCCCAAGAAAAGCTCCACGGAATGGCCCGCAGATCCTCGATGCTGCGGGTGGAGCGGCGGGACGCGGGCCGCGACCCGATGTTGAGCTCGGCGATCTCCGCGATGGGCGTCGCGGCGAAGAAATAGTCCGTGAAGCCCGGCGTCTCGTAGACCACCGACCGGTAGGCCTTCATGCTGGCCTCAGACAGATCGGCGGCCGCCTGGAGAAAAGCGGGATCGGGTTCCTGGCCGCTCGAGAGCAGCGTGGCCTCGAGGCTTGCCGCCATCAGGGTCTCGAGGTTGCGGCGGCCGATCTCCGGGTTGGAATATTTGCTCGAGATGATCTCGCCCTGTTCGGTGAGGCGGATCTGACCGTTCACGGTGCCGGGCGGCTGCGCCAGGATGGCCTGATAGCTTGGGCCGCCGCCGCGGCCGACGGTCCCTCCTCGACCGTGAAACAGACGCATCGTGATGCCGGGCAGCCCTGCGAACAGGCGGGCGAGAGCCGTAGAGGAGCGATACAATTCCCAGGTGCTGGTGAAAAAGCCGCCATCCTTGTTGCTGTCGGAATAGCCCAGCATGATGTCCTGCTGGCCGCCCGAGCGGCGAACCAGCGCCTGCACACCGGGAAGGGCGTGAAAGGCGCGCATGATGGGTTCGGCGTTGCGCAGATCCGCGATCGTCTCGAACAGGGGCGACACGATCAGGTCGACGGTGGCCTGACAGGAGGGGTCCGCGCTGACCACGCCGCGCAGCAGGCCGAACTCCTTCTGCAGCAGCAGGACCTCGAGCAGGTCGCTGACCGATTCCGTATGGCTGATGATGTAGTGGCGGATGGCGTCGGCGCCGAAACGCTCACGCATCTGTCGCGCGAGGTCGAAGATCGCAAACTCGCTCCGAGCCCTCTCCGAATAGGTCGCAAAGGGGAGGCGCAGCGGTCGGCCCTCCCCGAGAAGCTGAAGCAGAAGGCTCTGCTTGGCGGCCTCATTCAGGGCGGGATAGTCGGGCTCGACGCCCGCCAGGGCCAGGAGTTCGGCAAGGGTCTCCTCGTGCCGGTCGGAACTTTGCCGCAGATCCACGGTCGCCAAGTGGAAACCGAACACTTCGACGGCGCGGATCAAGGGCGCCAGCCGGAAGTCGGCGAGCGCGCCGCCGTGACGCTCGCGCAGCGATGCTTCGACACTCTTCAAGTCGCCCAGCAGCTCCGATGCGGAGCCATAGGGTTCAGCGATTTTGACAGGATGGTGGGGTGAATGCGTCCCGATCAGGCCGAGCAACGTGGCGGCCAGGCGGGCATGGATGCCGGCCGCCGCGCGACGGTACGGCTCGTCCTCGCGATGAGGGCTGTCGTCCCCCGACGTGTCGGCGAGCGCTTCTACGGCGGGGCTGCAATCGACCAGCATCCGCGACATCGACAGCTCGGCGCCGAGGTGATGCAATTCGTCGAGGTAGAAGATCAGCGCCGTTTCACATTGACGCTTGAGTGCGATTTCCAGGGTGCCGGCGTCGACATTGGGATTGCCGTCGCGATCGCCGCCGATCCAGTTGCCCATGCGGAAGAACGGCGCGACCGGCCGACCTAGGAGCAGCTCCAATTCGCGGTAGAGTTTTGGGATCTCACGAAGAAAGGTCGTGCGGTAATAGCTGAGCGCGTTCTCGATCTCGTCGCGGACCGTGAGCCTGCGGGCGCGCAAGAGCCGGGTCTGCCAGAGTTGGGTGATGCGCGTCCTCAGCAACGCGGTGTTGGCCGCAAGATCGCGCGCGTTCCACAGACCATCACGGAGGGCCAAAAGCTCCGCGATCGCGAGTTCGGCATCGAGCAGGCTCTTGCGCCGGACCTCGGTGGGATGCGCGGTGAGGACCGGTGACACCCAGGCCTGGGCCAAGCTGCCGACGATCCGCTCGGCATCGATCCCCGCTTCGGTGAAGCGTTCGAACGCGCGCGCCAGACTGCCGTCCTGTGGCCTGGGTGGCCCCTCGTGGTTGCGTTCGTGCAGGCCCCTGCGCCGGACGTGGTGACGATCCTCGGCAATATTCGTTAGGTGCGAGAAATAGGTGAAGGCGCGCAACACCGAAACCGCTTGGGCCGGGGTCAATCCCCGGAGCAGCAGTTCGAGTTCGTGCCCCGCCGAGGCGTCGGACTTGCGTTGGTAGGCGACGCTCAGACGGCGGATCTGTTCGACGAGCTGAAAATCCTGGAATCCTTCCTGCTCGCGGATGATGTCGCCGAGCAGCGAGCCGAGCAGCCGGATGTCGTCGATGAGGGGCTGATCCTTGGCCGGATTGCTTGCCTCGGCGCCGGCGGTTTGGGGCACGGGTGCGTTCATGGCTCACTCGGACCGGCTGGAGGAGGCGTACGAAGGCTGGCTAAGCCCCGCCTCAAGGGTTTTGCAAAATGCGTGCCTTGCCACAAGGGGCACAGCTTCCCTCGTGGGTGATTAGGCCATGACGGGCAGCCGGGCAGAACCCGGTCAGGCCGCATCGTCCTGCGGTGGCCTTTCATCCTGGCTGATGTCGGGTTGCTGGCGCGCTTTCGCCCCCACGGTCCCGTGCACAAGATCGTGGATGAAGCCGAGCTTGGCCACCACCACCGGCGACAGCACGAAGGGGTAGAAATCCGACTGCCCCATGCTGCGGTTGAGACTGTTGACCGCAAAGGTCAGCGGCAGCCAGGCGTCGATCAAAGGCTTGATGCTGGACGCGTAGCGGGGCTCGAAATCGATGTCGGTCGACAGGGCTTCGGGATGATCGATGTGTTTGGGGTGGATCGTGACCCCAAACTCGCTGGCGGTCTCCAGCGTATCCACGATGTGAAGATAGTGGGCCCAGGTCTCGGCAAAATCCTCCCAAGGATGGCTGGTCGCATAGGCGCTGACGAAGCTTGCACGCCAGTCCGAAGGAGCTCCGTTGGTGTAGTGGCGCTTCAGGGCCGCATTATAGTCGTCCCGTTCGTCGCCGAACACGGAACGATAGGCGGCAAGCGTCGGCTCGTTCCGCACCAGGCGATCCCAGTACCAGTGGCCGATCTCATGCCGAAAATGGCCGAGCAGGGTGCGATAGGGTTCATGCATCGCGGTGCGGCGACGCTCGCGTTCCGCGTCGTCCGCCTCGGCGAGATTGATCGTGATCTTGCCGCTGTCGTGGCCGGTAAGTACTTTGCGGTTCTCGGCGCCGTCTTCGAGGAACGCGAAAGCCAAACCCTCCTCCGGGTTCTCGGACCGCGTGATCAGCGGCAGTTTGAGTTCCATCAGCGTATAGAACAGGCGATGCTTGGCCTGCTCCATCATGCGCCAGAGCTTCTGGTTCTCGGGCCGGGAAAGATTTGGAATCATGCGGTTGTGCCGGCATGCGGCGCAATATTTCTCCACGGAGTCCGCCGGCACCGTCCAGTTGCAGACGTCATAGCCGGCATTGGCGCAAAAGCGGTAGCGACGTTCGGGCTGGCCCGCGACATGCCATGCCGCCTCGGGATCATCGCGGTCCGGCTCGAAGGCGAGCAGGGTCTGATCGCTCGATACGAAACCCAGCCGGCGGTGGCATTTCTCGCAGACCGTGTTCTCGAAATACAAGGCTTGCCCGCAAGCCTGACATTCGAAGAGTTTCATTGGATCGCACCCCTGGTCGCATGTGCGGCGCACAAAAGTGCCGAAGTCGATTGTGCGCCTGCGAACAACCGCAAAACTCGCCGCACCCGGAATAGGTCCCCAAACGCCCAAGAGGAGGAGCAGCCCCGGATGGTCCGACCAGGGCGCTCAGACGTGGCTCTCAGCCCTTCGAGGTCTGGGCCGTCGCGGCAAGACTTGCATAATAGGAGGAGATCCGCTCGAACCAAAGGTGTCGCGCTTCCAGATGCGCCATTCCGGGAACACGCTCGGGCAGCTGCAAGGTTTGCACCAGAGAGGCGATCTCCTGGCGCGCGGCCATTTGCGAGCCGGTGAGGGTGCCGGTTTTGGTGGCGATCTCTATGCCGTCCAGAGCCGTCAGCCCGATCGGGAAGAGTTCGCGGAAGATCACCCGGTCGTGCAGGCCCTCCGCGGTGCGGAACATGAGTTCCGGTGCCATCTTGCCGAGGCTGATCGCGATCTGTCGCGCGTTGTTGGATTGCAGGGAAGCGATCCTGTTGCGCACCAACACCCAGTCGATCAATCCGGAATCCGCCTGCCGACGCTTGCGTCGGGCGTCCAGCACCAGATCCGCATATTGCGCGATCATGCCGCGACGGGTTCTGTCGTGGTGCACGCGCGACAGGACGTCGACGTCGATGTAGCTGTCGTTGATAGGCGACACGAGCGTGTCGGCCAGCGAATGCGCGAGCCGCATCAAATAGCTGTCGCTTGCTGGAGTATCGATCACCACGAATTCGTAGTCGTGCTCGATCTGGGTGATGGCGGACGCAAAGGCCGCGAACTCACGGGTTTCGTTCTCCACGAGATCTGCGGTGTCGCCGCGGTCGGGCGCATGATGAAACGGCAGTTCGACCGAGTGGCCGCCGCTCGAGGCCCAAGACTGGCGATTCTCCAGAAAGCGGGTCAGCGTCCGCTGGCGTGTGTCGAGGTCGATCGAGGCAACCCGGTAGCCGGCCTTCAGCAACGCCACGGTGATGTGGATCGACAGCGTGGACTTGCCCGTGCCGCCCTTTTCATTGGCGACGACGATCACATGGGCGCTGCGCAGATCGGGTTGGTCGTGTTCGATAGGTGTTCGTCCGAATCGTTGCGCGCGCCCGCTCGAAGCACAGTGCCGAAGCGCGCCGCGAATGCCAAGAGATCAGCAAGCGATCACCAGGCGATCAGGACGCAGGCCCGGCTCCATAAAGCCAATCGTAGCGGGCCAGCATCCGGTCCGGCCCGAGCGCTCGCATGCCGATGTCCCGCACCAGGGATGCCGGCGGTCCAAGATGATAGAGGGCGCCCTGTAGCCGCGAGACGCGCTGCACCCGATCGGCCTTGGGACGCCGCGCCGCCTCATAGGCCGCGAAGGCCGTAGTCAGACCGTTCCGATGGCGCCGCACCGCTTGCCCCAAGGCCCAGCCGTCCTCGATGGCCTGGGCGGCGCCCTGGGCCAGGAACGGCAGCATGGGATGAGCGGCGTCGCCCACCAGTGTGACGCCATCTTCGGACCAGCGGGGCAGGGGTGGCCGGTCGAACAAGGGCCAGATGCGCCAATCGGGGGCCGCGTCGATCAGGGCGCGCGCTTCGGCGCACCAACCCTCGAACGCCAGACGAAGCCGGGCAGGGTCGCCGGGAACGGCCCAAAAATCGGGTGCCGAGCCGCCTTTCCAGCGGTCCTCGACGATCGCCACGACGTTGACCAGACTCCCGTTGCGGACCGGATAGTGGACGAGGTGGGTCTTGCGGCCGAGCCAGAGATTGCTGTTCCACAAGCGGCAGGCTGCGGAGACGCGCTCGACCGGGATCACGGCGCGCCAAGCCGTCTGCCCGGAATAGACAGGCTGGTCCGACGGCCCCGCCAGCGTGCTCCTGACCGTGGAGCCAAGCCCGTCGGCCCCGATGAGCCCGTCCGCCGACACGGTCCGGTGGTGTCCTTCTGCGGACCGCAACGTCACCGCCACCTGCTCGCGGTCGCTGGCAAAGCTCTCGAGGCTTTCCCCTGTGGTGATGGTGACGCCTGGGTGCGAGAGGGCCGCATCGAGAAGAGCTGAGTGCAGATCGGCTCGATGACAAACCAGGAAGGGGGCGCCGAACCGGGCCTCGGCCTCATCGCCGAGAGGCAGGCGTGCGAGGTCCGCGCCATCGCGGCCGCGCCGAATACGGACGGCCTCCAGCTTCACGGCGGTTTGCGACACGCGACCGAGCACGCCGAGCCGGCCCAGGACCCGTGTGGCATTGGGGGAAAGCTGTAGCCCAGCTCCGGCCTCGCCCAGCAGGGCAGAACGGTCCAAGAGCATGACTTCGAGCCCCGCCTCGGCCAGCGCGATGGCGGCAGTCAGCCCGGCGATTCCGGCGCCCGCGATCACGACGCGCGTCATGGGACGGCGGGGTGGCGTCGAATCAGGGTGCCGTGTCCGGATGGAATTCGCATTCGGGTGGGATGCAGCCCTGCTTCAGGCTCGGCTCATAGACGAATCGGGTCGAGCAATAGGGGCAGACCGCGTCGTCACTATCGCCCATGTCGATGAACACGTGCGGATGGTCGAACGGCGGAAGCGCGCCCGTGCACATGAACTCGCGTACCCCGATCCGGATCACCGGGACACCCGGCTGATTGTGGAAATGCGGTGTTCCGATGTGGACGGCCATTCACAGGTCCCGGCTGATCTTCGCTTCACCCACCGCTTCGGGGCGGCCGGTTGACCCTGGACGGGCCGGCGCGCGCACCATAATGGGACCGGGCGCGCTTGTGTAGCGCAAAAGGGCCCATCATCGGTGCGCTTCGAACGCCACCACGGGATGTTTCTGGAGGTCGCATGCATGTCTTCGATTCCGCTGGCGTGCGGATCGCCTATCTCGACGAGGGGCAGGGGGAACCCATCGTGCTCGTGCATGGCTTCGCCTCCACCCATGCGGTCAACTGGGTCGGTCCGCTCTGGGTCAAAACCCTCACCGACGCGGGCCGCCGCGTGCTGGCGCTCGACAATCGCGGGCACGGCGAAAGCGACAAACCGTACGATCCGAACAGCTACGCCACGCCCATCATGGCGGCCGACGTGCGACGCCTGATGGATCATGCCTCGATCGAAACAGCCGACGTGATGGGCTATTCGATGGGGGCGCGCATCGCGGCGTTCTTCGCTTTGGCCAATCCCGGACGGGCGCGGTCGATCGTCCTGGGCGGCCTCGGCCACCATCTCGTCGACGGGGTCGGCTTGCCGAGCAGCATCGCGGAAGCCATGGAGGCTCCTAACGCGGAGGTTCTGACGGATCCGACCCAGCGCATGTTCCGCAGGTTCGCGGATGCCAACAAGAGCGACCTTCGCGCGCTCGCGGCCTGCATTCGTGGTTCACGCCAGGTGTTGAGCCCCCAGGATGTCGCCTCGATTGCCTGTCCGGCGCTGGTCGCGGTCGGCACCAAGGATCATGTGGCCGGGGACCCGCACCGGCTCGCGGCCCTGTTCCCGGACGGCCGGGCGCTCGACATTCCCGACCGCGATCACAATCTTGCGGTGGGCGATAAGGTCTACAAGCGCGGCGTGCTGGAGTTTTTGGCTGCGCGTCCTTGAGCGGGAGGTGCTGGGTGGCGTATGGGTACTGAAGATGAAGCCCGCGACCGCGGTCAGTGCCCTTGTCCTGAGGGTTCCCGACCGTATCTGTTGAAGACGCGAATATACCGAAAGGCCGTGGCCGATCGGTTCCGGCCCTTGTCCAGGAGGCAGGTGATGTTGATGCAGAAGGTCGCCACCAACGTCATCGGACTGGCTGGCGCGGATCCTTTGTTCACGCGGATCAGAATGGATGCGGAGGACATGCTTCGGGCCGCACCGGAACTGTCGAGCTTCATTCTCGCGACCATCATGAACCAGGACGATCTGGCCGGCGCCGTCATCCATCGCATCACGTCGAGGCTGGACCATCCCGATGTCCCGGGTTCGCTGCTACGCCAGATCTTCGCCGATCTCGTGGCGCATGACAGCGGGCTCCGCGACGCCATGGCGGCGGATGTCGTGGCGGTGGCCGAACGGGACCCTGCTTGCACGCGGCTGATCGAGCCGCTGCTTTACTTCAAGGGTTATCACGCCATCCAGACGCATCGCATGGCCCATGCGCTCTGGCACGCCGGACGCAAGGATTTGGCGCTTTACATCCAAAGCCGCTCCTCCAGCGTGTTTCAGACCGACATTCATCCGGCGGCCCGCTTCGGGGTCGGGCTGTTCCTCGATCACGCGACCGGGTTGGTGGTCGGCTCGACGGCCTTGATCGAAGACGAGGTCTCGCTCCTGCAGGATGTCACCCTAGGGGGCACCGGCAAGGAGATGGGGGATCGGCATCCGAAAATCCGCCATGGCGTTTTGATCGGTGCCGGCGCGAAGGTTTTGGGCAATATAGAGGTCGGTCATTGCTCGAGGATCGCGGCGGGCTCGGTGGTGCTTCAGCCAGTGCCACCCAAGACGACCGTGGCCGGCGTACCGGCCCGAGTGGTCGGGACGGCAGGATGCGCGGAGCCGTCGCGATCAATGGACCAGCGCCTCTTGCGCTTGGATGACAGCCTCAAGGGAGCCCGCTGAGCGAGCCTCGCCCAGCGCTGGGCGCCATCTGCGCCAGCCGCCTTGCCCTCGATGGCTATCGGCCTAAACTGCCGGGCGTGCGCTTCCTCGGCCGACGAGGCCGGTCGGCTCTCCCGGTCGCGCCGATGAAGTATGCGGGCCGGCCACGGGGGCGGGCGATACGGAGATCTTTGTGAATAAAACCGAACTGCACCAATTGCAGGACTATCTTCGCCAGGTTCTGGGAAACACCGGCCTGCGCCTGACGCCGGACTCGAAAGACGATCAGGCCGCCGACGTTTCGCTGGGCGAGCGAAAGATCGCGAAGGTGCTGGTCGATGACGAGGACGGTGATCGCTCGTTCTCGTTCGAAATGAAAATTCCGGTCGAGCGCATGGCCATCGAGGGTTATCTCAGGCTGCTGTTCGACAACCCGAAGTTCAAGGTCGTGCCGCGCGCCAAGAAGAACGATTCGGTGGAATTGAATTCCGGCAGCGATTTCCTCGGCATCGTCTCGGCCGATGATGCCAAGGGCAGTTCTTTCACCTTCCAGATGGCCATCCTCGATTATGACCTCGAGGAACGCTGACTCTCTGGCTCAGAGCGTGATCGTGTCGTCAAAGGATTCGGGTGGAAGCATCCGGACGAATTCGACCGCAAATCCCGACCCAGCCACGCGCACCACCTGCGCGGGCGTGTTGCCGATCCTCACCGGCGATCCGACCGCAGGCCGGGCGTCGCAAGTAACGGCGGCGCCGGAGATCGACACGTCGATCAGCTTTGCTGCATGTTCGCTGTCGTCCGCGAGCCTGACGATGACACGCGTGTTGCGTGGGACGATGCGGGCGTGGCGGCGATCCTCCGGCATGCCGAGCGTATGGCGGTTGGCGAGCCAGATCAGCTGTTCGGCAAGCTTCTCCCGCTTGATCAAGGGAACGCTGAACTGCAAGGCAAAGCCGTTCTCGAACACGCGCGCGATCACGCCCTCGACGCGGCCGATGTGATCGAGGTAGCAGACCACACGTTCGCCCACCGCACCTTTCACGGCGACGAGAAGCGCCACCCCGCCCGGTGACATATTGAGGACCTGGCAAGGATATTCCTGGCGGTCGGACAGCATGTATCGGCCCAGGAGGGTGACCGAGACGCGCTGATGGCGCCGACGCTCGACGACGCGAGTCTGCGCACGGCCCCGGGGAGACGCCGGTCGGGTTTCAGCCTGGGCGAGGTCGGAACTCATTTCTCAACCTTGAGGCAATGGAGTTAAAACGACCTTACGGCGGGGTTAGTTGCCACCGGTTCGGCCGATCGGCCGCCTTCGTGGACCACCAGCGAGCCGTATGATTTGGGTGCATGGACCTGGCGAGGCAGCGGAACCCGAGTGGGGAACGTAGCAGCAGGAGCAGGGACAGTCTCGATGAAACGCAGGGAGCCGAGGGAGAAATGCTCGATCGGGACAAGGCCCAACCAGGACGGCAGGTCGAACGGCGCGATCGATCCCAGCACCCGCGCGTGAGTCTTCCCATGGTGACGCAAGGGCAGGAGAATCATCTCCAGGCCCATCGGGCTGTGATCGAGCGGGGCCCCCTTGAGTCCCACCACGGCGGGCGTGCGCTGGTCAAGAACGCAACGCATGATCCTGACGAGAGCGCCGCGATCCTCGGGGTCGAACAGGGTCAGCATCGACCAGCCCTTCAGTTCCGCCGCTAGAAGGGCATTGAGACGTGTGCCCGACAGGCGAATGGGAAACAGCGAGGGGCCGCTCGTTTCGTCGGTGTCCAGGATGAAGGTGTCTGACAGGATGCCGCGGATCATGGCGGGGTCGATGTCGGCGCGTTCGGGAGAGGCCCGTCCGGCCCGCAAACGGTCCCAGTAATCGTAGAGCTCGCGCGTGACCGCATGTTTCATTTCGAACTTCCAATTGTCCGATCGGCGCGTCTTTGTGCCAAGATCGAGCAGCGGCACCGCGACCTGGGCGGCTTCGCATGGATACAAGCAGGGGCGGTGCCGGGAGCGCCTCAGCCCGACTTTCCGACCCGCGGACAGGGCCGGGCGCCGCCGTTAAGGTAAAAATCACCAATCATTTGTTGCCGGGGCGCCGTGGTGGCACAACAGGGTTTGGTGGCGAGCCCAAGGGATCTGGCGATCGTTCGGAGGTGTTCTGCTCAAACACCGGCGTCGATTGCGACCCGAGTTGCGGCTGAGGCGTCGGACTGCTCCTCCGCGCCGTAGGTTGCGCTCACCTCGCCCTTTCGCTGCGGCAGTATCGCGCGATCCGAAAGTAGGGGAAGGCCGCCAGGCTTTCCCCTTCTTTGGTTGTGATACCGCCATAGAACTTGGTGCCAACGGGCTAAGCCGCTTTTGCAGCCAACCGTGTATAAGCCCACGGGATCGATCTCGACGCGTGGCACTCCAATTGAACTCACCCCGGCAACCTGTCTTCAACGTCCCTGTGGTGCTGCTCGCGGTTCTTGCCGTCCTGTTCGGTATTCACCTGATCCGCCAGTTTCTTCCAGACGACACTGACGCTTGGCTTCTCGCCCACTTCGCCTTTGTGCCGGGCCGCCTCACGTTTGCGGTCGACCCGGGCTCGGTGCTCGGCCAGATCAGCGCATCGCAGGTCGCCAATGCGAGCGAGGCCGATCGGATCGAAGTGGCGCGCTTTTTCCTCGGCGATGGAACCCCGCAGCCCTGGAGCGTACTGACTTACGCTCTGCTGCATGGAAATTGGACGCACGTGGCGCTGAACGGGATTTGGCTCCTGGCGTTCGGCTCACCAGTGGCGCGTCGGTTCGGCTCTGGGCGTTTTCTGCTTTTTTTCGTGGCGGGCGCGCTCGCGGGCGCCGCGACCCACTACGCCCTGTTCCCGCTCAGCCTCGACCCGCTGATCGGCGCCTCGGCCGGGGTCTCGGCCTGTATGGGCGCCGCGCTACGGTTCATTTTCCAGCCGTCTCGCCCGGTCTCGACCGGCGCTCCCGAGGGCCTGTCGGGAGCCGCGTCCGTTCCGATCCTCGACCTGTTGCGCGATCGGCGCGCCGTCGCCTTCTTCCTCGCCTGGTTCCTCACCAACCTGGCGACCGGGATCGGGGCGGTGGCCTTTCAACTCGCCGGCGGCCCTATCGCATGGCAAGCCCATATTGGCGGGTTTCTTCTCGGATTGCTTGGCTTTGGGCTGTTCGACCCGGTCAGGCCCGTGGTCGAGGGCGAGCCATCGCCCACCCCCGAGGATGTGGCGGAGCCGGACTGAGCCGTCGCAAAGCGTGGGGCTTGTAACAGCGGTGCGACAGCATCATGCTCAAGGAGCGCCGAAAATAACCGGAAAACCGTGACTGGCGCGCCTCAAGGGAGACGACCATGCAGCTTGCGCAGATTCTCGCGACCAAAGGTCAGACGGTGATCACCGCGGCCCCGCACCGAACCATGAGAGAGATCGTCGATCTGCTCAGCGCCAAGCGGATCGGCGCGGTGGTCATCGCGAGTGCGGACGGAGACGTTCTCGGCATCCTGTCGGAGCGCGACGTCATTCATGCGCTGGCTCGCCATGGCGAGCGGGTGCTCGGCGATGCCGTGTCGAAGCACATGACCAGCAAGGTCGTGACCGCGACCGAGCAGACGAGTGTAGTCGAAGCAATGAGCCGCATGACAGAGGGCCGCTTTCGCCACATGCCGGTTCTGCATGACGGCCGGCTCGCCGGCCTGATCTCGATCGGCGATGTGGTCAAGCACCGGGTAGAGATGATCGAGCACGAAAAGCAGTCTATGATCGACTATATCGGGACCGCCTGACGCCACGCGCCGGATACACTGTCGGACATGCTCCGGCAGGTGTCCGCGGCTGCCTGGCATCAAACTGGGCGGCCGGGGTCTGGGGAATAAAGCATGCTGGTTCCGTTAGGGACGGTTACGGCCCTGATGGTCGTTATGGCGGCGAAGCATTTTTGCGCCGACTTCCTGTTCCAGACCAATTGGATCGCGGCCGGCAAAGCACGCCAACACGGTTGGATGGTTCCGCTCCTCCTGCATGCGTTCGGGCATGCCTTGCTGACCTTCCTCATCGCGCTCGCGCTGTTTCCGCGCTTGTGGTGGCTGGCACCGTTGGAACTGGTGCTTCACGCCGCCATCGACCGTTTGAAGGTGATCGTCGCTCGACGGCAAGAGCTCAATGCGACCAAGGCCGAGTTCTGGTGGTTGCTTGGCTTCGACCAATTCCTCCATCACCTGACCAACATCCTGATCGTGGCCATGTTTCTGGCCTATGGACAACCCCACCCCTGAGCCGAAGATGGCTTGGGAGACCGGTCACTTCGTTGTTCTTAGGTTAACGGTTCCTTGCTAAAGTCCGTACAATTTTGGCAAGGTCGGCGCCCAGCATGCACGCTTCATCCGAACGGCTTTTTCTGCCATCCGGCACGGTGCTGTACGCGCAAGGGCAAGCGGCCGACGCAGCCTACATCATCATGCGGGGCCGGATCGAACTCGTCGCCCCCCGTCCAAGCATAGATGGTCACGAGATCGAATGCAGGGTGGGTGTTCGGCGAGTCGGCGAGATCGTGGGCGAACTGGCCATCGTCGATGGCTGCCCGCGTGAAGACTCGGCGATTGTGCTCGACGACAGCGAAGTTTTGGTCGTGAGGCGCGATCAGATTTCGCGGCGTGTCGAAACTTGCGACCCGCTCCTGCGCTTGTGTTTCGGCGTGTTTCTGGAGCGCTATCGCGAGACCGCCGCGGCCGTGCGCGGCTCCGCGACGCTGCCGTTTTCCAACGCCAACTCGCCCTGGGCCGAGCACTTCATCGCGGCCCGCGATCACTTGTCGTCGCAATATGAGCTGCGCCGGGCCATCGAGCGCGGCGAGCTCGAGCTGAACTTTCAACCTATCGTTCAGCTTGCGACGCGGCGCCTGGTCGGGTTCGAGGCGCTGCTTCGCTGGCGCCACCCCGAACGCGGGCTGATCTTTCCCAACGACTTCATCCCGTTGGCCGAGGGCGCCGGACTAATCTTCGAGGTGACGACCGCCTGTCTGACCATGGTGGCGCGGCAATTCCCCGTCCTTGCCGCGGCGGCCCGCGCCCGGTCTGCCGCGAGCGACCCGCCCTTGTTCGTCAATGTGAACATATCCGGACTCGACCTTGAGCGCGAAAGCTTCGCGGCCTCTACGGTGTCGATCCTGTGCGATGGCGGAGTCGATCCGAGCGACGTTCACATCGAGATCACCGAGAGCGTTCTCATCAAAAATCTCGCCACGTCGGTACCCAGGCTGCAGCAATGCCGCGATCACGGCATGCAAATCGCGATCGACGATTTCGGCACCGGTTACTCGTCGCTGAACTACCTCAACACGCTCCCGGTCTCGATCATCAAGCTGGACCGGTCCTTCGCCCGTTCGCTGCTCGCCGACACGACGGGCCGCAAGATCATCGCGGCCCTGCTGCACCTCGGCGGCGAACTCAATCTCACCGTGGTGGCGGAAGGCATCGAGCAAGAAAGCGAAGCCGCGCTGTTGACCTCCATGGGATGTGATCTGGGGCAGGGTTTCCTGTTCGGCCGTCCCACTCCGCTGGCGGGCGCGATCGCTCTCACCCAAGCTTGGGAGCGCGAACCCGCGCGCGAACCGATAAGGTCCCGCCGCGCAACGGCATGATCGGCCCGCATAGAACCACTCTCACATGTGCGACAGCGCCGCCTCGTCGATGAGCCATTGACGCAAGGCAACGAACTTCGGGTTGCGCAGCGACTCGGATCTGCAAGCAAAATAATAGCCGAACGGCGTTTCCACGCTGGTTGCGAAAGGCGCCACCAGCTTGCCTTGGGCGATTTCGTCGGCCGCTAGCGCGCGCGTGCTCAAGGCGACGCCCTGGCCTTGGATCGCGGCCTCGAGCGCGATCGACATTTGATTGAACCACAGGCCGCGCGAAACATCGACGTCGGTGACCCCGGCCGCGTTCAGCCAGGTCTCCCAATCGGGCCAGGCGCCGAAATGCCAGTCCCATTCGAGATGAAGCAGCGTCTGGTGCCTGAGGTCCGCAGGTTCTCGCAGCGGCGGCTCGCCTTGGATCAGGCGCGGTGAGCAGACCGGAAAGGCATGCTCTTCGAACAGACGAACCGACGCATAGCCGGGGAACTCGCCCGTTCCCCAGACGATGTAGGCATCGATACCCTCGCGGTCCATTTCGGTCGACGAGCGGGCGGCATCGAGCAGCACGTCGATCTCCGGATGTTCCTGTTTGAAGCGGCCGATGCGGCGCACGAGCCAGGTGGCGGCGAAGGAGGCACCGGCACTGATCACCACGAGATGCCGGCCGCGTGTCTCCCGCATCCGCCGGGAGCCGGAGGCCAGCTTGGCGAAGCCCTCCTTGATGTCGCGCAAACCCGCTTGGCCGGCCTCGGTCAGCGACAGGCCGCGCCCTGAACGGCGCACCAGGGGCGTCCCGATCTCGGCCTCGAGCAGCCTGACCTGCTGGGCCACGGCCGCCTTGGTGACGTGCAGATCCTCAGCGGCTCGGGCGAAGCTCAAATGCTGCGCCACGGTTTCGAAAGCCCGAAGCGCGTTCAGAGATGGAAGGCGATGCGGGGTGGCCAATGGCGGGATCCTGGTCCGTCGATGGATAGAGATTACCGGTTTAAATGAAACCGTGGTGCGATCCTAAATCCATTCGCGGGGCTCGGCTCCGGCCGAGGCCGTGCAGGGTAGCCCTGCTGTGGATCATAGCAGCCATGCCTTCAAAACCGGCAATTTGCCTTTATATTGCATTGCAACAACCAGAATCCTCAAAGGGCTTATGCAATGCCATTCTCCACTTTCGCCGGCCGCAGACATGCGGATTTCGGCACCTCCGACCACGCGGTCGGCAAACGTCAGTTCTCGGTCCGGTCGACCCTTTCGGCCATCGGCCAGAACTGGCTGCAGGGCAGCCGGTGCTGCAACCTCGACGATCGCCTACTCCAGGATATCGGCCTGAAGCGCGCCGACCTCGACGCCTATCGCCTGTAACGCCCCCACACGCTGGTGACGCAAGCAAAGGCCGCGGGGGATCAACCCGCGGTCTTTGCGTATAAGGGGCAGGTGAATCGGCAGAGGGATGCCATGACAGACGTGAACCCGCCTCAACACCAAGCCGGTCGCCGCGTCATGCGGTGGCTCATGGTGGTGTTCTATGGCGCGGCCGGCATCATTCACCTGACCTCGCCCGCCGCCTTCCTGCCGATCGTGCCCGATTGGGTGCCTGAGCCGCGGACCGTGATCCTGATCACCGGCGCCTGCGAGCTAGCCGGCGCGATGGGGCTCGTGACACGCCGCTGGCGCTGGTGGGCCGGCGTCATGCTGGCGCTTTATGCGGGCTGCGTGTTTCCCGCCAACATCAAACACGCGATCGAGGGGGTAAACCTGCCCCAGTTGCCGAGCAGCTGGTGGTATCACGGGCCTCGGCTCTTGGCGCAGCCGCTGATCGTCTGGTGGGCTCTGTTCTGCTCGGGGGTGATCGACTGGCCGTTCGGGCAACGACGAGATCCCACTCGCGCCGCCCAATTTACCCGAGATTAGTCGGCCGCGTCGAACAAGACCACCGTGGCCGGCAGACCGTCGAGCAATGCTGCGGCGGTCAGCGAACTTGCGCCAGCCACAGGTGTGCCGGTGAGCACATTGATCCCGCCCCGCCCCGCAAAGGCCTTTGGCACGGCCATTGTGGTGGCTTCGGAAACCGTGGTGCCAGGCGTGCGCACCGCCAGCACCAGCAGGCCGGTTCCGCCCTGCGTCCGCATGAACCCGCAGAGGGATGGGTCGGCGGGCAGAGCCATGGGGGTGTAATCCCCCTGCACGAACAGGTCGTGATGGCCGCCGCGGAGTTCGAGAAGCGTCGCGGTCAGGGCCAGCTTGAAGCGGCCGTCCTGCCATTGCTCGAACAGCGCTCGCATGGTGCCATGCCGGTCGCGGCCGAGCCGGTCGGTGAGCTCCGTCAGGGCGGCTTCGCGCGCCGCGTAGTCGATCGGCCGGCGATTATCCGGGTCGACCATACTGAGGTCCCAGAGTTCCGCTCCCTGGTAGATGTCCGGCATGCCGGGCACCGTGAATTTCAGCACCGTCTGCGCGAACGTCACCGCGGCCCCGCGTTCCGCAACCCGCGCCGCGAAGGGTTTTAGGGCGGGAAGAAAGCGCCCCGCTGCATCGCCCAGCAGGGCCCGATCCACCAAGGCCAGCGCGCTCCCTTCGTAGGGCTTGTCAGGCGTGACCCAAGTCGAATGGACCTTGGCTTCCCGGAACGACTTGGTCAAAACGCTCTTGAGACGCTCGGCATACGCCTCGATCGTGCTTTGCCCGGCGCCATCGCCGAGCAGATCCGGTGGGATGGTCCCAACCAGCAACTGGTAGAACAGATATTCGTCGTTGGTGTCAGGGCCGCTACCCGTGGCATGCCCTTCGCGCAGCATCGTGCTCCAGGCCGTAACCGTGGTCTCCCAGTCGTCGGGAAGAGTCGAGAGCGCGGCGAGCCGGGCGCGCGTGTCCTCGCCGCGTTTGGTGTCGTGGGTCGAGGTCGCCAGCATGGCGGTTGGCCAGAGCTCGGCCCGCTGCCGGTTGGCGGCGTGAAACTCCTCGACGGAGGTGCCGAAATTGTCGGGCGCGCCGCCGACTTCGTTGAGGGCGATGAAGCGGTTGTAGCGGTAGAAGGCGGTGTCCTCGACCCCCTTGGCCATCACGGGCCCGCAATATTGCTGCAGCTTCATGGCGCAGCGGAATACCGCCGAGCGCTGATAGCCGCTTCGCGGGTGCGCCACGAGATCGCCCGACAGAAGCTGCCGCAAGAAGGCGAAGACGCTGGGGTCGATGGCGGGATCGTTGAGCCGCGCGGCCCCGATCGCGATGTCGAGTTGGCGCATGTCGTCCTCGTTTGGCGCGCTCTCGCCGTCGATATAGGTGCGGTAGACCGGAAAGGCAGCGACGATTTGCCGGAGCGCCCGCCGCATCACGGTGAGCGTGAAGTCGGCTGATATAATGTTTTGCCGAGCGACCCGTGTTGCCGAGCGGGCAAGCCGCTGCAGTTCGCTCGACATCTCGTTGTCGATGATCTGCAGCTTGCTGGACAGAACGATGGATTCGAAGGGCCGTACCTCGCCCGTGAGCCGCCAATAAGCCCGCGTAAAAGCCCCCTCATGCTCGCCTTGTACGAACAGGCCCGTCAGCAGATTGGTGAATTCGTAGCCCGTGGTGCCGTCGATCGGCCAATCCGCGCGAAGCGCCTCTTCGCGACCCAGGATCTTTTCGACCACGAGATAGGGGTCCCCGCCGTCCTGGAGCTTCGGGAAGGCGCCCCGCAAGGCTTGGAGATAGGCTTTGGGGTCGAACAGCCCGTCGATATGGTCGATCCTCAGGCCGTCGAGCTTGCCCTCGCGCATCAGCCCGAGCACCAGGCGGTGCGTATGATCGAACACGTCCGGCAGTTCCATGCGTAACCCGGCCAGGGTCGCGATGTTGAAAAACCGCCGATAGTTGATGTCGTCGGCGGCGACGAGAAAATGGGCCGGCTTCCAGTTCTGCCGCCCGATCAGGGTATTCAGCTTGCCCCAACTCGAAGCCTCGCCGGCTCGTCCGTTGACGGCCGAGACCGCCGAAGCGATGGCGGCGCGGGCCGACGGTTCCAACGCGAGGCGCGCGAGGTCTTGCTTCAGCGCGGCGGCGCGCCGCCCCACTTGGGGCTTCCAGCGCATGAGGTAGGAGAAACTGTCACCGAGCTTGTCCAGCGCCGGATCGTTCTGGCCCAGGATGGCGGCGTAGTCGAGCGGGCATATCGGCAGCTTGTGCGTGTCATGGGCCCAGACCGCAAAGCTTCCCTCCTTTGCGTCGAACTTGAGGACGAGGTGCCCGGCCTCGAGCGCGGCACCATATTGGTCGCCGAGAAACGGCACGAGAACCTTGTTCTTGAGATCGTCTCGATCGGTATCCCAATCGACGTCGAACCAGCCCGCGTGATCGGCCTCCGGGCCCCATTCGAGCAGGTCGAGCCAGATCACGTTGGCGTCGCCGCCAACCCCCATGTGGTTCGGCACGAAGTCGAGGATGTGTCGCAGCCCGTGAGCCGACAGCGTCTCCACGAGGCGCCCGAACCCGGCTTCGCCGCCGAGCTCCGGGTTGAACCGGTCGTGGTCGACGATGTCGTAGCCGTGCGTGCTACCCGGGTTCGCCATGAGATAGGGCGAGGCATAGAGGTGGCTCACCCCCAAGCGGGCCAGATAAGGGGCGAGACGCGCGGCCGCGTCGAAATCGAAGTCCTTGTGGAACTGCACCCTATAGGTCGCGCGGGGCGTCATGGTCGTGCTTTCAGGGATTGAGGACGGTCCAGCGCGTGGTCCAGGGTTCGAAGGTGGTCCCCTCGATCCTGCCTTCCAGCCAGATCACGTCCCCAGCGGCTTCATCGAAGCCGGACTGCGGCTCGGGCTTCAAGTTCACATCGAGCCGCAAGGCAGGACCCTCGGCCGTCCGCCAGACGACCGACACAGCCGATGGTCCGATCTCGCGGTAGGATCCCGCGTGCGCGCCCATGAGCCCGATCAGTGGGATTATGTGGCGGCGGCGGGCCACTAAAATCTGCGCATACCAGTCCAACACCGCGCGTTTATAGGGCAGGTTGATCTCCGACCAGTTCAGCTTGCAGGCCAAAAAGGTGGATTCGGCGAGTGGGTCCTGGATCGTGGATCGGGTGTTCGGGTCGGCGAATTCCGGGAAGCGCTTGAATTCCTCGCGCCGGCCCTTGCGGACCGCGTCGGCGAGTTCGCCCTCGAAGTCGCAGAAAAACTGGAACGGCTGCGTGGTGCCCCATTCCTCGCCCATGAACAGCATGGGGATCTGCGGGAGCAGGAGCACGATGGCGGCGGCGGCGCGCAGCACCTCAGCCGATACCGCCGCGCTCAGGCGGTCGCCATAGGCCCGGTTGCCGATTTGATCGTGGTTTTGCAGGAAGGCCACGAAGGCGTCGGGTGGAAGAGCGGCGCTCGGCTCGCCGCGCGGTCCGCCTCGGTAGTGCATGGTCTCGCCCTGGAAGGCAAAACCCTCGGCGAGCGCACGGCCGAGCTTAGTGGTGTCGCCGAGATATTCGCCGTAATAGCCGGAGCCCTCTCGGGTCGCGGCGGTGTGAAGCACATGATGGACGTCGTCGTTCCACTGCGCCGTAAACCTGCCCGCATCCGACGGATCTCGGGTAAGGCGCGAGGCTTGGTTGTCCTCGTTCTCGATGATGAGATGAACCGGTCGATCCAGGCCGAGCCCGCGCACCCGTTCCGCCAATTCGGCGATCAGGACTTTGGGGCTGTCGTCCACGATGGCGTGAACCGCATCGAGCCGAAGCCCGTCGAGATGGAATTCTTCGATCCAGTAGAGCGCATTGTGGATGGCAAAGTCGCGAACGACGTCGGAATGCAGGTCGTCGTAATTGATGGCCCGGCCCCAGGGCGTATGATGCCGTTCGGTAAAGAAGCTCGGTGCGTATTGGGAGAGATAGTTCCCGTCCGGGCCATAATGATTGTAGACGACGTCGAGGAAAACCATCAGCCCGCGTCGATGGGCTTGATCGACCAGGCGCCTGAAATCGTCGGGATGTCCGTAGGTCGAGTCAGGCGCGTAGAGCAGGACGCCGTCGTAGCCCCAGCCACGTTTGCCCGCGAATTCGGCGACCGGCATGATCTCGATCGCGGTCACGCCCAGCGCCGCGAGATGATCCAGCTTTTCGATCGCGCCCGCAAACGTCCCCTCGGGGGTGAAGGTCCCGAGATGCAGCTCGTAGATCACGGCCTCCACCCAAGGACGGCCCCGCCAAGCGGCATCCGTCCAACGGAAAGCCGAGGCATCGATCACCATGCTGGGTCCGTGCACGTCCTCGGGCTGATAGCGTGACGCGGGATCGGGCACCTGCTGGCCGTCGGGCAATTCGAACCGATATCGCGTTCCAGGGTGGGCCGCCTCGGTCACGAGTTCGTGCCAACCCTCCGGCCCGGCCCGCATCGGCAAGGGCGCCGTAGCTCCGTCGATCCGCAGCAAGACTTCCGGGCATGCCGGCGCGAAAAGCCTGAACCGCGTCCCGTCGCGCTGCACCGCCGCGCCGAAGGCCATGTCATGTCTGTGGGCCAGTGCAGCCGACATCAGTGCGCCTTCCTGTTTCAACGCTAACCCAACCGCGCCGATCTTAACGCAAGGGCAGTTCGAACAGGCTCAAAGATCGAGACACGAGCTTGAAGCTATTCCCCACGGAATAGCTCGTCTTCTGCTCGAGGCCCGGACGGTTGCTGTCGAGGAGCAGCCTCCAGGTCTGTCCGCCGACATGGGGCGGCATCACGAACTCGACGTCCTCGTGGTAAGCATTGAATAAGATCAACAGGGGCGAGTCCTGTTTCGCGTTGCTGGTTTCGGTTGCATAGCCCCGGATGTCGAGCAGCATGCCAAAATGCTTGTGCTCGGTATCGTTCCAATCGCCATCCGAATATTCCTCGCCGTCGGAACGGATCCAGGTGACGTCGCGGGCGTCGATATTCTCCTTTAGCTCACCATTGAGGAAACGGGTATAACGCAGCATCGGATATTCGTTGCGTAGGTCGATCAGCTTCCGCACGAAGCCGATCAGGGCCTGGCCCTTGTCCTCGATCGCCCAATTGACCCAGCTGATCTCGTCGTCCTGGCAGTAGGCATTGTTGTTGCCGTTCTGCGTACGGCCGAACTCGTCGCCCGCCAGCAGCATGGGCGTGCCCTGGGAGAAGAACAGCGTCGCGAGCAGGTTTCTGATCTGCCGCTCGCGCAAGGCATTGATCTCGGGATCGTCGGTCGGGCCTTCGACACCGCAATTCCACGATTCGTTGCTGGAACTGCCGTCGCGATTGTCCTCCCCGTTCGCCTCGTTGTGCTTCTCGTTGTAGGTCACGATGTCGTTGGTGGTGAACCCGTCATGTGCGGCGACGAAGTTCACGGAGGCCCATGGCCGGCGGCCTTCGTGGTTGAACGCTTCGGCAGAGCCACAAAGGCGCGGCACGAACTCCCGGTTGGGTTTGGAGCCTTTCCAGAAGCCGCGCACGTCGTCGCGGAACTTGTCGTTCCATTCCGCCCACCCGGGCGGAAAATTGCCCACCTGGTAGCCGCCCGGCCCGATGTCCCACGGCTCGGCGATCAGCTTCACCATGTTGAGGACGGGGTCGGCGCCGCAAAACTGCAGAAACGCGCTGCGGTTGTCGAAACCCGTCGGACCGCGGCCGAGCACGGTCGCAAGGTCGAAACGGAAGCCATCGACATGCATCTCCTGCACCCAGTAGCGCAGCGAGTCGGTGACGAGCCTCATCACCTGAGGGTGGTTCAGGCTGAAGGTGTTCCCGGTCCCGCTGTCGTTGTTGTAGAAGCGGGGATTGTCGGATTGAAGGAAGTAATACGAGGCATTGTCGATGCCCTTGAACGACAGGGTCGCGCCCTTCTCGTTACCTTCCGCCGTGTGGTTGAACACGACGTCGAGGATGACCTCGAGCCCCTCGTCGTGGAAGCGCGCCACCATCTCCTTGAATTCCTGCACCGACCCCTTGGCATTCAGTGAATAGCGGGGGTCTGGCGCGAAGAACCCGATGGTGTTGTAACCCCAATAATTGGTCAGCCCCTTGTCGGTGAGGAACTGATCGGCCACGAAGGTATGTACCGGAAGCAGTTCGACCGTCGTTACGCCGAGCGATTTGATGTAGGACACCACATCCTTGTGGCCGAGCCCTTTGTAGGTGCCGCGCTCGCGTTCCGGAACCTTGGGATGGAGCTTGGTGAAGCCTTTGACGTGGGTCTCGTAGACGATGGTCCGGTCCCAAGGAATCGGCTGCCAGGCCGGCTGACCCTTCCAGTCGTATTCCCAGTCCACCACGATGCATTTCGGGATGAAGGGGGCACTGTCTCGCTCATCGAAGGTGAGGTCGTCCCCCGTTTCCATCCTGTAGCCGAATACCGCAGGATCCCAGGTGAGGTCGCCCTGATGGGCGCGGGCATAGGGGTCGAGCAGCAGCTTGTTGGGGTTGAAGCGATGGCCCGCGCTCGGCTCGTATGGGCCATGGACCCGATAGCCGTACAGGGTGCCGGGCCGCACCTGGGGGAGAAAGCCGTGAAACACCTGGTTGGTATATTCCGGCAATTCCACGCGCGCGATTTCGCGCTGCCCGTCTTCGTCAAAAAGGCACAGCTCGACCTTGGTCGCATTGGCCGAAAAGAGGGCGAAGTTGGTGCCCTCGCCATCCCAGGTCGCGCCGAGAGGGTTGGGGGTCCCGGGAAGGACGCGAAAGTCGGACTGGGCCATGGAGCCTTCTGATGAACGAGGAGCAATCAGGTCGGAAATGTGGATCGGCCCTTGTTGTTCCACCGTGTTGAAGCGGAAAGCGGAGCCTGAGCCCGATCGGCCACAGCCCGCGCCGAGAAAGCGCGGGCGATCCCATGGCGAGCGTCTGAGATCGCCAATAGTTCCGTATTGCCGGCGCATCGGAGGGTTGCGCAGACCGACTGATCGCTCGTGGTTCGACGTTGATAGGCAGCGTGCTCCGGGTCGCTCGGCTGCCGCTCACACCTTCTTGCGCTTGCGCTGGCGATATTGATCGGCCGTGACCGCCGCCACGATGATGATGCCTTTGACGATGTCCTGGACGTAGGAATCGATGCCGATGAAGGTGAAGCCGCTGGTCATCACGCCCAGGATCACAGTGCCGATCACGGTGCCGGTTATGCGTCCCATGCCGCCCGACAGACTGACGCCGCCAATCACGGCGCTCGCTATGGCGTCGAGCTCATAGCCCATGCCCATGCCGGCTTGGCCGCTCGCGGCGCGCGCCGCCGTCACAATGCCTCCGAGGCCCGAGAGCAGGCCGGCCAGGGTATAGACCCAGATCAAATGTCGGCCGACGTTGATGCCGCTCACCCGCGCGGCCAGCGGATTGGCCCCGATCGCATAGGTGAATTTGCCGTAGCGCGTGTAGCGCAGCGCAATGTGGAAAATGACGGCCGCGCCGAGGAAGATCCACACCGGAAAACCGTGCGAGCCGATCCAGGTGAAATTGTCGCCCAGCATGCTGATGGGCTGTCCATGGGTATAGAAGCGCGCCAAGCCGCGCGCCGTCACCATCATGCCGAGCGTCGCAATGAAGGGCGGGATCCCCGTATAGGCGATCAGACTGCCGTTGATGGCGCCCGCCATGGCGCCCACGGCAAGGCCGGCCAGCATGGGCAAGACGAATGGCAGATTGGTGAGGGCCGGAAATACGGCGCGCCCATAGTCAGAGGTCTGCGCGAAGCTTGCCGCCACCATGGCCGAGAGCGCGAGGACCGAGCCGGACGAGAGGTCGATGCCGCCCGTGATGATGACCTGGGTGACCCCGATCGCCAAGAGCCCCACGACCGACACCTGCAGCACGATGATGAGCAGGCGCCCAGGGTTGAACAGGAAGCTCTCGTGGCGGATGGACCAGCCGAGCACCTCGAACAGAAGCGCGATGCCGATCAACACCAGGAGGATGTTGAGTTCGGCCGGCAGTTTACGGCGGCGACCCTTTGCGGCCTCGCGTTTCTTTTCCGCGGCGGCGATCGATTCGGTCAAGGGCTCCATGGGCCTATCCTCCCCGTGCCTCCATTGTCGGCAGGCCGTTGTGTTCGTCGTGGCGTCGTCAGGCGGCCGCGAGCCGCATGATGCTGACCTGATCGGCATCCGCTCGGTCGAGGATGCCCGTCGCCCTGCCGTCGTGCATCACCAGGATGCGATCGCTCATGCCCAAAATTTCCGGCATCTCGGACGAGATCATGATGACGGCGACGCCGTCCTGGGCGAGCCGGGAGATGAGCCGGTGGATCTCGGCCTTGGCGCCCACATCGATGCCGCGCGTCGGCTCGTCGAGGATCAGGATGCGGGGCTTGGTCAGCAGCCAGCGGCCGATCAGCACTTTTTGCTGGTTGCCGCCCGACAGATTGCCGATGATCTCGTCCATGTGCGGGGTCTTGACCCTAAGCTGGTCCTTCATGGCGTCGCAAAGGCTCGTGACCTGAGCTTGCTGCACGAAACCCGCCTGGACGAAGCGGTCGCAGAGGATCGCCATCTGCATGTTCTCCAACACACTGAGGGCGAGGAAACATCCGCTGTCCTTGCGGTCCTCCGTAAGCAGGGCCATTCCGGCCTGCATGGCGTCGCGCGGCGAGCGGATCGCGGTCAGCTTGCCATTGACCAGGATGGTTCCGCTGGTCGCAGGCGTCACCCCGAAGATGGTCTCGGCCACATTTGTACGGCCGGCCCCGACCAGTCCCGCGATGCCGAAGATCTCGCCGGCCCGTAGCTCGAACGAGATGTCGGAGAAGACGCCCGAGAGCCCGAGGCCCTGCACCGAGAGCACCACCTTGCCGATGTCGGCATGTTCCTTGGGGAACATTTGCGTGATCTCGCGACCCACCATCATGCGGATCAGGCTTTCGCGATCCATTTCCGCCGCGGGATGGGTACCGATGTAGCGGCCGTCGCGGAACACCGACACGTCGTCCGCGATGGCAAAAACCTCGTTCATCTTGTGGGTGATGTAGACGATGCCTTTCCCCTCGGCCTTGAGGGTCACTATGATGGCAAAAAGGTGCTCGACCTCCCGGTCCGCGATGGCGGAGGTCGGCTCATCCATGATGAGCACGTCGGACTCGTAGGACACCGCCTTGGCGATCTCGATCATCTGGCGGCTGGCGATCGATAGGTTGCGAACCTCCTCGTCGGGCGCGATGTCGATGGCGAGCCGCCCGAGCAGGTCACGGGTCTGACGATTCATGGCCTTGTGATCGACGAAACCCCAAGGGGTCAGCGGCTCGCGCCGGATCCAGATGTTTTCGGCCACGGTCATGTAGGGCATCAGGTTCAATTCCTGATGGATCATGGCGATGCCGGCTTCGAGCGCGTCGAGTGGCGAGGTGATCTTGATCGGCTGCCCCTTGAGGCGCAACTCTCCCGCGTCCGGCTGATAGATTCCGGCCACGATCTTCATCAGCGTCGACTTGCCCGCCCCGTTCTCGCCCATCAGCGCGTGGACGGTTCCTGGGCGCACCCGCAACATGACGTCGTCGAGCGCCACCACCCCCGGGAATTCCTTGCGGACGTGATCGACTTCGAGAAGATAGGCGGCGTTCGGGACGGCGCCGGACAAGCGAACGGCCTTAAACGTCGATGGGCTGAGCATGGCGGTGCCCCGACTTCGGAAAGGTTTGGCGCGGACCGTTGCGGCCCGCGCCGCCGGATTGGGTCAGCGGTTCACTTCATGAACTGCTTGTAGTTGTCCTTGGTCACGAGCTGGAACGGCACCATGACGATGGAGTCGACGTGCTGGCCCTTGCTGAGCGAATCGGCGGCATCGACCGCGCCCTTGCCCTGACCTTTGGCATCCTGGAACACCGTGACGGCGAGATTGCCATTGGCGACTTCGGCCAATCCATCCGCGGTGGCATCGATGCCGCCGATCACCATCGATTTCGGGTCCTTGCCGGCCTGTTTGATGGCCATGATGGCGCCGATCGCCATCTCGTCGTTGTTGGCCGCCACGGCATCGATTTTCTCGCCCGTGGTCAGCCAGTTATTCATGAGGTCCATGGCTTCGTTGCGCTGGAAGTTGGCGGTCTGCTTCTGCACGATCTTCATTTCTGGATGCTGCTTGACCACGTCCTCGATATCCTGGGTGCGGATCACGGCGGCGTTGCTGGCGAGTTCGCCTTCCATGATCACGACCGTGCCCTTGTTGTTGAGCCGGCGCGCGATTTCCTCACCTTCCAGTTTACCCGACACATGCTCGTCGGAGCCGACGAAGACGACATTGGCGGGCAATGTCTTGTCTTCCGGCTGGCGATTGACATAGACGAGCGGAATCTTCGCCGCCACGGCGAGTTGCGTCATCTTCGGTGTGGCGGAGGTATCCACCGGGTTGACGATGATCGCGTCCACGTGCTGCGCGATAAAATTCTGAATCTCGTTCAACTGCTTGCCGACGTCGCCCTCGGCATCTTCGAACTGGATTTTGATGCCCTTCGCCTTGGCCTCGTCGCCCATGGCGTTGCGCAAGGTGGTGAGGAAGTTGTCGTCGAAATGCGCCATGGAGACGCCAATGGTCTCGGCGGAGGCCGCCGTGACGAAACCCATCCCCGAAAAGGCTGCCGATACGGCAAGGCTCAGCATCAAACGTTTCATCGTATTTCCTCCCTATTGATCCGGCTGGGTTTCAGTCCGGACTAGTCTTGTCGCCTTCGGCGAATTCAGCTTCTTTTGACCAGCGCGTCCGCAATGAACGCCATGCTGTCTTCCAGGCTGGCGCGGGCATCCGGCAGATCGGATATGCTATCTGCGAACGGCTCGAAGGAGAAGACGCCAGTATAGTGGCCCGACACGAGCGCTTCGATCTGGCCGAGATTGTCGATCCGGTCGTCGGGGCCGACCAGAACACGGTGCGGGTCGCGCATCGCACGCGTCGCAACGGCGGGATCGGACACGCCAGAAATATGGACCAGGCCGGTGCGCTCGGGGAACAACTCCGGCTCCCCGGCGACGTGATGGTGGAAGGTGTCGTGCACGAGGAACAAGACGTCGGCCGCCTCCACGGCGTCGATGGCCTCTACGGCTTCGCGCTTCGAGCGGAGCGAACATTCCGAAAATCCAAGCGGCTCGACCAAGCCCTTGAGCCCAGCGTTCCGCAGCATGGGGGCGAGCGACCGCAGCGCCATGCGCAACCCGTCCAGGCGCTCGTCACGCGCCGGCGCGAACGCGGCATCGTTGACGGGACAAAGCACCAGGGCCTCGGCGCCGCAAGCCTGCGAGTAGGCGATGAGGTCGGTGGCTTCAGCGGCGCGTTGCGCCGTCCAATGGTTGAAGCGCTGCAGCGCATTGATCGAAATGATGTGAAGGTCGCGGGCGTCCGCCTCGCGGCGCACAGCCGCGCCGGGGGTGCCGTCCGACATCGCGGTGCCGGGCAGGTCGTTGCGGATTTCCACGGCGCGGACGCCGAGCGTTCCGGCGATATCGAAGAACGTGCGGATGTCCCGTTTGGGCGCGACCCGATGGTTGAGCGCGAAGGTGATCGTCATAGCTGAGGTCAGGCCCTCCGCGGCAAGACATTCCGTCCCGAACGGCCGCACGCAAAATATGAAGCGTTTGAGCCAATTATTTATCCAATGAAACGTATATTCCGTTTTTCGGTTCGGGTCAACTCAGGCCGTGGCGGTCGCCGACGCAATGCAGGTGCAAGTCCTGGCGCGTGTTCGCGGCGTTCGGCGCCACCTATGTTAGTGGATAACCTTACATGAGATGGAACGATCAGGGACCAGCTAGGGTTAGCCCACAGCAACAGGCGGGAGTGCTTGTGATGGAACGCTGTGTTTTAGTGGTCGAAGACGAGCCGTTGATCCGGCTGGACACGGTCTGCATGCTCGAAGAGGCAGGGCTGACCGTGGTGGAGTTCGATCGGGCCGACGACGCCTTGCGCTATGCTGCCGACCACGACGAGGCCGTTGCTGCTATCTTCACCGACATCAACCTGCGCGGTCGCATGGACGGTATCGAACTCGCCGGGATCGTGGCGTGCCGCTATCCGGACATCACGGTTTTGGTGACGTCCGGCCGCTACGAAGTTCGGCCCGACCGCTTGCCCGAGGGAACCATGTTTCTGAAGAAACCGTGGCTGCCGCTCGAGGTCCTGAGCGCCATGCAGGACGCCGTAGCCGGCTAGACTAGTTGCTCGGAGATGCCACGATGAGTGGACGATCCACCGTCTTGATCGTCGAAGACGACATCGACCTGGCGGAAATCACCTGCGAACTTCTTGAATCCGCAGGGCTGGCGGCGGTTTTCCGTACGACACTCACCGACGCGCTCGAATATCTGGCCAGGAACGCTGCAACCACGACGGCTTTGATCACCGATATAAATCTGCAATCGCCGATGGGCGGCACTGAACTCGCCGTCTATGCCGCGGAGGAGTGGCCTGATTTGGCGATCTGCGTCATGTCCGGGGTGGGACCGGTTCGGCCCAGCCGGCTGCCCGCGAGGGCGTCTTTCCTGCCAAAGCCATGCCGCAGCGAAGACCTGATTGAATTTGCCCGGGCGGCCGCTCGCCCCTGATTGGGGCATGGCCTTATCCTCTTGCCTGGTCTAACCCTCTCAGCCGAGGTCCTTCAGCGCGGGGTACAACGCCTGATAGGTCACGTGCCGCTCCGCATAGCGATGATGCAGGCCGAGATCGGGAAGGATGGCGGTGCGGCGGTCCGGCAATCTGGCCACCTCGGCAACCGCTTGCCCGGTGGCCGCCACCAGCCCGAGTCGCGCGGCACCCAGCGCCGGCCCCAGATCCGCATCCTCATAGCGGTAGAGAGGGCGTCCCAAAACGGTAGCGATGAGGCTGCCCCAAAACGCGCTGCGGGCGCCACCGCCGATGAAGCCGGGATCGTCGAAGGCGCAGCCGGCCGCTTGCAGCGCCAGCATGGCGTCGCGCAAGGAAAAGGCCACGCCTTCGAGCACGGCCTGGGCCATGTCGACCGGATCGACGGATGAATCGAGCCCGATGAAGGCGCCGCGCGCGTCCGTATCGTTGTGCGGGGTCCGTTCGCCATTGAGATAGGGCAAGAACAACACCCGAGAGGGTCCCCGATAGCGCTCTTCGACCGTTTGCAGCAGGGCTTCGATACTGGCCTGCCCGAGCAGACCGGCCGTCCAGGCCAGCGCACTGGCCCCGTTCAGCATCGCGGCCATCTGGAACCAGCGATCCGGCACGCAATGCGCGAAATCGTGCAGGATTGCCTCGGGTTTCGGCCGGTAGGCGGCTTGAACCACAACGAACGTCGCTCCGGTCCCGAGCGAAATGAAACTCGCGCCATCGTGGACGCAACCCAGCCCTACGGCGCCGGTTCCGGCGTCGCCGCCACCCGCCGCAACGGGAATACCCGGCGGAAGGCCAAGCAACGTCGCCACATCCGCGCGCAACCTGCCCGACACCTCGACGCCCTCCAAAAGTCGCGGCAGGTGCTCGGGCGAGAGGCCGACTGCGGCCAGGATCGGGTCCGACCAGCCCCTGGCCCGCTGGTCGAGCAACTGGGCGCCGGCCGCGTCCGACATGTCGGTCGCATATTCCCCGGTCATCCAAAGACGCACGAAATCCTTCGGCCAAAGCAGATGCGTCAGGCGATCGAACACAGCGGGTTCGTGATTGCGGAGCCACAACAGCTTGGCGGCCGTAAAGCTCGGCATGGCGACGACGCCCGAGATCGCGCCGAGGTCGGGGATGTCGCGCATCAGCCCCGCGCATTCGAGTTTTCCGCGCGCGTCGTTCCACAGGATGGCGGGCCGCAGTGGCCGGTCATCCGCACCCAACGCCACCAGCGAATGCATCTGCCCCGACAGCCCGATGGCCGAGACCGACGCCACCGCGGCGGCATTCTGCTGTCTCAACGCCGTAACGACCGTCGAGACGGCCTCGACCCACAGGTCCGGGTTCTGCTCGGCCAGCCCCGGGGCTGGATGCGTGGTCGCGTAGGCCATCTGGGCTCGCGCCACGACGGTCTGGCGCGCATCGATCAGGATGGCCTTGGTGGCCGTGGTGCCGATGTCGAGGCCCAGATACATGCGTGCTTGCTCTCGGCCTCACTGTTCGGATCATGCTGCCCCCGGGGCGCGGCCCAGTCCAGTGCCAAGGAGCGTTCCACAGAGCTTCAACTTGGAAGGGTTGTATTGTCTCCCCTCAGCCGCTAGGCCTCAAAGGCTGAACGGGGACAGGAATTGCATCTTACTCGAAAACGCGTGTTGGTGACCGGCGGCGCGGGATTTCTCGGCTCCCACCTTTGCGAGCGGCTGATCGACCTAGGCCATGACGTGCTCAGCGTCGACAACTATTTCACCGGCCGTAAGGACAATATAGCGCATCTGTTGAAGCTTCCGAGCTTTGAGGCGATGCGCCACGACGTGACCTTCCCGTTGCACGCCGAAGTGGATGAAATCTACAATCTGGCCTGTCCAGCCTCGCCCATCCATTATCAATTCGATCCGGTGCAGACCACCAAGACCAGCATCATGGGGGCCATCAACGTGCTGGGCCTGGCGAAGCGGTTGAAGGCCAAGGTTTTCCAGGCCAGCACCAGCGAGGTCTACGGCGACCCGACCGTTCATCCGCAGACCGAAGACTATCGAGGCAATGTCAATTCGCTTGGACCGCGCGGCTGCTACGACGAGGGCAAGCGGGCGGCGGAAACGCTGTTCTTCGACTACCAGCGCCAGCATCAGGTTCGTATCAAAGTGGTCCGGATCTTCAATACTTACGGTCCGCGCATGCATCCGAACGACGGCCGGGTGGTGTCGAATTTCATCGTCCAGGCGCTCAAGGGTAACCCCATCACCTTGTTCGGCGACGGAAGCCAGACCCGTGCGTTCTGCTATGTCGACGATCTGATCGACGGCTTCTTGAAGCTGATGGACACCAGCGACGACGTGACGGGGCCGGTCAACATGGGGAACCCGCATGAAATTCCGGTCCGCGAACTCGCGGAGCGGATCCTTCGCATCACCGGCTCAAGGTCGGAAATCGTGTTTCGCCCGCTGCCGCAAGACGATCCGACGCAGCGTTGCCCGGACATCGGTCTGGCGCGCCGGTTGCTCGGCTGGGAGCCGAAGATCTCTTTGGACGATGGGCTGAGCCGGACGATCGACTATTTTGCGCGCCTGCTGTCCGACCGAGGGAATCCGGTCCACCACGAGGTGGGCTGAGGCCGAGGATCGTGGCGGTCCTCGGCGCGAGTCTGGGATCAACCCGACGATTTAGGCATGACGACTTCGGCGGTTTATTGGACCGCGGCGGCCGCGATGTCTGCGACCGACGGCGCGAGCCCACGGTTGTCGCTTTGGGATGGGAGTGGCTATGCGGATCGCGATGATCGGAGGGGGATATGTCGGGCTCGTGTCCGGAGCCTGCTTTGCGGATCTTGGGGTCCAGGTCTGCGTCGTCGAGAAAGACGCTCGCAAGCTCGCGGCCTTGCGCGAAGGCCGCATGCCGATCTACGAGCCCGGCCTCGAGCGGCTCGTCGCCGACAATGCCGCCGCAGGTCGCCTCACCTTCACGGGCGATCTCGAGGCGGCGGTCCAGGGCGTCGAGGCGGTGTTCATCGCGGTCGGCACGCCGACCCGGCGCGGGGATGGGCACGCCGACGTCAGCTTCGTCAACGCCGCTGCCGAACAGGTGGCGCGCGCTTTGTCGGGCTATGCCGTCATCGTGACCAAGAGTACGGTGCCGGTCGGTACCGGCCGCTCTATCGAGACGATCATTCGCGCCACCCGTCCTAACCTCGACTTCGATGTGGCCTCCAATCCCGAATTTCTGCGCGAGGGCAGCGCAATCGGCGATTTCATGCGGCCCGACCGCATCGTCATCGGCACGCAAAGCGAACGCGCCCGTGAGGTGTTACGCCAACTCTATCGACCTTTATACCTGATCGAGGCGCCAATCCTGTTCACCAGCCTCGAGACGGCCGAACTCATCAAATATGCCGGAAATGCCTTTCTTGCCATGAAGGTCACCTTCATCAACGAGATGGCGGACCTCTGCGAGAAGGTCGGGGCCGACGTGCATGACGTCGCGCGCGGGATCGGCCTCGACGGCCGGATCGGCCGCAAGTTCCTGCATCCGGGTCCCGGCTATGGGGGATCGTGTTTTCCGAAGGACACCTTGGCCCTGGTCCGCATCGCCCAGGATTGGGGTGCCCCGTTGCGGCTCGTCGAAACCACCGTGGCGGTCAACGACGCCCGCAAGGCCGGAATGGCGGCACGCGTGATGGCGGCGTGCGGCGGCAGTGTGCGGGGCAAGAGGATCGCGGTGCTCGGGCTGACCTTCAAGCCTGAAACGGACGACATGCGGGACGCGCCATCCCTCCCCATCGTGCATCGGCTGATCGAGGAGGGGGCGTCGATCCGGGCCTATGATCCGGAGGGGATCGAGCAGGCTCGCCCGTTGCTGCCGGACAGCGTCCACTATTGCAAGAGCGCCATCGAGGCCCTGGACCAGGTCGATGCGCTCGTGGTGGTGACCGAATGGAATGAATTCCGCGCGCTTTCGCCGGCCGAGGTCGCGGCCACGATGCGGGGTCGCGTCGTCGTTGATCTTCGCAACGTGTTCGAGCCCGCCGCGATGCGTCAGGCGGGGATGGATTATCTTGGCATTGGCCGCCCCCGGGCCGACAGGGACAGTCTCTAAAACGGATGACTGGTCCTTTTGGATTAAGTGTCTCGTAACCAAGTGCGGTCTTTCATCACCAGATTTCCGAAATGGCCCGTATCTCGCAGGCGAGAAACGCGCGCTTCGACAGGCGCGACACCGGCCGGAACGAAATTCATGGCAAAGACAGTGCTCGTCGCGGTTGATCGGGATGGCGAAGAGCCGAGCTTCCTGCGTCTTTTCGCGGTTACTGCCGAAAACATCGATGCGGCGGTCGAGGCCGTGCAAATGACGCTTTGCGGTGGTGCGCGTGCCCGCATGGCGGGGCACATGCTGATCCAGAAACCGGCTGGTCCGATCACACTCCATCCTGGAGCCATCTTGGCTTTGTAAAATTGCAGCCCCGGCGAGCGCGGGCCATAGCCGAAAATTATCGGCGCGTTGTTACGACTTCTCTGGCAGAAGGCACTGAAACGAAGCCGGACCGCCTGGCTACGGGTCCCAGTCGGCTGGGCAAACCGTTGCAATAATGGCATGTTTCGTCCCGCAGTCCTGCCACATATGGCCGCTAAAAAATTTTCTGGTGCGTGCCGGAGTTAGCCTGCCCCGAGTGTTTGCGGCCTTTGCTGTTCGCATGCGTTGCTCGAAGGCGGTGCGGGAGTTTGTGTTCATGGTCTTGAAGTCAGCTGTTGGCGTGGTGCTGGCCTGCGCTGGGTTGAGCCCGATCGCGGCTGGAGTCTTGCTGCATGCGGCCCACACCCGGCGGGCGCCGCCCCAACCCGCGCCCTGGGGCACGCTGACGAAGGTGGCGGCGGCACCCACCGATCAAGCTTCGCTCGCGGCGCTTTCTCCGGCTTCGGATGACATCTCCCGCCATCTGCGCTTGCAGCCGTCGCCGGTTACGCAGGCCTCCACCGGGGCCGTTGCGCCGCCGGCTTCCGTAGCGGGTGCCGATATTGCAATCGCGGCTCCGGTTTCGTCAGGGCCAGACCAGCCGCCTCAGGCCGACATCAAGAGCACCGCTGCGCCGGCTCTCGTTGCCGATGCGGTCGTGGTCTCCGCGCCCTCCTCGCCGTCTGCAACCTCTCCCGTCGCCCACGATATCGTCGCGGCTCTGCCCAATGCCGCCGATGCACCCGCGGCGGGGCAGGGCAGTCCGACCGCCGCCAGAGAGGCGCCCGGTGCTCCAGCGCCGAAATACCGGGTCCGTCCCGGAATGCTGGTCGATATCAACAAGGCCACTCAGACGATCCTCGACCACCTGCCCGGAAGGGGCCATATCGGACACGCCATCATCGCTCACCGTCCGTATCGCTCGATCGAGGAATTAGTGAGCCGCCGGGTGCTGCGGTCGAGCGATTTTCAACGTGTGCGATCGCAGATTACCGCCAACTGAGCCTTGCCGTCAGCGACAGCGAGCCTGTTCTGTAAACAGAGACGGTATCTGCGTGCTCAATTGAAAGAGCTACTGTCTGCCATGCCGCTGCGCATCATTCGAGCCTCGGCCCTGGTGCGGATCCCGTGGAAGAACGGCGGCGGCACGACGGCCGAAATCGCGGTTCATCCGCAAGGCGCAGGTTTTGACGATTTCGGATGGCGCCTCAGCGTCGCCGATGTGACATCGGACGGTGCGTTTTCGATATTCCCCGGGATCGACCGCACGCTGGTCGTGCTGGCGGGTGTGGGCATCACGTTGTACGACGACGGCTGGAGCCACCGCCTCGACGCGTCCTCGCCCTCGCTCAGCTTCTCCGGGGATCGTTCGGTAACGGGTCGTCTGCTGGACGGGCCGATCCGCGACTTCAATGTCATGACCCGGCGTGGCGTCTTCAGCCACAGCGTTCGGATGATCGGGTCCGAAACTTTCGAGGGGCCGGATAGCTGGACCGTCTGCCTGGCTCGGCGCGGACGCTGTGCCGTAAAAACCGGTGGCCGCGCCTACCGTCTCGAAGCACTCGACGCAGCCTTGATCCACCAATGGTCGACGCCGATCGAGGTCGAGGGTCCCTCGGTGTTGGTGACGATCAAGCCGGTCGAGGCGACCGGATGATCGTGCTCAAGCGCGGTCGCTTCAGGTGATCTGGCTCGGTGCAATGGGATCGCTGCCAGGAAAGGTTTCCTCGAGCGCTTCGTCGAGCAGTTGATCCTGCCGTTTCTTGAGGTCCTCGCCCTCATGGCTCGGGCCGGGGGCGGCGTCGGCCGCCCGGTCGGCGTCGATCTGCCCGGGGCGGCCGGATGCGTCCGGTGCCTTGTCTTTGGCCTTCCCGGGATCGTTGTCCGCAGCATCCATTATGGCGCTCCCGTTTGGGGGCGGCATCACTCCCCCGCACCCGAGAAGTCTTCATAAAGCGAAAGGCTGCAACGGGCCAGCGCGCCTCTCGTAAGCGGCCGGCGGGCGCTAACGAGCGTTGCGCGGACCGCCCGCCGTGACGATGACGCCGATGATCACGAGCCCCGTGATCAGCAGACGAACGCCGGCGCCGACCCCATAGGTGTTGAGCATGGTCAGCAGCATCACCAGGAACAGCGATGCGCCCCAGAGCCCGGCGACGTTGCCTCTGCCCCCCGACACCGAGGTGCCGCCGATCACCACGACCGCGATGGAGGTCAGCAGGTATTCGTTGCCGATGTCGAGCGACGAGCCCCTGAAATAGCCGGCCAGCAATGCTCCCGTGAGACCGCCCAAGGCGCCGCTCATGGTGTAGGTCAGAGCTCTGACGCGCTCGACCGCGATGCCGGCGAGGCGCGCGGCCCGGGCATTCTGCCCGATGGCCGCGACCGAGCGCCCGAATATGGTTCGGTGCAGCAGCAGCGCGACCAGAAGGGTGAACACCACGGCCGCGAGGGCCAGCAAAGGGATTCCCCCGATGGCGGCGCTCGTGGCTTCCGCAAAGGCGGGCGGCGGCTTGACCTGCAGGCCTCGGCCGTAGGCGATGCCCACGGATTGGATCACGAAGCTCGCCGACAAGGTCGCGATGATGGGTGGGATACGCAAAACCCTGATCAGCAGGTAATTGCAAAAGCCGATCGCGATGCCGCTCGCGATCGCGGCCAAAACACCCACCGCGATCATCGAATCCGCCCCAGCCATGACCTTCATGGCGACCGCGCTGGCCAGGCCGATGTTGGCAGGCAGCGACAGGTCGACGTTGCCCGGTCCGAGCGTCACCACGAACATCTGCGCGACGCCGACCAAAACCGAGAAGACGGCGAGCGCGAGCGCGGCCGACACCATCCCGCCGGCCCCATAGCCGCCCGTGTAGGTGATGGCCGCGACCCAGACCAGCACCGCCCCGATGAAGGACCAGATCCAGGGCTGGGACAGAATTTTGAGGCGCCCGGTCGTCATGCCGCTCTCCCTGTGCGATTGATCAGGGCGCGGGCCGCCAGTACCGCGATCAGGATGCCGCCCTGCGCCGCCACCTGCCAGTCGGGCGAGATATGCATGAAGTTCAAAAGCGAGCCCGCGAGGGTCAGCGTCAGGGCGCCTATCACGGCACCGACCGGGGAGACCCGACCACCCACGAATTCCCCGCCGCCCAGGATGACGCCCGCGATCGACAGCAGGGTGTAGCCATTGCCGAGATTGGCGTCGGCGGAGGTGGTGAGGCCGAGCAGACACAGCCCCGACAACACGCCGCATGTTCCGGCCAGACCAAACATCACCATTTTGGCGGCGAGGAGCGACCATCCGGCCCGTTCGATCGCAATGGGGTTGCCACCGGCGCCGCGCAGCACCGCCCCGTATGAGGTTCGCATGAGGCCGATATGGGCCACCAGCGCGATCAGCCCGGCCGCGACGATGGGCAGTGGCACATAGGGTGTCTTGAAGGCGGTCGAGACATGCAGCCAATCCGGCGCATGGCCGCCTGGCTTGGGCAGCACCAGGATCGCCAAACCCTGCCAGACGAAGAACATGCCCAGCGTGACCACGATCGAGGGCAGGTTGCGCAGATGGATCAGCGCCCCCAGAAGCGCGTAGACCCCGATGCAGCCGAGCAGGATCAGCACACCCAATAGAGGCGTGTCATGCAGAGTGGTCGCGGCGATGCAGGTCACGAAGCCGATGAAGGTCCCGATCGACAGGTCCAGGTCGTTGACCGCCATGACGAACATCTGCGCGATCGTGGCCAGCGCCACCGGGATCGCCAGGTTCAGCATCAGCGTGAAGCCGAAATAGCTGACCGCACGCGGGTTCAGCCAGGCGATGGCGGCGACGATCAGGGCCATCGACACGGCCGGCAACGCGATCCTGAGAAGGCGCTGCAGGTCATGCATGGGAAGGCGGCCGCCGGTCCGCGCTGTCACGCGTTCAACCGTCATATCAGGCGACATCCGCGAAGGAGGCACGGATGACGCTGTCCTCGTTCAAAGCGCCAGGCCCGAGATCAGCCACGATCCTGCCGGCGCGGAAGACATAGACGTGGTCGCAATGGACCAGTTCGTCCATCTCGGTCGTGTACCAAAGGAAGGTGCGTCCCTTGCGGGCCTCTTCGCGAATGAGGTCGTAGACGTCGAGCTTGGTCGCGACATCGACCCCGCGCATCGGATCGTCCATGAGGATGATGCGCGCATCCGAACCGAGCGCGCGCGCGAACAGGGCTTTCTGCTGATTGCCGCCAGACAGCGACAGGATGGGATTGCGCATGTCGGGGGTCCGAATCTTGATGCGCTTCTGCCATTGCGCCGCAAGTTCGTCTTCCGCGCTGCGCGACACCAGCGGCCCTCTCCGGAAGGCTCTCAGCGAACGGACCCCGATGTTCTCGGCGATGGACCAGAGCGGGAATATGCCATCCGTTTGACGGTCACCCGCCACCAGGGCCACCGGTGCCGTGACCTCGGCTGGCGTGGTCTGGCGCGCCGCAGCGGCAAAAACCGCAAGCAGCAGGTCGGTCTGCCCGTGGCCCGCCAGTCCCGACAAGCCGATGATCTCGCCCTCGCGGGCCACGAGTTCATGTCCGCCCGTCTGGCCCGTGGGGCGGATCCGAACCCGCACGGGGGCGGCGGAGTCTGCTGCGCGCGTCGCCGCCGCGGGGTCCTTGACGGCATGGGCTTCCGCGCCCCCCATGGCGGCGACGAGTTTTTCGCGATCGAACTGCGCGGCCGCTCCGCTGGCCACGACCCTGCCGTCGCGCATCACGACGATCCTGTCGGAACAGGTCAGGATGTCGCCGAGAAGATGCGAGATCAGAATGCAGCTCGTGCCGGCCGCCACGCTTGCCCGCAGGAAGGTGAACAATTGGCTTGCCGCATGGGCATCGATCGACGAGGTCGGCTCATCCAGGATGACGAGGTGAAGGGGATCGTCCGTGACCGTGAAGGCACGTGCGACCTCGATCATCTGGCGCTTGCCGATGGCAAGATCGCCCACCACCGCATCCGGGGCGATGCCGTGCCCCGGAAAGATCTCGTCGAGCTTGGCCCGAATGAGGGCGCCGGCCCGGCGCTGCCAGCCGAATCCGCGCAAGGCGGGATGGACGATGCGGGTATTCTCCGCAACGCTGAGATTCGGACACAGCGAGAGTTCCTGAAAGACGCAGCGGATGCCCAGGTGATGCGCCATCTCGACGCCGTAGCGCGCCGGGCCGCTATCCGGGTCCGGCGCCGCCTGCCCGGCCGTGACGCTCCCCGCGCTCGGGCTCAAGGTCCCGGCGAGGATGTGCATCAAGGTCGATTTGCCCGCCCCATTATGGCCGATGAGGCCGACGCACTCGCCCGCCGCAATGGCCAGGTCCACCCCCGCGATGGCTCGAACGGCGCCGAAATGCTTTTCGACGCCGTCGACCCGGATCACAGTTTTGCCTGGCGCCATCAGCGACCTTCAATCGTCCCGGGCGAGGTCGCCGACGTCACTTCTTGATGTTGGCGTCGATCGCCTTCTTGGCATCGTCCTGCGTATATTCGGCGCTCGCGACCCCGCCGGTCGGTATTTTGGGCAGCGCGGCCTCGAAGTCAGCCTGGGTGAAGGCGAGATACGGGACGAGCAGGTCGTGGGGAATGTCCTTGCGGCCATCGAGGACCTGCTGAGCGACCCAAAACGCCAGGGTGGAGACGCCGGGCGCGATCGAGGCCGACCAGGTCGTATAGCCGTTGGCGGCCTTCTGCTCTTTCCACCATTCCAGTTCGTCCTGGCGGTTGCCGAGAATGATGACCGGGGTGGGGCGGCCCGCGGTCTTGAAGGCCTGTGCGGCCCCATAGCCGTCGCCGCCCTGGTCGACGATGGCCGCGATGGGCGGCAGCGAGGGGAGCACGGTGGCGACCGCCTTCTGCGCCGTCGTCTGATCCCAATCGCCCTCGACCGCATTCACGATCTTGAAATCGGGATGTTTGGCCGCGGCCTCGACGATCCCGGCATGAATGGCATCGTCGATCGAGGTTCCGGCAACACCGCGGATCTCGAGTAAATTGCCGCCCTTGGGGAGCTGCTTGGCCAGGAAGTCCATCTGCGCGGCGCCCATGGCCTTGAAGTCGACCACCACCCGGTAGGCGCAAGGCTCGGTCACGATGCCGTCGAAGGAAACCACCACGATGCCCGCATCACAGGCCTGCTTGATGGCGCCGTTGAGAGCGTCGGGCGACGAAGCGTTGATCACGATGGCGTTGTAGCCCTGCAGGATGAGGTTCTGGATCTGCGCCGCCTGAGTGGGCACTTCCTTGTCGGCCGTCGTGAAGACGTCCGCGGCCGCCACGACCTTGTCGGCCACGGCTTTCTTGGTGACGCTGTCATAGCTTTTGAGCATCGCCTGCCGCCAGGAATTGCCCGCATAATTGTTCGAAAAAGCGATGCGCATGTCCTTGGTATCGGCCTGGGCCATCTGGCTGGCTAGGATGCCAGCGGTAGCGAGCAGAGCTAGCCTAAAGTGACGCATGTCGTCCTCCCGTAATTTTCCGGCCCCGCCATCGTCGTCATTGCGACGCCTGACTCGCTTCGAGCCAGCTGGGACCGATGCTTGTACGATCCTGCGGGGAGCGCCGTCAAACCGAGATCCGGTCGAGAAGGCCCGCGCGCATCGGCTCAAATGCGGTGGAATAGATTGTCGTCCTCGAAGGCGAGCGAGATTTTGGTGGTCGAGCCGAATTCGAGGACGAAGCCGCTTCCGTCCGCGGGCGTCGGCAGGAGGTCGCCCATGGTGGTCGTCATGGCCGTGGTGAAGATCCGGTAGGATGGCGGTGGCAGCAGCGTGCTCGTCATGTTGGGAAGGAGTTGGAGCGCTACCGCTGCACCGCTCACGTCGCCGTCGGCGCCGACCCCCCAGGCGAGGCTGTAAATTCGACCGACGGCCGCCTGTTCGGCCGCGCCGGGAACCGAACCGTCGGAAGACATGAACAGACCCGTTTGCGTCGAGGTCGACACGCCGATCAGCTTCGGGGCGCCGTTCGCAGGCTGGCCGATGAAGCCGACCGAGGCTGCATTGTCGGTCACAAGCGTGAGGGGAACACTGGTCCCTGGAACGAAACTGGCGCCTACCCGCTGATCGATGCTCCCGAGCAGCAGTGAGAGATTTTCATTCCAGAAAAAACTGCCTTGCGACGTAATGCCTCCGCTCTCGCCGGGCACCAGAACGTTCATCCAGGCAAGCACCCCCAACTGGCCGGTGGGTGTCATCTGCACACTTCCCGGGCCTGCCAGAATGAGGAAGTTTTGGTCGGTGGTCGTCCGGTTGAAGACGGTCACCGTGCGAGCCCAGAGCGCCATTTCGATGAGATCGATCGGTCCAAGCCAGACGGGCATCCCGGGTCTCCGTCGGCGGGCGCGTCGCCGCACCCGCAGCTGCTTGCTCGGCTGAACTATACGCCGTTCAGGCCACTGATTCGAACTGATTTTGGTCGGTAAACCGGACGGTCCGCTTGGTCACGCCCTGGAATTTAATTTCGAAGGCGTCGGTCGAGGTCGCGGTGTCGATCACCGCACCCTCAACGAAAGCGCCCGCGATGATGTAGTAGGTCGGTTTGGGCGTGAACGTATAGGTGAGGTTCGGCACCAATTGCACCGCGACGGTCGGCTTGTTGTTCATCGCGATGCCGATGTTGATGGTCATTTGTTCGCTTCCCTGCTGCGTCGCCGTGGGAATCAGGCCATCCGCCTTGACCACGATGACGCCCTTGGTTCCCGAGATCGGATCGGTCGGGAAGGATGGCGCACCGTTGGGGAACGAGCCCGAATAGGTGACGGCCAGCTGGTTGTAGCTGTCGACCTGAACCCCGGAGTTGCTGGCGGTCGAAAACTGACGCGGGTTGGTGGGTGTTCCCACTTCCTGGATATAGCCCGTGACGGCCGAATAGGTGATTTGCCAGCTGAAATTGGACTGGCTCGGATTGTCCGGGGAACCGGCCGCGGCGTTGCCGATCATCCAGGCCAGGGACACCGGATCCGTCGAGGGTCCGACGATGCCAGGAATGGTCTGAAACAGCGCGAATTGTTGAAATCCGCTGTTCTCGTTGAGGACCTTCAGCGAGTAGGGCTGGCCGGCTTCCGCCTGGTCCATCGTCAAGGCCAGCCTGCGTCCCATGAGTACCGTCATTGCTTCGCTCCATTGTGATTTCGCGGAAACGGGCGTCCCGAGGATCGCTGCCGCGAGGATCAAGCTAGGGGGGCGATGGGCACCTTGCTGTCCCCAGGGGAACAGTTCATACCCGTTATGGGTGCAACATATCGACCGTTCGCCTAAAAAGAGTGAGAGAGTCGATGGAACACGCGGAAACCCGCAGGAGACGGGTGGAGACGCTCCGAGCCCAGGGATGTCTCAACGGGTTCGACCAGACTGAGATCGAGGCCCTGGCCCGGGAGGTGTGGGAATGCCGCTATGCGGGCGGGCAGATCGTGTTCCAGCAGGGCGACGATTGCACCTCCTTGTTCATCGTCGTGCAGGGCAGCGTCGAACTCTCCTTCTGTTCGAGGGATGGACGGGAAGTCATCGTGGCCGAGGCCCGGGCGGGCGACATCGTGGGCGAGGTCGAACTGGTCCTGGGTATCGGCAGGTTGACCAATGCACTCGCGTCCGAGGGAACCCAAGTGCTCGTCTTGGGCAGGGCAACCTTCCAGACATTGCTTCGCAACCAGGCCTTTGCCTTGGCGACCATCCAGGCGATCTCCACCCAATGGTGCCGCCTCGCCCACTTCGCCGAGAGCATGTCGCTGCATTCCATGGAGCGGCGTTTGGCCGGCTTGCTCGTCGAGCTTTGCCGCACCCACGGCAAACCGGTGCAAAACGGGGTTATGATCGATCGGGCGATCTCGCAGAGCCGCATCGGTCAGATGATCAATGCCAGCCGTCCGAAGATCAACGGCCGGCTGCAATCTTGGAAAGACAGCAACGTCATCAGCTTCAACCGCAACAGGATCGTGGTTCTAAACCGGAAGGCTCTCGAACAGATTGCCAACCGGTGAAGAAGCAGATCTGGCGCACCGGAAGCCGGTGCGCCAGTGGACTCCAACGCTACTTGCAGCCGCCCTTCACATAGGCCGTCATTGCATCGGTGGTGTCCGTGAAGGCCGCGCCCCAAGCAAGCGTGGTGCCCGTCACGGCGGTGCCCGATGTCACGCTGACGGCGCGGAGGGTATCATCGGCCCCGACGTACCAGGCCCCGCCGCTCGCCCCGCCCCCGAATTCGTTTGGCCGCGCGTCGTAAGCGCTGCCGATCTGGGCCTGCTTGGTGGCGAGCTGCTTATACATCACCTTGCCGCCGCCGAGGTTGGCGGGATAGCCCATCATCCCGACATTGGTGAAACTGCCATCCTGGCTGAGCGTCAAATGGCCGACGTCGGACGCGGCCGTGGTCCGTAAGGCCGCGTAGTCCGATGCCGTTCTCCCGATGCTTGGCGGGTCCTTGGCGATGGGTAGCCAAGCTTTGAGGACGGCGGCCTGATCGACCGTATAGATCTTGTCGCCGCCGTCGGCATAAACCCGATAAAACGTGATGTTCTTGGCGTAGCCGGTGCCTTTGTACATGCTGTGAGCGGCGGCCAGTAAAATCGTGTCATCGGCGGCGAACTGTGCGCTGGCTTCGAAGTCGGAGCCGTCCCTCGTGTAGAACAGCTTGCCGCCGAACTTGAACGGAGGCTGCTTGACGTCGGCCACCGGCTCGGCGGCAGCCAAGATTCTGCTCCGCTTTCGAGCCCGAAACTTATGCCGGCCGCTCGTTCTGGGGCGAGGCAAGACCTCGTTGTCGGGGATGGCTTTGGCTCGACGCTCCGGGGTCCAGTAGTCCGCGCCGCCCGCCTGAGCCGTCTTGGCATTCGGCTGCCAGCAGACGAACGTGCCGTGGGCGTAGGCGGGACGGAGGGGAGCCAGGGCGCCGCCAAGCAGCAGCACAAGCGCGGATCCGATGAGTTTAGACTGCATGGCCATCTCCTTGAGACGGTGGCTCGCCCGAAAACACTCGCCTGGAGAGGTATTTTGGGCTTGCCACCTCGATGCGCCTCGCATCGTGGATGAAGGCTATCCGTGGGCGGTCAGCCGATCTGTTTCGGCCGGAACACGGGGGCCGCGTCGGCATGCGCCCTTGCCCGAGCAGCGCTTTGGCAAGTAGCTTCGGCCACCCTTGCGGATTGAAGCCATGCTACGATTCTCGGCAAATCTCGGTTTTCCTACCAGGGCTGGACGGCGAGGAAACAGATCATGCCGCGTATCGCCATCGTTGGATGTGGTGTTGTCGGATCATCCTGGGCGGTGGTTTTCGCCCGTGCCGGATGCGATGTCGCGATCCATGATGCCTCGACCGACGCTCAGCGTCAGACCCTTGCCTTCGTGCGCGCGGCGCTGACGGAAGCAGGAGCGCAAGGTCCCGCGGATGGCCAGACGGTCGAGGCCCTCATGGCCCGGATCACGATCGCGGCCAGCCTCCATGAGGCGCTTCTCGGGGCGGATTACGTCCAGGAAAGCGCGCCCGAGCGGGTCGAGATCAAGCGCGACCTCTACAAAAGGCTGGATGACCTCGCGGGGCCCGATACGATCATCGCGAGCTCGACATCCGGTCTTCCCGCCTCGTCCTTCACGGAGGGGCTCAACAACGCACGGCGCTGCCTCGTCGCCCATCCCATCAACCCGCCGCACTTGATCCCTCTGGTGGAAATCGTTCCGGCACCTTGGACCGACCCCGAGGTGGTCGAGCGCACCGCGGCGCTGATGCGCCGGGTGGGTCAGTCCCCGATCGTGCTGACGCGCGAGATCGACGGCTTCGTGGTCAACCGGCTCCAGAGTGCCATTTTGGGGGAAGCCTTCCGCCTGGTTGAGGATGGCGTGTGCAGCGTGGAGGACGTCGACAAGGCCGTGTCCGACGGGCTGGGCCTCCGCTGGTTTTTCATGGGGCCATTCGAAACCATCGATCTCAACGCACCCACGGGCGTGGCCGAATATTGCAAAAATCTCGGACCGATGTACCACGGCCTTGCCAAGCAGCAGTCCGATCCGCGCGCCTGGGGACCGGCTTTGGTCCAGGCGGTCGAGGATCAAAGGCGTCGTGTCACGCCCGCGGGTGCGCTCGCGGCGCGGCGGTCTTGGCGCGACCTGTGTCTGGCCGCCTTCGTGTCCGCAAAGCGGCGGGTGCTGTCCGAACAGGGCAGCCCTAGGTGATCCTCGACTGCGCCGCTACCTCTTCGAGAGGAGACCCCGATGCTGCTCGGCTGTATTCCCGATGATCCTACCGGCGCCACGGACCTGTCCTTGATGCCGAGCCCGGAAGGGCTTCGCACCGTGCCGTCGGACAATTTCGGCAGCCCGGATCTCTTCGTCGAGCCCTGGAGGCAGTTGTCATGACCGACTCCGCGCTCCGTGAGCGCATTTGCACGGTTGGCGCCTCGCTGTTCCGACGCGGGCTGACCTTCGGCTCCACGGGCAACATTTCCGTCCGGCACCCGGAAGGCGGCTGGCTGATGACGCCCACCAATGCCTCGCTTGGCGAATTGGACCCGGCCAGGCTGTCACGGCTCGACGAGAGCGGCGCTGTGGTGAGCGGCGACAAGCCCACCAAGGAAGCCTTCCTGCATCGCACCATGTATGCGGCGCGGCAGGGCTCCCGGGCTGTCGTTCACCTGCATTCCACCCATTCGGTCGCGGTGTCCTGCATGAGCGGCCTCGATCCTTGCAACTGCCTGCCCCCGCTCACCGCGTACTACGTGATGCGCGTCGGCCGCCTCCCCCTCGTGCCCTATTGCCCGCCGGGAGACGAGAGCCTGGCCGTGGAGGTCGGGAAGTTGGCGGGCCGGCACCACGCGGTGCTGCTGGCCAATCATGGTCCGGTGGTTGCCGGCACGAGCCTCGACAACGCCATGTATGCGACCGAGGAACTCGAGGAGACGGCGCGGCTCTATCTCTTGTTACGCCACCACAGCGTCAATGCCCTGACGCCCGATCAGGTCGAGCATCTTCGATCGCGTCTGCAATTGTGGTAGCGGCGAAAGGGCCCGCCTCACCCCATGCCGTTCAAGTCAATGCGCCCCGACGTCTCGGCGTCCCGGCAGCATGCGTCCGAGCACCCCGTCGTGCAGAGCGTAGCGGTGGAACAGAGCGGCTGCCGCATGCAGGCCCGCCAGCGCAATGATGGCCCAGGCCCCCCAATGATGGATTGCGGTGAAAGCGGCCCGCCACGAAGGATCCAGCGTGATCGGTGAAGGGATGCTCCAGCCGAAAAATTCGACGCCGTGCTGGCGCACCCACCGCTTGCCAAAGCCGGCCACCACCATGGCGATAAGCAGTCCGTAGAGACCATAGTGCATCGCGCGCGCCGCCAGTTCGGTGATCCCTGTCGTGGCCGGCGGCAAGCGGCGCCCGAAGGCGGATCGCCAGACGAGGCGAAGCACCAAGACCGCCGCCAGCACGACGCCCAATGACACATGGGCGGTTTGCATCGTGATCTGCACGGGTCCGTCGTGCGGGAAAAAGTCCCAGATGTGAGCGAGGCTGAAGAGGGTCACGACCAGGATTGCCGTGATCCAGTGCAGGGTCATGGCTAAACCGTCGTAGCGGACGTCGCCGCGTACGGCCCCATCGTCTCCGGCAAGAATGCGGGTCGCCTCGGAGACGGACGGGTCGGACATGAATATGCTCCATCGTCATGCGCCGGGGCGCCCTGGCACTGATCGGCCCCGTACCGGATAAGCGGAGGAAAATGGCGATTTTCGGAAGAGCCGACGACCCGAGGAGCATCGTCAGTGCGGCAAGATCGCAGGCCCGACTTCGACCGTACCGAGATCGCAGTCGTTTGGGCTCGGCTCGTCGGGTTCAAGACAAGAAAAAGCCTCCAGCGGGGGCTGGAGGCTCAAACGTGCAGGAGCGAAACTCAATTGTCCTGACTGTCTCCCTCGTCCTGGTGTCGGCGGAAGTCGCCTTGACCCTCAAAGCGGCGACGATCACGCTCGCGCCGACGAAATTCGTCGCGTCGGTCGTAGCCGTCATGCCGCTCCCCACCGAAGATCGGCACGCCGAAGACGGCTGGACCCCTGTTGCGGTGGCAATCGCCGTCATCGCCGCGGTGCGCATAGGGACCGCACCCGTCAGCCACGAGAGTGATCCCTGGCAGGGTCGAGCCGCTCGTCGAGGGCATCGGCATTGCCTGGGCCGCCCCACCCATCAAAGTGATTGCCGCGACCGCGGTGGTTGCGAAAATGAATTTGCCCATGTTTCTAGTCCTTGTGTTCGGCGCCTTCTTTATAAGCGGTATTTCGACGCCTTTGTTCCCATTGCGAAAAATAGCGGCAGGATAGCCATGTAAACAGCCAGAATTAGCTGAACGTGAGCCCCAACTCACCTTTTTGGCGCCAAACGATACGGCTGCGGACGGCCTTTCCAAGCTCCGGCGCGCGAACATAGCAGGACGAGCTCAGGAAATAGCCCGGCGGAAGGCGCAACCTGGCTCCGGATTCGGAAATATCGAGAATCGTGCAGGCGACCTCGACATCTGTGGTGGCGAGCGTCGCTGGAATGAACGACCTCTTACGAACGGCGCGACGTCTTTTGAGCATCCAACTTACCTCCGAGACGTGAGGTAAATCTTTGGCATTTGGAAAAACACCAGCAAAGCGACTTAACGCCCATCAAGGTTGACGATCGCCGGGGCTCTCGGGGGAAGCCTCAGTTGCGCGCGAAGGGCCTTGAGCTGTGCCGTATTGCCAATGGCCTCGAACGGGAAATCAGCGTAGACATCCAAAAAACGCAAATGGGATTTCGGGATGGACGCCTCAATCGGTCGGACGGACGGTACCACGCTGGTGAGGCGCGGGCCTTGGTATAGCCTCCTCTACGTCCAGGTTCTGATCGCGATCGCGTTAGGGATAGCTTTGGGCGTCGTGGCGCCGCAAACCGGCGCCGCCATGAAGCCGCTGGGCGATGCCTTCGTGGCCCTGATCCGCATGATGATCGCGCCGGTGATCTTCTGCACCGTGGTGCACGGGATCGCCACCATGGGCGATCTGCGCCGGGTCGGACGGGTCGGCATCAAAGCCCTGGTGTATTTCGAGATCGTCTCCACCGTGGCGCTCGCGCTCGGCATGCTGGTGGCCGAACTGCTGCAACCAGGGCGGGGCTTCAATATCGATCCCGCCAAGCTGAACGTGCAATCGGTTTCGACCTACGTCACAGCAGCCAAGCAGGACAATATCACGGCCCACTTGCTCGGCATCATCCCGCAGAGCTTTTTCGACGCCTTCGCCAAGGGCGACCTGCTGCAAGTCCTGCTGATCGCGATCCTCAGCGGCGTCGCGATTTCCCATATGGGCGCCACGGGCGAGAAGATCGCCGGCGCGATCGACGCCGCGGGGCAGATGTTCTTCCGCATCATCGGCATCGTGGTCCGGTTCGCGCCGATCGGTGCCTTCGGCGCGATGGCGTTCACGATCGGCGCTTTCGGGGCAGGGGCGCTGGTCAAGCTCGGGTTCTTGATCGTTACGTTCTACATCACCAGCGTGCTGTTCGTGGTCGTCGTGCTGGGCGCCATCGCCTGGTTCTGCGGCTTTTCGATCCTCCGCTTCGTAGTCTACATCAAGGACGAACTGCTGATCGTGCTCGGCACGAGTTCCTCCGAGACCGTGCTGCCGCAGATGATCTTGAAGATGCAGCGGCTCGGGGCGTCGCGCTCCGTCGTGGGCCTGGTGATCCCGACCGGCTACAGTTTCAATCTCGACGGCACCAACATCTATATGACACTGTCGATCCTGTTTCTGGCGCAGGCCACCAACACGCCCCTGAGCTTTGCCCAGGAACTCGGGATCCTCGCGGTGGCGGCCCTGACCTCGAAAGGCGCCTCGGGTGTCACCGGCGCGGGCTTCATCACGCTCGCAGCGACGCTTGCGATCGTGCCCGACATTCCGATCCAGGCGCTCGCCGTGCTGGTCGGCATCGACAAGTTCATGAGCGAATGCCGGGCACTGACCAACCTCATCGGCAACGGCGTCGCAACGGTGGTGATCAGCCGGTGGGAGAATGAACTCGACGCCGGACAGCTTCGCCTGATGCTGTCGCACCCGGTCGAAAGCAGCAATCTGGTCGAGGCCGAGATCGAGGACGTGGCCTGATGATGGGGGGCGAGACGGGCCCGATCAGCCCTTGACGCCGCCGGTCTGAAGGCCTGCCATGAAATAGCGCTGCAGGAAGAAGAACAGCAGCAGGCTCGGCAGGCTGAGAAGCGTCACGGCCGCCATGCCGTTGCCGTAGCCTTCGAGCTGGGTGTGGGACCCGATGGTGGGCGCGAAGGCCGCGACGCCGATCGGCATGGTCTTCATGGTCTCGTCGAAGGTGACGAGAAGCGGCCAGAGAAAGTTGTTCCAGTTCAAATTGAACAGGATGACGGTCGCCGCGATGGTCGGGGCCCGGGCGATTGGCAAGGCTATGCTCCAGAAGGTGCGCCAGCGCGAGGCGCCATCCATCCTCGCGGCATCTTCCAGTTCGCGCGGAAAGCTCAGGAAGAACTGCCGGAAGATGTAGACGCCCACCACCTGGGCGATCGAGGGCAGGATGAGGGCCTGGTAAGTGCTGGCCCAGCCGACCCGGATGAAGCCGATCAGCATGGGGATCACCGTCACTTCGATCGGCACCATGAGGGAGGCGATGAACAGCGCGAACAGCACGGTGCGGCCGGGAAAGCGCATGCGGGCGAGGGCATAGCCGGCGAGCGCGGAGGACAGCACACCAAGCACGGTGGCGGTGCCGGCCACGACGAAACTGTTCAGCGCCCAGCGGATCATCGGATACCGGTCGAACACGGCCGTGTAATGCTCGAGCGTAGGGTGCGACGAGAACAGCGTGAGGCCGCCCAGGAGGCTTTCCGCCGCCGGTTTGAACGAGGTCCCCACCATCCACAGGAACGGGAAGGCCCACAGCAGGGCCACCGCGAGCCCGGCGGCCCAGATGATGGTTGCCCAGCCCCGGCGCAGTGTTTTGGCGGTCGCCGGGGTCATGCCCGCCGTCCAAGGATTCGGCTCTGCACCCAGGCGACGCCCAGGATGCAGACGAACAGCAGCATCGACACCGCCGAGGCATAACCCATCAGGTTGCGGACCATGGCGGAATTATACACGTGCTGGATCACCGACATGGTGGAGCCCGCCGGCCCGCCAGCCGTCATCAGATAGACCTGGCTGAAGATGCGGAAGGTCGAGATCAACTGCAGCATCACCACCATGGCGATCGTGTTCCAGGTCCCGGGCAGGAGGACATGCCACACGCGCTGATGCCAGTGCGCCCCGTCCATCTTGGCGGCGTCGACCAGGTCCTGCGACACATCCTGAAGGGCAGCGAGAAACAGCACGAAGGCGAGGCCAAGGTCCCACCATACCGAGGCGGCGCTGACCCCGACCCAGGCCCATCGCGTCGAGGTCAGCCAGGGGATGCCGCTGCCGCCGAACAGCGCGATCACCTCGTTGACGGGCCCCGTGCGGGCGTCGAGCACCGCGACCCAGACGAGCCCCACCACGGTTGCGGCCACCACATTGGGCGCGAAGAACAATGTGCGGGCGAGACCGGACAGGGGCCAGCGCTGGCTGACGTAGAGCGCCGCCGCATAGGCCAGCACCACCACCGACGGCACGATGACGAGGGCGTAACGGATCGTGTTGCCGAAGGCCTGCCACAGCGAGCGGTCTTTGTAGGCGCGGATGAAATTGGCGAAACCGACGAACGTCGGCGTGCCCACGATCGACCAGTTCGTGAAGGCGAGATAGAGGCCGAACAGCACCGGCAGCACGTTGAACAGCACGAAGGGCACGGTGAAGAAGGCGACGAACAGGTAGGCGACCGTGTCCACCCTTTCGCGCCGCGCCGTTGGCGGACGGCGCGCCACGGACGCGTTGGCGGGAAGCACATGCTGGCTCAAGAAGGAACCTCGAAACACAACCTCCCTTCCCCCACATCGCAGGAGAAGGGAGCGCCCAACGTCATGCCTCGTCGAGATCCTGCTGCCACTGGGCGCGAATCTCCTCGAGGGCGTCCTCCTTGGTCTTCTGGCCGACCCACACGCCTTCGAGGGTTCGCGCCAGGAAGCCAGTGTTGGTGTAGATGGTGAAGTCGGGTCCTCCGGGCACCGGCACCTCGCCGACCGTCGCATCCGGCAGGCCCTCGACGAAAGCGCGTCGGAGGTTCCAGTCGATGCCGCTCGTCTTGTATTCGGGTTTTGCCAGGATCGAGGTGCGTGGGCTCGCGCCGCGGCCTTCCGTGGTCCAGACGAGACTGTTGTCGGACAGCCATTTTACCGCCGCCATGGTGGCCTCGTAGCGGCTCGTGTCCTTCTGCTTGTAGAGCTGCATCCCGCCCATTTCGAAATAGGTGTGCCGGTTCTTGCCGATCTGCGGGAACGTGAATGCGGTAAAGTTCAGGCCCTGCTTCTTGTAGCCGTTGAGGGTCCACGGACCCGTCCAGAAGATCGAGCCCTCGCCGCGCCCGAAGGCCGCGTAGCGGTCCGTGATCTCGCGGGTCGAAACCTTGTGCTTGTCGAACAGGTCGACGACCCATTGCATCGCGGCCTTGCCGGCCTCGGGGTTGACGCAGGCGGTCTTGAGGTCGTCGCTGGCACGCTGAAAGCCCATCTGGTCCGAGACGATCCCCCAGGTAACGCTGGGCTGGAGACCCGTGCCGGTCATCAGAATGCCGGATCGGGTGACCTTGTCGCCACTCCGCTGGGTGAGTTTTGCGGCCCATTCGAGAAGGCTCGCTTCGTCGGTCGGGAACTTGGTCGGATCGAGCCCCGCCGCCTTCACATGGTCGAGGTTGACGAGCGGCTGCAGGCTCATGAGATCCATCGGGATCATCTGCAGTTCGGGGCCGATCTTCGGATATTTCGACGCCTTGAGCGAATTGGCCGAAAAATCCGAGATGTCGAGGCCGACCTTTTTGGCGAGCTCGTCGAGCGGCACCGTGATGCCATCCTTGGCGAGCGCCGCATCCTTGCCCGCGGTGCCCCAGCCGAAATCGGGGGCGCTGCCCGAAGCGGCGGCCGCCAGGATCTTGGTGCGGTACTGCTCCTCGGGCACGAGTTCCAGGCGGATCTGCACGCCTTTGGATTTGTGGGCCTCATTGAAACCCTTGATCACCTTTTCCCAGACCTCGCCATCGGAGGCCTGCAGCCAACTCCAGTGCACGAGTTCGATCGGGGCCGCGAGCGCGGGCCGCGCCAGCGCCGTCGAGGCGAGGGCGACCCCGGCGGTGCCGGCCAGGAAGTTGCGACGCGAAATGCCAGTCTCAGCCATGGTGGTCCTCGCTTTCATGCGTGGTGGGGAACTTGCACGCGCCGGGCATAGACCCCAGTCACGCCAAGGGCATCGCGGCGGTAATAGGCCGCATAAAGAGAGTCGTCGTTTGTCAGCACGGCCGTCGGGTAGCCGAGATCGTGCGTTCCAAGCTCGCCGGCGATCACGGTCGGTCGGTCGCTCCAGGTCTCGCCCTCGTCTTCGGAGACGGTGAGCAGGATCGCACCAGTAGCATCGCGCACCGCGGTCAGCGCCGCGAGCCGCCCGTCGGCGAGCAGCAGGCAGTGGGCCGGAAAGCCCGCGAGGCCGGCCGACTCGGGCGCCGACCAGGTGATGCCGTGATCGGTCGAGCGAACGGACTGCAAGCGGCGTCCGACGTTGTCACGCAGCAGCATGAGCAAGGTGCCGTCTTGGAGGCGGATCGGCGCAGGCTCTTCGAACGCGTAGCCGCTGGCCTGCGCGACCAATTCGGGCTCACCCCAACTTCGGCCTTGGTCCCGCGAGCGGATCAGGAACACGCTGCGGTAATGGGGCGGATCGGTGAGGGGCAGGAGAAGGTCGCCGTTGGCCGCGAACAGGCCGCCGCGCAGACCATAGCCGCCGCAAAAAGGCAGAAGCTCGGGTTCAGCGAGCTTTTCCCAGCGCATGCTGCCGGCATCGCTGCGCCAGATCGTCAAGCTGCCTCCACCCCGCCCCCAGGTGATGATCCGGTCGGGGGGTGCGCCGTCCAGCTCGAGCGAGGCCGCAAGCTCGTGCTGCAGGTCTTCGGCGGAGGTCAGCAGAGGCTCGTGCGGTTCGGCGGCACGCCCTTCGAGCCAGGAGCCCGCGTACCAACGGAAGCGCCATTGGTTCAGCAGCACGCCGCCATCCGGCAGAGCCGTCAGGCCGCCGCATTCGGTCCCGGTGGCGCCATAGTGGGGGACGGGCGCCGGGTCCGACCAGGTTTCGCCCTCGTCGTCGGACCGAATGGCGAGCGTGATGAACTCGGGATCGAGCGGCGGGTGCAGGGTGACCGAACGGCGCGGCCCGCAGGTCGCGACCAGCAGCCACGATCCGTCCGCGAGCCGAGCCAGGTGTGGATGCGCGATGTAGCGATGTTCGTCCCGTAAGAGAATTCGCTCCGGGCCGACCATCGCGATCCTCCTCAATCAGCCAGGTCGAAGCGGGTCGCCCGCACATATTGTACCGGCGCGGGATCGTCGCTCCACTCGTGGTAGGAGCACACGATCGCCCCGTCCGGCATCTGCACGACGCTGGGATAGCCGATGTGCTGAAATCCCCCGGGGTGCGTCAGGGAGATCGAACCGGCATCCGCTTCGCCCGTGCCGGGCGTCATCACGCTCGATCCGGGCTTCAGCTCGGAGGTCCGGCTAGGCAGCCCACCCTCGCGGATCGTGAACTCGTTCTTCTTGGTCCAGGTGATGCCGTCCTCGGAGATCACGCCGCGCACCCCATAGGGCGCCCGGCGATAGCCGTAGACCATGAGGTAGCGACCGTCGTTGAGGGCGACGAGCTCGGCCGGAAAGCCCCAGATATCCGTCCATTTCGGCGGCGTCCAAGAGAAGCCGTCGTCCTCCGACACCGTCATGACCATGTTGCGCGCATCGCTCGATGGATTGACGTGGGTGCGCATGAAGCACACGAGCCGACCGTCCTCGAGGCGCAACAGCGCCGGCTCTTCGTAGTCGATGATGCTCGCCGGATCGTAGGCGAGCGTCGAGAAATATTCCCAGTTCTCACCGCCATCGTCGGAGCGCATCAGGGCCGATCGGGTCGACTCGCCTTCGCCTTCCTCGCCGTAGCCGCGGATGCGGCCATAAAGCCCCATCAGCAGCGAGCCCGACGGCAGTTCCCAGCAACCGAGCCGGCAGCCACCGTGCTTCAGAGGCCGCACGTTGACCGGGATGGTCTCGCTCCAGGATTCGCCATTATCGGTCGAGCGCAGCACATAGGTGCCGAGCCAGCCCTGTGTCTTGTAGGCCCAGCTCCAGTCGCCGAATTCGCGCGTCACGGGATGGCTGCTCCACGAGGGCTGCTCGTTGCGCACACCGCGCTTGAAGAAGCCGGTGATGGTCAGGTTCACGATGAGCGCGCCATCCGAGAGCTCGCAGATGCCGCAATCCCAATTTCCGGTGGTCGTGGTCCAGGGGAGCACGACCTTGCGGGTCGCGGGATCCCACGTCCGGCCCCCGTCGCGTGAGCGGATCAGCACGGTCTGGCCGCTATCGTGATGAAAGGGAAAGCGCTCCTCGTTGAATACGGCCACGATCTCGCCGCTGCGCAGCAGCCGTGTGCAGACCTGGTTGTTGGAATGGGCGGGGTCGTGCCAGATCGTGTGATGGCTGACGTTCTTCGGCGTGGTCATCTCGTCGTCGTGCTCCGCATCGGCTGAGGGCTCGCGGTGGTCATTTGCGGTCAGGTGGCCGGCAGCACGCCGGGCACGCCGCAGGCGATCATCATGGCGCGGCACTTTTCACGGTAGCGGTCGCGAACGTCGCGGGTGGGCGGCCGGCAGCGGCTCGAGCCGAGGCCGATCAATTCCATGCAGAGCTTGTCGAGGTAGCCGTCGCCGCTGGTGTATTGCGCCTCGATCTCCATCCAGAGTTTGTAGAACGGCATGGCGTCGCTGATCAGCGAGCGCTGGACTTTGGCGTATTCCCCGGCGTCGAGGTCCTCGACGAGCCGGATCCCCCATTGCGGCCAGTAGTTCGACAGATGCACCTCGAAGGCCCGTGCTCCGAGCGCATGACTGAGCGGGAACATGAGATGGTTGTCGATGATCGACAGCGTCGACGAGAAGGTCGAAACGACATCCTCGAATTCCATGGCATCGGTGCGCGGCGTCGCCCATTTCAGGGCCGCGACGTTGGGGATGCGCACGAGCTGTTCGACCGTCTTGAACGACACCGCGGCGCTGGTCCAAAAGGTGTTGTAGACGATGATCCCGATATCGGCCGCTTCGGCCGCCGCCTTGATGTGGTCGAGAAAGTCGCCTTCCGTGTGGTTGAAGTAGAACGGCGGCGAGACCTGGATGAAGTCGAAGCCAAGCCGTTCCGCTTGCTTGGCCAGGGCCACCAACTCCCGGGTGCTCGTGGTCTGGGCCCCCATGGCGAGCGGGATGGTTCCGCCGGCCGCTTCCTTGACGGTTTCGGCCACGCGGATGCGTTCGTCGAACGTCATGGTGGAAAAGTCGCCGGCCGCGCCGCCTGCCAGCAAAACCCCGTTGCCGGCCCTGACACCGTTGTCGATCAGAAACTTCACGTGCCGGGCGATGGCCGGGCAATCGAGGTCGAGGCTCGGGTCCGCGAACATGGTCGGGATGGTGATGTAGCACCCCGTAAGAGATCGCTTTTTCGAGTTGTCCGGCATCGCCAGCCCTTGGTTTGAACGGAAGACTTTCGCGCCAATATCCACGCGAGATCGATCGAAAGACGCCGCCACATCTTCGGCGTCACTGCATAATCGGCACAATCACATAGCCTTTACTTCGGCTGCTCTTTTGTGACCGCCGCCCGCTAACCGATCATGGCAGAGTGCCAGACCGGTGCATTGATCGTTTGCGACGACGACTTAACACTCTGCGGCGAGAGCCCCGCCGGTGCGACCCGCGATCAGGCATAGCCCTGAAATCGTGTCCTTGGTGTCGGTTCGGCGTGAACGGTCAAATGCGTAACGTAAATGATCAACTAGCTTGCCTCCGAGGCTGCCATGATCGTGTCAACGGGCCGCAATCCAATGGGCCCGAAGATCCTCCAAGCATCCTAACCTGCGTCACTTAACGCGGGCTGCCAATTGATTTTGTCGATAAGGAGCGGATCGTGAAACTTTCTCATGCATTGCCTTTGTTGGCGGTCTTAAGCATTGCGTATGCTCAACCCGCACTAGCGACCGATAAGGTCCGGCTGCGCCTCAATTGGATGTACTACGGCTCGCACGCCGGCTTTGCTTACGGCAAGGACAAGGGCATCTTTGACAAGCATGGTATCGATCTCGACATCCGCTCCGGCAACGGGTCCGGATCGGCGCATCGCCTCGTCGCCAACGGCGACAGCACTTTCTCTTATGGGTCCTGCGCCTCTATGGTGAACCTTGCCGCGCAAGGCGCGCCGCTCGTCTCGGTGGCGGTGATCGACGCCGAGGGCACCGACGGGGTGTTGGTGCGGCCCGACACGGGCGTGAAGACCGTGTCTGATCTCGCCGGCAAGGTGCTGCTGACGACCGCCAATGCAGGCGTCAACACCTTCTTCCCGCTGGTGCTGCGCAACGCCAAGGTGCCGGAGGGCAGCGTCAAGATCACCAATGTCGCCGAGGGCGCGCTGGTCACCGGTTACCTGCAAGGGACGGGTGGGGCGGTCGGCATGTTGGGCGGGCTCGACGACAAACCGTCCGAAATCGTGGCGGCGGGCGGCGCCAAGCCGATCGGTCTGTCCTATGCCGACTACGGTGTCACCCAGGTCGGCTATTGTATCGTCACCAATACGGCGACGCTGGCCAAGAACCCCGATCTCGTGAAACGCTTCGTCGTGGCTACGATCGAGTCCTATAAGGCCACCGAAGCCGATCCGAAGGCGGCCATCGACGCCATGGGCGACATCGTGGGCGGCACCATGAACGAGGACAAGGGCAAGGCGCAGGCCATGGACGTGCTGAAGGTCACGTTGGGTGTCCTCTATTCCAAAGCCAACAAGGAGAAGAAGCTCGGCCTCCATGTCGCCAGCGATTGGGACGCCATGCTCGATCTGATGAAGACCTATAACGGGCTCAAGACCGACAAGCCCGCGAGCGCCTTCTACACCAACGCCGAACTGCCCTGACCCATGGCGGCTGCGGTTCTCGAGCGCCAGGCCGATCCCGCCCCCGAGGCCCGCGGTGCCTCACATCTTGCGATCCGAGGCCTCGCCAAGCGGTTCGGCGCGGGTGACAAGGAGGTCCACGCGTTCGGGCCCGTCGATCTCACGATCGAGGCCGGCTCCTTCGTGTCCCTGCTCGGGCCCTCGGGCTGTGGGAAATCCACCCTGCTCCTGATGATCGCCGGTCTGCTTGCGCCGACGACCGGACGGATCGAGATCGGCGGGTCGCGCGTCACCGGGGTGCGCACCGACGTCGGCATCATGTTCCAGGACAACACGCTCGTGCCCTGGCGCAGCGTGCGCGGCAACGTCGCGCTGCAGCTCGAACTCAGGGGCCTCGACCCCGCCCGTTATGCGCAACGCATCGACGACCTGCTTGCCGCGGTAGACCTGACGGCCTTCGCGGACCGGCGCCCGTTCGAGCTGTCCGGCGGCATGCAACAGCGCGCCGCCTTTTGCCAGGCCATGGTGCATGCGCCCCCGACCGTGCTGCTCGACGAGCCGCTCGGCAAGCTCGATGCCATGACGCGCGAGCGCCTGCGCCGCGACCTTCAGGACCTTTGGATGCGGTCGCGCCCGACCGTCGTGCTCGTCACCCATTCCATCGAGGAAGCGGTGCAACTGTCCTCGCAGGTGTGCCTGATCACCCCGCGACCGGGCCGCATCCACGAGACGATCCCGATCGACCTGCCCTGGCCGCGTGACGAGGCGGTGAAGAAGTCGCCCGCCTTCGCGTCCTACGTCAATGTTATCGGTGACGTGTTCCGCGGCTTTGGTGTGATGTGACCACCGCCGTGTCGCTTTCGCTTCGCCACACCGCCCGGTTCGCGACCTTTCCGGCCTTTCTCGCGTTGCTGATCTGGCTCTGGCAGAAGGCGATCGACTGGCTCGCGATCCCGGCCTACATCCTGCAAAAACCGTCCGACATCGTGGTCAACGCCTGGGCGGACCTGCCGCGCCTGCTCGACTACACGGGCGTGACGGCCCTGGAAACGCTGCTGGGCTACGCGGCCGCGGTGGCGCTCGGCGTGCCGATCGGCCTGGCCATCGTGTTCCTGCCGATCCTGCGGCGCACCTTGTACCCGCTTCTGGTCAGCCTGGAGATGGTGCCGAAAATCGCCTTCGCGCCCTTGTTCATCGCCTGGCTCGGTTTTGGCCTGCTGCCCAAGATCATCATCGTCTTCCTGGTGTGCTTCTTCCCCGTGGTCCTGAATGCCATCGCGGGGTTTTCGGCCCTCTCCGAAGAGCTGACACGCTTCGCGGCCGCCACCGGTGCTGGTTTCTGGCGGTCCTTTTGGAAGGTGCGCCTGCCCGCGGCCCTGCCGCAGTGTTTCGTCGGCTTCAAGTTCGCGGCCGTAAACGCGACCGTTGGTGCCACCATTGCGGAGTTCATCGGTAGCGACCAGGGGCTCGGCTTTTACATCCAGGTGCAGACCGGCAACATGCGGCCGGACCTCGCCTTCGCGGCGATCTTTCTGCTCACACTTCTCGGCCTCGCCCTGTTCGGCGCCGTGACGCTCGTCGAGCGCTTCACCGTGCCCTGGGACATCGGCCAGCGCCGCGCCCGCCAGTCTTGATAAAGGAGAAGGCCCGCCCATGAACGTTCCGCTCACCGCAGCCCATTTCCATGAGGCCGCCTCCCGGGCGGTCCTGCCGAGCCGTGCCTTCATCGACGGAGCCTTTTGCGATGCGAGTGACGGCGGCACCTTCGCCAACCTCAACCCCGGCACGGGGGAGGCGCTCGGCGGCGTCGCCCATTGCACGCCATCCGATGTTGACCGCGCCGTGGCGGCGGCCCGCCGCAGCTTCGTCGACGGCGGCTGGTCGCGCGCCGCGCCCGAGCATCGCAAGGCGGTGCTGCTCAAGCTCGCTGAGCTCGTGCGGGACCATGCCGACGAGCTCGCGGTCATGGAATGCCTCGACAGCGGCAAGACCATCACGGACTGCCGCAACGAAATCGGCCACGAGGTGCCGACCTTCTTCCAATGGTATGCCGAGCTGATCGACAAGAGCTTCGGCAAAGTCGCGCCGACGGCGGAAACCGCGCTCGCGCTGATCGTCAAGGAGCCGATCGGCGTCGTCGGCCTCGTGCTGCCCTGGAACTTTCCTCTCCTCATGGCGGCCTGGAAGCTGGCGCCGGCCCTGGCGGCGGGCTGCTCCGTGGTGTTGAAGCCTGCCGAGCAGACGCCCTTGACGGCGTTGCGGCTCGCGGAACTGGCCGCCGAGGCGGGCGTGCCGGCCGGCGTTCTCAGCGTTCTGCCGGGCCTCGGCGAAACCACCGGACAGGCGATCGGCCGTCATAACGACGTCGATGCCGTGTCCTTCACGGGCTCGACCGAGGTCGGCGCCATGTTTCTGCGCTATGCGGCCGACAGCAACATGAAGACGATTGGCCTGGAGATGGGCGGCAAGAGCCCGCTCATCGTGCTCGACGACGCCGTGCTGGACGACGGCCACATCGACAATATCGTCATGGCGGCCTGTTGGAACGGCGGCCAGAACTGTTCGGCCAACATGCGGCAGATCGTGCATCGCTCCCGCAAGGACGAGTTTTTGGCGCGCGTTGGAGCCCGCCTGAAGAGCCTCGTGGTCGGCGACCCGCTCGACCCTGGGACTGAGATCGGCGCCATGATCACCGAAGAGCACCGCGATCGCGTGCTCGGCTACGTGGCGAGAGGCAAACAGGAAGGCGCCCGCATCGTGACGGGCGGAGATGTGCGGTCCGATCTCCCCGGGTTCTTCCTCGATCCGGCCCTCTTCGACGGCGTCACGCCCGAGATGACGATCGCGCGTGAGGAGATCTTCGGGCCGGTGCTGGGCGTGATTGCGGCCGACTCCACCGAGGAGGCGCTGCATATCGCGGCGACGAGCGAGTTCGGCCTGCACGCCACGCTGTTCACCCGCGACGTCAACCGCGCGATTTCGCTCGCCCGCCGCATTCCGGCCGGTACGGTGTCGATCAACCGCTTTACCGAAGGCGATGTCAAAACCCCGTTCGGGGGCTACAAGAAATCCGGCTCGCTCGCGCGCGACAACGGCACAGAGGCGATGGACCAGTATCTGCAGACCAAAACCATCTGGTTCGATGTCGGGGCGGTCGAGTGAGCATCCGGGGACGGTCTGCCACGCTAGCGGCGCGTCCCGCACATTCTGCCGTCATGCGGACACTGACAATGCGTAAAAGTCGGGGTGAGGACCACTAACCCCCATGCCCGCTTCCGTACTCCGCCTCCACCCCGCCGATCCGATCGGCATCGCGCTCGTCGACCTCGCCCCGGGCGACGCGGCGGGGCCGGGTGTCGTCGTCAGCGAACCTATTCCACGCGGCCACAAAGTGGCGCTGTCGGCGCTTGCCGCAGGGGCGCCGGTGCAAAAATTCGGCACCTTCATCGGGGTCGCGTCAACCGCGATCGGCCCGGGCACGCTGGTTCACGGCCACAACCTCGCCTTCAGTCCATCGCGAGGCGCCCGCGATGCCGTGTCGGCTCGGCGTAACGCGGTCGAGCCGCTCGGCGGACCCACCGGCGCGACCTTCGCGGGCTATCGGCGCGAGGACGGCCGCGTCGGCACCCGCAACGTGCTGCTCGTGCTCGCCACCGTGAATTGTTCCGCCACCGTGGCGAAGCGGATCGCCGAGCAGTTCCGCCGCGAGGTCGATCTTTCGAACACGCCCACGATCGATGGTGTGGTGGCCCTCACGCACCAGCACGGCTGCTCGTTTCGTGCCGATGGACCCGGCATGGCGATCCTCCGGCGGACTCTCGGCGGCTACGCGCGGCATCCCAATGTCGCGGGGACGCTCGTGATCGGACTGGGCTGCGAGGACAATCAGGTCGACGAGTTTCTGGCCGCGGCCGGCCTCACGCCGTCCGACCGCCTGACCACGCGCGTAATCCAGCAGGAGGGCGGCACGGCCGCCACCGTGGCGGCAGGAGTCGCGGCGCTCAAAGCCATGCTGCCGCGGGCCGCCGCTGCCGTGCGAACCACCGTGCCGGCCGCGCATCTCTTGGTCGGCCTGCAATGCGGGGGCTCCGACGGTTTTTCGGCCATTTCGGCCAATCCGGCGCTGGGCCTCGCGGCCGATCGGCTGGTGGCCGAAGGGGGTACCGTGATCCTGTCCGAGACGCCCGAACTCTACGGGGCCGAGCAGGTCCTCCTCGAGCGGGTCGCCACCCAGCAGGTGGGTGATCGGTTGAAAACTCTGCTGGCCTGGTGGGAGGACAACGCCCGCCGCGACGACGGCACGCTCGACAACAATCCGTCTCCTGGGAACAAGCATGGCGGCATTACCACCATCCTGGAGAAGTCCCTGGGGGCCGTGTCGAAGGGCGGGTCGAGCCCTCTACAGGCCGTCTACGCTTACGCGGAACGGATCGCGACACCCGGCCTCGTCTTCATGGATTCGCCGGGCTACGACCCGGTGTCGGCGACCGGTCAGGTCGCGGCGGGCGCCAATCTCATCTGCTTCACTACCGGCCGAGGGTCCTGCTTCGGCTGTGCGCCGACGCCCTCGCTGAAGATCGCCACCAACTCGAGCCTGTTCCGCCGCATGGCGGGCGACATGGACATGGACGCCGGCCCGATCCTCGAGGGCACGATGAGCCACGAGCAGGTCGGAGCCGCCATTTTCGCCCGCATGCTCGCCACAGCGTCCGGGACGCGCACCGCGAGCGAGCTGCTGGGCTATGGCGAAGAAGAATTCGTCCCCTGGGCCCAGGGGCTCACCTACTGAGGCTGAGACGATGCCGAGCTTCGATACCCTCGCGACCTATGCCGAACGGCTGCTGACGGCCGCCGGCCTGGACGGCGACAAGCCGGCCGTCACGGCGCGCCTGCTGGTGACAGCCGATGCCATGGGTCACACGACCCACGGCCTCGCGCAGTTGCCCGACTACATCGAGGACATCCTGGCGGGCGGCATGACGAAGACCGGCGAACCCGAGGTGCTGGCCGACAAGGGCGCGGCGGTGGTTTGGGACGGGCGGCGCCTCCCCGGCGTATGGCTGACCGACAAGGCGGTGCGGCTCGCGGCGGAGCGCGCGAAATCCAGCGGCATCTGTGCCATCACGATCCGCCGCAGCCACCACATCGCCTGTCTCGCGGCCTTCCTGCCCGCCGCGACCGATCAGGGCCTCATGGCGATCGTGGCGAGCAGCGATCCTTCCGACGCCCATGTGGCGCCGTTCGGCGGCACCAGGGCCGTGTTCACGCCCGACCCGCTCGCGGTCGGCATCCCGACCGAGGGGGATCCGATCCTGATCGACATTTCGGCCTCCATCACCACGGCCGGCATGAGCGCGCGCCTGCGCCGCGAAGGCGGCACATTTCCCGGTCCGTGGGCGCTCGACGCCGACGGCCGGCCGAGCCATGACCCGCATGTCCTAGTGGGGGAGCGCAAAGGCACGCTGTTGCCCACCGGAGGCGCCGACCATGGGCACAAGGGTTATGGGCTCGCGCTCATGGTGGAAGCCCTCACGCAAGGACTGTCCGGCTATGGCCGCGCCGATGAGGAGGCTGGTTGGGGCGCCTCGGTCTTCGTGCAGGTGTTCGACCCGGCGCTGTTCGGCGGACTGGCGGCCTTCACCCGGCAGACCGAATGGGTCGCCGAAGCCTGCCGCACCAACCCGCCAGCCGATCCCGCCCGTCCGGTTCGTCTGCCCGGAAGCGCCGCAATGCGTGGCTTGCGCCGGGCCATGGCGGACGGGTTGACGCCGCGCCCCGGTCTGCTCGAAGCTCTGAGGCCTTGGGCCGAGCGGCTCGGCGTCACGCCGCTCCGCTAAGCCCAGGCGAAGTGAATTGGCCGGCATGGACGAACGGTATCCACGCACCTTCCTGTTCGTGCTCCTGCCGGATTTCCCGCTCTACGCCGTCGTGCCCGCCACGGAGGCGCTACGCATCGCCAACCAGAATTCGGGCCTGTCCCTCTACGATTGGCGCTTCGTGTCGGCCCGGGGCGGCGCGGTGCGGTCGAGCAACGGGATGGCGATCGAGGCCACGCTCCCCATAGGGACGGCTGGCGTTCCCGACTGCGTCATCGTGTGCGGCGGCAACGAGCCGATCCAGCATCTTGGCAAGCCGCTGCTCGCCTGGCTGCGGCGCCTGTCGGCCCACGGCGTGCTGCTCGGCGCGCTCGATACCGGCGCCTTCGCGCTCGGGGCCGCGGGTGTGCTCCGCGATCGCACCATCACGCTGCACTGGGAAGCCCGTCCGGTGTTCCTCGACATGTTCCCGAATGTCGTGGTCAAGGACCAGATCGTCGTCATGGACCGCAACATCGTGACGGCCGCGGGCGGCACGGCCTCGCTCGACCTCATGCTGATGCTCATCGACAAGGCGCATGGCGCGCGCCTGGCACAGGTTGTGGCCAATGCCTTCGTGCATGGCCGCCCGCGCCCGCCCGAAACCTTGCAGCGGCCGGACCTCAGCCAGAGCGGCGACGACCAGACCGTGTTTCGCCGTGCCATTCGTCTGATGGCGGCCAATATCGCGTTCCCGCTCGGCATCGAGGAGATCTGCTCGGACCTGAAAACCTCGCGGCGCCGTCTCGAACGGGCCTTCGCCAACCAGATCGGCCGATCGCCCGCCGCCTATTACGTCGACATTCGGCTACAGACCGCGCGCGAGCAGTTGTTCTACAGCAACAATCCCATCGCCCACATCGCCGAGGTCGCGGGCTTCCAATCGAACGCCCATTTCTGCCGCGCCTTCCGCAAGCACTTCGGCGCGGCGCCCACCATCATCCGCAAGGAATTCAATCAAGACCAGCGCCGAACCTATCATCCCACGGGTTCGCCCCTCGTCAGTGAAGTGGTGGCGGGAGCCGACCAACGTCGACAATCCTCTCAGAAACGCCGGTTTGCTCCGGTGGAGCAGACGTGACGGAACGCAGGCAGCCACGCTGCCCTGCTATCCACGAGTTCGACCAAGGCAAACACCCGGGGCACAAAATCTGTGAAGTATTTAGTTGCGGGCCACGACCGACGTTGATGAGCACTATGTCTTTGCCATAGCCCTATGATGGCGACAGGTCTGAAAGCCAGCCTGCGCTAGAGCAAGCGGTCGCCGGGACCGACGTACAACGCGACGCTGCGCTTGCGCGCACGGCCTATGGCGGCTGGAGCGGCCGAAAAGAGGAGCGGTCCTTCCCGGCGCGAACGGATGACAGGACTGGCGAATCCCGCCGACCCAGGCTAGGTTACATGTAATTTTTCTGGAGACTTGGCATGGCCTCGACATCAAGTGCCAAGCCCTCGCGCGTGAAGGTACGGGAACATCGTCTGCGCGAGCAGGGGCTGCGCCCGATCCAGATTAGGGTCCCGGACGTGCGCTCCCCCTCCTTCAGGTCTGAGGCGCATCGCCAGTCGGCCGCCATCGCGGCCAGTGCTCACGCGCGGGAGGATCAGGCCTTCATCGATGCCGTGAGAGACTGGGGCGATGCGTGAAGCGCGGCGAAATCTGGACCGTGTCTGGCGGCAAGGACTATGCCGGCAAGCCGCGCCCGGTCGTCATCGTTCAGGACGATAGCTTCGACGCGACCGACTCGATCACCGTCTGCACCTTCACCACCGATGAGACGGACGCGCCGCTGATCCGTCTGCCCGGTCCCGGCCGATAGCCTGGTCTGAGAGGCCGCTGGTGACTCAGGGAAGCCCGCTGAGGGGCCTTGGCGAGGTGCTCTGCTAGGGAGCTAGTCATAACAGCCGGCGCCTCTACGTGACTCGCCAGCGGTGCCAGTGAAGGTACGGCTCGGCGCTCTCACTGTGATCCACAATGCTGCCCAAGGCGTTATGGGACGGATCGTCACTTTCCGCCTTACAATCGTGCGAATATGCGCTTTAATATGAACTGGCCCCCATCAGCGACAGACCCGTTGCACCGGGCCTGTCGCAAGCTCGTGGGGTCTAAAGGGTGAAGTAGGCGTACGCCATCGCCAGATGAAGTATGCCGAATACGTAGTGTTGTGCCATGGGCGGTGCTTTCGCTTTCGTCCTGTTACCCTTGGGGCTGCTCGTAGTGTTACGAGCGGCCCCTTAGAGCATGGATGCACGCAACATTGGGTACAATTGATGTCAAGAGCGATGAATTCATCGCATCGGCATGTTTTACCCTCGCTGCTCTGCATTGTGGTCGAGCGCCGACGATGAATTCGCCGGCGCATCCACGTAGACAGCTTTTGGGCTGCCGGCGGCTAAGTAAAGCTGTTCTTGCGTCTTTGCACTGTCCAAAATACGAAATTTGCGAGAGTGCAACGATCGTGCCAGGCCAGCACGCTCAGTTCGCTGCCGAACAAGAGTCTAGTGGCCACACCACCCGCTTATCCACCGAAAATTATCGCCCCGTTATCCACAGCCGAAATCGCGTGCTCAAAACTGTGCACAGACCTGTGAACATCGATCCAAAAACGTCAATCTCGTCAATGAAAACAAGGATGGCGGAGGGAGCGGGATTCGAACCCGCGATACGGTTTCCCGCATACACACTTTCCAGGCGTGCGCCTTCAACCGCTCGGCCACCCCTCCTGCCTGCAACCAAAGGCTTTGAGGCACCGGTCTGCAGAGCGGCGCACTATAGTCAGGAACGCCGCCCGCGCAACCTGAAAGCGGCCGACCCCGCATCGCTCGGCCAAACATCCAGAGGCGGGCCGGTCAGGCCACATCCAGCCCGAACGGGACTCCTTCGAAACACTCCGCACCCCGCCCGATGCTCTCGATGGCCGCGATCATCCGGCCCGAACGGCGTAGCGCGGCATCGGCCAGCGCGACCAGACGGGCATTCGGGGTGGCGGTGGGCGAAGCCCATCGCAGCGCGGCCGCGATGTCACGCTCGTGACGCCCCGGCGCCAGCGCGCAGACCCCGATGAAGGCCGCGGCCGTGGAGCGGCTGACGCCCGCATAGCAATGGATCAGCAGGGGTGAGCCGCGATCCCATGCGCGGAAGAAGGCCAGCATCTCCGCCACATGGGCCTCGCCGGCATGGGTGTAGCCTTCCTTCGGGGCCACGATGTCGGAAATGCCGACCACGAGATGCCGGTCGCGCTTGATCCCCGGCGGCCGCACGGCCTCGACCCCACTGGGCGACAGCAGCGTCATCACGCTGCCAGCCCCGATCGCCAGCGCGGTTTCGTGCAGCCGCGCCAGCGAACAAACGTGCAGACTGGCCATCACCCTGGGAGCTCCATGCGGGCGTCCTGCAGCGCCAGGAAACGGTTCAGGAACGCGGCCTCAGCGGCGTCGGACGACAGCGGAACCAAGACGGGCGCCTCGATGCGCTCGAGACCGGGTGGATGGCCGAACACGCTGCGGGCCTCGGCTAGCGCAAAACCCGCGAGTTGCGTCGCCTCGAAGAAGGCCGCGATTCGATCGGCGGATTTGATGAGGCTCGAAAGCGCGAGGCAGGGCGCCGGCAGGCCAAAGCGTCGGTGGATGGCGTCCAACAGCCGCTGTTCGATCGCCTTGTAGCCCTCGCCCAGCACCGCCTTGAAGGGCGAGATCATGTCGCCGATCACATATTCGGGTCCATCGTGCAGCAGGGCCGCGAGACGGTCGGCCGGCGTGCCAGCGGGGTCGAGTTGGCCTGCGATCCGCTCCACCAGCACCGAATGCTGGGCGACGGAGAAAATATGTCCGCCCCGGGTCTGCCCGTTCCAGCGCGCCACCCGGGCGAGCCCATGCGCCAGGTCCTCGATCGCGATGTCGCCAGGCGCGGGATGCAACAGGTCGAGCCGGCGGCCCGACAGCATGCGCTGCCACGCGCGCGGGGGAACCGGGTCGTCGTTCTCGCTCATGGGCGAAGGATGGCTCAGGGAGCGAGTTGAGACAACGGCGCCCGCACGGTGCACACAAGCCCGGTCGTCGCAAAATCGATCGTGATGTCACGGCCGAAGGCGCTACGAAGCGATTGCTCGATCAGCTTCAGTCCAAAGCCCCGCTTGGCGGGCACGGCAGCGGCGGGGCCGCCGGTCTCCGCCCAGACCATGGTCAGGCCCGATGTTTCATCCCTTGTCTCGATGTGCCAGGCGAGGCGAACGCGGCCCTCGGCCTCGGACCAGGCGCCATAGCGTCTCGCGTTCGAGGCGAGCTCGCTGAGCGCCATGGCGAGCGACAGCGCCGCGCCGGCGCCGATCCGCGTCTCGGGACCCTCGATCGTGAGCCGTTCCGCCCCAATCTCGAGCGGCTTGAGGATGCTCTCGGCGATCGAGCGGATGCCTGCGGAGGTCCAGCTTTGTTCCAGCACGACGTCGTTGGCACGAGCGAGCGCAAGGATGCGCCGACCGAACACGTCCAGGGCCTCATCCCTGGGGATGGTTCCGCGAAGGGTCTGGCTCGCCAGGGCCTGCACGACGCTGAGGGTATTCCTGACCCGGTGGCCGAGTTCATAGGTGAGCCGCGCCTGCTCGGCGGCGGCCGACCGCCGCTCCGCCTCGCGCTGGATCGACATCGCGTCGAGTTGCTCTCTCAGCCGGGCCACTTCGGCTTCGAGGGCGCGGACTTCGCCCAGGTCCATGGTGATCGCCATCCTGTGGTTCGCGCCAGCTATCGAAATGCCGTCGGGAAACCGCGGCCGGGAATGGGGCTATCGGCTCAGGGCGCCGACGTCCAGCCTGGACCTTCTAACCGCAGGGGAACGGTCCCGGCCAGAATACGGCCGTGACCATGCCTTGCCTCTTCGGCCCGATCGATCCGAATGAGGCCGAGGCCGACGCCCTCGACGGCCGATCCCATCGTACCGATGGCCAGACCGTCGAGCGTGATGTCGCTGCCGACTGGCGGGGCCTCGCCCTCGAAAGTGACCCCGACGATCCGCTTTCTGGCGGTGCCGCGATGTTCGACGCGCGAGACGACCTCCTGGCCGACATAGCAGCCCTTCTTGAAGTCGACGCCGTGCAAGCGGTCGAGATTGGCCTCGTGTGGAAAGGTTTCGCCATAGACGAAGTCGATGCCGCCTTCGGGCACGCCCGCCTTGATGCGACCTTCCCGATAGGCCCAGCGGCCGGCATCGTCGCCGAGGTCCTTCAACGCGCTTCGGTCGACGATGGCCCGACGCCACAAGCTCGGGGCGCGGGGATCGTCATAGACGAGGGCGCCCGCGACGGGCGGCTCCGCGGCCGCCGTGGCGAGCACGCCAAGCTCCAGGGTGCGATCGGTGACTTCCAGTTTCGCGCGCAGGCGATACATGGTCAGTGTTTTGGTCAGTTCGGCCGCAAGGCTTTCCGGGACGTCGAGCAGAAAGCGGGCGGGATCGGAAGGGTCCGCCACGACGAAGAAATCCGCCGTGATCTTGCCCTGCGGGGTGAGCAAGGCGGCGTAACGGGCCTCGCCGGGCGCCAAGGTCTCGACATCGTTGGTGACGAGGCGCTGCAGGAAATCGCGCGCGTCCGGGCCGGACACCTGGATCACGCCGCGATCGCTCAAGACCGCCAGACCATCGCTCATTGCATCCCCGCGGTTGCGCATGCTGTTCTTCTGGAGATACGTCGGCGGCCCCTCGGCGCAAGGGGCGACAGCAAAGGTTGGGGGTTGGCTTGGCTCAGACATTCGATCTCGTCCTCAAGGGCGGTACCCTGGTGAACCAGAATGGCGAAGCCCTGGGCGATCTCGGGGTAACCAATGGCACCATCACCGCCATGGGGGCGCTCGGGGCGGCCTCGGCCGACAGGATCGTGGATTGTACCGGGCTGCACATCCTGCCGGGCGTGATCGACACCCAGGTGCATTTCCGCGAGCCCGGCGCGACCCACAAGGAGGATCTGGAAACCGGCTCGTGCGCTGCGGTTTTGGGGGGCGTCACGGCCGTGTTCGAGATGCCCAACACGACGCCGCTCACCACCGATGCGGCGGCGCTGGCCGACAAGATCGCGCGCGGGCGACATCGCATGTTCTGCGATTTCGCCTTCTGGGTGGGCGGCACGCGGGAAAATGCTCCTCTTATCCCTGACCTCGAACGCCTGCCGGGTGCGGCCGGGATAAAAGTGTTCATGGGCTCGTCCACGGGCGCGCTGCTGGTCGATGACGACGAAGGAGTGGCCGCAATTCTCCGGCAGACCCGACGCCGGGCCGCTTTCCACAGCGAGGATGAGTTTCGGCTGCGCGAGCGGGTGGGTGAGCGGCGCGAGGGGGATCCCTCCTCTCATCCCGTCTGGCGCGACGAGATCGCGGCGCTGGGCTGCACCGAGCGGCTGGTGCGTATCGCGCGGGCCGAGCGCGCCCGCATCCACGTGCTGCATATCTCCACCGCCGACGAGATGGCGTTTTTGGCGGCCCACAAGGATATCGCCAGCCTCGAGGTGACGCCGCACCACCTGACGCTGACGGCCGACGATTATGCCCGGCTCGGCACCAAATTGCAGATGAACCCGCCCGTGCGCGACAAGCGTCACCTGCCGGGCCTCTGGGAAGCCGTCGCCAACGGGGTCGCGGATATCTTGGGCTCCGACCATGCGCCGCACACGCTGGAGGAGAAGGCCGAGCCCTATCCGCAGAGCCCGTCGGGCATGACGGGCGTGCAGACGCTGGTGCCCCTCATGCTCGACCATGTGGCGGCGGGCCGTCTCACCTTGCAGCGCTTCGTCGACATGACGAGCGCGGGCCCCGCGCGGCTCTTCAACATAGCGCGCAAGGGCAGGATGGCGGTGGGCTATGACGCGGATTTCACCGTGGTCGACCTCAAGCGGGACAAAACCATCACGGACGCCTGGATCGCGTCGCGCTCGCAATGGACCCCGCACGACGGGCGCGGCGTGACCGGTTGGCCCGTGGGCACCGTGGTGCGGGGGCAGCCGGTGATGTGGGAGGGCGAAATTCTTGGCGTCGCGACGGGCGAACCGGTGCGGTTCTTGGAGGCGCTTTGAAGGGGGTAGCCGGCGCGTTTCCTAGGGGTCATCAAGGAGGTAATTTCGACCGTTGGTTCGGGGCTATCGTCCCGGCCCTGAGCCGGGACCCAGAAGTTCGGCGCGGGAACACCACGCGAAGAGGGGTCCCGGGTCGCTGCTTCGCCTTGCCCGGGATGACATGGGCAAGATGGACGAGACAGCTCAAAACGGGCTTTGCCGAAAGGTTTCGAGCGGGGAGATATAGGTCGGATCGTGCGCGAATGGCGGAGGTTCACCCGAACGAAGCGCATCCAACACGCTTGAAAAGTCCGTCGCGCACCTGAAACCCATCATGCGTTGCGCCTTGCTCGCGTCGTAAACGCGCCCAATCGTTTTGGGCAGGCGCCAGCCCTGCCGCGCATAAAGCTCAGGCGCATCGGGAAAATATCGTCCTACGACACTGACGGCATCGTGCTTGAGGGCCTCGGCGTCGGACCGGGCAAAGGGCGTCAGCGCCGACACCACGAAGATTTGGAAGCCGAGCTTGGGCGCAGATCGTAGTGCCGCAACATGCGCCTCGGCCGCGTCCTCCACGGTGAGGCGGCGATTAAGGAATTCATTCGCCTTGATATTGCGCCCGGAGAGGTCGCGGTCCGTGTCGTCCTCTTCCGGGAAGAACCGGCTCGTGCGCAACACGATGCAGCTGAGGCCTTTCCCGACCTGTTGGAGACGGCAAAGTCCCTCGGCGGCAAGCTTCGTCACCCCATAAATGTTCCGCGGCTCGAGCGGCCCTGCCGATTCGTCGAGCCAGACCGCGCCAACGCCCTGTTCTTCTCTGATGGCCTGAGAGATCATCACGGAGGTCGTCGAGGTGAAAACGAAGCGATCGTGCCCCGCCTCGACGGCAGCTTCGAGGAGATTGAGGGTGCCGATCACATTCGTTTCGACAAAGGCCCTTGCGGCGAATCGCACGATGTCGGGCTTGTGCAATGCGCCCGCATGCACGACCGCTTCGATGCCGTGATCGCCGAACACCTTGGCCACGATGGTTTTGTCGGCCAACGAGCCAAGGACCTGTGTCTCCCGCCCCGGCGCCACGTCGAGGCCGACCACTTCATGACCGGCCCGCCGGAGCGCGGGCGCAACAAACCGACCAAGCCAGCCCGACGAGCCGGTGAGCAGGAGACGCATCGTTTGTTCCTATGGGCGAAATTGGACGGTCATCTACGGCGTGGTGGTCGGCGGTTCCCTTTATGGATTGAGCGGCGTGACGATACTTCGGCGCAGCGCGACAATCGAGTCTTTGGAGGGACGATCGACATCTTGCCAACGATCGACGTCGAACGAGGGTGTTCGCGTCGGTCTCTGATGTAAGCAGGACCAGACGCCTCGATCAGGTGAGATCGAGCGTCCAGGTCTGCCCCACGAGATCGTGGCCGAACGAATGATGCGGCGCCTCGTCGACAAGCCGAAAACCTAGCGCCTGATAGATGCGGCGGGCGGCGATGAGCACGTCGTTCGTCCAGAGCGTGAGTTCGCGGTAGCCGAGATCGCGTGCCCGCGCGATGCAGGTCTCGACCAGCGTGCGTCCGATGCCAAGGCCGCGGGTGCTCGGCTCGACGTAGAGCAACCTGAGTTTCGCGACGGAAGGGTCCTCACTATTCATCAGGAAGATCGAACCCGCGATGGCTCCGCCGTATCGAGCGATCCACGCGTCCTCACGGTCCGGATCAAACTCGGCCACGAACCTGCCGAGGATGCCGGAGACCAGCCCCTCGTAGGTCCAGTCTCAGCCGTATTCCCGGTTGTAGAGCAAGGCTTGCCGATGCGTGATCCAGCCCAGGATCGCCGGGAGCCGGACGCCGCAGTTCGAGCATGGTGTCACCGACGTCCTTGGTGGCCAGCACGGCACGAATGTCGCGCATTGCCTTGGTGAGCCGTTCGCGCCCGTCCGCCCCGAGGGGCAACAGTATGGATTCCATCTGCACCTTGGTGCCGCGTTCGAGCGCGGCAAACGTCTGTCGGCCGAGGTCGGTCAAAGAGAGGAGCACGTGTTTGCCATGATGGGGGCTTGCCCGACTCTGCACGAGGCGCCGCAGACGGAACCGTGCCACGATGCGGCTCAAGTGGGCTTTGTCCATCTTGAGCTCGCGGCCGACCTCCGCAGCCGTTCGGCCCCCTTCAGGAGTCTGGGCCAGTTCGTAAAGGACCCGCGCCTCGGGAAGCGAAAGATCGCTCGCTGGAAGGTGCCGATCCAGCAAACCAATCTCGCGGGTGTAGAAGCGATTGAAGCTCCGGACCTCGTCGACCAGCGTCATCCAAGCGGCCTCCAGTGTTGTCGTATACAACACTAGCAGATCTCGCGGTGCAATACGAGGGCCCTCAGACCGGGCGAGAGTTCACGGTTCCGCGCCCGCAACAGCCGCCTGGTCACCTCCGCCCGGCATGGCTGTCCGTCAAGGACCGCCTCCGACCCTACTCTGACCTTCATGGTGTCCGCTTCGCGGCAGCCCACCGCCGTTCTATGACCAGAAGCTGGCCGACAATGGTGGATGGCTTTCCGGGATAGATGCCAAGTGTTTGAATCCTCGGATGAGGGCCGCGCACGACAAAAGCTTTAGGATCGGATCGGCGACGAGATCATGGCCAATGAAGCTGAAAGATCTGCGTTAAGCTGAAGGAACCCGGATGCTGAGCGAAGATGAAGGAGAAGAACTCGGCGAAAAGCGCCTCTGCTGGGAGTGCATTGGAGAGGAGTATCTGAAAGATGAAATCGCAAAGGCAGGTGTCAGTGGACGGTGTTCTTATTGCGATAGGATCAAACGTAGCTACAGCGTGAAGGAGATGGCTGACAGGGTCGAGGCGGTGTTCAGCAGCCATTATCAGCGCACACCTGAAGGCCCAGACTCTATGCAATGGGCAATGATGAAGGATGACGAGTCGGATTATTCGTGGGAGCGCGAGGGCGAAGAAACAGTCTACGCGATCATGAATTCGGCTGATATTCCGGAAGCCTGCGCTTCTGACATTCAGAGCCTGCTTGATGACAAATATGCTGATTACGATCATGACAGCGGCGGAGGCGAAACAGAGTTCTCCTCAGATGCCCAGTACGAAGAAAAGCGCCCCGATGACCCCTTCTGGCATGTGCTGTGGAGGGAGTTTGAGCACTCTCTAAAAACCCAGGCCCGCTTTTTCAATCAGTCTGGGGCTAGACAGCTCGCCTCACTTTTCGAAGGCCTCGGCGAGCTGCGAACGCGTGACCGCCGCCCGATGATTGTCGACGGAGGTCCGGACACCGGAATCAATGCCCTTCACCGGGCGCGTGTCTTTCACAATGAGGAGATGCTCTGCCGGGCGATTTCATATCCTGAGCGCGAGATCGGACCACCACCATCCGTGGCAGCGCGCGCGGGCAGGATGAACGCGCACGGCATCTCCGTCTTCTACGGTGCGAGTAATCCCCATGTGGCGCTGGCGGAGGTAAGGCCGCCAGTTGGAAGTCAGGTTGTGGTGGCGCGCTTCGAGATCGTCCGGTCCGTTCGCCTCCTGGACCTCACTGCGCTCGGAAGTGTTGTCATCACCGGGAGCGTCTTCGATCCAAACTTTGGCCGCCAACTCGCCCGGGCCAGCTTCCTCGCCAGCCTTAGCCGCCGAATGGCAAGCCCGGTGCTGCCGGATGACGAGGCTTTTTCATACCTGATCACGCAAGCTATCGCCGACTTTCTGGCGACCGAAGCCGTCGTGCCGCTCGACGGGATTATTTTTCCTTCTGTCCAGGCCGGGGCCACGTCACAGAATGTCGTCCTCTTTCACAAAGCCTCGCGGGTCGCTAACCTCGATCTTCCGGCAGGCACGAAGGTAGAGGCCAGCACCGGCTACGGCACCGATGAGGGATGGGAAACGTCTTTCACTGTCTACGAGGAAGTTCCGGAGCCAAAAGAGCCGATCGAATCTGTGCTTGAAAGGAGGTTCCCGGGCGTTCGCATCGAAACCGTGTTCAAGCCGACCGATCCGGACGGTCGTAAGGTTACATTGAAGGTCGACCTGAAGGGCATCGAAGTGCACCAGGTCAAGGCAGTGCAATTCGACACCTTGGCTGACTCGGTCGACCGATTAAGAGTGAAGAAAAGCAGCGGCGATGACCCCTTCTAATCCTGAGGGTGATTTTTAGATGACTCTTGACGAGAAAATCAAGGACGATGCGGCTTACCAGGTCCCTGGGGACCTGCCGGAGATCGTTGTCCAGATCACCGAAGCGGAGCTGCGTAGGGCTGGGAACAGGCTTGATGAAAGTCGATGGACGCCAGTCGTGTGCGCGGCCTCTATCAGCGTATCGACCCGGCACGCCCCGAGATGAAGCAAATGCGGCATGTGCATATTGGTGACAAGAAGCACCTTGGGACGCCTGACCAGCAAGCGTCGTGGAATGACGACGGCACCCGCCACGATCGCCACAGCTTCAATGACAAGTTTGGCAGCCGAGCCAACGTCAGAGATGTTGCACGGGTCGCCCTTGGGCTGCCGGACGACATGGTCCTAGAGCATCTGACCAAGGCTGCGAGCTTGCTGGAGACTATTCTGGAGGTGCCCGACCTTTTAGAGCCCGGGAGAATGCCAGAGCATCCGACCAAGGTCACGCTTGTGACAGCGGCTGCGAGAGCCGCCTAGTTTCATCAGAACGCCTTACGTTGTGGCGAACTCTAACGGCCGAGCTGGGATGCTCATTCACGGCCACGGCACAAACGTCGCCATGCTGAACGACACCGCCCGGCATTGCCTTGCGCGGTGAGCTATACCGCTTCCGGGACTGTTTACGGCGCCAGGGTCATGCTGCTGGATGGGAAGGTTAAGCGCAAAGCCAACGTCGGCTTCTGGGTAGCCGGCCAACTTCTGCAATCCACCCCGTTCAGGACCTTCCAGCCGGGGCGACAGGGGCCGTTCGGACGTCATGACCCTAGAGCGGATCGGCCACTCACCCCGCCTCGGTCCAAAAATACTGCCATGTGCCATCCTCGCCGATCGAGGTTCTGTGGATCAGCGGGCCGCCGTCCGGTGCTTTCTCCAAGAGGTCTTCGAAGCGGACGCAGCGCCAGGGGTGGAGTTGCTGGGCGGGTGTCGGCGCTTTCTCCAGCGGCACGGGAAACACCGGCCAGTTATACAGCACCACCGAGCCGCGAACCTCGCGCACGTAGGAAGCGGTGAAGACGGCACGCAAAATGCCCAGCATTTCGCGGCCCTGGCGGTCGAAGCTGCGCGCTTTCAGAAACGCGACCGGATCGAAATCGCCCGGCTGGCCGCGCATGAAGAGTGGCGGCAACTCGTTCCAGCCGAGCGGAACTTCGAGGTCGTCGATGTCGCCGCCCTGGACGGTCTCGAGGATGCGGGCGCGCAGGCGCCACACGCCGCGGGGCAGGGCGGCGATGTCGAGCGAGGGTGGCGACACCTCGACAGGATGCACGAGCCCGGCGCGCTCAGCCATCCCGCACCATGGCGGTCAGGGCCGAGGGCCGGGCTTCCTCCTGCAACTGATCGAAGGTGCATTGACGCGGCGCCTTGTCGGGCCGGAAGCGCAGCAGCTTGGTGCCGTGGCGGAAGCGTTTGCCCGTGACATGGTCGTAGCGCACCTCGACCACGAGATCGGGGCGGAGCGGCTGCCATTCCTCCGAGCGCCCATTGCTCCAGCGGCTCGGGCCGCCGGGCGCGTCGCCGGTGAAGCCGGGCGCGCCGGCATGGGCTTCGAGCCGTGCCGTGAGCTCGGCTTTGTCGAGGTCGGCGAAGGCCGAGGTGAAGCCGACGTGGTCGAGCTTGCCGTCGGGGTTGAACAATCCAAGCAGGAGCGAGCCCACCTCCGGGTTGCCCGGCGATTTGCTCGCGTAGCGGAAGCCGCCCACGACGCAATCGGCGCTCTTCAAATTCTTGACCTTGATCATCGCCCGTTCGCCCGCCTCATAGGGGCCATCGAGCCTTTTCGCCACGACCCCATCGATGGAGCCGCCCGCCTTACGCAGCAAGGCTTCCGCCTCGGCGCGATCGGTCGTCGATGGACTGAGCCGAAACCCTGAATCCGCGGGCAGCCTGGCAAAGACCCGTTCGAGCGCGGCTCGACGCTGGGTCAGGGGTCGTTCGATCAGGCTGACGGCGCCATCCTCGGATAGGCAATCGAAGGCGATGAACAGGGCCGGGGTCTCGGTCGAGAGTTTCTTGATCCGGCTCGCGGCGGGATGGATTCGCGCCTGCAGGGCATCGAAGTCGAGCGCATCGCCAATGGGAACCGCGATCTCGCCATCCAGCACGAAGGCGCCTTCGGAAAGTCCCGCAAAACGCGCCACCACCTCGGGAAAATAGCGCGACAGCGGTTTGCCGGATTTCGACATCAGCTCGACGGACGCGCCCGCCCGGAACACGAGGCAACGAAAGCCATCCCATTTCGGCTCGTACTGCCAGGCCCCGGAGGGAAGTTCCGCCGCCGTCTTGGCCTCCATGGGCTCGAGATCGAGCGGGACCGCCAGTTCTGCGAGCGTGGCCGTCACGCGGCGCTCTTTCCGGCAAAGCGCTGGATGGCGCGGTCGAGCGGCCGTTCGCCCTCGTCGTAATCGGCCCAGGCCTTGGTCTTGGCCAGCAGCGCCGGGACGGTGCGGATCGTATATTGCGCCGGGTCGAGCCCCTTCTTCACCTCGGACCAGGTGAGCGGCATCGACACCGTGGCGCCGGGCCGGGCGCGCGGTGAGAGCGGCGCCACCGCGGTCGCGGTTTTGTCGTTGCGCAAGTAATCGAGATAGATGCGGCCGGTGCGCGCCTTCTTGGCCATCGTGGTAACGTAGGTGTGGGGGTCGTCGGCCGCGACCGCGGCACACACGAGGCGCGCGAATTCCTTGGCCTCGTCCCAATCGGGGCCACCCTTCTTGCCGGGAGGCGCCAGTGGCGTCACCACATGCAGCCCCTTGCCGCCGGTTGTCTTGCAGAACGACACGAGCCCGAGATCCTCCAGCCGATCCTTGATCTCGCGCGCCGCCGCCACCACGGTTTCGAACTCGACCTCAGGGCCGGGGTCGAGATCGAAAACGAGGCGGCCCGGCACGGTCGGCTCGCCGGGTCGGCAGTTCCAGGGATGCAGTTCGATGGCGCCGGTCTGGGCCACCGCCGCGAGGCCCTCGACGCGGTCGATCTGCAGATAGGGCTTTCGCTCCTCGCGGACATGCACGAGTTCGAGCAGGCTGGAGGTGCCCGCCATGGCGTGGCGCTGAAAGAAACGCTCGCCCCCAATCCCGTCCGGGGCGCGAATGATCGAGCAGGGCCGGCCCTTGATGTGGTTCATCAGCCACGGCCCGACCGCCTCGAAATATTGGGCGAGGTCGAGCTTGGTGACCGGGGTGCCGTCCCCGGCATCGGGCCAGAACACCTTGTCGGGATGCGTGATGGTGACTCCCATCACGACCGCATTGCCGGCCGGCTTTTTGAACGGTGCGGCCTTGTTGGGCGGCGCCCGCTTGGCTTCGGCGATCTTTTTAGCGGGAGCCTCGGGTTCAGCCAGTTCAGTCGTTTCAGGCCGCGCCGGCTCCTCGGCCACGACCTCCTCGGCCGGCTTGTCGTCGCGCAGCCCCTTGAATGAAGCCTGCCGGACCATGCCGTCGTCGGTCCATCCGGCATATTGGATTTCCGCCACCAGGGCGGGTTCGAGCCAGTGGATATTCTTGGCGCGTTTGGGCGCGTTCACGCCGGTGAACGGGCTTTTTTCCGCGGAATGGGCCTTGAGGGCCGGCAGCAATTGCTTGACGGTGGATTGACCATACCCGCTACCGATCCGTCCGACATAGACGAGATGATCCCCCTTGTGGACGCCGGCCAGCAACGAACGGAACTTGCCGTCGGTGTCGGTCCAGCCGCCGATCACCACCTCGTGGCCGCCCCGGCATTTGGCTTTGGTCCAGGAGTCGGAACGGCCCGAGCTGTAGCGGGCGTCGAGCCGTTTCGAGACGATTCCCTCGAGCGACATGCGGCAGGCCGCCAGCAGCACCGCCTCGCCCCCGACCCCAAAATGCTCGACGTAGCGGATGTGCGTCTTGTCCTCCAAGGCGCCGTCGAGGACGGCCTTCAATCGCTCCTTCCTGGTGCTCAATGGAAGATCGCGGAGATCCTCGGCGCCGGCCTGCAGCAGGTCGAAAACGAAGAACACGAGCTTGTCGGTCTTGCCATCCGACAGGGCCGCCTGCAGCGCCGCGAAATCGGGCGCGCCATGCTCGTCGAGCGCCACGATCTCGCCGTCGATGATGGCGTCGGGCAAGGCAGCGGCTGCTTCGGCGATCGCGCCGAATTTCGGCGTCCAGTCGAGCCCCTTGCGGGTGCGCACGACGGTTTGTCCGTCCCTGACGTTCAACTGGACGCGATAGCCGTCGAATTTGATCTCATGACCCCATTCGGGGCCGGCGGGCGGGCGATCGACGAGCTTGCAGAGTTGCGGTTCGATGAAGCCCGGCCAATCCTTGGCGGGCGCGCGGGCCGGCTTGGCCTTGGCGGGCCCGGACCTGGCGGACTTGGTGGGAGCCGCTGCGGCCGTCTTGGCCGGGTCCGGAGTCTGGGTCCGGGCTGCCGTCATTTTTCGGCGCGGCGCGTTTTTTGGAGCCGCGGGCGCTGGCTCCGCGGCCCGGTTCGATTGCCAGACCGCATCCGCCTTGCTGGGCTTGGCCCCCTTCGTCATGAAGGGTTTCGGCGCCTTGCCTCGGGCCGCCGCGATTTCCTCCATGCTGCGGCCCGACGCGACCGAGCGATCCTGCGCGAGCAGCGCGTCGGCATCGCCCTCATGCGCGGCTTCGTCCCGGTGCTTGATCAGCAGCCAATTGGTGCGCTTGCCGCCGGTGCGGTCGTTCTTCATGCGCACCAGCACGAAGGAGCCGTGCAGCTTGCTGCCCTCGAGCGTGAATTTGAGATCGCCCTTGGCGAGGCCTTCCTCGGCCGTCATGTGTTCGGGCGTCCAGGTGCCGCGATCCCACAACTGCACGGTGCCGCCGCCATACTGGCCCTTGGGGATGGTGCCTTCGAAATCGCCGTAGTCGAGCGGATGGTCCTCGACTTCGACGGCCAGCCGCTTGTCATGCGGATCGAGGGATGGACCCTTGGTCACGGCCCAGGATTTGAACACCCCGTCGAGCTCGAGCCGGAGATCGTAGTGCAGCCGGGTAGCATCGTGCTTCTGGATCACGAAGCGGAGCGCCTCTGCCGGCACCACACCAGCTTCGCCGCTGGGTTCAGCCGTTTTCCCGAAATCGCGCTTGGCTTTGTAGGATGAAAGCTTCGTGTTCATGACCGGGCCGACCGCTGACGCGACGCAAGCGGGCCTTCGCCAGCGGAAGCTTGGCCCATTGGACTCAATGGCAGTCGGGGCCGCGAAGTTTCGCGAACGCCGTGGTGTGATGAACGTGAGTGCCGGCGATCGGTGGATCAATTGAACGTCAATGGGTCCGCGCCCATCCGGCCATTCGCGCCAGCCATTGCCGCAATGGCGGCCATATCGTCGCGATCCAGCGCGAAGTCGAACACATCGAGGTTCTCGCGAATGCGGGAAGGCGTCTGCGATTTCGGGATCGCCGCGAGCCCGCTCTCGATATGCCAGCGGATGACGATCTGGGCCGGGGTCCGGGCATGTTTTAGGGCGATCGACCCGAGCGTCGGGTCCTCGAGAAAGGCCCCCTTGCCGAGCGGCCGCCAGGATTGCGTCAGGATGCCCTGGCGGGCGTGAAAGGCCCGGAGTTCGCGCTGCTGGAAGTGCGGATGCAACTCGATCTGGTTGACGCTCGGCACTACGCCGGTTTCATCGATCAGGCGCTGCAGGTGCTGTACCGCGAAATTGGAGACCCCGATGGACCGCACCCGGCCGTCCTGCCGCATCTTGATCAAGGCCCGCCAGGTTTCGACGTAAAGGTCCCGTTCGGGGGCGGGCCAGTGAATCAGGTAAAGGTCGACGGTTTCCGTCCCCAGCCGCGACAAGCTCTCATCCAGTGATCGGAAGGCCGCGTCATAGCCCTGACGGTCGTTCCAGAGTTTGGTCGTCAGGAAAATCGAGTCTCGACCGGTCACCGCAGAGCGCACGGCGCGTCCGACACCCGCCTCGTTCTCATACATCGCGGCCGTGTCCACGGCTCTGTACCCCGCCCCGATCGCCTCGGCGACAACCGATTCGGCATCGCGATCGGACACCCGCCAGACCCCAAGTCCGAGCTGAGGCATGGTTCGGCCGTCGTTCAAGGTCAGGGTGGATTGCTGGCTCATGGAGTCTCGCGGCGTCTGAACTCAATAAGTTGGCCAGGGAGCATCGCGTTCAAGTCTCGGCGCCAAGGGCGCCAAGCGCCAGTGTTATTGCCGCGACACGATTGAAAACTCGCCGTGCCGCACACGTTCGGGGAGGCGCTCCGCGAAGGTCGCCACCGCATCCTCGCCATAGATGTCGACCAGGGTCTGGAAGGCCGTGAACAAGGCTGCCTGAACGAAGCAGTCTTCCTCGATTCCATCGAGGGTCGCTTCCGCGAAGGCTTCGGCCACGTAGGCCAGGGCAGCGCGGCGATCGTCCGCGGCTTCGAATCGATCTTGGGCGGAGGTCATGTCGATCAGCATGCGGCCAACCTAATGCCGCGCGGTTCGCACCGCCAGAGCAGAACTTGCCAAAAGGTTAACAGTCACAGCTGAATTCAACCGATCACTCGCCGCCGCCGAAACGCACCGCAAGATCGCGTGTGAGTTTTTCGCCCTCATCGAGGGCGCGCGCGATCACGGCCCGCGCCGAAGGCGTGCACACGCGATAGGTCAGCTCATAGCCGCGGAAGCCTCGGTTGTAGCTTCCCGCAAGCCGCCCATTGCGGGTGCCCGCCTTGCCCTCGGCTTCGAGCAGCGCCGTCATCTTGTCGCGCCACGCCGCGCCGTCGCCGTCGCCGCACAGGTCGCGCATGAAGGCGAGCGTGCCGATGATTTCAGCCAGCCGATCGAGTTGCCGGTCGTAGGGCATCGGGGCGGGCTCGGGTGCAGGTGCAGGTGCCGGTTCGCGAGCAGGCGGCAAGGGCGGCGGCAGAGGCGGTGTCTTGGGAAAAGCGGTTTGTGGCAACGCCGCTCGGCAGCCCAGCACCAGCGCAAACGCGCCTGCCAGGAACGTGCGGGCCAGGACGCCGTCAGGCCGCATCGCGCCGTAGTTGCTCCAGCGTGGCGATCGCCTTTTCCAGCAGAGGTTTTAGGCCTGGGGTCAACGGCAGCGCTTCGAGCTTTTGCGGATCGGCCCAGAGGATCGTGCGGGCCTCGTCGCCCGCCTCACCTTCTCCGGAAATCCATTCGCCGAGAAAGGACGTCACGACGAAGTGGCGTTCGACGCGGCCCTCCGCGTCGCGAGCGATCACTTCGACGTGGCCGTTGAACGCCACAACCCGCGCCGTCACTCCGGTCTCCTCGAACAGCTCCCGCAGGGCCGCTTCTTCGAGCGTTTCGCCGACTTCGACGAGGCCGCCCGGCAGCGAGAAGCAATCGGCGGCCGGCGGGTTCACCCGTTCGGCCAAGAGCACCCGTCCGTCACGAAAAACCGCGACACTGGCGGCAAGAATTGGGCGCGCGGGATACGACCTCGATGGCGCCAAGGTCATACGTGCTGTCCACCATTGATGTGGATTTCCGCGCCGTGAACATAGCTCGATTGTTCGGTGCACAGGAAATAGATCGCCTTGGCGACCTCCTCCGGGGTGCCGAGCCGTCGCAGCGGCAGATGCTCCACGATCTTCTCGGTCCCGGGGGACAGGATCGCGGTGTCGATCTCACCCGGTGAAATGGCGTTGACGCGAATGCCGAGCGGCCCGAAATCGGACGCCATCTCGCGCGTGAGCGCCGCGAGTGCGGCTTTCGACGTCGAATAAGCGGCCCCCGCGAAGGGATGCACGCGGGAGCCGGCGATCGAGGTCACATTGACCACCGACCCATGCGCCTCCTTGAGTTCCGCGATCAGACCACGTGCCAGCATGACGGGCGCGAAGAAGTTGATCTGGAACACGGTCTGCCAATCCCTCAGATCGGTCTCGATCGTCCCCATCCGGCCGCCGCCCGGCATCTTGGGCGAAATCGCGGCATTGTTGACGAGGGCATCGAGGCGACCTCCCGTCAGCCTGTTGCGCACCTCCTCGATGGCGCGGCCCGTGCTCTCCGGGTCGGCGAGATCTAACTGAAGGTGGTCCTCGGGACCCATTTCCCAAGGACAGTTCTCCGGAAAGGCGTGACGCGAACAGGTGATCACGCGCCATCCCGCAGAAGAAAAGCGTTTCACGGTAGCGTGTCCGATGCCCCGCGAGGCACCGGTGAGCAGCATCGTGCGCCTTGGGGCGTTGGGCTGTGTTTGCAGAAGAGACATGGATGGCCTGCCGCGAGCCGGAGTGTTCTCCTGGGCCAGGAGGTTTGTCTGGGGTTATGCCAGTCCGCGCCATGGTTCGCCAGGGGCGTGCGTCAGCCTTGGGGGCTGCTGCCGGCTGGTTCATGGGTAGAGTCGCTGCCGCTGCCAGTCCGTGTCCGCCTCTGAACGCCGAAACACGATGCGGTCATGCAGGCGGGAGGTGCGATCCTGCCAGAATTCGATGGCGCTGGGCACCACACGGTAGCCCTTCCAATAATCCGGGCGCGGGACATCGACGCCCTCGAATCGGCGTTCCATCTCGGTCACCCGCGCTTGGAGCAATTCGCGCTCCTCCAGCGGCCGCGATTGCTGGCTCGCCCAAGCACCGATCCGGCTGGCGCGGTGGCGGCTGGCGAAATAGGCATCGGCTTCGGCGGTCGACACCTCGTCCACACGCCCCCTGACTCGGACCTGACGGTTCAGCGATTTCCAATACAGCACAAAGGCGGCTTGCGGGTTCTGGGTGAGTTCGTTCCCCTTGGCGCTTTCGGCATTGGTGTAGAACACGAAGCCCCGCGTATCGAAGCCCTTCAGGAGAACCAGACGAACGTCGGGGAGGCCATCGCGGTCGACGGTCGCGAGCGCGATGGCGTTGGGGTCGCGCGGTTCGCTCGCCGAGGCTTCCTTGAACCAGGTCTCGAAAAGACCCCACGGGTCATCGCTCGTCGTGAAGTCACCAGCGGTTAACGGATCCAAGTTAGCGTCCTTTATTGTTGATGCGAGACATGGGATCGCATGGTGAGCGTAAGACAGGTTATCCCACGCGTGGAAGCAGGAGCGCCGCAGCCCAAGGGCCGGTCGAGGAAGCATGGGTGGACATGTTTCAGTCCGCTCCAATTCGCTATGTGCGGCGCCGTCGCGATTATAACCAGTGGCTGTTCGCTGTCTTTTCCAATTGCGGGATTCGTAGCCGACAAGGGCGAGACCGGATCCATCGATCGCCTGGCCGCCTTGATGTCCAAAGATCTCGATCAGGAAGATTGGCGCCGGGCCAAAGCCGCCATGGCGGTCGCGCTCGACCCGCAAGGGAACGGCGCCTCGGTGGCTTGGGCCAATACTGCAACGGGCGCCAAGGGCAGCTTCGCGGCCGCGGCCGCCCCATACCCGCAGCGCGACCAGATCTGCCGCGCTTTCACGGCGCACGTCACGCAAGGCACCCGTGTCGATCGCGACATCGACGGGTCCGCCTGCCGTCAGGGCGGCGGCGACTGGATCGTGGCGGATGCCAAGGAACGCAAGCGAGCGGAAAGCTGATTGTGTCCAAAGCGGTTGATGGACCGTTGGCCAAGGGGATTCGGCGCATTTCCGCGCTTGCCTATCGGGGTTGCAACGCCCACCTTTGCGTCGAGACAGAGGCGTCCGCGCCGTAACGGGCGGACGCCGATCCATGGGCTCGACACATGCGCAATCCATATGAAGTTTTGGGCGTCGCCAAGACGGCAGACGCCAATGAGATCAAGAAGGCGTTTCGCAAGCTCGCCAAGAAGTACCACCCCGACCAGAGCAAGGATCCCAAGGCGAAGGACAGGTTTTCCGAAGCCAACCAAGCCTACGAGATCCTCGGCGAGGAGGCCAAGCGCGCGAGCTTCGATCGCGGCGAGATCGACGCGGAAGGAAAGCCCCGTTACCAAGGTTTTGAGGGTTTTGGAGCGGGAGCTGGCGCGGCGCGCGGCGGCGCTTACGAATTCCACGATCTCGGGGGCGGCGGCGGCTCGCCGTTCTCACGTTCGTTCAGGAGCGGGCAGGGCGGCATCGATCCGACCGATTTCTTTTCCGACCTCTTTAGCGGGGGCGGTCGGGCTTCCGCCCAGGCCTCGCCCGTGAAGGGCGATGACGTGGTGGGGACCGTGACGGTCTCGCTCGGGGAGGCGGTGCACGGGACCGAGGCGCGCGTCAGCCTGCCGACAGGCCGGACCCTGGAGATCAAGATCCCGGCCGGGATCGAGGACGGCAAGCAAATTCGGCTGAAAGGGCAGGGCCAGCCGGCCGGTCGCGGCGGTGTGCCTGGCGACGCGCTCATCACCGTTCGTATCGCCAAGCACAAGTTTTTCGAGGTCGATGGCCGGGACCTCCGGCTCGATCTGCCGGTCACGCTTTACGAGGCGGTGCTCGGCGGCAAGGTCAACGTGCCGACGCTCGAAGGCACGGTGGAACTGAATCTGCCGTCGGGCGCACGGTCTGGCAAGACCTTGCGGCTGCGCGGCAAGGGCTTGCCGGGCTCGGGGAGCCAGCCGGCGGGCGATCTTTTGGTGACGCCGAAGATCGTGCTGCCGGAAAATCTCGGCGGCGATCTCGAAGGGCTGGCGCGTCGCCAGCGCGACGAGACCCCTTATGCGCCGCGCGCCGGCCTCGATTGACGAGCCGCTTCAATCGTTCGCGGAGGTCTGGACCTTCGTTCTGAGACCGTCGGCATTGCGGGTCATCCAGGCCTTGTCCTTGCCGACCGCCAGAACGAAACCGACCGGCCCGGAGACCCAGGATGTGACCGATCCTCCTGGCATTTCGGATAGGCTGGGTGGCCGCGGCGCTGCCCCGGTCCGGGCGATGTAAAGCCCCATCCGCTCGTTTGCGTCGTTTTCATAGACCAGAAGGGCACCCGGTCCGATATCGCCTGGAGCCACTCGACCGCCGAGCAGTGACCAGCCCTCCTGCCGCAGGTCGGGTGCGTGAATGGGCAGGGATAGGCGTCGCGATAGCCAATGTTCGAGTTGCACCTGTTGCGTCGAGGCGATCTCGACCGGATGGACCGGGTCGAGCGCAAACGTCCTGAACGCATCGACGGCACGCGCCACCAGGGCAGCGCCGGGATCCGCCGCCAACCTCGTCCGTTCGTCGCCGAAGGGGTGTGGCGACAAAAGAAAGGTATGGGCCGCCATCATCGAAAAAGCGCCGGCCGCGACCAGCACGGCCGCGGCCGCGACCGTCTTGACCCGGTTCATGCCCTGCCTGCCGTGAGGGGCCGGGGCGAGTCGGGTGATCTTGGCTCCGTCGCGCCGCAGGGTGGGCGCGGCTTCCCGCGACCCGATTGGTTCGATCTGTTCGGCCGCGAGGTGGCCGAGTCGCAGCCAGACCGGAACAGGTTCTGCCGCAAGATCAGCAAAGGCCGCGCGAAGGGCCTCGTTCTGGCGGCCCCAGAGCTGGACACGCTCGGCGGCTTCCGGATCATCGGCCAGATGCGCCACGAAAGCGGCGCGTCGATCCTCGTCCAGGCGATCATCCACGAAGCGAAGCGCGTCGATGTCCCCGAACACGCGCTGAATGCGTTTCACGCCGCAGGCCCGATCACGACTTGACGAGCCGCAGATGCGGCGCACGGCCAACGTGTCCCGGGGAGGGTGCCGTCAGCCTCCTGGGCTGATCCCAAAGCGCCTCGCCGAGCCGCGCGCGCGCATGGGTCACCCGGGTCACGAGCGTGCCCACCGGAATTGCAAGCGCCTGGGCGGCCTGAGTGTAGTCGAGCCTGCCGAGAACGAGCAGCACGAGGGCCTCGCGTTCATTGAGCGCCAAGGTGTCGAGCGCGTGATCCGTCGCGCTCGCGTCGCCTCCGTGGCTTTCGAACTGGATCGAGGCGCGGCCGGCGGACGAGGCCCCCTGATTCTGTCCTCCAGGCAGTGACCGCCGCTCGGCCAGTTCGGAGCGCAAGCGGGTTCGATTGGCGCCGATGAGCCTGCCGAAGAGCTTGGAAGCGACGTCCTCGCCCATCCAAAGGCGTTCCGCCTTGAGGGTGTGGGAGAGAGCCTCGTGAACCATGTCGTCGGTATGATCGGCGCGTGAACCGCCCGCGAGGGCTCGAGCACATTGTCTCAAGCTCGGGATGAGCGCTTCGATCTCGCCGCGGTACGAGTTGGTGGCCACGTTCGCTATCCTCGCGGTTGGCCTATGAGCGAATTCGTTAATGCAATCTTACGACAATCCGAGACTCTTGCCTACCGGCGGTTGGCGCTCCGCACCGCCTTTTTGCGGTCCTGATGGACGCATCTTCTCGCCCTTCCCACGGATGCCGGCCTTGCGCTAAAGGACAATGAGGCATGATTTCGCGTCGGTCGACGCAAGCGGTTCGAGCTCAGGTGACAAATGACAGATGATCAAGGCACGTCCCGACGCGCCGCCGGTGCCGGTATTCTGTCCGGCAAGCGCGGTCTCGTCATGGGCGTGGCCAACAATCGCTCGATCGCATGGGGGATCGCCAAGGCGGCCCGCGAGGCGGGGGCGGAACTCGCGTTCACCTTCCAGGGCGAGGCGATCGAAAAACGCGTCCGCCCGCTGGCCCGTGAACTCGATGCCGAGGTGGTGGGCCAGTGCGACGTGACCGACGGCGCCTCGATCGACGCCGTCTTTGCCGAGGTTCGCCGGCTTTGGGGAAAGCTCGATTTTCTGGTCCATTGCATCGCGTTCTCGGACAAGGACGAACTGACCGGCCGCTACGTGGACACCAGTCAGGACAATTTCACCAAGTCGCTGATGATCTCCTGCTATTCGTTCACGGCCGTGGCCCAGCGCGCCGAGACCCTCATGGTGGATGGCGGCTCCATGCTCACCCTGACCTATTACGGGGCCGAAAAATGGATGCCGCACTACAACGTGATGGGCGTCGCCAAGGCGGCGCTCGAGGCGAGCGTGCGTTATCTGGCGGCCGACCTCGGCGAGAAGAACATCCGGGTCAACGCCATCTCGGCGGGACCCATCAAGACGCTGGCGGCCTCGGGAATCGGGGATTTCCGCTACATCCTGAAGTGGAACGAGCTCAACTCGCCGCTGCGCCGGACCGTGACCATCGACGAGGTCGGCGATAGCGCCGCTTTCCTTCTGTCACCCATGTCACGCGGCATCACGGGTGAAATCCTCCACGTCGATGCGGGCTACCACGTGGTCGGCATGAAACATCCTTCGGCGCCCGACATAGCGGTCGCCGGGAAAGAGGCATGAAGGACCGGCATCGGTCGCGGTTGTAGTGGCAGCCGTGAGCCCGCTCGCGGCTCCGAATTTTCTGTTCATCCGCCACGGCGAGACGGACTGGAACGCGGAAGGCCGCCTGCAGGGGCAGCTCGACATTCCGCTCAACGCGCTCGGGCGCGATCAGGCCCTCGATGCCGGGCGACGGGTGGCCGCCGTTCTGCAAAATCGCGGACAGCCCATCGAAGATACGCGGTTCGTGGCTTCGCCGCTCGGGCGCGCACGCGCCACGATGGAGCGCGCCCGGAGCGCCTTGGGGCTGAGCCCGGAGGGTTACGATCTCGACGACCGCCTGCGAGAATTCTCGTTCGGCGCCTGGGAAGGTTTGACCTGGCCCGAAGTGAAGTCCCGCGACCCCGCCTTGCTAAGGGAGCGCCGGCGCGACAAATGGAACTTCGTGCCGCCGGGCGGCGAAAGCTATGCGATGCTGGCCGAGCGCGTCCTGCCATGGCTTGCGACCGTGCGGGCCGGGACCGTCGTGGTCTCACATGGTGGCGTAGCGCGGGCCATCATGGTGCTCATGGGCGCACTGTCCCGAGCGGCCGCTCCCGAGACAGAAATCCTGCAAGGTCGGGTTCTTTGCCTCGATAGGGGCCGCGCCATCTGGCTGTGACGAGGCATTCACGTCCAATTCAGGCCGATGGCGTATAGCTCCCGGGTCGTGCTAGCACGACCGTCGAATCGTTCGCTGGGGCGCGCGATGGCGGTTCAGCTGCCCTGGGACGACGATCAGGGGATCGTTCGGTCGAGTCGGTTGGGCTGGGCGAAGAAAACGGACGGGCATGTCGACCATTCTCAACCAATTAGAACCGGCGCGTCCGTCGGCTGGCTTCACGCGGGTTGCGCCGCACGAGGCGGAACCCTCCCGTCTGATCGGCCCCTTGCGACCCGAATTCCTGCGCGACGAACTCCTATGCGAAATCTTTGCCGCGACGGTGCAAGCGCATCCGGATGCGGTGGCGCTCCGCTCCGGCCGTCACTCGCATACCTATGCCGAAGTTGATGCGCTGGCGACCGCCATCGCGCGTGGCCTGATCCGGAGGGGATTGCGGCCGGGTCAGGTCGCGGGCCTATGGATGCCGCGCGGGCCAGAACTGCTGATCGCGCAGATTGCCATTGCCAAGACCGGGGCGGCCTGGCTCCCGTTCGATGCCGACACCCCCGTGGAGCGCATCGCCACCTGCTTGGCGGATGCGGACGCAAGCCTGCTTCTCTCCGACGAGGCGTTCCGCCGGAAGGCGACAGCCGCCATGCCATGTCCGGTCTTGGCCGCGAGCGAGTTGGTGGACGCCAGCGATACGGCGCTCGTCGACGCGCGGGCGCTCGGAGCTAGCCCACAGCATCCGGCCTACATGATCTACACGTCCGGCTCGACAGGGGTGCCAAAGGGCATCGTGATCACGGGCGCCAACATCTGCCACTACCTTCGCGCCGCGAACGACCTCTACCGAATCGAGCCGTCCGACCTGGTTTTTCAAGGGGCGTCGGTGGCGTTCGACCTGTCGATGGAGGAGATCTGGATTCCTTATCTGGTCGGGGCCAGCCTCTACGTGGCGAGCGCCGCCATGCTGGGCGAGGCGGAGCTGCTGCCCGACCTCATGACCACGGCAGGGGTTACGGTGCTGGATACCGTGCCGACCCTGCTGGCCATGATCACGCAGGACATTCCCTCGCTGCGCCTCATCATTTTGGGCGGTGAAGCCTGCCCGCCTGTGGTGGCGCAGCGCTGGTGCCGCGCAGGCCGTCGCATCTACAACAGCTATGGACCGACCGAAGCCACCGTCGTGGCGACCGCAGCCGAGGTGCATCCCGACGCGCCGGTCACCATCGGCGGCCCGATCGCCAACTATTCCTGCTATGTGGTCGACGACGTCCTTACCCTGCTGCCGCGGGGCGTCGAAGGCGAACTGCTGATCGGCGGCCCGGGCGTCGCCAAAGGGTACCTCAAGCGCGACGCGTTGACGGCCGAGAAATTCATCACCAACCCGTTCCCCGGAACGAGTCTCGATCCCGTTCTCTACCGTTCGGGCGACGCCGTGGTGATCGACAGCGCCGGAAACATCGCCTTCCGCGGCCGCATCGACGATCAGGTGAAAATTCGCGGCTTTAGGGTGGAGCTCGGCGAGATCGAAGCCAAGCTCGCCCATCTGCCGGGCGTCGGGCAGGCCGCCGTGGTGCTGCGGTCCGATGACGGCATCGACCAACTGGTGGCTTTCATCGTCCCGGAGCGCCCCGCCGACCGGCTGCGCCTCGATCCCAAACATCTGCGCGCCGTGCTCCGAGCCGAACTGCCGCCCTACATGGTGCCGGGCCGTTTCGAGATCACTCAGGACCTACCGCGCTTGCCGTCCGGCAAGGCCGACCGCAAAGCCTTGAAAGCCGTGGCGCTCACCACGCCCGTCATGACGGAAGCGCAAGAAGAACCGCGCAGCGCCACCGAGGCGAGACTGCTCGAAGCCGCCAAACAAGTGCTGCCCGCTCAAGCCATTCCGTTCGATGCGGACTTCTTCACTGATCTCGGCGGCCATTCGCTGCTGGCGGCCCGTTTCGTGTCCCTGGTTCGCCAGCATGCCGCACTGGCCGGCCTGACCTTGCAGGACATGTACCGGTTGCGCACGTTGCGCGCACTCGCGGCCTCGCTGGACACCAAGGTGCAGGGCGGTGTCAAGGATCTCGGCTTCATCAAGCCGAGCCTTGGGCGGCGGTTCCTCTGCGGTCTCGCCCAGGCCATCGCACTGCCCTTCATCATCGCCCTGATGACGTTCCAATGGCTCGGGGTGTTCATCAGCTACATGCTGCTCACCGGAAGCGAGGCGACCTTTTTCGAGGAGGCGATCTCGCTGATCGGCATCTACACGCTGATCAACGTCGCCACCATCGTGATCGCGATCGCGGGCAAGTGGCTGATCATCGGGCGCATGAAGCCGGGCCGCTATCCCCTTTGGGGGGCTTACTTTTTCCGCTGGTGGCTGGTGCAGCGGCTGGTCTCGCTGACGCATCCGAAATGGTTCCAGGGCTCGCCGGTCATGCGGCTGTTCCTGATCGCGCTCGGCGCCAAGGTGGGCCGCAACGCGGTGATCGGCGATCTCGAAATCGGCTCATTCGACCAACTGACGATCGGCGATGGCGCCAGTATCGGGGGCAAGACCACCTTCAACAACGCCCGTGTCGAGGGCGCTAGCTTCATCGTGGGCGAAACCGTGGTGGGCCGCGACAGCTATATCGGCACCTCCTGCGTCATCGAGGGCGATGTGGTCATCGGCGAGGGGGCCGAACTGCAGGACCTCACCGCGGTGGCTTCCGGGGGCCGGATCGGCGCTTGGGAGGTCTGGGACGGATCGCCCGCCAGAAAGGTCGACACCGTCTCGCCGGGCTCCCTGGCAAAGCTGCCCTGGGCGTCGCGGTCCCGGCGGTTCGTGCAGGCCGTGCTCTACGGGGTTCTCCTGCTGGTCGTCCCACCGCTCGGGATGATTCCGATCTTCCCGGCCTTTTGGGTCTTCGATCAGCTCGATAATTGGATGAACGTTCCAGACGTCGATCACGTCACCTATCTGGCTTCGCTTCCGCTTCTTGCCTGGCCCACCGCCTTCGTGCTGGTGCTACTGACCGTGGCGTTCATTGTGGCGATCCGCTGGACCGTGCTGCCGCGGGTCACCGAAGGGCGCTATTCGATCCATTCGTGGTTCTATGTCCGCAAGTGGATCGTGGCGCTTGCGACCGAGATCACGCTCGACACCCTGAGCTCGCTGTTCGCCACCGTGTACATGCGGGGCTGGTACCGCCTGATGGGAGCGAAGATCGGCAAAGATGCCGAGATTTCGACCAATCTTTCGGGCCGCTACGATCTGATCGACATCGGCGAGAAATGCTTCATCGCCGATGAGGTGGTGTTGGGCGACGAGGAGATCCGGCGCGGCTGGATGATCCTCAAAAAGGTCAGGACCGGCGCACGCGTCTTCGTGGGCAATGACGCCGTGGTGCCGATCGGTTCGGACATCCCCGACGGGGCGCTGATCGGCATAAAGTCGAAGCCGCCCGCCAACGCCGAGATGAGCCCTGGCGACACATGGTTCGGCACCCCGCCCATCAAGCTGCCGGTCCGCCAGCGTTTCGACGGCGGCGGAGCCAACTGGACTTACGAGGCACCGCGCTGGAAGAAGGTCATGCGCGCGGGTTTTGAAGCCGTGCATATCTCGTTGCCCACGATGCTGTTCATCGTGTTCGGCACTTGGTCGGTGGAATTGCTCGGTCCGCGACTGCTGGATGGACGCTACACCCAGGTCACGATCCTGTTCATCCTCGTATCGATGCTCATCTCGGTGGTGATGACGGCCGTGGTGATCGTCATCAAATGGGTCACCATGGGGCGTTACGAGCCAACCGTCCACCCAATGTGGTCGTGGTGGGCCATGCGGACGGAGGCCGTCGCGGTCATGTATTGGGGCCTTGCCGGCAAGGTGCTGCTCGAACATCTGCGTGGCACGCCTTTCCTGCCCTGGGTGCTGCGGCTGTTCGGCGCCAAGTTCGGCAAGGGTGTGTATCTCGACATGACCGACATCACGGAGTTCGACTGCGTGACCGTGGGCAACTTCGTGTCGATCAACGCGCTGGCGGCGCTGCAGACCCATCTCTACGAGGATCGGGTGATGAAGGTCGGCCGCGTGCGGATCGGCGACGGCGTGACGATCGGGGCCGGGTCGACGGTGCTCTATGACACCCATGTCGGCGACTATGCCCGGCTCGGGCCGCTGACGCTGGTCATGAAGGGGGAGTCGATCCCGCCCCATTCCGAATGGGTCGGCGCGCCCGCCGAGCCGAAGGATGTCGTGGTGGAAAAGGTCGCGGCGAGGCGAGCCGCCTGAGAGGGGTGGCACGCGATCGAGAGGCGCGACCGGTAAAGGGCGGTCTCCACCGCATCGTCTGGCTGGTGGCGCTCCTCAATGTGACTTACTTCGGCATCGAATTCGCCGTCGCGCTCTCGATCGGCTCGGTTTCCCTATTCGCCGACAGTGTGGATTTCCTGG
>CAXTOT010000002.1:0-130583 GCA_964245915.1 uncultured Lichenihabitans sp. | reverse complement strand
AAGGGCCGGCTGGTGGCGGCCGGCGACACCAGTGAGGTTTTCGCGCCGCCCTACCACCCCTATACCGAACTGCTGCTCTCCTCGGTGCCCGAGATGCGGGCCGAATGGCTGGACGAGGTTTTGGTCAGCCGCAAGGCACTGGCCGCAGCCGCACGCGAGGCCGCCATGCTGCCCACGATCGGGCTGTAGAACCAAGATTGCAGCTCGGTGGAAACTAAGGGATGTTGGCCGCCACCCTCTCCAAGCTGGCGCGAACAGGCCCGTCCGTATGGCAAAGCAATTCCCGTCGATGGAACCCGCTCACACGGCCTTCATCCAGCGACAAAAAATCTTCTTCACGGCGTCGGCGGCCCCCGAGGGCCGTGTCAATCTCTCGCCCAAAGGCTACGACGTCCTCCGCATCCTGGACGCCAACACGATTGCCTATCTCGATCATACAGGGAGCGGCAACGAGACGGCGGCGCATCTGCGCCTCAACGACCGGCTCACCGTGATGTTCTGCGCCTTCGAGGGCGTGCCGCTGATCCTTCGCCTCTACGGGCGCGGCACGATCCTGCGTCGCGGCAGCCCTGTCTACGACAACCTGCTCACGACCTCTTTCGCCGGGGTCGAGCCGACCGGCGTCCGTCAGGCCGTGACGCTCGACATCGATCTCGTGCAGACGTCCTGCGGTTATGGCGTGCCGTTTTTCGACTACCGCGACGAACGACCTTCGATGGCCCGTTGGGCCGAAGCCAAGGGCGAGGAGGGTCTCGACGCCTACCGGCGCGAGAAGAATGTTCGAAGCATCGATGGTTTCCCGACCGGCCTCTTCGACCATGAGGGGTCGACCCTTGCCGAGGCGGACGCGTCGCCTCTCTAGCGGTGGCGATCGGTCAGACGGTCGGGGGCCAAGCCATGGGCGATGAGCCCAAACCTCTGAGGCGGATAAAGCTTTTCATTGCCGATGTTCCTGTTATGTTCTCTTTCAGGAGATTCGCCATGACCGAGACCGTGTTCATCGTCCAGCCCTATCAGGCCAAGCCGCACCGGCTCGTCGCCCTGCCCGCCCAGATGTTCGACGACGAGGCAAGCGCCCGGCAAGCCGCGCGCCGACTGGCGCGGTTCCGGGCCGGCATCGTGGTGCTGTCGCAGGCCGTCGATCCCGTGACGGCCAAGAAGGAAGTTCCCGCCGCTCTGGCCATCCACGGGCAAGTGCCCGAGGGCTGGAGGGCGCTGCGGGCCGCGTGAGGCCATAACGAGCGAGCGAATTTCGCCCAACAAAAGTTAAGGCCGCGTGCTGGCCACAATCTTGCGTCCTCATGCGGGTTCGCAGAGGACTTCAGCATGAGTCAGACGCTCGAGCATCAGGATGCCCGACCCTGGAACTATGACGGCCGCGAGATCATCGCGGACGGCGTCGTGCACGGGCTCGGGCTTCTGCTTGCCATCGCGGGCACCGTGGCCCTGCTCGCCTTTTTCGACAGGGATTCAATCGGGCTGACCGCCCATTTGGTTTACTGCGCCAGCCTCCTCATCACGCTGTCGGCTTCGGCCGCCTATAATCTGTGGCCGGTGTCGCCGACCAAATGGCGGCTGCGCCGGGTCGATCATGCGATGATCTTCGGGCTGATCGCCGGCACCTACACGCCCTTCCTGGTCCGCATCGGCACCCTGGAGACGGCTCTCCTGCTCGGCGCCATCTGGACGGTCAGCCTGGTCGGCATCGGATTGAAGCTGGCGAATGTCGGCGAGCGCGAGTGGCTGTCGACAATCCTCTATATCGCGCTCGGCTGGAGCGGCCTGATCGCGATCCCTACGCTGGTGGGCAACCTTCCCCTCATCAGCATCGAGCTGATCATAAGCGGCGGCCTGCTCTATTCGGTCGGGGTCGCGTTCCATCATTGGCGGGCTTTGCGCTTCCAGAACGCCATTTGGCATGGCTTCGTGCTGGTCGCGGCTTCCTGCCATTTCGCCGCCATCATGGTGGCGACGGACGGACGCTGAGGCACGAACCAGCCCGCTCTCCGAGCGCATTCGTCGGACGCGGAGGCGCCCTCTAGACGCGTTCGAGACGCTGGATGGTCACCGCCTCCGCCGGGGATGGTGGCGGCATCCGGAAGCCCACGCCCTTCCGCCACAGCCGAAACGCTTCCCAGTGTATGCCCGCCACGATCTTGAGGGCCAAGAGGGGGTGGCCGAAGAACGCCCGCAGGAGCACGGCATCGGTCAACTCCTGCCGCCGACCAAAAAAACGGGTCGCGATCACGAGGCCACGCTCGTCTTTCGCGTTGACCCCGACCGACACCGTGTCGTCGGGGCGCTCGACACGAAAGTCATAGGTCAGCGCCATATCCATGAAGGGCGAGACATAAAACCGCTTCGCACAGCTCTGCTCGATGACCGTCGCCGCCGGTTCCACCGGAATGAGGTAGCTGTGGCGCTGACCGACCCTGTTGTTGACCTCGTAGAGCAGTGCCGCGAGCGTGCCATCACGCCGGTGACAGAACCAGACGCTCAGGGGATTGAACGCATAGCCGAGAATGCGGGGCACGCAGAGCACCCGGATGGGGCCACCATCGAGATCGATGCCGGCACGCCGGAGATGCGCCTCGATCTGCTGCCGCGGCGGCACGTCCGAGCCCTCCAGATGGTCGCGGCCCACGAAGGAGAACAGATTGAACCCGCCATGCGAAAACCACCGCAACCGGGCCGAGAGGGCGCCCAGCTCATCGAGGTCGAACAACATCCAGAACATTCGATAGCGGAGCGCATGTTTGCGCGGCTTCATGCGCCGATGCGTGACCGCGCCATCGTAGAGGCCCGATGCCCAGGGCACCGTCAGGCCGCCAATGCGGTGATCGCGACAGGCTGCAGCACGATGCGGCTCGACTCGTGCGGCACGGTCCAGGGGCGACGCACGCCGCCCAATTGCTCGGCCACGGCAAGGCCGGCCTGCAATCCGTCCTCGTGAAACCCCGCCCCGAAATAGGCGCCGCAGAACCACGTGTCGCGCACGCCCTGCAACGACCAGAGCTGTTCTTGCGCCTCGAGGGCCGCATGGTCGAACATCGGGTGATGGAACAGTTCACGCCTGATCTCGGTCCCGGCGCGCGGCTCACGCGGCGGGTTGAGCGTGATGAACAGATCGTCTTCCATGGGCAGGCCCTGGAGCAGGTTCATCCAATAGGTGACGCACAAATCGTTGGACTCGGAGGCGCTGCGCCTTTTCCCGAGATAGTTCCAGCTCGACCACACCCCGCGCCGTCTCGGCATCAGGCTGGCGTCACGGTGCATGACGGCGAGATTGTCGGAATAGCGGAACTTGCCGAGCAGCGCACGCTCGCGCGCATCGGCATCGGTCAGCAGGGCAAGCGCCTGATCCGCATGCGTGGCGATCACGACATGATCGAACGTCTCAAGGCGGCCAGAAACATCCCGCACGCTGGGGCGCCCTGGCCCGCGCGTCACCTGGCGAGCCGCCGTGCCGAGCCGGATTCGATCGGCATAGCGCGCGGTAAGGCGATCGACATAGACGCGGCTGCCACCGTCCACCGTACGCCACAGCGGACGCGTCATGATCTTGAGCAGGCAGTGGTTCTCGCAAAAGCGGATGAATGCCTCGGCCGGGTAGTCCAGCAGCGTTTTCGCGGGCGCCGACCAGATCGCGGCCGCCATGGGCAGCAGGTGATCGTCGGTGAAAGCGCGGCCATAGCCTTCGCGTTCCAGATATTCGCCGAGGGTGGTGAGCCCAAGCTTGCCGGCATGCGCGGGCGCCTCGCGATAGAACCGCACGAGATCGCGCAGCATCGACCAAAAGCGAAAGCTCAGCAGATTTTTGCGCTGCGCGAACAGTCCCTTGATGTCGGTCCCGTTATATTCCAGGCGACCCTCGTCGAGCGAGACCGCGAACGACATGTCCGAAAACTTGGTCGGCACGTCGAGATGCTTGAACAGGGCGGTGAGGTTCGGATAGGCGACCTCGTTATAGGCAATGAAGCCGGTGTCGACCGGCAAGGGGCCCCGCGCGGTTTGCACCGTCACTGTGTTGCTGTGTCCGCCGACGCGATCCGCCTGCTCGTAGACCGTTACCCGATGGCGTTCGCTCAACAGCCATGCCGCACTCATGCCTGAGATGCCGGTCCCGATCACGGCAATGTTCAAGGGAGGGTGTCCGGAGTCCATCTGTTCCTTCGCGTGTCCAGTGGGAGAGTTACGCACCGTCACTTTGGTCGATGACAGCAGGCACCACGAATCGTAGCGCCCATGCGGTCGGCATTTCGCCGCAGGCTGATCGTCCAGACATCGCAATTGCCCCCGATCGTCCTGCCGCGTCACCGCGATGGCTTGCCAAAGCGGTGTTGGGACAGGATGAAGCTTTGGTCCACCGCCCGAGCCTTACCATGATCCTGCTGCCCCTTCTCGCGACCCTGATTTTCGTCTGCATTCTGATGATGCTCGCCTGGTGGGTTTCGCAGACCACCGGCAAGTCCGGCTTCACCGATATGTTCTGGACCTATGGGACCGGGCTCGCGGGGGTTTTCCTGGCGCTGGTTCCCCTCGAGCACGGCCACTCGGTTTCCGCACGGCAGGGCCTCGTGGCGGCGCTGCTCGCCCTCTGGTCGCTGCGGCTCGGCACGCATATCCTGTCACGAACCCTCAAGGGTGGCGACGACCCCCGCTATGCCAAGCTGAAGCGGGATTGGGGTCGCCAGGCGCCAAGCCGCATGTTCTGGTTCCTGCAGGTGCAGGCCGTAACCATGGCGCTGCTGGCGCTCGCGGTGTTCGTCGCGGCCCGCAACCCCCGCCCGGGGCTCGACTGGCGCGACTGGGTGGCGGTCGCGATCGTGGGCATCGGGATCTTGGGCGAAACGCTCAGCGACGAGCAGTTGAAGGCCTTTGCCCGCGACAAGGGCAACAAAGGCAAGGTTTGCGACGAGGGGCTGTGGGCCTGGTCGCGGCACCCCAATTATTTCTTCGAATTTTTGGCCTGGTGGGCTTATCCGGTGATCGGCATCGAACTGTCGGCCGCCTATCCATGGGGCTGGCTGGCCTTGATCGGTCCCGCCATGCTGTATTGGCTGCTGGTCTACGCCTCAGGCATCCCGCCCTTGGAAGAGTATATGCTGAGATCGCGCGGCGACGCGTTTCGCGACTACCAGGCGCGCACCAGCGCTTTCGTGCCCTGGCCGCCGCGGTCCCGCCCCAAGGACGAGCCGTGATCGGTTCGACCGCGCCGACGCTTGGTGCGGCTCCGCAATCCATGGCATGGGCGTGGCCGTGATCTGGCGCCGTGTATCGGCCTATTTCGGCAACCCCGACCCCCGCCTCAACCTGGGCTGCACGATCGCGCTGGCCGTGGTGGGCAACCAGCCCTTCTATCCGCTCTACGTCTCCTATGTGGCGGGCGGCCCCGTCTGGCCCGCTACCTTGACCTGGCTCTCAACCCCGTTCTTCGCTGCCGCCCCGGCCGTCATGCGGCGATCGCCACCCGCGGGCCGGGCCCTGCTTGTGGCCGCCGCGCTGCTCAATACGCTGCTGGCCACGAAGGCGCTGGGCATCGCCTCGGGGGTCGAGCTGTTCTACGCTCCCTGCCTCCTGCTCGGCTTCGGGCTTTTCGAGCCGGGCCGGCGCACGGCCCCCGTCGCGCTCGTGTTGGCGGCCGTGGCGGCTGGGCTGGCGGTCTCGCGCCTCGACGGCGTGCCCGTGCAAGCCTTCTCGGCCCCGCAGAACCATGGCCTCTGGTCGATGAACATGATCAGCGTGGTTTGCCTCTGCGGCGTGATCCTGTTCATGACGGTCCGCATCCGGCGCGCTCGTGCCGCGCCAAACTCTCCCGGATGAGCCGCGGCTCGCCTTGGCTTTGCCGCGGTTGGGGTGAACCTGTCTGCCGGGTCTTTCTCGTGGTGGATGCAAGCCAAGGGCGGCGGCGCTGATGCAGGCCACACAGGCCGGTCCCGAGAGCCGCGTGAAGCTGACGACCTGGCTCGGCTTCATGGCCATGGGCGTCGGAATGTTCATGGCGATCCTGGATGTCCAGATCGTCGCCACCTCGCTGCCCACCATGCAGGCCGCGCTCGGCATCGAGCCCTCCGCCATGAGCTGGATTCAGACCGCCTATCTGATCGCCGAGGTGATCGCGATCCCGCTCACGGGAGTGCTGACGCGCATATTGACTATGCGCTGGCTCTTCGTCTGCGCGGTTTCGCTGTTCACTCTGGCGTCGGCCGGATGCGCGGCGAGCGACGGCTTTGTGACCCTGATCCTGTTTCGCGTTGTCCAAGGCTTTGCCGGCGGCACGTTGATCCCGGCGGTGTTTTCCGCCGTCTTTCTCCTGTTTCCAGCCAGCCGGCAGGGTCTCGCCACCACGGTGGCCGGGGTGCTGGCCGTGCTCGCCCCGACGGTCGGGCCGGTGGTCGGGGGCTGGATCACCCAGAGCTCCTCATGGCACTGGCTATTCTTGATCAACCTGGCGCCGGGCGCCGCAGCGGCGCTCGCGGGTATCGCCTTCCTGCCCCGCGAGCGCTCCGACTTCGGCCAAGCCCGCGCGTTGGACCTGCCCTCGATCACGCTGATGGGTATGGCGCTGGCCGCCCTGGAGATTGGACTGAAGGCTGCGCCGCAGAGCGGCTGGGCTTCGCCCTGGGTGCTGGGATTGCTGGCCTTCAGCCTTGCCGCGACGCTCGGCTTCTTGCGACGTACCTGGCTGGCGGTCCATCCCGTCATCGATCTCCGGCCCTTGAGCGACAGGTCCTTCGCGCTCGGCTGCCTGCTCAGCTTCATCCTTGGGATCGGCCTGTTCGGTACCGCCTATCTGATGCCGGTCTTCCTGGCCCTCGTTCGGGGCCACGACGCGCTGGAGATCGGACAGACCATGCTGGTCACCGGCGTTGCGCAGATTCTTTCCGCCCCGGTCGCGGTTTTTCTCGAACGCCGCGTCGATGGCCGCGTGCTGGCCGGCATCGGATTCCTTCTGTTCGGGGCCGGTGTGGGGCTGAGCTCCATGCAATTGTCGTCCTCCGACTATGACGAACTGTTCTGGCCCCAGGTGCTGCGGGGGGCCGCCATCATGTTCTGCCTGCTGCCGCCGACTCGGTTTGCGCTCGGCCATCTCGCGCCCGAGCGGGTGCCCGACGCCAGCGGTCTGTTCAATCTCATGCGCAACCTTGGTGGCGCGATCGGTTTGGCGCTCATCGATTCCATAATCTATGGCCGGGTCGGTCTCGATGGCGCCGCGCTGCGGATGCGGCTGCTGGCCGGCGATGTTGCGGCGGCCCGGGAGGTCGGCATTCCGCTCCCCATGTTCCTGCATCCCGCCCCTGGGCCGCTCCAGGCCGGCACGCAAGCCTTGCTGGCCAAAATGGTCGAGCGGGCCGCCCTGACCCAGGCCATCGACGAGGCCTGGATGGTCGTCGCGGTTCTCACATTGCTGGCGCTCGCCGCCTTACCCCTGGTCCAAGGACGGCGGGCGGCAAACCGTGACGCCCTCGGTCGGGTCGCCTCGGCGGAGCCCATCGAAGCCTGACCCTGATCGGCCGGCAGGCCTCGGCCAGGGCAACCAATAGGGCACCGTCCGCTTGTAGCGGGCGAAGCCTTCGCCGAACAATCGCGCAAACCGCGCCTCCTTGAACAGAGGGCCGATCACGCAATAGGCGGTCAGCACCAAGGAAATCACCAGCTGATCCGGCGTGACGGTCGGCACGGTCCAAAGCGTCAGCGCGAACGACACATAGATGGGCTGCCGGCAGAGGCGAAAGAGGCCCGTTTCGGGCATCGGCGGGTAGACCGGGGCCTGATGGCGTACCACGGCCCGCCATCCCAGCAGGCCGGTCTGCACCGCAAAGCCCGCGTCGACGATCGATTTCAGCAGCAGCAGCCAGGCCGCCACATAAAAGCAGCAGATCACAAAGAACAAAGCCCCGCTCGCCTGCCACCAGACGACGCGGTTTGGCGACCACAAGGCGAACAGAGCCAGCACCTGGAGGGAAGCAATCAGCGCGTAAGTGGTCGTGGAGAGGCGACCGCCGAGCCCAAAGGGCGCGAGCCTGCGCAAAAGGACATGTCCCGGCCGGGAGAGCAGGACGCTGTGAAGAACGGGAAACTGGGCCAGCAGGACGCCGTTGGCCAGCAAAGACCAAGGAGCGTGCACGGTCCCGTAGGATCGCGTCATGCCGAAAAGCATCATGACCATCATGGTGCCGACCCCGGCCACGAAGCAGACGTGGCAGGCGAGGCCATAGGTCAGCGCGATCAGGGCGTCGCGCGACTTCGCGCCCGACTGGCTTGTCGCTGCTGTCCGGTCCGCCATTCGCCTTCCATGCCCGATCGGTCCAGAGCCTTGTCGACCCGGATTGTCACCGAACGAAGGCGTGCGATGGACGCGCGGTTCGTCAGCCGAAGCGTTTGATCACGAACTCCGCCGCCCAAAATCCGGCCGTCGCCGAGACGGCCGTGACGACCGTGCCCCAGATGATGTCCGTGGCGGCGAGGCCCGCCGTGTAATTGCGCAGGGTCGCGAGGTTGGTCATGTCGTAGGTGAGGTAGGCGAAAAAGCCGAACAAGGCTCCGCGCAGGAGCGCCGTCGTCCAGTCGCCGCCTTCGAACGCCACGGTTTCGGCGAAGTAGACGATGCCGATCGCATAGACGACGTAGAACAGTACCGCGGGTCCGACCGAAAAATTCGGCATCAGCATGTCACCCAGGGTCCGCTTGAACAGCGGGCCGCCCACGGTGCCAAGCCAGGCGAAATCCAGCGCCAGGAGGACAATCAGCGTCGCGACGTAAGCCGCTCCGTAGCGCAGAGCCATCGTTTAGCATCCCGTGTTCGAGGTCCAGCCAGGAAGTTAGGTCGGCGGACCGAAAAGTCACGCGGTGCGACGATGTAGCAGAAACCATGAAGCCTGAGTGGCGGGCCCGCCCTGCCCCGTTCGGGAGATTTCCGGGACATCGGCCTGAGTCGAAGGCAGAGAACTGGCAGCGCCGGCTGCCCTCGGCCGCCACCTGCACATCCGCGCGATTGCCGGCTGGATCAGCGGCCGGCAGGAACGCCGACGGCGGCGGCTCGTGTCGAGCCAAGCCCTTCGATCCGCTGCCCCGACGCGGGATCGAAAAGATGAAGATGATCCGGTTTGGCGACCAGTCGAACGACGTCGCCGACTTTGATGATCTGCCGGCCGGAGAGGGCCACGATGGCGCTGGCCGACCCGATCGCGCCGTGAAGATGCGATTCCGGCCCGGTCGCCTCGATCACCGACACCCGCATCGGCAGTGCGTCGGCATCGTCGGACAAGTCGAAATGCTCCGGCCTGATCCCGACCACGATCTCCTGCCCGTCTTTGACCGGAACATCGCCCGCGATCGGAAGCCTGAGCTCATCGATGAGCAAAGCCGCGGCACCCCCCGTTCGCGACACACGGCCCTTGAGCAGGTTCATGGCGGGCGAGCCGATAAATCGCGCCACGAATAGGTTGGCCGGACGATCGTAAACGTCCAAGGGCGCGCCGATCTGCTCGACATGGCCGTGATTGAGGATCACGATCCGGTCGGACATCGTCATCGCCTCGATCTGATCGTGCGTCACGTAGATGGAGGTCGTGCCGATGCGTTGCTGGAGCGCCTTCAGTTCAGTCCGCATCTGCACGCGCAACTGCGCGTCGAGGTTCGACAAAGGTTCGTCGAACAGGAACAGCTGGGGTTCGCGCACGATGGCCCGGCCCATGGCAACCCGCTGCCGCTGGCCACCGGACAATTGCCCTGGTTGGCGGTCCAGCAAAGCCGACAGCCCCAGGATCTCGGCCGCGCGGGCAACCGACTGCTTGATCTCAGCCTTGGAGGCGCCGCGAAGCTCCAGGCTGAAGCCCATGTTTTGCGCCACCGTCAGATGCGGGTAGAGGGCGTAATTCTGGAACACCATGGCGATGTCCCGATTCTTGGGTGGGACGTCGTTCACCACGCGACCGCCGATCGCGATGGTGCCGCCGGTAATGGGCTCGAGGCCCGCGATCATGCGCAGCAAGGTGGATTTTCCGCAGCCCGACGCACCCACCAGCGACAAGAACTCGCCGTCGCGAACCGCGATATTGGCATTCTCGATCACGGTGAGAGCGCCGTAATTTTTCTTGATGTCGACGATATCGACGCTTGCCACGAGGCGGTTCCTTTACGGTGAGAAGGGCCTAGCCGAGCACCACCACCTTGTTGAGGTGCCGCGGCGCGCCGGTGTCGAGGCCGCGGAGCTCCGCCAAGCGCTCACCCAGGATCTGCAACGCGGGTAGCACCACGAGGCCGCGGACCTCGGCGCTGCCGCCGACCGGCAGCTCGACATCGCCGGGGCCGCCGAAACCGATCACCCGCGCTCCCTTCTGCTGCAGTTCCGCAGCGATGCGGACCTCCTCGTCTCGCGTTTCATTGCTGTAAAGCAGGGCCACCAGGCTCTTGTCGTCGATCAGGCTGACCGGACCATGCCGGTATTCCATCGGGTGATAGGTCTGGACATGGCTTAAGCTCATCTCCTGGATCTTGATGCCGCCCTCCGCCGCGATCCCATAGAGCGGACCGCTGCCCAGGAACACCAGATGCGAGCGGCCCTGGAGCGCAGCCGGCAGCTCTGCATCGATGGCCCGCAAGGTTTCCTGCGCCGCTACCGTGACGTCTGGGCCTACCGCAACGCCGGCGAGCCGGAGTCCCTCCAGCAGCATCAGGCTCGCCGAGGCCGTCATGACGATCCCTTCATCGGCGTGGGTCTTGGCATAGATGATCTGGTCGGCCCGTTTGGTGATCGAGCTGTCCGGCTCGCAGGTCACCGCCGTGGTGGCGAACCCCGCCTTGCGGCTGACCTCCAGGGCCTGCACGGTTTCGGTCGATTCGCCGCTGCGCGATAGGCCGATCACATGCGTGTTCACGCCTTCGGGCAGATAGGCGGCGCGCCGGCGCGACCACTCGCCGCCGGGCACCGCCAAGGCCTGCAGACCCCGGAGATTGAACGAGGCCGCCAAGCTCTGCGCCAAATGATAGGAGGTGCCGCAACCCACCACGACGAAACGGGTCTGCCAGTCCGTGAAGGCGGGCGGGATCGGCGCCTGATCCCAGAACTGGAACTGTTCGCGGATCACGCGTTCGGTGGTGTTCATTGCTGTTTCCTGTTGGGGTGGTTACTTGCCCGATCCGGCCATGAGACCCTGGACCAGGTAGCGGTTGAGGAAGAGGACCACGAGGATCGGCGGGATGATGGCGAGGACGCCGGCGGCGTTCATCAGCCCGTAGTCGATGTAGTTCTTGGTCACGAATTCGGGGATCAGGACGGTCAACGGCTTGGTGGCGAGCGTGGGGGAGAAGACCAGCGGGATCATGAACTGACCCCAGGCGCTCAAGAAGGTGAGGATCGCGCTGGCGATGAGACCCGGGGCGGCCAGCGGCAGCACGATGCGGCACAGCGTATAGGTGCGTCCCGCGCCATCGATCCAGGCTGCTTCCTCGAGCGAGATCGGCAAAGATTGGTAGACGCTGCGCATCAGCCAGAGCGCGAGCGGCAGGAAGGCCGATACATAGATGAGGGTCACCCCGACATAGGTGTCGATCAGGTGCAGCGACACCAGCAGGCGGTAGAGCGGGATCATCACCGTGTAGGCGGGCACCGCCATGGTGGCGACGATCAGGACGAAGAAGACGTCGCGGCCTGGAAATCGCAGGCGCACGAAGGCATAGCCGCCGAAAGCCGCGAGCGCGACGGTCACCAGCGTGGCCGCGATGGTCGTCACCAGGCTGTTCACGAGGGCCCGGCTGAACTGCGGCCAGACCGATTGCACGTCGCTGCCCAGATAGGTGCTCGTCGCCCCGAGCAGCTTGGCATAATGTTCGAAGGTGATGCGCGGCGGGACGAAATGGGGCGGCTGCGCCACCAGATCCATCGGGGCCGTGAGGCTGGTGGCGATCGCCCAATAGACCGGGGCGAGCGACCAGGCGAGCAACACGGCCGTGGCGAGCGCGAGACCGATCCGGCTCAGAGCGGAACTCCGCATCAGCCGAGCCTCGTTTCGCGATAGACGCGCAGCACATAGATCAGCGACACCGCGCAGGACGCCAGCATGACCAGAACCGAAAGCGCCATCCCATAGGAGAAATGCAGGTTCTGGAACGCCGACATATAGACCTGGGCCACGATAGTCCGGGTATCGAGGCTCGACCCGGTCAGGATCCAGGCCTCGTCGAACAGATTGAAGGCGAAGACGGTCGATTGGCTGAGCGCGATCGCGAGCCCGCCCGAGATGAGCGGCAGGGTGATCTTGCGGAAGCATCGGATCGGGCCCGCGCCGTCGAGCCTGGCGGCCTCGTAGAGTTCCGCCGGGATGCTCTGCAGGGCCGCGAGCAGGATCACCACCGTCAAGGGCATCATGCGCCAGACATGGACCAGCGCGACCAGAAACAGCGCCGTGGTCCGGTCGTTGAACCAGACGTGCGGCGCCGCGATCAGACCGAGCCGCAGCAGCGCTCCGTTGAGCAGCCCATAGCTCGGATTGTAAATCCACATCCACACGATCGCGTTGACGACCGGAGGCAGCGCCCAGGGCAGGATGGTGGCGGCCAGCAGCCAGCGCCGGCCGATCGTGATCCGGTTGAGCAGAAGCGCAGCCCCCAGCCCCCCCAGCGTCTCGAGCACCACCGCGATCACCACATAGGCGAAGGTGTTGAACCAGGCCTGCCTGACATTGGGGTCCGACATGAGGTCGACGTAGTGGCGCAGCCCGATGAAAGGCGTCCCGGCCCGCATCGGATCGACCCGATGCAGGCTGTCCCAGAGGGTCAGCACCAAAGGAACGAACACCAGGGCCGCCATGAGCAGCACGACGGGTGCCGCGAAGGCGAGGCCGAGCCAGCGCTCGCCGCCCGCGGTGGAACCCCGCGAGACCGGCCGGCTGGCGTTGGACGCAGGCGTAAGCGCTTGCGACGTCATGGCGCTCGTTCCAAGGTCGTGGCGGTCCTTACTTCATCGCCTCCGCGGCTTGGTCCGCGATCTGCTTGACCGCGGCATCGACCGAGAGCTGGCCTTTGGCGGCCTGATTGAGCGCGGTTGCGACCGCACTGGAAAATTGCGGGTACCAGCCTGGCGTGCCCTGCTTGAACAGCGGTTCGACCACGGCGGCCTCCTCAAGCAGAACCTTGCCGCTCGCAAGCTTGCCGTCCTTGTCCAGGGTCTGCAGCACCGTGGTCCGGGTCGGCAGATTGCCGAGCACCTGATAGCTCTCGATCTGGTTCTCGGGGTCCACCATCCATTTGACGAAGACGGCCGCGGCTTCCTTGTGCTGTGACGCGACCGGAATGCCCGCGGCGCCGGGTAGGCCGAAGCTGCGGGTCTTGCCGGTCACGCTCGGCATCAGCGCCCCGACGGCCGCGCTTGCGACCTTGGACTTCGTCGGGTCCGTGTAGACCGCGATGTTGCCGGCCCAGCCCGCCACATCGAAGGTGATCTGCCCGTTCTTGAACAGCTCCTGAATTTCGACGTCCTTGATCCCTGTCGACGCGGGGTCGATCAACCCGTCCTTCAGGGCCGAGATCTCCCAGGCCATGGCCTTGTAGCCGGCGGACTCCGGCGTGGTGAACAAGGGTTTGAAATCCTTGTCGAACAATTCGCCGCCGAAAGCCTTGGTCAGCAGATACCAGGCCGTCGCCGAGCCTTCGGTCGCCGAGAAGGGCAAACCGATCGGGTAGGTCACGATCCCCTTGGCCTTGATGGCCTTGGCGTCCGCCAGCAGTTCGTCGGGCGTGGTGGGGGCGTGGTCGATGCCAGCCTTTTTGAGGTGATCCTGGTTCAGGATCAGCAACCGGTAATCGTTGTTGTAGGGGAGAGCGATGAGCTTGCCGTCGTAGGTGAAGATCGCATCGGTGGGCAGATCGGCCTTCACCTTCGGATCAACCATGGCGTCCAAAGGAACGTACCAATTGGCGGCGCCGAACTGCCCCACCCAGGACCAATCGACCTCCGTCACATCGGCCGGGGCACTTCCCGCAACCATGGAGGTGACGATCTTGGTGCGGATGTCGTCCCAGCCAAGCGTTTCAAGGCTGATCTTGATTCCTGTCTGGGCCGTGAAACGATCCGTCATGTCTTTGGGCAGAGTGGTCCATGGCGGGAACAGCACCGTAATGGTCTGCCCCGCATAGGGTTTGTCGGCCTGGGCCATGGCCGGAGCCGCCAGGACAAGGAGAAGGGACGCCACCGTTCCCAGCAATAAAGATCGTCTTTTCATGGAAATCCTCCGTCGTTGTTCGCGTTTGAGCCGCATGTCGGGGTGGAGAGGGCGAGGGCCAGGCGATCGATCCAGGCCGTGTCGGCGGCCCAACCGCTCAACCGGGCGGCTCTGAGCAGCGCGCCGCCGATGGGGGGAAGCCGCGGTGGTTCCGGCGGCATGCCGAGCCGGTCGATGACGCGCATCATCACGGTCCTGCTTTGGAACACGCTGCCGGCATGGCTCCAGGCGCAAGTCTGGGGCAGGCCGAGAAGGGTCCGGCAGGCCCGGGCGTGATCCGCCAGATGATCGCCGGCCCGCATCAGGAGCGTTCGGGCCTGCGCGTCGCCTGCCTCTGCCATGGCGTCGACGATAAGGGCCAGGCCCGCGATCGCGGCGCGCCGCCGTGCCCGCTGCCCATAGCACCACGCCACCAGGGCCTCGGCCTTCACATCGAGCCGAGCGAGGAAATCTTCAGCGAAGTCGCGATTCGGGCTGCGTCCATCAACCGCCTGGCTCACCTGGGACAATGCCTCGCGGCCGATCCAGTTGGCGCTGCCCTCGTCGCCGACGACATCCCCCCACCCGCCGACCCGGATCTCGCGCTGGTCGTCACCGGCCCAGGCCATGGAACCCGTTCCGGCCAGGAGCAGAATGCCCGGACGGCCCGCAAGAGCCCCCGTGAAGGCAGCGTGCACGTCGTTCACGACTTCGTGCGGCACCGGCAGAAGCCCGCGAACCACATCCTGTTGCCGGCGCGACAGATCGGCGACCTCTCCGAAACAGGGCAGGCCCAGGACCGCCCCGGCGAGGCGGCCCAGAACCGGCTGGGCGGACGCGAGACTAACGGCAAGGGCATCCGGCCACGCGGGCTCGGAGAAGGGGTCGACGGTTGCGGAGCGCCTTGCCAGCAGGACCGATCCGTCGCGAGCCGCCACGGTCACGAGGGTTTTGGTCCCTCCGCCATCGAGCCCCAGGATCAGATCGGCGCTGCTTTCCATGGGGTCAGAGACCCCCGTCCGAGGCAAGCCGCGGCCCGAGTTGCGCAAAGGGCTGCACGGTCGTGAGCTCCACGCCGGACTTCCGAAGCTGCGCGCACCGGTCGGCTGGAAGGCTATCATCCGTGAGCACTTGAACCGGCGGCTCGAGACGCGACACGAGATAGGTGGCCCGGCGACGGAATTTCGATGCGTCAGCGAGGACAACCGTGCTTGCGGAGCGCTTCTGCATCAGGGCGTTCAGGCTCGCTTCCGCGGGGTCGATGCTATAGATGCAGTCGTCCTCACCGATCGCACTCGCGCCAAGGAAGAGGTGGTCGAACCATAGCCCCTCCAGAGCCGCCTCTGCGGCAGGGCCGACCAGGGACGCGTTTTCGACGCGCAATTGCCCCCCGATCAGGGTGATCTTGAGCTTGGGGACCCTCATGAGTTCCTGGGCCACCACCAATCCGTTGGTGAAGATGGTCAGCGGGATCGGGCTCATCCGCAAACGGCGGACCAGTTGCAGCACGGTCGTGCCCGCATCGAGGAAAACGGAACTGTGCGGTTCCAGCAAATCGTAAGCCGCCTGGGCGATGGCGCGCTTGGCCGCAAGATTCTGCTTCTCGCGGATTTCGAAGCCGACCTCGGCGTCTGCGGCATGGGCGATCCGGGCCCCCCCATGCGTCCGGCTGATGACGCCCTGTTGTTCGAGAACCAGGAGGTCGCGCCGCACCGTTGCGAGCGATGCGCCGATCGCGTCCGCCAGCGCCTGAATCGAACTGGCGCCGTGGGCGTATAGATGATGGCGGATCGCGTCGAGCCGATCGGTATGCATGGGCACCCAAAGAGGTTGACGCAAAAGCTAAAACGTCAAAAGATCAGAATCAATCAGATAGTTGAAACATTCTGATCTATTTTTGCCCAGTTGGAGCTCAAACCTTGAGCCACGCGGAGGTGCAGCCATGTCCCTGACCCCCATCGCCGACCTTCCCCGCGCCTTCCACGCCGGTCGCAAGGCCGGCATTCTTTCGATCTGCACGGCTCACCCGGTCGCCATCGAGGCGGCTCTGCTGGATGGCCGCAACCGGGGGTCGGTCGTGCTGATCGAGGCGACCTGCAATCAGGTGAACCAGGATGGTGGCTATACTGGGATGACGCCCGCGGCATTCAGGATCTTCGTCGAAGCGATCGCCAAGCGCGTCGGGTTTACTTCGGAAAGGCTGATCCTGGGTGGCGACCATCTGGGACCAAACCCTTGGAATCATCTCGAATCAGAGGCCGCGATGGACAAGGCGAAGGCGATGATCGACGCCTTCGTGCGCGCCGGCTTCACCAAGCTCCATCTCGACACCAGCATGGGATGCCAGGGCGAGCCCGCAGCCCTTGCGGATGACATCACCGCGGAACGCGCCGCGAGCCTCGCCAAGACCGCCGAACAGGCCGTCTCGAACACGGGTCATCTCCCCTGTTACGTTATCGGGACGGAAGTCCCTGTCCCGGGTGGTGCCTGGCATGAATTGAACGACATCGAAGTGACCAGCCCGGAAGCCGCACTCAACACCGTGGAGGTACACCGCAAGGCCTTCGACCGGGCCGGCGCGACCGCGGCCTTCGAGCGCGCCATCGGGGTCGTGGTCCAACCCGGCGTCGAATTCGGCAACGCCAATGTCATCGCCTATCGACGTGAGGCCGCCCGCCCTCTCAGCGCGGCACTGTCCCACATGCCTCAATTCGTTTTCGAGGCGCATTCGACCGACTACCAATCAGTCGACGCCCTGTCCGGTCTCGTGGAGGATGGCTTCGCCATTCTCAAGGTGGGCCCCTGGCTGACCTTCGCGCTGCGCGAGGCGCTTTATGGGCTCGACGCGATCGCTGAAGTGCTGGCGCCAGCCCCGCCCGAGCACGGCCTGCGGGCCGCCATGGAACGCCTGATGGAAGCGGAGCCCGGCCACTGGGAAAAATACTATCGGGGAGGCAGCGAGGAAGATCTTCGGGTTCAGCGGCATTTCAGCTACAGCGACCGCATTCGGTACTATTGGCCGCATCCGGAGGCCCGGGCCGCCGTGGACCTGCTCGAAGCGCGGCTAGCCGGGCGCACGATCCCCGAAACCCTCGTCAGCCAATATCTGCCTCGGCTCTATCCCGACGTCGCGGCCGGCCACTTGCGGGCTCAGTCGAGGGAACTGCAACTGGCGGCGGTTCGCCTGGTTTTGGGCAAATACACCGCGGCCTGCCAGTAAAAGGGAGCGCGGGCGACCGGCGGGCACTTGCGGCACGACGAAGCCCGATCGGCGTAAGCCTGATCGGGCTCGTCGAGGCGTCATGGTTCGAGACCGGCGCCGCGCCGTTAGCCGCGCTGGCGACCTCGCTTACTTGACGACGCGCGGCTCGCCCGTGTCGGCGCCCGACGGATCGAGGCCGAAGGATTTGAGGAAGCCCGCGATCGCGCCATTCTTGTGCATCGCCTCGATGTCGGCATCCATGGCGGCGCCGAGCGAAGCATTGCCCTTGGTATAGAGCAGGTTGGACTGGGCGGCCTGGATCGACGCCTGCACACGATCGTCCGGCTCGGCCACCTTGATCACGATCCCAGGATAGCCGCCCTTCTTCTGCGCATAGGCGCCAGTGCCATAGCTGTCGACGCCGATCTGCACGCGGCCGGCCTGGAGGTCCTGCGCGAGCGCGACGGGATTGGGATAGAGATGAAGGTTGGTCCCGAGCAGCTTCTGCAGTTCCGCCACCCACAAGAAGCCCGACACGGTGCCGACCTGCTTGCCCATCATGGCGGCAACCGTCGAGACGCCCTCCTTCGAATAGACACCCATCTGGTCGAGATAGGTCGGGTAGGAAAGTCCCAAGACTTCCGCCCGTTTTGCCGTGCGATACCAGTCGCCGCCCGCGATGTCGGCTTTGCCGCTGATGACGTATTGGATGGTGGCCGCCGGGTCGACCACGACCGGTACGACGGTCAGGCATTCGGCCTTGGCGATCCCTTTGGCGATCTCGCCGTCGACGCCGCCGAGTTCGGGGCTGGTGACCGAGAAGGGCGGATATTCGTAGATCGCGACGGTGAGCTTGCCGGGCGCGACCGTGCTGTCGATCTTGTGGGCCGGTTTGCAATCCTGCGCCGAAGCGCCGCCGCAGCCCAAAAGGGCGGCCAGAGCGACGCCGGCGAAGGCGGTGAGGCGGGTATGCATGGTCATTGGTGGTCCCTTCATTGCGGTGGTGAATGCGAGAGGCCTCATACCGCGTGCCTGCCCAGGCGCCGTTCGAGCAGGGACACGCAGATCGTCGCCGGAATGCAGACCGCGCCGAACATGAGGCCGGCGAGCAAGAAGATCGGCATGTAGCGGAAGGTATTGGAGCCGACGATGTAGGCCTGGCTCACGACCTCGGGCAGCGCGATGGTGAAACAGAGCGAACTCGCCTGCAGCATGATGATCGAGAAGCCGAGCAGGGCCGGAATGGCGACGCGCAGGCCCTGCGGCAGGATCACAAAGCGCAGCGCGTCGGCGCGCGAGAGCCCGATGACCTCGGCGGCCTCGCGTTGTCCAAAGGGCACGGCCTCGAGCCCGGCGCGGATGATCTCGCTCGTATAGGCGCCGGTGCACCAGGCCATGGCGCCGACCGCCGACACGAAGGAGGACAGCGTCAGCCCTGCGGTCGGCAATCCGAAATAGGCGAGTTGCATGAGAATGAGCACCGGCGTGCCGCGCCCGATCTCGACGACCACGATAGCGCTCCAGCGCGTCGCGGCAGATTTGGACTGCACCAGAAGCGCGAGGACGAGCCCGAGCGGGATGCCGATGACGAGGCAGGCTCCCGTCACTTGCAGGCTGAGCAGAAAGCCGTCGAACAGGGTCGGGAACCATTCGCCCCAGAAATCGAGGATGTCGCTCATAGCGCCACCGTGGCGCGGAGACGAATGTCGGTCCAGCGTGCCAGCCAGGCGATCGGCAAGCTGATGACGATGTAGAGGAGCCCGGCCGCGGCATAGATGTCGAGACCGCGAAAGGTTTCCTGGGACAGGTGATAGGCTTGGAACGCGATCTCGTGGACCCCGATCGCCGACGCCACTGCCGAATCCTTGAGCAATCCGATGAGATAGGTGGCGGCCGACGGGAGGGCGACGCGCAGCAGTTGCGGCCCGATGACGTCGACGAACAGGTGGCGGCCCGACAGGTTCAGCACGGTTGCGGCCTCCCATTGTCCGGCGTGAATGGCCGAAAGCGCACCGCGGTAGATCTCCGCCATGTTGGCCGCCGTGATGAGGCCGAGGCCGATCGCGGCCGATGAGAACGGGTCGAGTTGCAGGTAACCGGACCCGATGCCGAAGAAGATGAAGAACAGCCAGACGATCGGCGGGATGGCGCGCAGAACGAGGATAAGCGTCGAGGCCAGCATCCGAAGCAGGACAAACTTGGACAGGCGCATCGCGCAGAGCACGAGCCCGAGCAGCGCCCCGACGACAAAAGACAAGGCGGTCAGCGCGAGGGTGAACGGGATGCCGACCAGAAGGGCACGGAGATTGTCGAGGATCATCGGTCCTTGACCGCGTTGAGGAAGCGCCGGGCCCGCTCGCTCTGCGGGTTGCGCATCACGCTGGCGCTCGGACCCTCTTCCACGACCTTGCCGTCGGCCATGATGAGCACGTGGTTGGAGACGCTCTCAGCAAAATGCATCTCGTGGGTCACCACGATCATGGTCATCCCACCCTCGGCGAGTTCGCGCATCACCGCGAGCACCTCGAGCCCGAGTTCGGGATCGAGCGCCGAGGTCGGCTCGTCGAACAGCATCAGCTGCGGTTCGAGCGCGAGCGCGCGCGCGATCGCGATGCGCTGTTGCTGGCCGCCCGAGCATCGGGCCGGATATTGGCCGGCCTTGTCGGCGAGTCCGACCCGTTTCAGGAGCTGCATGGCGACCGCTTCGGCCTCCTGCTGGCTGCGCCCCATGGTGCGCTCCTGCGCGAGGCAGATGTTGCGCAACACTGTGAGGTGCGGAAACAGGTTGAACGACTGGAACACCATGCCGACGGCACGGCGCAGCTGGACGAGATCCTTGCGGCTCGGCGGCTTACCGGCTTCGATCGTAACACCGGCCAGCGTCACGCGACCCGTGGTGGGCGGTTCCAGCTGGTTGATGCAGCGCAGCAGCGTGCTTTTGCCCGAACCGCTCGGCCCGATGATCGCGACCACCTCCCCGGCCTGCATCTTGAGGTCGACGCCGCACAGCACCTCGTGGGCGCCGAACCTTTTGTGGATGGCATCCAGCCTGAGCAGCGGCGTGGAAGCGCCTTCTGGACCGGGGCTTCGCGGGTCGCGGACGGCGCTGACGCTCATGATCCCCTCATCATCCCCTCATCGCGGTTCGGCCGACCCACGGACGGGAAGGGTGTTCCGAGTCCTCCGGCAAGCGCGTCGATCAGCCGGGCCGCATCGGCGACCGCGCTGGTGACGTCGCGCGGCAGCCGCGCGTCGCCGACCGTCAGCACTTGCAGGCCTTGTGCCGTGAGCGGCCGGACGAGGTCGTCGCAGGCCAGAACGTCGAGGACCGAGACGACCGCATCGACCTCCTCGATGATGGGGCGGGCTTCGCCGAAAGTCCCGCGCAGGATCGCGGTGCGGCCCTCGAGGGCCACCACCTTCGCGCGATCGAGGATCGCGATGCCCCGGGCCGCGCAGTCGCGGATCAGCGGATAGACCGTGGTGAGGCCGTCACCCTCGCCGGGGTGCAGCATGGCCGTGACCAGCGTGACGGCGCGGGCCGTCAGCGACAGGCGCTCGGCGGTGAGCAGCGCTGCGAGCCCGCCCATCTCGTCGCGAACCAGCACGTGCCCGCCGGGCGCGACGGGGTCGTAGGGGCCACGCTCCGCCGGCGCGTCGCCTGACGCCGGAACGGGTCGCAGGACCGGCGCCGAGCCGGTCGCGATCACGACCAGGTCCGGGGTGGCTGCCGCAAGATCGGCCGCCGTAGCGGCGGCGCCGAGCCGCAGCGTGACGCCGTGCCGATCGCAGGCCTCGCCCCACCAGTCGATCAGTCGCCCGAATTCGGCGCGGGACGGCGTCGCCGACCAGCGCGCCATCTGGCCGCCGATCACGGCATCCCGCTCGACGAGCGTCGTGGTCCAGCCGCCGAGCGCGAGCCGGCGCGCGGCTTCGAGCCCGGCAGGCCCCGCCCCCACCACGGTGGCGCGGCGACCCGCGCCCCAGCCCTTCGGCTCCAGCCACCCGGGCCGGCCCACGTCAGGATTGGCGAGGCAGGTCAGTGGTTTGTGGGCCAGCAGCGCGTTGATGCAGACGTTGGCGCCGACGCAGGGCCGCACGGTGGCGGACGATCCGGCGCGCGACTTTGGCAGAAGCTCCGGGTCGGCGATATGGGCCCGCACCATGCCGACGAGGTCGGCATCGCCGGAAGCGAGGATCTCCTCGGCCAGCGCCAGCGTGGTAACCCGCCCCACGGTCGCGACCGGCACGTCGACCGCATCCTTCACGGCCCGCGACAAGTGGCGGAAGGCGCCGAACCGCGCGGGCGTCGGGGGCCAGTGGTCGACCCGGGCGAGCTTGAAGGCATTATTGCCGGCCGTCACGCTGACGTAATCGACCTCGCCGGTGCGGACGAGCCGTGCCGCGAGCTCTGCCGCATCGGCGGATCGCAGTCCGCCGTCGACCAGTTCGTCGCCCGGCAGGCGGACCCCGATGATGGTGTCCGGCCCCATGGCGTCACGCACCGCCGCCAGCACCTGTCGCGGGAACAGGGTGCGGCCGTCGAGGTCGCCGCCATAGCGGTCGGTGCGCTGATTCATGAGCGGCGACAGGAAACTCGCGAGCAGCATGCCATGCGCCATCGTGATCTCGATGCCGTCGAGGTCACCCGCGCGGCAGCGCCGCGCCGCGGCCACGTAGGCCGCGAGCACCATTTCGAGGTCCTCCTCGGACGCCGCACGGGCGGTCCGCTGGGTCAGCTCGCTCCTGATGCCCGACGCGCTGAGGATCGCGTCGCCGGCCGTCTCCATCGCGCCGACGTGGGCGAGCTGCGCCAGCATCAGGCCGCCCTCCTCGTGGACCGCGGCGGCAAGCCGCCGGTAGCCGGGCACGATCCTGTCGTCGACATTGACCAGGGTCAGCCCATCCGCCCAGACCTCGGACCAGATCACGGGTGTCGCGCCAGTGATCTGCATGCCCAGCCCGGCACGGGCGCGGCGCCGGTGATAGGCGATGTAGCGCTCGCCCGGCAGGCCGCCTTCGGCGAGTCCCGGCTGGTGGGCCGGCAGATAGACCCGGCTGCGCAGCCGCCGGCCCCGCATCACCACCGCCTCGGCGACCTTCGGATAGCCGGCATGCGAAGCTGTCGTCACCGTGGGCCCCGCGACAGCATCGTCGCATGCCGCGGCGGGGCGCCAACCGCGACGCCTCGGGCACGAACCGAGAGGTTCGCGCGTCCGTCAGCAAACATCGTTGGTTTCAGCGACGCTCATGGCTCCCCCGATGGCGCTCGCCGCAACGCTCCCGTGGCGGGTGCGGATCGTCTGCGATGGCGCCGACGCTTCTTTGGCCAGACGCGACAACCGCGTTTTTGGCTCACGCGAGGGCTGCCATCCGGGCGCCGCCGTGCCAGACTGTGGCGATGACCAGCGACCCCCTGCTCCAGCCGTTCCAGCTCAAACATCTCACGCTGCGCAATCGGATTCTATCCACCGCCCACGAGCCGGCCTATACCGAGGATGGTCTGCCCAAGGCCCGCTATCGCCGCTACCACGCCGAGAAGGCCCGCGGCGGGATCGCGCTGACCATGATCGGCGGCTCCGCCGTGGTGGCACCCGACAGCCCGCAGGCCTTCGGCAACATCCTGCTTTACAAGGACGAGTGCGTGCCCTGGCTGCGCGAGCTTGCCGACGACGTGCACACCCATGGCGCCGCCGTGATGATCCAGGTCACCCACCTCGGTCGCCGGACCAGTTGGGCCAAGGCCGACTGGCTGCCCGTGCTGGCGCCCTCCAACGTGCGTGAGCCTTCCCATCGTGCCTCGCCAAAGATCATGGAGGATTGGGACATTGCCCGGGTGGTCACCGCCTATGCGGATGCCGCCGAGCGCGTGAAGGACGCCGGGCTCGATGGGCTGGAGCTCGAATGCTACGGCCACTTGATCGACCAGTTCTGGTCGCCCGCCACCAACAAGCGCACCGACGAGTATGGCGGGGTGCTGGCCAACCGCATGCGCTTCGGCCGCCTCGTGTTCGAGGCGATCCGCCAACGCGTCGGGCCGGATTTTCTGGTCGGGGCCCGGATGGTGTGCGACGAGGATTGGGATCGCGGGTTGACGCGCCCGGACGGGTTCGCGGTCGCCCGGGATTTGGCGGCCGCGGCCCTCATCGACTTCATCAACGTGATCCGCGGCCACATCGACACCGAGGAGGCGTTAAGCCACGTGATCCCCGGCATGGGCACGCGCTCGGCGCCGCAACTCGATTTCGCCGGGGATGTCAGGGCGGCCGTGGGCCTTCCGACGTTCCACGCCGCTCGCATCCAGGACGTCGCCACGGCGCGCCATGCCATCGAGAGCGGCAAGCTCGACATGGTGGGCATGACCCGCGCCCATCTCGCCGATCCCCATATCGTCCGCAAGATCGGCGAGGGTCGCGAAAGCGAAATTCGCCCCTGCGTCGGCATGGCCTATTGCATCGACAGCATCTACGCGGGCGAGGCGGTCTGCATCCACAATGCCGCCACCGGCCGCGAGGGTTTCGTGCCTCACGTCGCGGCGCCGAGCATGGGTCCGCGGCGCAAGATCGTGGTGGTGGGCGCGGGTCCGGCCGGACTCGAAGCCGCGCGGGTCGCGGGCGAGCGCGGTCATGCCGTGACGGTTTTGGAGGCCGCATCCGAAGCCGGGGGCCAGATCCGCCTGATCGCGGCGCTGCGGCGCCGGCGCGAGGTGATGGGCATCGTCGATTGGCGGCTCTCGCAATGCGAAAAGCACGGTGTCGAGATCCGCTACAATACTTATGCCGAGGCGGCCGACGTGCTCGCGCTCGACCCCGACATCGTGGTGGTGGCGACGGGCGGTATCCCGAACACCGACTTTCTCGACGCCGGGGCCGACCTCGCCACGACGAGTTGGGACATCCTCGCGGGCGCGGTGCGGCCGGCCGCTTCCGTGATCCTCTACGACGACAACGGCGCCCATCCCGGCATGACGGCCGCGGAATTTTTGGTCGAGTTCGGGTCGGCGATCGAGGTTGTCACCCCCGAGCGCAGCCTCGCGCCGGACGTCGGCGGCACCAGCTATCCCGCCTATTTCGCGGCGCTCAGCCGCGCCAAGGCCGCGGTCACGCTCAACCTGCGCCTCGAACGCCTCGCCCGCCGCGGCAACCGCATCGTCGGCACCTTTTATGACGAATACGGCAAGCGCCATGTCGAGAAGGAGGCGGATCAGATCGTCGTCGAGCACGGCACGTCGCCGGTGGACGACCTCTATTTCGCCCTAAAACCCGACTCCTCGAACCTCGGCGAGGTCGATTATGCGGCCTTGCTGGAGGGCCGGCCCCAGGCTGTGGTTCGGCACCCGGAAGGGCGCTACCGCCTGTTCCGGATCGGCGACGCCGTGGCGGGCCGCAACATCCACGCCGCCGTCTACGATGCCATTCGCCTGATGAAGGACGCCTGATCTCGTGAAGCTGATCGACGCCGACACGGCCGGCATGGCGCCCTTGACCTTGGTCGAAGCGCTGCGCGAGGGCCATCGCGCGGGCGACATCGGCACGGTGGAACGCCTACTCGTGACCCAGGGGCACGATGCGGCCCTGACCTGGGCCGGTTGGCACCCGGAACGCGGCCTTGCGATCAAGACCGCGACGGTGTTTCCCGGCAATGCGGCGACGGGGCGGCCCAATATCCAGTCCACCGTCACCCTGTTCGATGGGGCCACCGGCACCCCTCTCGCGGTCATCCATGGCGAGAGCTTCACGCGGATGAAGACGGCCGCCGACTCGGCGCTCGGGGCCGATATCCTGGCGAGCCCCGATGCGGACACACTGGCCGTTCTGGGCGCCGGCGGGCAGGCCGAGACCCACATCCGCTTCCTGCTCGCGGTGCGACCCTCATTGCGGCGCATCTTGATCTGGAACCGGACGGCGGCGGCGGCCGAAGCCCTCGAGGCGCGCCTCGACATTCCCGACGTGTCGGTGGAGGTCGCGACCCAGGCCGAAACGGCCGTGCGGCAGGCCGCGATCGTCAGTTGTCTCACGGCCGCCACGACCCCCGTCCTGCAGGGCTGCTGGCTGCAGCCCGGCGCGCATGTCGACCTCGTGGGCGGATACACACCCACCATGCGGGAAAGCGACGACGCTGTGGTGCGGCGCGGCCGCCTCTTTGCGGACTCGCGGCGTTTCGGGATCGAAACCTGCGGCGACTATGCGAAGCCGCTGGCTGCGGGAGTGATCGGGCGCGACGCGATCCTCGGCGACCTGTTCGACCTCTGTTCGGGGCGCCTCGCCGGGCGCCTGGGTCCCGATGACGTAACCGTGTTCAAGAACGGCGGCGGCGGCCATCTCGACCTCATGGCGGCGCGCGCCTTCTTCGACGCCGCCTGACCTATGGCGGTCGCCCGACAAGCGCACCCTGCGCCCAGCCTTCGATCATAGAGATCGCGACCCCGTCAGCTGGTTTGACGACGGGCTGAACGGCGGCATCATCGCGGCGCCCAAGCGAGCAGCCTCCAGGGTCTTGCGATAGCAAACGGATTATGCGGTCCTGTAACCCCTGCATGCAGCAGTGTCACAGGACGGCGCCTCCCATGTTCTGAGGCATGCCTTTTGCAAACACTGCCAGGAAGTTTGGAGCGGCAATGCAGATCATCGAAGGGGAAGCCCGCTTCCAGACCTTCTCGACGTGGTATCGCGTGACCGGGGACCTGGCGTCCGGCAAAGCCCCGCTGGTCGTGGTGCACGGCGGCCCCGGTTGCACCCACGATTATGTCGACAGCTTCAAGGATCTCGCCTCGAATGGGCGCGCCGTCATCCACTACGACCAGATCGGTAACGGTCGGTCGACGCATCTTCCGGAGCGCGGGGCAGACTTCTGGACCGTCGACCTCTTCCTCGCCGAACTCGACAACCTTCTCGCCCACCTCGGCATCGGTAATCGATATCACCTGCTCGGCCAATCGTGGGGCGGCATGCTCGGAGCCGAGCATTCGGTCCGCCGACCGGCCGGCCTGAAAGCCCTCGTGATCGCCAATTCACCCGCCTCCATGGCGCTTTGGGTCAGCGAGGCCAACCGGCTGCGCGCCGAACTGCCGCCCGATATGCAGGCAACCCTGCTACGGCATGAGGCAGACGGCACCACCGATCACCCCGACTACGTCGCGGCCACGCAGGCTTTTTACGTGCGGCACGTCTGTCGTCTCGACCCCTGGCCGGCCGAAGTGGTTCGCACCTTCGATGCCCTGGCGTCCGACCCCACGGTCTACAGCGCCATGAACGGCCCCAACGAGTTCCACGTGATCGGGACCCTGCGGGACTGGAGCGTGGCCGACCGGCTCGACCGCATCGTGGCGCCCACGCTGCTGATCTCCGGACGCCATGACGAGGCGACGCCCGCCACGGTGCAACCCTTCGCGGACAAGATCCCCGACGTGCGGTGGACGATCTTCGAACAGTCTTCGCACATGCCCCATGTCGAGGAACGCGCGCATTGTATGGATGTCGTGAGCAGCTTTTTGGCCCTCCACGACTAGCCTGCCGGCGCACGGAACAAACCAATCCAGCAACCAAGGATCCATCCATGCATCTGAAAACCCTGCTGACCGCGACCCTCCTGTCGGTCGGCGCTTTGGCGTCGGCCGCAACCGCCGCCGAGACCCGCGCCGACCTCATGAAGCTGCATCGCGGCGGCACGTTGAAGCTCAACGCCCATGGCTCGGCCGGGACCATCGACCCGCAGATCAACTACGAGGTGGAGTTCTGGTCGATCTTCTACATCACCAACGACGGGCTGCTCGGCTTCAAGAAAGTCGAGGGCAAGGAAAGCAATACCGTGGTACCCGACCTCGCCGAGGCGCTGCCCAAGCCGGAGGACGGCGGCAAGACCTATACGTTCAAGCTGCGCTCCGGCCTCAAATTCTCCAACGGCAAGGACATCACGCCCGCCGATGTGGTGGCCTCGTTCCAGCGCATCTTCAAGGTCTCCAGCCCGACCGCGGGTTCCTTCTACAACGGCATCGTGGGGGCGGATGCCTGCCTCAAGGAGGCCGCGACCTGCACGCTGAAGGACGGCGTGGTGGCGGACGACAAGGCCGGCACCATCACGTTCCATCTGACGCAGCCGGATGCCGAATTCTTCTACAAACTGGCGGTTCCGCACGCCACCATCCTGCCGGCCGATACGGTCGCCAAGGACCTCGGCACCACGCCGCCGGTCGCAACCGGCCCGTACATGATTTCGAGCTATGATCCCGATCATGGCATGAAGCTGGTGCGCAACCCTCACTTCAAGGAGTTCAGCGTCGACGCCCAGCCCGAGGGCTATGTGGACGAAATCGACTATAATTTCGGGCTCGACGATCAGGCTGGCCTGACCGCGGTCGAGAACGGCCAGGCCGACTGGACCTTCGACGACCCACCAAGCGATCGCCTGGGCGAGCTCGGCAGCAAATTCGCCAAGCAAGTCAAGATTCACACGCTCCTTGCCTATTACTACGTGCCGATGAACACCAATCTGGTGCCGTTCAACAACGCCAAGGCCCGCCAAGCGGTGGCCTATGCGGTCGATCGCAAGGCTCTCGTCGGGCTGTTCGGCGGCCCGAACCTCGCGGCCCCGCTCTGCCAGCAGCTGCCGGTCGGCATGGCGGGCCATGAGGATTACTGCCCTTATACGCTGAACCCCGGCACCAAATGGAGTGCGCCCGACCTCGCCAAGGCCAAGCGATTGGTCGAGGAATCCGGCACCAAGGGCCAGAAGGTGACGCTGATCGGTGACGACAAGGCGGTCCCCAAAGCGATCGCCACCTATGTGCAGGGTGTGCTGCGTGACATCGGCTATGATGCCAGCCTAAAAGTCGTGTCGCACAATATCCAGTTCACCTATCTGCAGAACACCAACAACAACGTGCAGATCGGCGTGAGCGACTGGTACCAGGACTACCCCGCCCCGTCGGACTTCCTCAACGTGTTGTTTGGCTGCGATTCCTTCCACCCCGGTTCGGATTCCTCGATCAACATGTCGGGCTGGTGCGACAAGGCGGTGGACGCCGAGATGAAGAAAGCCATGCTGACGGCCGTGACCGACGATGCCGCGGCCAACAAGATGTGGGCGAAGATCGACAAGGAGATCACCGATGCGGCTCCGGCCGCGGCGCTGTTCCAGCCCAAGCGCGTGGATTTCGTGTCCAAGCGGGTCGGCAATTTCGTCTATACGGACCAATTCCACATGCTGTTCTCAGCCGCCTGGGTTCAGTAAGGCCCGACGCTTGACCCTCATGACCGACGTCGTTCCGGCGACTGCCGCCGGAGCGCAGCCAAGGCCCGCAGTAAGCCGCGGGCCTTGGGCCACGGCCTTTCGCAAGCTGGGGCAGGATCGCGCCGCCATGACGGCATTGGCGGTCCTGGTCCTCATCGTTCTCATCAGCACGGCGGCTCCCTTTTATGCCGCGATGCTGTCCAAGACCGATCCTTTTGCCTCCAACCTCAGCGGTTCCATCACGCTGAACGGCGAAGACGTGCCGATCATGCAGGCCGAAACCGAAGGCCTCGGCCTCGGCACCACCCCGATCGGGCCGACCTGGAGCGGACAATATTTCCTGGGCGCCGACACCCAGGGCCGAGACGTCATGGCTCGATTGCTCTACGGGGGCCAGAATTCGCTTGTGATCGCAAGCAGCGCCACGGTGATGACCCTGGTTATCGCGGCCGTCCTGGGCATCGTGTCGGGCTTTTTCGGCGGCTGGATCGACACGGTGTTGTCGCGCCTGCTCGACGTGCTTTGGGCCTTTCCTATCTTCCTGCTCGCCATCTCGCTGTCGATCGTCACCATCAGCCACGGGCTCGTCATCGGACCCTTCACCATCTCCTCCGACAGCTTGCTTCTGCCCATCATCATCATCGGGATCGTTTACGTGCCCTACGTGGCGCGCCCGATCCGTGGCCAGGTGCTTCAGCTGAAACAGAGCGAATTCGTGCTGGCCGCGATCGGGCTTGGCGTGCCGCGCCGGCGCATCCTGGTGGTCGACATCTTCCCCAATGTCCTGTCGACCTTGATCGTCTTCGCGCCGCTCACGATGGCGCTCAACATGATCATCGAAAGTTCGCTCTCGTTTCTGTCGATCGGCGTGCAATCCCCCGCCGCCTCCTGGGGCACCATCATCGAAGACGGTCAGGGCCTGCTTTACACGCGGCCACTCGTCGCGGTGGCGCCCGGGATTGCCATCGTGCTCACGGTGCTGGCCCTCAACGTCTTGGGTGACGGGGTCCGCGACGCGCTCGATCCGCGCGCCAAACTAAGGGTGAGCGGCTGATGGCCCTCGTCCTGGTGCGCCGCCTCGGCGAGATGCTGTTCGTGATGGTGGGAATCTCCATCCTGGTCTTTCTGATCTTCTTCGCGACCCCGGGGGCAGATCCGGCTGCCCGCATTGCCGGCCGCAACGCCTCGCCCGAGATCCTCGCGGCCGTGCGGCATGATTTCGGCTTCGACCAGCCCATCTGGGTGCAATATCTGCTGCTGATGAAGCGTCTCTTCGTCACCGGGGACCTGACCTCCTTCGTCAACCGCGGCCAGAAGGTGATTCCCGCCATCGTGCACGCCGTGCCCATCACCATGTCGCTGCTGATCGGCGCCGCCATCCTCTGGGTGGTGGCCTCCGTGGCGATCGGGGTGGCGGCTGGGGTGACGCGCGGCAGCCTCGTCGACAAGGGTCTGATGATCCTCGGCCTGGTTGGCGTCTCCATGCCGGTCTTTTGGGTCGGCGAAGTCGCCAACCTGCTGACCCAGAGCCGTTGGCACGACACTTGGGCCTTTTCCTGGGTGCCGGCGCTCGGCTATGTGCCGCTGACCCAGGACCCCTTCGGCTGGTTCAAGGCCCTGGTGATCCCCTGGATCACCCTGGCGATCCTCTATATCGGGCTCTACGGCCGCGTCCTGCGCGCCAGCCTGATCGAGGCCTACCAGGAGGATTTCATCCGCACTGCGCGGGCCAAGGGGCTCAGCGAGAGCCGCATCCTGGTCCGACACGCGCTACGCACCTCGCTCATCACCTTCGTGTCGCTGTTCGGGCTCGACTTCGGGGCCCTCGTGGGCGGCGGCACCCTGCTGACCGAGATCGTGTTCGGCCTGCAGGGCGTGGGGTTTCTGACCTATAACGCGCTGGGGAACCTCGACCTGCCGATGATCATGGCGGCCGTCATGTATTCGGCCTTCTTCGTCGTCGGCGCCAATGCGGTGGTGGACATCGCCTATGCGGCGCTCGACCCACGCGTGAGGTATGGCCGTGGTTGACGCACCGCTCCCCATCACCGAACCCATCCTGCGCGTCGACAACCTGTCGGTGGCGTTCCGCACCGATCGCGGCATCGTCAAGGGCGTGGACGGGGTTTCGTTCAAGGTCGAGCTTGGCGAACTCGTCTCGATCGTGGGTGAATCGGGTTCGGGTAAGTCGCTCACCTCGCTCGCCGTCATGGGCCTCATCAACGATCCCAACGCGATCGTCTCGGGCTCGATCCGCTATAAAGGGCGCGAACTGGTCGGCTTGCCGAACCGCGCCCTCCAGGCGGTTCGGGGGGACGAGATCGCCATGATCTTCCAGGACCCGATGACCGCCATGACGCCCGTCTACACCATCGGCTGGCAGATCGAGGAACAGATCCGGGCCCATCAAAAACTCAGCCGGAAGCAGGCGCGGGCGCGAGCCGTCGACCTGCTGGGCGAGATGGGCATCCCCAATCCGGCCCTCCAGGTGGACCGCTATCCGCACCAGCTCTCGGGCGGCATGCGGCAGCGCGCCATGATCGCCATGGCGCTGTCCTGCAACCCGTCCCTGCTGATCGCGGACGAACCCACGACCGCGCTCGATGTCACGGTTCAGGCGCAGATCCTGCGGCTGCTCGAGCAATTGCGCCGCGACCACGGCTCCTCGATCGTGCTGATCACCCACGACATGGGCGTCGTGGCCGAGGTGGCCGATCGCGTCATGGTCATGTATGCGGGCCGCATCGTCGAGCAGGGGCCGAAGCGGCCGCTGTTCATCAAGCCCGGTCATCCCTATACGGCGGGCCTGCTGCGCTCGATCCCGCCGATGGCAGGCGTCAAACCGCACCGGCTGACCGCCATCCCGGGGGCCCCGCCCTCGATCGCCGACCGCCCACCCGGATGCCGCTTCGCGCCGCGCTGCGTCCATCGCTACGAGCCCTGCGGCATCGATCCGCCGCTGTTCCGGCGCGGCGTGCAAGACATCGCCTGCTACCTCGCCGAACCCGTTCTGGCCGCGCCTTCGCCGACGGCCGTCACCGCATGAGCGAACAACCTCTTCTCGAAGCCAGGCATCTGTCGAAGTCTTTTCGTCTGGGTGGACGGTTCAGTCCGGGCGGGCGCCAGCTCTTGCGTGCCGTCGATGACGTCTCGCTCACCGTCACCCGCGGCGAGACGCTTGGGCTCGTCGGCGAGTCCGGGTGTGGCAAGTCCACGCTGGGGCGCTGCCTGCTGCGTCTCTACGACGTCACAAGCGGCTCGGTGCTGTTCGAGGGGCAGGACATCACGAAGGCGAGTCCCGGGGCCTTGCAGGGCATGCGGCCGCGCATGCAGATGGTATTCCAGGACCCCTATGCCTCGCTCAATCCGCGCCGGCGCGTGGGCGAACTCATCGCCGAGCCGCTTCGGGTGCATCCCCGCCCCGATGGCGCCAGCCATTCGCGGCGCGATATCCGCGATCGGTTGCATGAGCTGATGGGCCTGGTCGGCCTGTCGCCCGACCACCTCGACCGCTTCCCGCATGAGTTTTCCGGTGGCCAGCGCCAGCGCATCGGCATCGCACGTGCGCTGGCTCTGGAACCCTCGTTGATCGTGGCCGACGAATCCGTCTCCGCGCTCGACGTCTCGGTCCAGGCGCAAATCGTGAACCTGTTCATGGACCTGCAGGACCGGCTCGGGATCACCTACGTGTTCATCGCCCACGACCTCAGCGTGATCCGGCAGGTCTCGCGGCGCACGGCCGTGATGTATCTCGGCTCGGTGGTGGAGACCGGGCCGACCGAGACGGTGTTCCACAACCCGGCCCACCCCTATACGGGCGCCCTGATCTCGGCCGTTCCAGTCTCGGACGTGACGGCCCCCAAACAGGAGCGGATGATCCTGCGCGGCGATGTGCCGAGTCCCTTCGATCCGCCCTCCGGCTGCCGCTTCCACACCCGCTGCCCTAAAGTGCAGGAGCGCTGCCGCACCGAGGCGCCGCAGCTGCGCCCGATGTCGGGCGGTCAGCTCGCTGCCTGCCACTTCCCATTGGGCTGAGGTCGATCCCGCAGCGTTTCGGAACGACGGTCGCGGCTGGTTACAGGGACTGCGGCCAAGCGCCGCCGGTACCAAACGACAATGATCGTCCCGCGTCAGTCGAACATCGTTCTCTGCATCCGCGCGAGCATAAAACCCGCCATAAAAGCGGCAGAGCGACACTAAAACAGGCAAAACTTTCTAATTCGTGCTGAACATTGAACCTTGAATATTCAAGTATTCGATGATCAGTTCCGCAAAGAACGCGATCGTCGCGGATCATGGGGGATTAAGCATGAGCTTTACCAGGCGCACACTTCTGACGTCGACGGCGGCAGCAGCGGGCGGGCTCGTTCTCTCCCCGGCCGTGCTACGCTACACGGTGCTCGGCGCCGAGAGCCCGATCCTGGTAGGGAGCCTGCACGACCAATCGGGACCGCTCGGCACCAGCGGTCAGCCGATGGTGCTCAGCGTCCAGCTCGCGGTGGACGAGCTGAATGCCGCCGGCGGTCTCCTCGGGCGCCAATTGAAAATCGTCTCCTACGACCCGCAGTCCAACATCCAGCTCTATTCGCAATATGCCCAGCAACTTGCCCTGAAGGACAAGGTCGCGGTCGTGCATGGCGGCATCACGTCGGCATCGCGCGAAGCCATCCGCCCGGTGTTCGACCGCTTCAAGACGCTCTACTTCTACAACACCCTCTACGAGGGTGGCGTGTGCGACCGCAACGAATTCTGCCTCGGCACCACGCCGGCCCAGACGGTCGAAAAACTCGTCCCCGACGCGATGAAGCGCAGCGGCAAGAAGGCCTACATCATCGCGGCCGACTATAATTACGGCCAGATCACCGCCAAATGGATGACCAAATACTGCCAGGACAATGGCGGCACCATTCTCGCGACCGAATTCTTCCCGGTCGACGTGACCAATTTCGGGCCGACCATCAGTAAGATCCAGGCCGCCAAGCCGGACCTGATCCTGTCCGCGCTGGTGGGCGGCAACCACACCGCGTTCTACCGCCAGTGGACCGCGGCCGGCATGAAAAGCCAGATCCCGATCGCATCCACCACCTTCGGCCTCGTCAACGAGCCCTCGACGCTCGACGCCAAGGAAAGCGAGGGGATCATGGGGGGCTACGGGTATTTCCAAGAACTGACCACGCCGGCCAGCACCGCCTATGTGGACAAGCTGCATAGCAAATACGGCAAGGACATCCCCTACATCAGCGAGCTGGCCTGCGCGACCTATGAGGGCGTCAACATCTGGGCCGAGGGCGTCAAGAAAGCAGGCTCGATCGACCGCATGAAGGTGATCGAGGCGCTCGAGACCGGTCTCACCTTCGAGGGGCCGAGCGGCACCGTGACGATCGACAAACCGACCCATCACGCGGTGCGCAGCGCCTATCTCGCCACCGTCAAGGACAAGCTCTGGAACGTGACGGGCAGCTACCCGAACCAGAAGCCGTCGGATACCGCCGCGGTCTGCGATCTCGTCAAGAGCCCCAACGACAACCAGCAATACGTGATCAAGATCTGACCACGGTCCAGATCGGCCGGAGCTTCGCCTATGGATTTCGCCGTCATTCTTGGCCTCGATGTGCTGAGCGGGATCACCTCGCTGGTGCTCATCAGTCTGGGACTTGCGATCATCTTCGGCATGATGCGCATCATCAATCTCGCCCACGGCGAATTCTTGATGCTGGGCGCCTATGCGACGGTTCTGACCACAAACTGGGGGGTCAACGTCTGGATCGCGATGCTGGTGATCTCGCCGCTCTTCGTGGGTGTGGTCGGGATCGTGGTCGAGCGCACGCTGATCCGCTTCCTCTACGGGCGGCTGGTCGACACCATGCTGGCCACCTGGGGCCTCAGCCTGTTCATCGTCGGGCTGGTGACCACGATCTTCGGCAACACCATCAAGGGCGTGCCGACCCCGCTCGGCGGCTTCCAGGTCGGGGCCTATCGCTCCGACCTGTATACCTTGTTCCTCGCCTTTGTGGCGCTGATGCTCTTCGTCGGCGTGTTCGCGGTCATGCGCTACACCCGTTTCGGGCTGATCGCCCGCGCCACCATGCAAAACCCCAACATGGCCTCCGCGCTCGGCGTCAACCCGACGCGGGTCTACATGGTAACCTTCGGCATCGGGGCCGCCGTGACGGGGCTCGCGGGCGGGCTGCTGGCTCCCGTGTCGGGCGTATCGCCCACCATGGGCTCCGCCTTCGTGGCCAAGGCCTTCATCACGGTAGTGGGCGGGGGCGCCTCGATCCTGGCCGGCACCGCGTCGGCCTCGGGGCTGTTCGGCTTCATCAACCAGATGGGCTCCTACGTCACCACGCCCGTCTATGGCGAGGTATTCCTCCTCGTCGCCGCCACGGTGCTGATCCGCATCCTGCCCGAAGGCATCACCGGACGCTTCTTCAAGGGGAGCCTGTGAACATGCCGAACCGCTCCACCATCGCCATGGTGGCGGCGGCACTGGTCGCGGCCGTGCTGGCGGGCCTCGCGCCGCAGGTCCTCGACACCTTCACGGTCATGCAGCTGACGGTTTTCGTCTGCATGGGCGTCCTGGCCCTGAGCCTCGGCTTCATCTGGGGCTTTGGCGGCATCCTGTCGTTCGGTCAGGCGGCCTTCTTCGGATTGGGCGGCTACGCTTACGCGGTGGCGGCCTTCAATTTCGGGGACAGCACCCTGCCGGTCCTGCTTGCCGTCCTGGTGCCGACTTTGTTTGCCGGCCTGCTCGGCTATTTCATGTTCTACGGCCGCATCAGCAACGTCTATGTCGGGGTCATCACGCTGACCGTCACGCTGATCCTGTTCAACGTCTTCAACTCGACGGCGGGCGATGCCTACCGGATCGGCGCGGCTCCGCTCGGCGGCTTCAACGGCATCCCCTCGGTCCCGGGCATCACCCTGCCGCTCACCGGCTATTCGTTCGGACCCGAGGACAATTGGTATCTTTCGGCCGGCTGCCTGATCCTGGTCTTCGTCGGCCTAAAACTGCTGTTGGCGAGCCATTTCGGACGCGTCGTGGTGGCGATCCGCGAGAACGAGGCGCGGGCCTCGCTGCTCGGCTACGACCCGCGGTTCTACAAGCTGATCGCCTTCATGATCGGCGGTGGCATCGCCGGCCTGGCCGGATGCCTCTACACGCTTTGGGGTGCCTTCATCAGCCCCACCATCTTCGGCCTGGCGACCTCCGCCCAGACCATCATCTGGGTGATGATCGGCGGCCTCGGCACCCTCATCGGCCCCGTGCTCGGGGCGGTCGCGATCCAATATCTCGTCACCAGCATCGGCACCCAGCAGGTGCTCGACGCCAATCTGGTGCTGGGCATCATCCTGCTCGTCTTCGTGCTGCTGATGCCGGCCGGGGTAGTGCCCACGGTGGAACTCCTGGTCGGCAAGCTGCTGGCCCGGCGGATCACGCGCCGATCGGCACGGGGCCCCTCGCACATCGTGGAGGCGGCCGAACAAGCGATCCACGCCGCCGCGAGCGCCAAGCAGGAAGAGGCCGTGACATGAGCGGGCCGCTGCTCGAGACCAAGGGCCTGACCATGCGCTTTGGCGGCGTCGTGGCGGTCGACACCGTCGATTTTACCCTGGCCGAGGGTGAGCTGCGCTGCCTGATCGGCCCGAACGGGGCCGGCAAGAGCACCTTCTTCAAGATGCTGAGCGGACAGCTTTTGCCGAGCGCCGGCACCATCGTCTACCGGAGCGAGACCATCGCGGGCCATCCGCCGCACGAGATCGCGCGGCGCGGCATCGGCATCAAGACGCAGACTCCAAGCGTGTTCAACGGCCTCGACATTCGCGAGAACCTGTGGCTCGCGGCGCGACGCAAGAACACCCCCCGCAAGGCGGAGGCCGTGGTGGACGCCGTGCTTCAGCTCATCGCGCTCACGGGCAGCACCAAGCGCATCGTGGGCACCTTGGCGCATGGCCAGCGGCAATGGGTCGAGATCGGCACCGTGCTGGCGGGCGAGCCCGACCTCATCCTCTTGGACGAACCGGCGGCCGGCATGAACCACGACGAGGTCGGCCGCACGGCCGAGATCATCCGCGCCATCAACAAGACCAAATCGCTCATCGTCGTCGAACACGACATGGCGTTCATCCGCATGATCTCGAACCTGATCACCGTATTCAATCAAGGCGCGGTGCTGATGGAGGACACGGCGGACGCCGTGATGCGCGATCAGCGCGTGCGCGACGTCTACCTCGGCAAGAAGGCCGCCTGATGCTCGACGTCTCCGCCCTGCAAGCCTCCTACGGCCGCGTGCCCGTCCTGATGGGCATCGACTTCCAGCTCAAGCGGGGCGAGTTTCTGGGCATCCTGGGTCATAACGGCATGGGCAAGACCACGCTCATGCGGACCCTGATGGGATTCATTCCCGCAACGGCCGGCGGGGTGGCGTTCCTCAACCAGGATGTCACGCATCTGAAACCCTACGACCGCGTGCGCCTCGGCATGGGCTTCGTGCCGCAGGGCCGCGAGATTTTTCCGACCCTCAGCGTCATCGACAATCTGCGGATGGGCTGCGTGGCGACCGGGAAGGAGAGCCGCGCCGTCATCGACGAAATGCTCGACTTCTTCCCCCGGCTGAAACGTCTGCTCGATCGGCAAGGCGGCGCGCTTTCGGGTGGCGAGCAGCAACTCCTCGCCCTCGCGCGCTGCCTGTGCACCAAGCCGAAACTGGTGCTGCTCGACGAGCCCACCGAAGGCATCCAGCCGTCCATCATCGAAGAGATCGCGGAAACGCTGCTGCGCCTGCGCGACACGACGGGCATCACCATGATCCTCGTCGAACAGAACCTCGAATTCGTCGCCTCGCTGTCGAGCCGCGTGCTCGTCATTCAGAAGGGCCGCATCACCGGCGAACTCAAGCCGGACCAACTCGACGACCCCGCCATCGTGTCCGAGCTCGTCGGCATGGCGGCCTAGCCTCAACACCGAACGCAATCCAACCGAGGAGAATGGTCATGGCGGTTGCCCGTCCCACGCCCGAGCAGATGACGGATATCGTGGAGAGCCTCGGCATGAGCCTCTCGCCCGAGCGGATCGCCGAATTCATGGAGAATATGGCCGGCAGTTTCGCGGCCTATGATCTCGTGGACTCGCTGCCCGACTACATCCCGCAGGTGAAATACCCGCGCACTCCCGGCTACTTCCCGTCGGCGGCCGAGAACGAATACAACGCCTGGTACGTGAAATCCGAGGTCAAGGGCGCGCCCGAGGGCAAGCTCAAGGGCAAGTCGGTCGCGCTCAAGGACAACGTGTGCCTCGCCGGCGTCCCGATGATGAACGGCGCCTCGAGCCTCGAAGGCTATGTGCCGAACCTCGATGCCACCATCGTGACGCGGCTGCTTGACGCTGGCGCCACCATCAAGGGCAAGGCGCATTGCGAATATTTCTGCTTTTCCGGCGGCAGCCACACCAATGCGTCCGGGCCGGTCCACAACCCGCTGAAACGCGGCTATTCGGCCGGCGGCTCATCCTCGGGCAGCGCCGCCTTGGTGGCGGCCGGCGAGGTCGACCTGGCGATCGGCGGCGACCAGGGCGGATCGATCCGCATTCCGGCCGCCTATTGCGGCATCTACGGCATGAAGGCGACCCACGGTCTCGTGCCCTATACGGGCGTGATGCCGATTGAATCCACCATCGACCACACCGGCCCGATGACCGCCAATGTGGCCGACAACGCCTTGATGCTGGAAGTGCTGGCCGGCGAGGATGGGCTCGATCCGCGCCAATACGCGCCCAAGGTGGCGCCCTACACGCAGGCGCTCGACCGCGGCGTGAAGGGTATGAAGATCGCGCTCGTCAAGGAAGGCTTCGGCCTGCCGCAGAGCGAGGAAGATGTCGACGCCAAGGTACGGGCCGCGGCCGACCACTTCCGCAAGCTGGGCGCCGAGGTCACCGAGATTTCGCTGCCCCTGCACCTCATGGGGGCCGCCATCTGGACCCCCGTGGCCAGCGAAGGGGGCCAGGCCCAGATGATGCTAGGCAACGGCATGGGGTTCAATTGGAAGGGCCTCTACACGGTCTCGCTGCTCGATGCGCATTCGGCCTGGCGCGAGCGCGCCGATGCCCTCTCGGATTCGCTGAAGATCACCATGATGGTGGGGCAGTATTTCATCTCGCAGTACCGCGGCCGCTTCTACGCCAAGGCGCAGAACCTGACACGGATGCTGAAAGCCTCCTACGACCAGGCCCTGGCGGACTACGATCTCTTGCTGATGCCCACCCTGCCCATGAAGGCGACCCCGCTGCCGCCCGCCGACGCGCCCCTCGGCCTCTATCTGCAACGCGCCTTCGAGATGCTGCCCAATACCGCCCCCTTCGACATCACGGGTCATCCCGCCATGGCGATCCCCTGCGGCATGAGCGATGGCCTGCCGATCAGCATGCAATTGGTTGGCAAAAGCTTCGACGAGATGAGCATTTATGCGGCGGCGGCGGCCTTCGAGGCCGGCACGGACTGGAAAGCGCTGTAGGGGCGAATTCGACCCTTCTCCCGCGCGCGGGAGAAGGTGGCCCGGCGAAGCCGGGTCGGATGAGGGGACACACGATGCTGGGATTCCCCTCATCCGTCGTCGCTTCGCGCCGACACCTTCTCCCGCTAGCGGGAGAAGGGACATCCACAATGAAATTCCGGAGATCGCCTTGGCCGATGACGCGCTCTTCTTCTCGGAACTGACCGACGTTGCCGACCAGCTCCATGCCAAAAAGCTGTCGCCGGTCGAGCTCACCAAGGCCATGCTGGCCCGCATCGCGGCCCATGACGGCGCGCTGCATAGCTACGAGATCGTCATGACGGAGAGCGCCCTGGAAGAAGCCAGGGTCGCGGAAGCCGAGATCGGGCGTGGGGCCATCCGGGGTCCGCTGCATGGCGTGCCGCTCGCCGTCAAGGACCTGTGCTGGACCGCCGACGCCCCCACTGCGGCCGGCATGGCGATCCACCGCGACTTCATGGCGCCCGAGGACGGCACCGTGGTCAAGCGACTGCGCGAGGCCGGGGCCGTGATCCTGGGCAAGCTCGCCATGACCGAGGGCGCCTATGCGGGCTACCATCCGGACATGACGGTGCCGATCAGCCCCTGGGACCCGCCCGCCTGGCCCGGCACCTCGTCGAGCGGCTCCGGCGTCGCGACGGCGGTCGGCCTCTGCTACGGCTCGATCGGTTCCGACACCGGCGGCTCGATCCGCTTTCCGTCAGCCGCCAACGGCATCACCGGATTGAAGCCGACCTGGGGCCGCGTCAGCCGCTACGGGGCCTACGAGCTTGGCGCCACGCTCGACAACCTCGGGCCGATGACGCGCAGCGCCCGGGACGCGGCCGCCATGCTTGGAGTCATCGCGGGGCTCGACCCCAAGGATCCCACGACGCTCCGGGCGCCCGTGCCCGACTACCTCCAGGGCATCGGGGCCGGTATTGCGGGGCTGCGGATCGGCATCGCGCCCGCCTTCATGGCGCTCGGCATGGACGGCCCGGCCGCAACGGCCGTCGAGGGTGCCCAAAAGGTGCTCGCGGCGCTTGACGCCATCTTCGTCGAGGTCACGTTCCCGAACGCCGCTCAGGTTCTGCGGGATTGGTTTCCGCTCTGCGCCGTCGAGGCGGCCGTGGCCCATGAGGCCGCCTATCCGTCTCGCCGGGCCGATTATGGTCCGATCCTCGCGGGTTTCCTCGATCTTGCGGCCGCCGTCACGGCGGCCGACATGCAGAAGATCACGCTGCGTCGTCTGGATTTCAAAGGCCGCGTCGAAGCCCTCTTCGAGGACATCGATCTGCTGCTGCTGCCCGTGCAAGGCTTGTCTGGCCCGACCATGGACGACATCCTGACCGCGGCCGAAGCCGATCCGGTCATCGCCGATCTGCTTCGTTTCTCCTGCCCCTTCAACATGTCGGGCAATCCGACCATCACGCTGCCAGCCGGATTCACGACCGGCGGACGCCCGGTCGGCGTTCAACTCGTCGGACGTCATCTCGACGAAAAACTGCTGTGCCGGGCCGGTCACGCGTTCCAGACCGCGACGGACTGGCATAAGCGGCATCCGACAATTTAGCCGGGGAGAGCGACATGGATCTCGGATTGAAGGGCCTGCGGGCCATCGTGACGGGCGGCACCAAGGGGATCGGGCGCGCCATCGTCGAGACGCTCGCGCGCGAAGGCGCGGACGTCGCCTTCTGCGCCCGCAACGCCAGCGAGGTGGCCGAGGCCGAAACGGCGTTTGGCGCCCTCGGGGTCCGCGCCCTTGGCACCGCGCTCGACATCGCGGATGGGCCGGCCCTGAAGGCCTGGGTGGCGCAAGCCGCAAAAGCGCTCGGCGGGCTCGATATCGCGGTCGCCAATGTCAGCGCCCTATCGATTGGCGCCGATGAGGAAAGCTGGCGGAAGACGTTCGAGGTCGACATGCTGGGCTGTGTGCGCCTGGTCGATGCCGCCATGCCCTTCCTCGAGGCGAGCAAGGCCGCCGCCATCGTCAGCATTTCCAGCGTTTCCGGCCGCGAGATCGATTTCGCGGCGGGCCCTTATGGCACCTTCAAGGCCGCACTGATCCACTACACCCAGGGCCTCGCCTACCAGCTTGCTGGCAAGGGCATCCGGGCCAACACCGTCTCGCCCGGCAACACCTATTTCGAAGGTGGCGTCTGGAACCGGATCAAGGACGGCAATCCGGAACTCTACGAGACGGCGCTCGGGCTGAATCCCACGGGCCGGATGGGGACCCCGCAGGAGATGGCAAACGCGGTGGTGTTCCTGGCAAGTCCCGCCGCGAGTTTCATCACGGGAACCAATCTCGTCGTCGATGGCGCGCTGACGCGCGGCGTGCAATTTTAGGATTTCGTTCCATGGTCAGCCTCACCGCCATTATCCGCTGCAAGCCCGACGCGGTCGAGACCGTGCAGAAGGCGCTGATCGCCGTCGGCCATTATGCCAAGGCTCACGAACCCGGAACGCTCGGCTATGTCGTGATCCGCTCCACCGACGATCCCACCGTGCTGATCACCCAGGAGCGCTTCGCCGATGCGGCCGCGATGGCGCTTCACAACGAGGGCGCCGGCTCGAAGGCGTTTTTCGCGGCCGCCGAGGGCCTTCTCGCCGATGTCGCGATTCATGTCGGAGATGTCGTCGTGGCGGTCTAGGATCGCCGCACGTGGCGAGCCTGAAGCCTATCTGCTGCTCGCGTAAATCGCGGAGGCGCGCTGCACGCAGGTTTTAGCCCGTCGGCACCTCATGCCGCGCCGGCGCGCACCCGGTCCACCAGCGCCTCGACGGTGGCGATCGACCGAAAGTTGCCGGGTGTGATCTCGCCGGGGGGGATCATGATGTCGAACTCGGCCTCGACGGCCAGCATCAGGTTGACCATGTCCATCGAGGTCAGGCCCGCGTCCACCAGCCGGTCATCCGGCTCGATCCGATCAACCTTTCCGGTTTCGGCGAGGATATGCTCCACCAGCGCGGTGACGCGACCTCGCGTAGTTTTGGTAGTCCGATCCAGCATCGTCGACTCCAGTCCGTTTGCTGACCGGCATAACGCTTGAAACCTTTGAATCTTGCGTGAACTTCTGCAGTCGCCGCGCAAGGATGACCCGTAATGATAACATTCATCATTTACGCGATTTAACCGAGGTTTCCGCCGCCGCGATACTTGGTGATAACACTGTTGCGGGAAAACTGATGTCAGCATGATCGCCTTGGATTTAAATAAAATCCGAACCGCTAATCGGTCCATGAAGCGGCGGCGCCAAGGCTGAACCGGTTGGGGGCGGACCAAGTGAAAGACGGCACCATGCTCGATGTTTTGGACACTGAGGCGCCGGTCCCGACGCCTGGTGAGGCCCCGCGCCGACCCGACAGCCCGCGTGCTCTTTCGGTCCGGGCCGATACTGTGGCCCAGATCGCGGCACGCCACGCCGACGATGTCGACCAATTTGGACGGTTCCCCAAAGAAGCCTTCGAGGCCATCCGGGCGGAACGACTGCTCGGCGTCCTGGTCCAGCGCGAGCTTGGCGGCGAGAGCGCCGACATCTCGGCCGTGGTGGACGTTTGCTACCGCCTTGGCCGCGCCTGCGCGTCCACCGCCATGATCTATGCGATGCATCAGACCAAGGTGGCGTGCGTGGTGCACCACAATGGCGGCAATGCCTGGCAGCAGGCCCTCTTGCGCCGGCTATGCGCCGACCAGATGCTGTTCGCTTCGTCCACCACCGAGGGCCAGGGTGGCGGCAACGTGCGCTCGAGCACAGCCCCGATCGAGCGCCAGGATGGCCGTATCACGCTCGATCGCGCCGCGACCGTGATGTCCTACGGGGCGGAAGCTGACGCGATCGTGACCACGGCCCGCCGGTCGGAGGATGCCGCCAGTTCCAACCAGGTGCTCGCCGTGTTCCTCAAGGCGGATTACACGCTGACCCAATCTGGCGGGTGGAACACGCTCGGCATGCGGGGGACCCGCAGCGGCGGCTTCGCGATGCGGGCGCGCGGCCTCGAAGACCAGATCCTGCCCGTGCCCTATGAGAGGATCCATAGCGAAACCATGACCCCGGTCGCCCATCTCGTGTGGTCGGGCGTGTGGGCCGGAATCGCGGCCGCGGCCGTGGAAAAGGCCCAGGCCTTCACCCGCAAGGCGGCTCGCCAGGCCGGCGGCCAGCTTCCTCCGGGCGCGGCCCATTTCGTCAAGGCGAGCGCGAGCCTCAATGTCCTGCGCGGCCTGATCGGTTCCTCGGCACAGAGGTACGAGCGGGCGCTCGGCGACCAGGCTCTGCTCAAATCCATGGAGTTCCAGACCGCCATTACGCTGCTCAAGGTCGATGCCTCGGAAATGGCGGTCGCCACCGTGATGAGCGCGCTGCGGACCTGCGGGCTTTCGGGCTACCGCAACGACGGCGAGGCCTCGATCGGCCGACATCTGCGCGATGTGCTGTCGTCGCCGCTCATGATCAACAACGACCGCATTCTGGCGAGCCTCGCGTCGGCCGCGCTGATGAGCCCGGTTCCTGCATCCCTCACGGCTTAGGCGAGATGAATTCCCAATCGGAGACTCGACGACCATGAATATGGCTGTGCGCAAAACGCCCGGGGTTGCGTTCGAGGCGCCGCAAACCCCGCCCGACGTCTTCAGGGACGCGCTGTTCCAATCCATGGGGGTGGACGGGGTCTATGCCCGGACGGGCCTTTACGAGGACATCGTGGAGCGGCTCGCCGCCGCCATAACCCGTGAGCGGGACGACAGCACGGAGGTTTTTCGCTTTCCTCCCGTCATGAGCCGGCGCGACCTCGAAAGACACGGCTACCTCAAGAGCTTCCCGAACCTGCTCGGCTGCGTGTGCGCGCTGCACGGCACTGACGCCGAGATCATGGCGGCGGCAGACCAGCACGAGAAGGGCGGCGACTGGACGGCGGCGCTCGCCCCGGCCGACCTCGTGCTCAGCCCGGCGGCCTGCTATCCCCTCTACCCGATCGTGGCCAAGCGCGGCCCGTTGCCGCGCGGCGGCGCCATCTTCGATGTCGCTTCCGACTGCTTTCGCCACGAGCCTTCGGCGCATCTCGATCGGCTGCAGTCCTTCCGCATGCGCGAATATGTGTGCATCGGCGCCCCCGACGATGTGAATGCCTTCCGCGAGCGCTGGATTGTTCGCGCGCAGGACATGGCCGGCGCGCTCGCCCTGCCCTGCCGGGTCGAGACCGCCAGCGATCCCTTCTTCGGTCGGATCGGGCAGGTGAAAGCCGTCAGCCAGTTGCAGCAGGCGCTCAAATTCGAGCTTCTAGTGCCGCTGCGCTCCGTCGAGCAGCCCACGGCCTGCATGAGCTTCAACGCCCATCGCGATCACTTTGGTACAACTTGGGGCATCGAGGATGCCGACGGCGGGGTCGCCCACACGGGTTGCGTGGCCTTCGGCATGGACCGTCTCGCGGTGGCGCTGTTCTGGACCCATGGTCTCGACACGAAAGCCTGGCCCGCCTCGGCGCGCCAAGCCCTGGAGCTTTAAGGGTCCCCTCGAGGGGGAAGGGCTAGCCCCCGAACCGCTCCGTCCTGATCCGGGCGGGGGGTACGCCGGCATCGACCAGAAGGTCCGCCATGGCGCCCACAAAGGCGTTCGAGCCAACCACGAAACAACGTGGCACGGCGGCGTCGAAGGACGCCAACGCCTCGGCGATCTCCGTCGCTTGCACGCGGCCACGCATGGCCCCGGTGTCCGGATCGGGTTCGCGGGTGAGGTGCAGCATGAAGTTGAATCCCGGTTCGGTCGCGGCCCTCTTCTCCAGCTCTTCGCGCACGATGGCGTCAGCTGAGGTCCGCACCGAGTAGAGGAGCACCGCCGGAACCTGCGGGGCGGCTTCGGCGCGTAGCCGCAGCATGGACAGCAGGGGCACCACGCCCGATCCGCCGCCGACCAGCAGCAGCGGTCCACCATCGTCCGGGCCCCAAGTGAACGGGCCCCCGATCGGCCCGCGCAGTTCGATGACGTCGCCGATCGCCGCCACCTCATGAAAAAAGCTCGACACCTCGCCGCCCTCGAGCCGCTCGACCATGAGTTCGATATGGGCCGGGTCGGTCGGCGAGGAGGCGATCGAATAGGAGCGCTGGGCCTGATAGCCGTCGGGCGCCGTCAGCCTCACGTCCACATATTGGCCGGCCCGGAACCCCGGCCAATCGACGGCCAGCACGACGCTGCGGACATCGGGCGTGACGAGCCGGACGGTTTCGATCGTGGCATTCTGCCAGACGAGGCGTTGCGGGCGTGGCTCCGAGGACCGGGCCTCAGTCACCGCTGAACCGCTCTTCCTTCCACGGGTCGCCGCGCATGTGGTAGCCGTTCAGCTCCCAGAAGCCCGCCTCGTCTCTCGCCGTGAAGCGCAGGCCCTTGCACCATTTGGCGCTCTTCCAGAGGTAAAGGTGCGGCACGAGCAGGCGCGCCGGGCCGCCGTGGTCGGCCGCCAACGGCTGGCCCGCATAGCGGGTCGCCACCATGGCCTGGCCGTTCACGAGATCGGCGACCGGCAGGTTGGTCGAATAATCGTCGAAGCCGACGGCGAGCAAGAACGGTTTTGGCGCCTCGCCAATACCCGCGGCTTTCAGGAGATCATCGAAGGTGACCCCCTCCCAGCTGGTGTCGAACTTCGACCATTTGGTCACGCAATGGATGTCGCCGCGCCATTTGGTGCGGGGCAGTTGCTCGAACTCGGCCCAGGTCCACACCTTGAAAGGACGGGCCGCGTCCCACAGCGTGAAGCTCCATCGCGCAAGATCGATGCGCGGGTTGGGGCCGATCGACAGCACCGGGAAATCGGCCGTCTCATACTGGCCTGGCGGAAGGCGTGCGCGCTCACCTTGCGCGGGCGGGCGTCCGGTAAAGCCTCGCGTTACCATGCCGGTCTCCGTTCCAAATGGTTTGGGGCAAGGTAGCGGGTCGGTGGCGCGGCCACCAGCCCAACAAAAAACCCGCCTCGTGACCGGGGCGGGTTCCTTTCTGCAAAAGACGGTTCCGGTCAGTCGATCACTTCGACGATCCGCCCCGAGCGCGGGTCGACGATCACGGCATGATCGTTGACGACCGCGTAACGATAGCGGCGATCGACATGATATTCGCCCGGAACCGCGTAAAGGCGAACACCACGATGTGGCAACATCATGCCTTCCCGGACGTCGCCATCCATCCTGTAGGAGGGCGTGTGTCGCTGCATGACGTAATCATGGAAACGCGGCCGATCGTCGACGCCCAAGACGCCGCCCACGATATTGCCCGCCGTCCCGACCGCGCCCGTCGCGGCGCCCACGCCCGCCCCGATCGCGCCGCCCACGATGCCACCGAGCGGGCCGGCGGCCGCGTTCCCTTGGTCGGCCCCGTTCTGGGCTCCGTTCACCGTGCCCTGGACGACCTGAGCCTGGGCGGCCACTGGCAGCCCGGCGATGGCCGTCAAAGCCGCGATGATGATGATCTTACGCATGATGACCCCTTTTCATTGCTGGCCATAAAACGGGCCGGGAAGCGATCGGTTCCCCCCGACGCGAGCCGTTTGGGCAAGCCGCGAACGCATCATGGCCCCTCAGTTGCCATGGGCCCGCTTCTTCATGCCGGCGTCGAGCGCGTTACGGCAGGCGGAGCTCAGCTGCTTGCGCTTGGCCATCATGCAGGCCGTGATTTGATCCACGTCGGGCACATAGTCCTGACACAGACGCGAGGCGTCGAGCTGGCAGATGGTCTGTTCGTCCTGAGGTGGGGGCGCTGCCCGAGCGCTCCCGGCGAACGCCACGACAACCGATGTCGCGGCCAGAACTGACGCGACCCGTTTCACCATAGGCCAGTCCTCCCGCATGTGGTGCCGACGCCCTTGGCAACGAAGCCTGCGTCAGCGGCCGCAATGGCATGTCGGCGGCGACATGGGCGTGACAGCCCTACCAGGCCGTGTAGCCGCCGTCCGCCACCACGATCGAGCCGGTCAACAGGCTGGCGGCCTCCGAGGCAAGGAAAAGGATCACCGAGGCGATCTCGCGCGGCTGGCCCATGCGGTGCATCGGGGTCATCTCCAGCCAGGTGTCCATCATGCCGGGCGCCTGGCCCCCAAAGGTGGTCATCGGGGTCTCGATGTAGGTCGGCGCCACCGAATTGATGCGGACCCCGCGCGCGCCCCACTCGGCCGCGAGCGATTTCGTCAGATGATGCACCGCGGCCTTGGAGGCATTGTAATAGGATTGCGCCTGCGGCTTGTTGACGATGAAGCCCGACATGGAGCCGACCGTGACGATGGAGCCGTGCCCGCGCCCGAGCATGTGACGGCCGAAATCCCGACAGCACCAGAACACGCCGTTGAGGTTGACGTCGACGACGTTGAGCCAGCGCTCGTCCTCGACATCCTCGCCCTTGGTGCCCGAGCGGGCGATCCCGGCATTGGCCACCAGGATGTCGACCGCGCCATGCTTGGCGTTCAGCGCATCCGCGGCCTCGCGCACCGCAGCGGGCTTGGTGACGTCGAGTTCGATCGCGTCGGCCTCATGGCCGGCGGCCTTCAATTCCGCCTGCGCGGCGTGAGCCGCATCGCCCAGCAGATCGGCGACGATCACCTTGGCGCCTGCCTCGGCCAGGGCATGGCAGGTCGCAAGCCCAATCGCGCCGCCGCCTCCCGTCACGAGGGCGGTTTTGCCCTGAAGACGGAAAAGGTCGAGGTACATGGTCAATGTCCCTTCTTGTCGAGGATCGCGGAATCCCGCTTGCGACGCGGCGTCATGGCGAGCCCGCTCGTGTCGAACAGGTTGGCTTCGGTGGTGGTGACCGCCAGATTGACCTGGCTGCCGACCCGCGCGGTCGCGTTGCCGGGTCCCTTGACGGTGACCAGCGTGCCGTTACCCACATCGACATAGACCAGCGTCTCGCCACCGAGATGCTCCACCACGGCAACCTCGCCCGACATCGGGCCGTCGGCCGCGATCGACAGATGTTCGGGGCGAAGCCCGAGCGTCACCTCCGAGCCCGGTGCCGCACTATTGCTGGCCTCGACCGGGATCACGGCGGAACGACCGCCCGGCAGCACGATGGTGCCGCCCTCGGGACCCATGTTCTGCAACTTGGCCGGGATGAGGTTCATCTTGGGGCTGCCGATGAAACCCGCCACGAAGACGTTGGCGGGGAAATGATAAAGTTCGAGTGGGGTCCCGACCTGTTCGATCTTGCCGGCCCGCAGCACCACGATGCGGTCCGCCATCGTCATGGCCTCGACCTGGTCGTGCGTCACGTAGATCATCGTGGTGGCGAGTTCGATGTGCAGGCGCGCGATCTCGATCCGCATCTGCACGCGCAGCGAAGCGTCGAGGTTCGAAAGCGGTTCGTCGAACAGGAACACTTTGGGTTGCCGCACGATGGCTCTGCCGATGGCGACACGCTGACGCTGCCCGCCCGACAATTGTCCCGGCTTGCGATCGAGCAGCTTTTCCAGCTGCAGGATCTTGGCCGCCCCCATGACCTTGGCGTCGCGCTCGGTCTTGGGAATGCCCGCGAGTTTCAGGGCGAAGCCCATGTTCTTCTCGACCGTCATGTGGGGGTAGAGCGCGTAGGATTGGAACACCATGGCGAGCCCGCGCGCGTCCGGCGGCACGTCGTTGACGAGCTTGCCGTCGATCGACAGATCGCCCGAGGTGATCTCCTCCAGCCCCGCGATCATGCGCAAGAGCGTGGACTTGCCGCATCCCGACGGACCGACGAAGACCACGAACTCCTTGTCCTCGATCGCGAGATCGACCCCCTGGATGATCTGGACGTCGCCATAACTCTTGTGAACGTTGTTGAGCGCGACAGTGGCCATGCGAAGGGTTCCTATTTCACGGCGCCGAACGTCAGGCCGCGCACCAATTGTCTTTGAGTCAGCCAACCGAACACCAGAATGGGCGCGATCGCCAGGAAAGAGGCGGCCGACAGCTTAGCCCAGAACAGACCTTCCGGGCTCGAAAAGGAGGCGATGAAGGCCGTGAGCGGCGCCGCTTGCGCGGCCGTGAGGTTGATGCTCCAGAAGGCTTCGTTCCAGCAGATGATGATGGACAGCAGCGCCGTCGACATGATGCCGGGCAGCGAGAGTGGGAGAAGAAGCTCCAACAATTGCTGGCGGGGCCCCGCGCCATCCATACGGCCCGCCTCCAAAATCTCTTTCGGAACCTCGCGGAAGAAGGAATACAGCATCCATACCACGATCGGCAGGTTCATCAGCGTGTAGACGATGATCATCCCGGTCTGAGTATCGAGCAGGTTCGACTTGATGAACAGCAGGTAGATCGGCACCAGAACGCCCACGGCCGGCATCATCTTGGTGGAGAGCATCCACATCAAAATGTCTTTGGTCTTCCGGGTTGGATAGAAGGCCATCGCATAGGCGGCCGGCGCCGCAAGCAGGATGCAGACGATCGTGGCACCAACCGATTCCACGATCGAATTCATGAAGAATTTTAGGTAGTTGGCCCGTTCGTTGATGTCGTGGTAGTTCTCGAGCGTGGGGTGGAACAGGATTTTGGGCGGGGTCGCGACCGCGTCCAGTTCGGATTTGATCGAGGCAAGCCCCATCCACAGGATCGGGAAGAAGACCACGAAGGCGACGCCCCATCCGAGCAGCGTCATCAGGGCCTTGTCGCGCGGCTTGACCGTCATCGGGTGGTCCTCAGTCGAGGTTGCGGGCGAAGGCGCGGAGCAGGAAGAAGGCGACGATATTGGCCAGCACGACCGCGATGATGCCACCCGCCGACCCGCCACCGATGTCGGAATTCTGGATCGCGGTCTTGAAGATCATGAACGGCAGATTGGTCGACGCGTCGCCCGGGCCGCCCGCGGTCGTCACGTAAATCTCGGCGAAGATGCCGAGCAGGAAGATCATCTCGATCATCACCACGACCGTGATGGGGCGGCTGAGATGGGGGACGATGATGTGGCGGAAGCGGTCGACGGCCTTGGCGCCATCCATGCGCGCCGCCTCGATCTGTTCGCGGTCGAGCGACTGCATGGCGGTGAGCAGGATCAGGGTCGCGAAAGGCACCCACTGCCAAGCCACGATGATGCCGACCGAGAAGAGTGGCGCGCTCGTGAACCAGTCGAACACGCCGAGGCCCAGCGAACTCGTGATGTAGGCGATGAGCCCGTTTACCGGATGCATCAGCAGGTTCTTCCATACCAGGGCCGCGACGGTCGGCATGACGAAGAACGGGGCGATCACGAACAGGCGTGCCGCGCCCTGTCCCCAAAACTCCTGGTCGAACAGAACGGCAAACAGCGTGCCGAGCACGACGGTCGCGAGCAGCACCCCGCCCACCAGCAGCACGGTATTGTAGATCACGGTCAAGAAAGATGGATCGGTCAGCAGGTAGCTGTAATTGTCGAACCCGGCCCAGCCCGTGATGGTGGGATCGACGAGGTTATAGTTCCGCAGTGAGAAGTAGAGCGTGTAGGCGAGCGGGACGATCATCCAGATCAGCAAAACCCCGATGCTCGGCCAGAGCAGCGGCCTCGTGTCGACCGCGCGGCTCGCCGCCCGCCTCATGGTGAAGCGCGACGCCTTGGGTGCGGTGGAAACGGTTGTCGTCATGGCGACCACCCTGCTGGATCACGGAAGGAGGCAAGCGCGCGAGCGGCTAGGAGGAAATGGGCGGGCCAGGACGCTCCCTGCCGCTAGCTCCGGAAGGTCTGCGCCGGGCGATGCCCGGCGCAGTTCCGTCGGTTACCGGCGTCCTACTTGGGATAGCCGGCCTGTTTCATCGTGCGTTCGGCCGCGGACTGGGCCTTGGCGAGCGCCTGCTTGCCGGTGTCCTGGCCCGCGAGAGCCGCCGCCACATCCTGGCCGGCCGTTGTGCCGATGCCCTGGAACTCGGGGATGGCCGCGAACTGAACCCCGGTATAGGGGACCGGATTGACGGTCGGCTTGGCCGGGTTGGTGCTCTGGATGGCGTTCAGCACAAAGTCCGAGAAGGGCGCCGCCTTCTTGTACTCCGGGTTGCTGTAGGTCGACAGCCGAGTGCCGGGAGGTGCCGAGACCCAGCCCTGATCCGCACCGACGAGCGCGATATAGTCCTTCGAGGTGGCCCATTTGACGAACTTCTTGGCCGCTTCAGCCTGTTTGGTCGAGGCCGGGACGCCGAGCGCCCAGGACCAGAACCAGCCGCTCGCCTTGGGGTTGGCTTCGGTGATCGGGGCCGGCGCGAACGCCACCTTGTCGGCCACCTGGCTTTCTTTCGGATTGTAGAGATATCCGGCCGTCACGGTGGCGTCGATCCACATGCCGCATTTGCCGGTGGCGAACAGCGCGCGGTTCTCGTTATAGCCGTTGGCGGCAGCGCCCGGAGGGCCGTCCTTCTTCATCACGTTGAGATACCAGTCGATGGTCTTTTCCCAGGGCTCGCTGGTGAACTGCGGCTGCCACTTCTCGTTGAACCACTCGCCACCGAACGCGACCGCGGCGGTGCCCAACCAAGCCATGTTCTCGCCCCAGCCGGGCTTGCCGCGCAGGCAGATGCCGTAGATGCCATTCGCCTTGTCGCTCAGCTTGTCGGCATATTCGGCGATCTGCTGATAGGTCGGCTTGTCGGCCATCTTGATGCCGGCCTTGTCGAACAGGTCCTTGCGGTAGAAAGTCAGCGAGCTCTCCGCATAGAAGGGCGCCGCATACATCTTGCCGTCGACGCTCAGGCCCGCCTTCACCTGCGGCACGAGATCCTTGTAATCGTAGTCGTCCCCGAGGTCGTCAAGGGGCAGAAGCCAGCCCTGTTTGCCCCAGATCGGCGTCTCGTAAGCCCCGATCGTCATGACGTCGAACGAGCCACCCTTGGTGGCGATGTCCGTGGTGACGCGCTGGCGCAACACGTTCTCTTCCAGCACCACCCAATTGAGTTTGATTCCGGTCGCCTGTTCGAACTTCGGCGAGAGTTTTTGCATCTCGATCATATCGCCGTTATTCACGGTCGCGATCGTGAGCGTCGTCTGGGCATGCGCGGTGACCGATCCGGCCATGAGCGCAGCAACCGCTACCCCGTAGAAACGAGTGAAACGCATTCGGCTTCCTCCCTCGGTGCAATCTTAAATGCTCACCGTCGGAGCAAAAACTCGGCCCGGCGCTGACTTTTGTCAAGCTCGATTCTGCGCTCGACGGGCCTGATTCGTGGTGGTGGCGCCGGAACGCTAAGGTGGGAACGTCAAAAGCGCCGCTGCGGTCTTCTCGTCGGTGACGACACCCGTGGCGTAACGGCCCTTCATGGCGGCCAGCAAGGGCACCAGCTTGTCGGGGCCGGTCGCCACGACGATGACGGGCCGTTTTGGATCGGGGATGAGCCGCATCGCGGTCAGCCGCGCCGTCACCTCGTTCTCGATCGGCGCGCCTTCGGCATCGAAGCTGCGGCTGATCAGTTCTCCAACGGCGCCATCGCGCTCGAGCTTAGCCATTTCGGAGGGATGGACGAAGCCATCCACCACCACTGGGCCGCCCGATCCGATCGACCCGACCCCGAGCATTACGAGATCCGCCCGCTCGTAGAGGTCGGACACGACCTTGTAGCCGCGCTGGGCCCGCAGGATATCGCTTTCGGCCCGCGTGTCGGTAATGACCGGCAGCGGCAGCGGATAGCATTGCGCCCCGATCCGGTCCGCAAGGCGCCGCGCCACATCGTAAGGGCTCGCCCGCCCGTCGCGGCTGAGATTGCCCACCGCGGAGACGACACGGTGTTCGGGATGCGCCATCAGCGGCACCTGGCGCACCGTCTCCAGCAGGGCCCGTCCGGTTCCGAAGGCCAGCACCTGGGGGTCGCGCGAACCCGCATAGGTTTCGATGATCTGGGCCGCCAGCATCGCGGCCCCGATCCGGTTGTCGAGATCGCCTTCAACGCTCGGCGCCACGTCGCACAGGCTCAGCCCGAACCGGTCGCGCATGCGCTCGCCGAGTTCGATCGCCTGTACCAAGGGGTGGTCGAGCCGAAACTTGATCAGGCCTTCGCTGATCGCCAGCGCCACGAGCCGCTGCGCGTTCGGCCGCGACACGTTCATCTCGGCCGCGATCTCGTCCTGGGTGTGGCCCTTTATGTAATAGAGCCACGCTGCCCGGGCCGCCAGATCGAGCCTTTTGGCTTTCGGATCGTTCATGATCTCGTTCACGGTCAGCCTTCGGCAGCTGGGGCTGGCTGAGCACGACTTGGTTGATTTCATCCGATTAAGCGCGTCGACGGATCAGCGGTCAAGGCAAAGCGCCGACTTGCTCAGGTGCCGAGCAGATGCAGCATGAGCTTGCCACGATCCGAGGTGGCCGGGGCTCGAACAGGTCTAGCGCCCGCCACGCCTCCGGAAGGGCGATTGAGTTGCCATTTGCGGACCGGATCGATGACTCGTCGGTCAGCTTCGGTATGCAGAATTCTATTTCGACAGCGATCCGATGTACACGGGTGACCGTTTTGGCTCGCCCCTTATGCGGAAATCGATTGATTCACCTCCGTCGATGCCTGATGCTCGCCTCCGGCGGCCCGGTCATGTGACGCTCCGCAATCGAAACGCAAAGCTCAGGACGGCGATGACCGACTGGACGCAAGGGAGCAGGGCCAGGGATGCGCGGGTGGAGGCTGGTCGCCACCATGCGGTTGGCAAGGTCGTGCCGCGCGCGGCCGTGACACGCCTGCTCGAAGCCGTGCTGCGGCCGGGCGACCGGGTCTGCCTCGAGGGTGATAACCAGAAACAGGCCGACCTGCTCGCCATGACCCTCGCCGGCGTCGATCCGGCCAAGATTCACGACCTCCACATGGTGCAATCGGGCATCGTGCTGCCGGCCCATCTCGATGTCTTCGACAAGGGGATCGCTCGAAAACTCGACTATGCCTATTCGGGGCCGCAGGCCGGGCGCATCGCCAAGATGCTGTTCGGCGGCAAGATCGAACTTGGCGCGGTGCACACCTATCTCGAACTCTTCGCCCGTTACTTCGTCGACCTCACGCCCCATGTGGCGCTGATCGCGGCCGTGAGCGCCGACCGAGACGGCAACCTCTATACCGGACCCAATACCGAGGACACGCCGACCGTCGTCGAAGCCACCACATTCAAGAACGGGGTGGTGGTGGCGCAGGTGAACGAGGTGGTGGACCGCGTCCCGCGGGTCGATATCCCCGGTGATCGCGTGCATTTCGTCGTGGAAGCGGGCACGCCCTTCTACGTGGAGCCGCTGTTCACACGCGATCCGGCCGCCGTCACGGAGACGCAGATCCTGACCGCCATGCTGGCCATCAAAGGCATCTATGCCGAATACGGCGTTCAACGGCTCAATCACGGCATCGGCTTCAACACCGCCGCGATCGAGCTTTTACTGCCGACCTATGGCGAGCGCCTCGGCCTCAAAGGCAAGATCGCCACGAAGTGGGCCTTGAACCCGCATCCGACCCTGATTCCGGCGATCGAATCCGGCTGGGTCGAGCAGATCCATTGCTTCGGCTCCGAGGTCGGCATGGACGATTACATTCGCGCTCGACCGGACATCTTCTTCACCGGCGCCGACGGATCGCTTCGATCCAACCGGGCCTTTTGCCAGACCGCCGGCCTCTATGCCTGCGACATGTTCATCGGCTCCACGTTGCAAATCGACCTGTCGGGCCATTCGTCGACCGTCACCACGGCGCGCATCGCGGGTTTTGGGGGCGCGCCCAATATGGGAAGCGACGCCAGGGGGCGCCGCCACCCGACAGAGCCCTGGCTGAAAGCCGGCCGGGAAGCCGACCCGGACGGGCCGCCGGCGCTGCGGCGCGGCCGCAAGCTCGTGGTGCAGATCGGCGAAACCTTTGGTGACAACAACGTGCCCCTGTTCGTCGAAAGGCTCGACGCGCTGGCGCTCGCCGAAAAGCTCGACCTCGAGCTCGCGCCCATCATGGTCTATGCCGATGACGTGACCCATATCGTCACCGAAGAGGGCATCGCCAATCTGCTGCTCTGCCGTGGCAAGGACGAGCGCGAGCAGGCGATCCGGGGCGTCGCCGGATATACGGAGATCGGGCGGCAACGCGACCCCGGATTGGTGAGGCGCCTGCGCGAGCGCGGCGTCATCCGAAGGCCCGAGGATCTGGGAATCGATCCACTCGACGCCGATCGCAGCCTGCTGGCCGCGAGATCCATCCGGGATCTGGTTCGCTGGTCGGGTGGCCTCTACCAGCCGCCCTCCAAATTTCGCAATTGGTGAGGGGGCGCATCATGGAACGTCTGAGCTTCTTCCATAAGGCGTCGCGGGCCGCACGGGGCACCAAGCCGATGGCCATCACCGGCGTCGTGGCGTCCGGCAATCTCGAGGTTCTGGTGGAACGCGTGCTGCCCGGCACCGACTGCCTGGTCGAAATCGCCACCGCGGCCTCCGGTTTCGGTGAATTATGGGCCGCCGTGGTGGCCGATTTCGTCGAACGGCGGTCGCCTGGCGGGCTGAAGTTTTCGATCAACGATGGCGGCGCGAGGCCCGATACGGTGGCGCTGCGGCTGGCGCAAAGCGCGCGCCTCATCGAGGAGGATGGCCTGTGACCCATGCCGTTCCTCAACCCGAGCCTGCGGCGACCGCCCGGGCCCGGCTCAGTTGGTACGAGGCCACCGCCCGCCAGCGGGTCGTGGCCTTGCTCGACCGAAAATCCTTCGAGGAATTCATCGGCCCGGAGCAGCGGGAAGTCAGCCCGCATCTGCCGATCTTCGACCTGCCCGAGCAATTCGACGACGGCATGATCGTGGGCCGCGGTCTCATCGACGGCAAGCCGGTCCTCGTCGCGGCCCAGGAGGGCCGCTTCATGGGCGGCGCCTTCGGCGAAGTGCACGGCGCCAAACTGACCGGACTGCTTCGCGCCGCGCGCGATGCGCCGGACGCAACCGTACTGATCTTGTTCGATACCGGCGGCGTGCGGCTGCAGGAGGCCAATGCCGGGGAAATCGCGATCGCGGAGATCATGCGGGCCTTGCTCGAAGCCAGGCTAACCGGCGCGCGCGTGATCGGCCTCATTGGCGGGCGGGCGGGCTGCTTTGGCGGCGGCGGCCTCATCGCGGGCTGCTGCTCGGCGCTGGTCGTGTCCGAACAGGGGCGCATCGGCGTCTCCGGCCCGGAGGTGATCGAGACCAACCGGGGGGTCGAGGAATTCGACTCGCGCGATCGGGCGCTCGTATGGCGCACCATGGGGGGTAAGCATCGGCGGCTGATCGGCGGCGCCGACCTCTTCGCCGACGATACCGTAGAGAGTTTTAGGGCTGCGGCCGTTGCGGCCATGCGGCAGCCCGCGGCGTTCGGGATCGACGTTTTGAAGGCCGAGCAGCGGCGGCTGACCGATCGGCTCGACCGCTTCGGCCAGTGCTCCGATGCCACCGGCATCTGGGCCGCTTTGGGGATCGTGAACCCGGACGGCATTCCGGCCATGTCGGCCGAGGCGTTCATCGCGTTTGCCGATCGGCTCCAGGAGACCCGCTATGGCGCTCGATGAGATCCTGGCTTCGCTGTTTCCGGCCGGACACGATGTCTTGGTCGGCACCGACGGCCTGATCCTCGGGTCGGGGCGTTTTGAGGCCGGACGGCACGCCGAAGTCATCGGTGTCGCGGGCCGGACAGCGCTTGGGATCGAGGGGGCTCTCATGCTGGCGCGGCGGGTTCTCGCGGTCCTCGACAAGGACCCCGCCCCTCCCATCCTGGTGCTGATCGACAGCGACAGCCAACGCATGAGCAAGCGAGACGAATTGCTGGGCCTCAACGAGGCGCTCGCGCATCTCGCCAAATGCTTGATCGTCGCCGACCTGCAAGGAACGCCGACCGTCGGCCTGCTCTACGGTCATACGGCCGCGGGCGCCTTCATTGCCACCGCTTTGGCGACCCGGGTCATGGTGGCGCTGCCGGGAGCCGAGCCGGAAGTCATGGACCTGCCCTCGATGGCCCGCGTCACTAAGCTGCCGTTGGACCTGCTGAAGGAGAAAGCCAAGGCCACGCCGGTTTTCGCGCCCGGCCTCGGCAATCTCGCGCAGACGGGAGCCGTGCTGGAGACCTGGGATCCCAAAACGCGGCTGTCCGACCAGTTGGTTGCCCTGCTGGATCGGAGCACCGACAGCCGTGACCGAAGAGACGAACTGGGCCGGGACCGCAAAGGGCGGCCCAAGGCAGCCGAAATCGCCGGCAGGGTTCAGGCGCTGGCCGAAGACCGTGGCTGACCTTGTCCTGCGCCGCCATGACCTGGTGCGGGTCGATCCGGCGGCCTGGGCCGCGATGCTGGCGGGCCGTCCCGACCTCGTGGGGATCGACCTGCTTCCCGGCTGGGCGGAAGCCGGGCATCCGCTGGTGGTTCGCCGCCGGAACATGGACGATGGCCCAGGCCAGGTCGCGCTCGGCCTGCCGCTGCCGCCCCGTTTGGGCAAACGACGGATCGCCGTGGCACTCGATCCAGCCGCGATCCGGAACGTGGGCCGGTTTCCTCAACTGCGAACCGCCGCCGACTGGGCTCCTTCGTGCTGGGGGCCCATGATCGATGGCTTGTTGGGACTCGGCGATGCTGTTGGAATCGAGCCGCTCGTCTTCGGCAGCCTGGCCTGGGTGGCGCTCACCGGGCTCGACTATCTCGGCCCGGATTCCGATCTGGATCTCCTCTGGCCGATCGGCTGGGGACAGGATGTCTCGAGCCTGATCGAGGGATTGGCCCTGATCCAAAGTCAAACGCCTGTGCGGATCGACGGCGAGATCCTCGATCCGGACGGCCGCGGCGCGGACTGGCACGAACTCGCCTCCGGAGTTCCCGAGCTTCTGGTCAAGGGGAATTTGGCGGTCGAGCTCCTTGCCGCCCAAAGCTTTGGCCAAGCGCGGGGTATCGCATGACCATTTCGGTCCGCCTGCCCGCCTCCGCTACTCCGATCATCCAGACCGTGGACCAGATCGGCGCCCTGGCGACAGAGGCACTGCGGCTGGAACTCGAAACCTGGCCCAAGCCCGGCCTCGTCAGCCTGGTCGACAGCGGCAGCCACGCCGATATGAACGCCACGACGCTGGGGCGAAGCATCGAGGCCCTGGCGCCATTTCTCGCTGAATTGGGTGCGGCAGGCGCAAGCGCCGCCTCGATGGGCGAGTTGCGCCGGATTGGTCTCGCGGCGGAGGGCGCGATGCTGCGCGCCACCGGGGGCGTCAACACGCATCGGGGTGCCATTTTCGGCTTGGGGCTGCTCAGCGCGGCCGCTGGTGCCCGGCTTGCGGGCATCGAACCCAAGGATGCAAGTCTCGGCGGCATCGTGCGGCGGCGCTGGGGTTCCGCCATCCTCGATGGTCCCATCCAACCCGCCAGTCATGGAGCCAAGGCAGGACGGCAGTACGGCGCGGGCGGGGCACGTTTGGAGGCCGCGTCAGGCTTCCCGAGCCTCTATGGTGTCGGGCTTCCGGCTCTGGGGCCCGGCCTGGCCGGGCAGGACCGAAATGCCCTCCGGGTGCGGGCGTGTTTCGCGCTGATCGCCCATCTCGAAGACACGAACTTGCTGCATCGCGGCGGCCCCGCGGGGCTCGCGTTCGCGCGGCGCGAAGCGCGTCGCTTTCTCGATGAGGGCGGCATCAGGCGCCCGGATTGGCCGGGCCGAGCCGTCGCGGTTCATCGCGATTTCGTGGCGCGGCGGCTGAGCCCCGGGGGCTCGGCCGATCTCCTCGCCATGGCGCTCTTCGTGCGGGCGGTCGAGCCTCTGGCTCCCGTCCTGCCATGACGCTTGGCCTGCTTTGCTCCGGCCAGGGACTGCAGCACCCGGACATGTTCGCCGTGACGGGTCAGGCCCGCGAGGCTGTCCCCGTCTTCGCGGCCGCCGCCGGCGTGCTCGACGGCACCGACCCGCGCGACCTGCTGGACCAGGGCGAGGCCGCCATCCACGCCAACGTGGCGGGACAGATCCTGTGCTGCACGCAGGCTCTCGCGGCGCATGCGGCGCTGCGCGATACGATCGGGCGCGACGTCACCTTGGCGGGCTACAGCGTCGGTGAACTCGCGGCCTGGGGCTGCGCCGGAATCCTGTCGGTCGAGGCCACCCTGAGGCTGGCGCGCCGCCGGGCCGAGATCATGGATCGGGTGGGCGGCCTCGAGGACGGCCTTGCGTTCGTGCGCGGGCTGAGGCGCGAGGCGGTGGACGCGCTTTGCATCCGCTTCGATGGCGCGGTCGCCATCGTCAACCCCGGCGACGGTTATGTGGTGGGGGGCGCGCGCGACAAGCTCGAGGCGTTCTGCCAAGCCGCGCGGCAGGCCGGGGCGAGCCGGACCGGACTGCTGGCCGTCCATGTGGCGTCGCACACGGCGCGGCTTGCTCCCGCGTCGGTCGAATTCCGAGCCGTGCTGGGCGGGACAGCTTTGAGACCTCTGCCGCCCGACATCCGCCTCCTCAGCGGCATCGACGGCTCCTGGGTGACCGACGTCGCGGAAGGGGCGCAAAAACTCGCCGCGCAGATCGCGCAGCCCGTCCTTTGGGCGGCCTGCCTGGAGGCCTGCGTCGAGGCCGGGGTCACGGTCTTTCTCGAACTCGGGCCGGGCCGGGCCCTGGCCGATATGGTGGTCAGCATCCATCCGGAGGCGCGGGCCCGCAGCATCGACGAGTTTCGCACCCTGGACGGCGTGCGGGCCTGGCTCGGGCGGGCCTTGGCCTGATCGCCCACCGGCCCGACGGTTCTGGCCTATGCGGTAGCATGTTCGGCGATATAGCGGCCGAGCGCGCTTGCGGCATTGAGCATGTGGGCCCGCATGCGTCGTGCCGCCAAGTCGCCGTCGCCCTCCGCCATGGCGCCCAAGATGCTTCCATGCTCGGAGCGCGACGCGGAAATCCGGTGTCCCTGCATCAACTGGGTGCGCCGAAAGGCCTCCAGCCGCGCTCGGATCGACAAGGCCTGTTCGGCCATGAAATTGTTGTGGGTCGCGCGGTAAAGCAGCGCGTGAAATTCGCGGTTGAACGCGTCATAGGCGTCGACGTCGCCGGCCTCGACCATGGCGCGGGAGGATTCGTGGAGCTCGAGGAGGCGGCTGCGTTCGAGCGGCGTCACGCGAAAGGTCGCGAGCCGCACGCACATGGCTTCGATTTCGGCCGTGGCCTCGAACATCTCCATGATGCGCTCGGGCGTAAGGCGCGTCACGATCATGCCGCGGCGCGGCCGCATGTCCACGAGCCCGCTGGCGGCAAGCTGTCTCAGCGCTTCGCGCACCGGCGTGCGCGAAGCCCCGAACCGGTTGGCGAGCTGCTGCTCGTCGAGCCCGATCCCGGCCGCGAGCAGCCCCGAGGCGATCTCGTCGGTCAGCACGTTGCGGATCCGATCGGACAGCAGCACGCCACTGTCCTTTGAGGTCGTGGTCACCTGCTCGCTCAATGGTAGACGAGATTGGGCAGCCACAGCGCGATCGACGGCATCGCCGAAAGGATCACGACGCCGATCGCCATCAAAACCACGAACGGGATCGTGCCCGCGATGATGGCGCCGAGTCCGATATCGGGCGCGATGCGGTTGATGACGAAGATGTTGAGCCCGACAGGGGGGTGGATCAGCCCCATTTCCATCACCACGGCCATCACGACGCCGAACCACACCAGATCGAAGCCGGCGCCGCGCAACGGCGGCAGGATGATGGGGGCCGTCATGAGGATGATCGAAACCGGCGGCAGGAAGAATCCCAGCGCCACGACGAGCAACAGGATCGCGGTGAGCAGCAGCCACCGCGATAGATGCAGGGAGACGATCCACTCGGCCGCGCCCTGGCTGATGTGCAGATAGCTCATCACGTAGCTGTAGAGCAGACTCATGCCGATGATCATCAGCAGCATGCCGGCTTCACCCAGCGTGCCGGCGAAGATCGGCTTCAGGTCGGCGATGCGCCAAGCGCCATAGACCACGGCGATCAGCACCAAGGCGAGCACGGCGCCAAGCCCCGCGGTTTCCGAAGGCGTGGCGAAGCCGCCATAGAGCGCCACCATGACGCCGGTCAGCAGCACCACGAAGGGAAGCACGCGGGGAAGCGCCGAGAGGCGGTCGCGCATCGTATAGCTGTCCTGCCGCAGGATTTCGCTCCGCGGGCCGCCGTTGGCCGCGATCGCGGTCGCGGTGCCGAATTCCTTACGCCAGCGAAGCACCGCATAGCCCGCGAACATCGTAATGAGCAGCAGGCCTGGGCCGAGCCCGGCCAGGAACAGCCGGCCGAGGGATTGCTCGGCCGCCACCGCGTAGAGTATCAAAACGATCGAGGGCGGCAGCAGGATTCCCAACGTACCGCCCGCCGCCACGAGGCCGGCCGAAAACCCGGGCGAATAGCCCCGGCGGCGCATTTCCGGAATCCCCGAACTGCCGATCGCCGAACAGGTGGCCGGGCTCGATCCCGCCATGGCGGCGAACAGGCCGCAGGCGAGCACCACCGCAACCCCGAGGCCGCCGGGCACGCGATGCAGCCAGGTGTGCAGCGCGTCGTAAAGATCCTTGCCGGCCCGGCTCTTGCCGATCGCGCTGCCCTTGAGGATGAACAGCGGAATGGTCAGCAGCGTTATGCTGGCCAATTCCTCGTAGACGTTCTGGGCGATGGTATCGAGCGATGCTGCCGGCATGAAGCCCAGCATGAACAAGGTCGCGACGCCGCCCAAGGCGAACGCGATGGGGATGCCGGAAAACAAAGCCGCAACCGTGGCGCCGCCATACAGCAGCCCAATCTGCAGGGTGGTCATTGGGGCCGCCGCGCCAGGGTCTGAAGCAACAATTGCAAGGCCAGCAGAGCCATGCCGGCCGTCATGCAGAAATAGGGGATCCACAATGGAGGTCCCCAAGCCGAGTCGGTGGTTTGTCCCTCGGTCCAGGCCTCGAGCGCCAGCGCCCCGGATTTCCAGGCGAAAAACGTACAGAACACCAGAGACAGAAGATCAGCGAGCCGAGCGCGCACCCGGTCGACCGCCGGGGGCAGGACATGCGACAGCGCGTCGATGGCGACATGGCCGCGCCGCGCCTGCGTCCAACCCGCCGAGGCAAAGGTCGCGCCGATCAGCAGGAAGATCGACAATTCGTCCTGCCAGATGCTTGGAATGCCGAGGAAATAGCGTCCGACAACCTCCCAGGTGAGCACCAGGGCCGCGGTCGCCAACGCCAACGCGGAGGCGACCGCCATGGCGGTGTGAACCGCATCGAGGCCGGCCTGGGCGGCAGCCGCCAGACCGTCACCTTGGCGGTGGGCGGTGGTGGTGGAAAGGTGGTCGATGCCCGTCCCAACCGTCACCCGAGCTTCTCCGCCATCTTCAGCAGCGACGCACAAGTCTCGCTGCGCCCGGCGAATTCCTTCCATGCCGTATCGGACGCGATGGTCTTCCACTTGGCAAGGTCATCGGTCGACATGTCATGCACCGCGACGCCCGCCTTGCTATAGATCGTGGCCAAACTCTCGTCGTCGGCCTTGGCTTCCTGCAGCGCGAAGGGTTCGAGCGAAGCGCCAACCTCGACGATGGCGGCCTGCTGCGAAGGCGTCAGGCTGTCGAGAACGTTTTTCGACATCAGCAGCGGTTCGAGCATGAACCAGAAACTGCCCTGCCGGCCGGTGGTGACATGTTTGGCGACCTCCTGCAGCCGGAAGCTGATCAGGCTGGTCGACGAGGTCAGCGCCGCATCCATGGTTCCCGTCTGCATGGCGGCATAGATCTCGTTGGACGGAACCGACGACGTGATGGCGCCGGCGGCCGCCATCATCTGATCCATTTCGCGTGAGCCGCCGCGAATTTTCAAGCCTTTGGCGTCACTCGGCTGCGTTACCGCGCTGGCGCGCGACGCAATCCCGCCCGCCTGCCAAATCCAGGTGATGATCTTGACGCCCCGTTTGTCGAGGACGGCGGTGAGTTCACGGCCGATATCGGCGCCCTTCCAGGCGAGGCCTTGGGCGTAGGAGGTGGTCAGCGCGGGCATCAGACCGATGTTGACCTCGGGCACTTCGCCGCCCGCGTAGGCCAAGGGATAGAGCGAGAAGTCGAGGGCGCCGTGCCGCAGCGCGGAGAACTGCGCCACGGTCTTCATCATCGACGAGCCGGGATAGATCTCGAAGGCCAGTTCGCCCTTCGTTCGTGCCGTGACCTCGGCCGCGAAGCGGCGGACCAATCGGTCCCGGAAATCGCCCTGATCGACGGTCCCGCCGGGAAATTGATGACTGATCTTCAGCGTGCGCGTATCGGCGCGAGCCCAGCCTCCGTGCAGGATGGCGGGCGCCGCGATGAGGCCGCTCAAGGCGGCACGACGGGTGATGGGCATGTCGGTTTCTTCCCTTCTGCTTTGAGGACGGGCGTTGATGCGGCATCCCGCACGCCGACCGACGGCTTTTCTCACGCCCTATGGTCGGCGTGGAACGATTTGTAGCGCATGGTCAAACCGGCGGCCGGGTGACAAAGGTGTGGGTTGGCACGGCCCATTGATGGATCACGGCAGACATGCTCCAGAAGGACATGCTCCAGAAGGAGATGCCGACGGTCCGGGACGATGCACCAGCGAGCTTGATCCGCATGTCCGCTCAACTCCCGTATGCCTTTTGTTTTTATCATTGGCCGGCAATGCCTGGAGCGGAGCATACACAGCCCCTGGCTGAGTGGCAATGCGAATGCATGACGGCTCGGAATCCACGGCGTGGCATTTTGCTCGAACGGAGCGTGCGTTCGCCGTCGATCGCCTGGGCACCCTACTCCCGTGGGTGCCTTTACGGGCCAGCGAGCTAGACGGACGGAGTCGTCGCCCGTAAGTAAAGTCGCGCATCCCTCGGCGCGCCTCGCGATTGCGAGATGGCGGGATTGAGGATCGGCGGAGGCGCATGACAGCACGTTCACCGGACGGCAGCGAACCGCTTCGGATCGCGGTAATCGGCGGCGGCTTTACGGGGGCGGTCTTCGCCATCCACGCGCTTCGGACTGCAAACAGTCCCATCGACATCACCATCATCGATCCGAGGGAGCAGCTGGGGCGCGGCATCGCCTATAGCGCCACGGATCCAGATCATCGCATCAACGTGCCAACCGATCGCATGAGCGTGATCCCTGAGGATTCCAGCCACGCGACCCGCTGGTTCTTCGACCAGGGAATTCTGCCCGATGCTGGCAGTTCGGATGGTCGCGGCTACCATTATGTGCCGCGGCGGGCTTACGGCAATTATGTCGGCGCCGTTCTCCAGAGGTCGATCGAGGACGCGGGACCGCGGGCGCGGGTTCGACATCATCGTGCGGTGGCAAGCGATGTCGAGCGCGAGGGCGACGCCTGGTCCGTCGCCCTCTCGGACGGGTCCTCGGTCGTGGCCGACAAGGTGCTTTTGTGCTTCGGCCATGCCCTGCCGACGGTTGCTTGCCCGGTCAGCGACGCGGCGCGGCGCCATCCACGCTTCGTGCCAAACCCCTGGGCGGCTCACGCCTTCGACTCCGTGGATCCGGACAACGAAGTTTTGATCGTCGGCACCGGTCTGACCATGGCGGATGCGGCCGCAAGTCTAATGGCCCGTGGGCACACGGGGGTGGTGACGGCGATCTCCCGCCATGGCTTGCTGCCGCGTCCCCACGGCTTGTTCCTCGACGGGATCGATATTCTGGCGGGCGAGGCTCCGCCCCGGACCGCGCTCGGTCTGCTCCGCCTGTTGCGGCGGCGCGTGCGCCACGATGATCACGGCGTCGGCTGGCAAGCCTTGGCGGACGCCCTCCGCTCCCGACTTCCGGACCTCTGGGGCGGCTTGCCTCAACTCGAGAAGCGGAAGGTGCTCCGCAGGTTGCTCCCCTACTGGGAGGTGCATCGGTTCCGCATCGCGCCGCAGATCCACGCCGCCCTCGATCACGCTCTGGAAGGCGGCCGATTGCGGGTCGAACGCGCCGCCATCATGGCCATCGACCGCGACGCGGATCGGCTCGTTGCCACGCTCAGGTTCGCGCATCAGGCTGAACGCGATGTGCGACGATCGTTCGGAGCCGTGATCCTGTGCACCGGCCCGGACAAAAATCCCAGACGCAATCCCTTGCTGTCCGCGCTCCTCGAGCGCGGGTTCGGCCGCCTCGACCCCGTCGAGCTTGGTCTTGCGGTGGATCGGCAAAGCCGGCTGCTCGACCGGGCCGGATCGATCCAAGGCGACCTGTTCGCCCTCGGTCCGATGACACGCGGCACCTTCGGGGAGATGACGGGCGCCCCGGACATCACACGGCACATTCAGGCCGTCGTTGGCGATGTTCTGGCGCGCTGACGGGCGCAACCCGGCGGGCCAGCTTCGACCGGATCGCCGGCAGGGTTCCGTACAGGGGACGGGACTTTGCGCCCGCGACCAGGGCCGGCTAGCGGCCTCCAGCCATGTCGAACACATGCTGGCCGAGATTCCGCCCCATTGCGGGCTGGTGACCGTGATCGACGACATCCGGCCACCCTGGCCTGGCTCGGCGGCGTACACGGCCATCGCACCCGATCGCTCGGCGTCGAACACTTTGGCCAGACCCGCACGGTGGCCGACCTCTACCGCCATTTCGGCATCGACGCCCAGGGCATCATCGCGGCCGCCCAGTCGATCGCGCCCGGGCGCAGAATTCGGCATCTGCGGTTGTTGGGTGAGCCGGTGTGAGCAGGCGGCTCGTTTAGAGCTGACGCGGCACGACAACAGATTTTCACGAGAAAATGATGGTGCCCTGGAGAGGACTCGAACCTCCACGGTGTTACCCACTGGTACCTGAAACCAGCGCGTCTACCAATTCCGCCACCAGGGCCCGGGGCGGTTCTAAGGACCTGCGGGCCTCGTTGTCAACGCCGCAGCGCGGCCTCATGTCGCCTTTGCGGCCGCGTCGCCTATGACCCTGTACAGCACGACAGCCTTTCACTATTCACGGCGCACCAGAGCGCATCGATCGCACGGGGCGACACGATCAAGGCTGCGGCCGATGCGGGCGCGGGTGCTCGGTTGTAGGTCGCACGCGGGCGGCGCGTGATCCTGGCCGGAGCGGTTCGGAAGCAAGAGGGCGGAATGGCCGGATTCGACGTTGCACATGATCGGCTCGTCACCGTGTTCGGCGGCTCGGGCTTTTTGGGCCGCCACACCGTGCGGGCCTTGGCCGACCGCGGCTGGCGCGTTCGCGTGGCGTCCCGTCGCCCGGATCTCGCGTTCCACGTGCAGCCGCAAGGCCGGGTCGGCCAGATCGGCGCCGTCCAGGCCAACCTGCGCTATCCCGCCTCGGTGGCGGCGGCGCTGCGTGGCTCGGACGCGGTCGTCAACATGGTGGGCATTCTCAGCGAACGGGGTCGGCAGAATTTCGAGGCCGTGCACACGTTTGGGACCCGGGCCATCGTGCGGGCCGCGCGCGATGCCGGCATCGAAACCCTCGTCCATGTCTCGGCGATCGGGGCCGATCCGGACAGCGCCTCCGCCTATGCTCGCTCCAAGGGGCGGGCCGAGGCCATCGTGCGCGACGCCTATCCGGAGGCCAACATCCTGCGGCCCTCCATCCTGTTCGGGCCCGAGGACGATTTCTTCAACCGCTTCGCCGCCATGGCGCGGATCGCCCCGGCGCTGCCGCTCGTGGGGGGCGGCCACACCCGGTTTCAGCCCGTCTACGTGGCGGATGTCGCCGAGGCGGTCGCCAAGACGACGCTGGGCCAGGGCCGCCCCGGCAGCATCTACGAACTCGGTGGCCCGTCGGTGCGCACGTTCAAACAGCTCATGGAATTCGTGCTGAGCGTCTCGGGCCGCAAACGCCCCCTGGTACCGATCCCGTTCGGGGCCATGCATTATCCAGCGATGCTGACCGAAATCGCGGATGCGCTGCTGCTCGGCGCCTTCCCCAAAATGCTGTTGATGACGCGCGACCAGATCGCCCTGCTGCGCCACGACAACGTCGTGTCGGAGGCCGCGCTGGCGGACGGGCGGACCCTGCAGGGCCTGGGAATCGAACCCCGCGCGATGGAGACCATCGTGCCGAGCTATCTCTATCGCTTCCGAAAGACCGGCCAATTCGATCGCGGCCGCATCGCGTCCTGACTCGCCGCCAACCGCTTGTGGACCCGCACCATCAGGGCGGTCGCGAACAAGGGCGTGAGCAGGTTCAACAGCGGAACCGAAAGGAACAGGGCGATGCAGAGCCCTGCCATCAGCACGGTCGCGGGGTGGGCTCGGCGCAGCGCCTTGACTTCACGCGCGGAGCGGAACCGCAAGGCGGCAAATTCGAAATATTGGCGTCCCGACAGATAGGCGTTGGCGCCAAGGAACGCGACCGCGTTGACGCCGGGCACCAGCAACAGCGCCAGAGCGACGAGCATGACCGCAAGCGACAGCAGCGCGAAGCGGATCGACAGCCATGCGGCCTGGCCGATCGGCAGCGCACGGCCGGGCGGCCCGGGGCTGCCGATGTCGCGCTCGACCTCAGCCGCGAGGTCGTCGACGAAGAAGCCCGCCACCAGCGCCGAGGCCGGTGCGACGAGGAAGATGCTGGCCACCGCCAGCCCAAGACCCTCGACCAGCGCCAATGTGGTTCGAAGCCACGGCGAAGACGGCGTCGACAGGCCGGTCAGCCAGTGGTGGATCGCGGTATCGGCCAGGAACAGCAGGGCGAGCGTAATCGCGATGATCTTGAACGCCGTGCCTCGAAACTTGGGCGACAGGATCTCGCCAAGTGCGGCGGCCGCATCAGCCAGAATTAAATGCATGGCTGGGTCCCGTTTATATTTACCATCCAGGGGAACTTTGCCCCAGGGGTAGCGTTAAAAGACCCTCACGCTCACCGATGCCGGGCCGTCTTGCGACATCCTGGCCCGTGGTTGCGGCAGCAATTCCTGCAGGCCGGTAACCTTGCGGTAAGTATCCCTAACTAGTTTGTTAGAATTGTCAGGAACCGAGGTCGGCACGCGCCGTTCGTTCACCATGGGCCAGCATGTCACAACCCTCCCAAATTGCACGGTTCTCGTCGTAGAAGACGAATTCCTGGTGCGTGAACTCGCGGTTTGCGAGCTCGAGGAATCCGGCTTCAATGTCGTCGAATTCCCGAGCGCCGATGCCGCCCTCGTGCATCTGCAGACCCATGTCGGCGAAACCGCCGTGGTGTTCACGGACGTTCAGATGCCGGGACGCATCAATGGTCTCGAGCTCGTCGACATCGTCAGCCGCAGCTGGCCCGATATCGGGGTTCTGGTGACATCGGGCGGCCCCCTGGTCAATCCGACCAAGCTGCCGTCCTGCGCGCGCTTCGTGCCAAAACCTTGGCGCGCCTCCGATATCGTCAGTCGCGTGCGGGGCATTGCGAGCACGCCGCCCTGCGCCTCGGCGCCGGCCCGCAAAATCGCCCCGGCCTGAGCCTGCCGACCGAGCCAACCCGCTCGACTCCACCGACCACAATCTGCACGGATCGAGGCCGACCATGACCGGGTGGCCTCGGCCGTCTCGCGGGCCGCCGAGCCTCTCTGGGCCCGGACGACCTGTAAACTGGGCGGTCAGCCAGCCACTTTCCGCAGCGCCGCTTCGACACTGGCCGAAATGACAGACGGGGTGTTGGCGGCCGGCACGCTCTCGCTAAGGGCGGCGCGCGCGGCCTGCACCTCGGTCTCCCGCTGCTTGATCACCTGGGAGCGCAGCGCATTCCAATGCTGGGCCACCAGCGCGCCGATCGCCTCGCTGAGCGCCGTGTAGCCAGGGTGGTCGGCATGGGCGGTCCAGTTGACCGTGACGGGACCGGGGTCGCTGACATCGGGCGGAAAGGTCGTGACGACTTCCAGATGATCCAGCTTATCCGCAAGATCGCGGAGCAGGGCGGCTTCACTCATGGTCAACTCCTGTGCGGCGGATGGCCCGGACAATGCCGTCCACCCCTGTTTGTCCGGACGTGTCGCCCGCGCTGACGTGCCACCAAGGTAAAGCCGGAGTGTAAAAGCTTGGTTAAGCCGGTGTTAAGTCGAATGCACCGGCCGGGAGCGCGGTTTCGACCAAGCGGGCCCAGTAACTGACGCCATATGGCAGAGCAGCATCGTCGAAATCATAGGCCGGGTGATGGAGACCTGCTGTGTCGCCATTGCCGATGAACACGAACGCGCCTGGCCGGGCTTCGAGCATGTAGGAGAAATCCTCCGCCCCCATCATGGGGGCTACCGCGGGATCGACCCTGGCGTGGCCCACGATATCGGCCGCGACCTTGCTCGCGAATCGGGCCTGCTCGGTGTGATTGACCGTCACCGGGTAGCCGCGCCCCCAACTGACGGTGGCGTTGATCCCGTGTGCGGCCGCCAGACCCGCCACGATCTCCCGCAGGCGCCGCTCCGCGAAGGCGCGCGTCTCGGGCTTGAGCGTGCGAACGGTTCCGGAGAGGCGGGCCTCCTGCGGGATCGCGTTGCCGGCCGACCCCGCGTGGAATTGCGTGACCGAGACGACGCAAGCGTCCAGCGGGTCGACGTTGCGGGCGACGATCATCTGCAATGCGCTCGTGATCTGGGCGCCCGCCAGCACCGGATCGATGCAAAGGTGCGGATTGGCCGCATGGCCGCCACGGCCCTCGAGACGGATCTCGAACCTGTCGGCCGCCGCCATGATGGGGCCGGCACGGAGCGAAAACGAACCGATCGGGAGGCCCGGCAGATTATGCATGCCGTAGATCTCGTCGATGGCAAAACGGGTGATCAATCCGTCATCCAGCATGGCCTTGGCGCCCGCCCCGCCCTCCTCGGCGGGCTGGAACACCAGGACGGCGTTGCCGGCGAAGTTGCGCGTGGCGCAGAGGTGCTGGGCGGCCCCGAGCAGCATGGCGGTATGACCGTCGTGCCCGCAGGCGTGCATGCGTCCGGCCGTCGCCGAGGCATGCGGCAGCGCCGCATTGGATTCGGCGATGGGCAGCGCGTCCATGTCGGCCCGCAACGCCACCGTGCGATCGCCCGCCGCCCTGCCCCGGATGACCGCCACGACGCCGCTGCGGCCGACCCCAGTCACGACTTCGTCGCAGCCGAAAGCCCGCAGCTTCTCGGCCACGATGCCGGCTGTGCGCTGGACCTCGTAGCCGAGTTCGGGATGGCGGTGGAGATCGCGGCGCCAGACGCCGATCTCGGGGGCGGCCTCGGCCACGCTGTTGATCACCGGCACATGGGCCTCCTTGATGATGATGAACCCGCGACATGGCCACGATGGCCTGCGGCTTCAATGCGACACGCCGGGTCAACAATGCCCAAGGACGAGGCCCTATGCTCAGTTAGCGCTTGAATGGAACCCCGCGGCTCGCTAGCAAACCGCATGCCTGAGAACCAGCCGCTCCCCAAACCGGTACAGGACGGACCGGCTTTGGCCATGGTTCGCAGGCTTTTGGCCGAGCACGGCGCCGCGCATGGAACCGCCTATGCGGTGTCGCTTGCCCTGATGGCGATCGGCGCCGGAACCTCCGTGCTGTCGGTGTTCCTGCTGAGGCCGATCGTCAACGGCATGATGGACATGCATGCCGTCAATGCCGGCGCGTTCAAAAGCCTGCGGATCCTGGCGCTGAGCGTGGGCGCCTTATACATTGTGCGCGGGGTCGCGACGTTCGGGCAGCTCGTCATCATGTCGCGGACCGGCAACCGGATCGTGGCCGCCATCCAGGCACGGGTCTACGATCGGATGTTGCGGCAGCCCGTGGGCTTCTTCCAGGACCGCCACTCCAGCGACCTGATGGCCCGACTGGCGCTTGGGGCCAACAGCGTGCGCGATGTCGTGCAGATGCTGGTCACCACGGCGGGTCGCGATGTCCTGACCCTGGTGGGGCTGCTGTTCGTCATGGTTTATGACGATCCGCTGCTGGCCACCATCGTGCTTGCCCTGATGCCGGTCGGCGCATTGCTGCTCGGGCGGCTGATCAAGAAGGTGCGGCGCGCGGCAAGGCGCCAGTTCGACGGCTCCGCCCGCATCATGCACACCATCCAGGAGACCGTTCAGGGCATCCGGATCGTGAAATCCTTCAACCTCGAGGAGGTCATGCGCGGCCGCATGGCGGCTTCGGTCCGAGAGGTCGAGAAGGCCGCCAACCGGATGGCGACGGGGGTCGCGCTCTCCAGTCCGGTCACCGAGACGCTTGGCGGGGTCGCGGTCTCGATCATGATCCTCTATGGCGGGTGGCGCGTGACCGTGGGCCATGCCGACCCCGGCTCGTTCATCTCCTTCGTGGTCGCCATGCTGTCCGCCTACGAGCCCGCCAAGCGCCTGGGGCGGTTGAATCTCGACCTGCAAAACGGCCTCGTCAACGCCCACCTGATCTACGATCTCCTCGACGAGCCGCTGCCCGAGGCCGACGAGCTGCCCAAACCCCGCCTCGAGGTGTCGGCGGGACGCATCGTGTTCTCCAAGGTCGGCTTCGCCTACCGCTCCGAAGAGCCCGTGCTCTACGGCCTCGACCTCGTGGCCGAACCCGATCGAACCACCGCTCTGGTCGGTCCATCCGGCGGCGGCAAATCCACCATCATCAGCCTGATCCAGCGCTTCTACACGCCCCAGACCGGCACGATCGCCATCGACGGCCAGGACATCGCGGGCGTGGACACGGCCTCCCTGCGCGACCGGATCGCGTTCGTGGCGCAAGACGTGTTCCTGTTCAAAGGCACGATCGCCGACAACATCGGGCTCGGACGCCTTGGGGCGAGCCAATCCGAGATCGTGGCCGCGGCCCGAAAGGCCCATGCCCACGATTTCATCACCGGACTGTCCGATGGCTATGCCACCGTGGTGGGCGAGCAGGGCAGCAACCTGTCGGGGGGACAGCGGCAGCGCATCGCGATCGCGCGAGCCTTCCTGAAACAGGCCCCGATCCTGCTGCTCGACGAGCCCACGGCGGCGCTCGATTCCGAGTCCGAGCGGGAGATTCAAAAGGCTCTCGACGATCTTCGGATCGGCCGGACCACGATCGTGGTGGCGCACCGCCTGCAAACCATCATGGACGCGGACCGGATTTGCGTCGTCGAAGGCGGTCGCGCGGTGGAATGCGGCACGCATGCCGAGCTCATGCACCTGCGCGGCGCTTATCACAGCTTTTTCGCCACGCAATTCGGCGAACGGACGCGCCGCATCGCCTAAAGTCCTGTCGACCCGCTCGCCGTCGCAAATTATGGCCCGAATGCTGCTTGCCTGCTTTCCCGGCGTCCGGCCCTGGTCAATACTGCCCGCGCGCAATCCGGCGCGGATCGCTCGACCGCCGGAAGCCCAAAAGGGGAAGGAACAGGTTGCATGAACAGACTCGTTTTCACGGCCGTCGCGGCACTGCTGGGCGTAGGCGTCTTGACGGTCCCAGCGTCCGCCAAGGACTGGAAGGTCGTGACCGTGGCGACCGAGGGCGCCTACGAGCCCTGGAACCTCACCAAACCAGACGGGACGATCGACGGCTACGAGCCGGAACTGCTGCGCAATATCTGCGACCGTATGAAAATCGAATGCAAGATCGTGACGCAGGATTGGGACGGCATGATCCCGGCCCTGCAGGCCGGCAAGATCGACGTCATCATGGATGCACTGTCGATCACCGACGAGCGTAAGAAGACCATCGACTTTTCCATGCCCTATGCGGCGACGCCCGGCGTGTTCGTGGCCGACAAGACCGGCCCGCTCGCCAACGCACCGGGCACCGGCACCACCATCAAACTCGCCAACGACGGCCTGACCCCGAGCATGGACGATCTGCGCAAGGCCTTCAAAGGCAAGACCATCGGGCTGCAGACCGCGACCGTCTACGAGCCCTTCGTGGTCAACAACTTCAAGGATGTCGCCACCATCAAGGAATACAAGACGGCGGCCGAGCACGACCTCGATCTCATCAGCGGGCGCATCGATCTCGCGTTCGACGACGCCACCTATTTCACGGCCGCCTTCGCCAAGCCCGACAACAAGGACATGGTCTATACGGGCCCGCAGATTGGTGGGCTGGTGTGGGGACCCGGCGAAGCCTTCGGCATCCGCAAGACGGACGGAGACCTGATCACCCTGTTCAACACGGCCCTGACGGACGCCATCAAGGACGGCACGGTAAAGACCCTCAGCATGAAATGGTTCAAGATCGACGTCTCGCCCTGATCGACCCTGGTCATGCGGTTTGCGCCCTGTCTGCGATCTAAATCCGTAGTCCAATTGGAGCAGCCTTCTTGAGCGCCCTGGCGGAGTTCGGCTTCGGGCCGACTGGCTGGGGCGCCTACCTGCTGCTGGGCGCCGGCATCACGGTCGCGGTCACGCTGGCCTCGCTGGCGATCGGCGCGGTGTTGGGTTCGCTGGTGGCGGCCGCGAAACTGTCGCGGCGCCTCACCTGGCGGATCCTCGGCGATCTCTACATCACCCTGTTCCGGGGGGTGCCGGAACTGCTCATCATCTACCTATTCTACTTCGGCGGTTCGGCGGTTCTCACCTCGTTGGGCCATCTGTTCGGGCAGGAAGGGTTTTTGGGCATCCCGACCTTCCTGGCGGGCGCCTTGGCGGTGGGCATCATCTCGGGCGCCTATCAGGCGGAGGTGTTCCGCGGCGCCTATGGGGCGCTGGCCAAAGGCGAGATCGAGGCCGCACGGGCGGTCGGAATGGACCCTTTCACGCGCTTCCGCCGCATCATCGTTCCCCAGGTGCTGCGCCTCGCCCTGCCGGGTCTCGGCAATGTCTGGCAGTTGAGCCTCAAGGATTCCGCGCTCGTCTCGGTCACGGGCCTCACCGAACTCATGCGCAGTTCCCAGGTCGGAGCGGGTTCGACCCATGATTATTTCGGCTTCTACATCGCGGGCGGCCTGCTCTACCTGATCATGACGGCGGTCTCGAACCGGGTGTTCGACGCCGCCGAGGCTCGGACGGGCCGAAGCCTGCGCCGCCATCAAAGTCCCGCATGACGGCCGGCATCGATCTTCCCTTCCTGGCCAGCACCATGGGCAAGCTGCTGGCCGCCGTTCCCATGACGCTCGCGCTCTTCATTGTGTCCATCACCCTCGGCGGCCTGCTGGCGCTCGTGCTCACCGCCATGCGGGTGAGCGGTGGACCGCTGCTCGGCCGCATCGCCCGCGCCTATGTCTTCGTGTTCCGGGGCTCGCCCCTGCTGATCCAGATGTTTTTGGTCTACTACGGGTTGGCGCAATTTCCCGCCGTGCGGCACAGTCTGGCCTGGCCCATCCTGCGCGACCCGTTCGATTGCGCCGTGATTTCACTCGCGCTCTGCACGGCCGGCTATGCGACGGAGATCTTTCGCGGCGGCATTTTGGCCATCCCCCACCAGCAGATCGAGGCCGCACGCGCCTGCGGCATGTCGCGTTTTCTGCTGCTGCGCCGCATCATCGTTCCCATCGCGCTCCGGCAGGCGCTGCCCGCCTATTCGACCGAACTCATCCTGATGGTGAAATCCACCTCGCTGGCCTCGATCATCACGGTCTCCGAGGTGTCCGGCGTGGCCCAGCACATCATCTCGACCACCTACCGGGTCATGGAAGTGTTTCTCTGCGCGGCGCTGATCTATCTGGTGATCAATTTCGCCATCGCGCGGCTGCTGGCGGCGCTGGAACATGCCTTGTCGCCGCATCTGCGGGGGCGGCCCTTGGCCGAGATCGCGTCGGGCGCCGCGGTTCCGGTGGAGAGCACCGCGCTGCACTGAGGCCGAGCTGTTGGTTTCGTTCGCGGAGGGTAGCCCCTCTCCCCGTCACAACGGCGCTGGCTCGGTCCGGATCAACGCGGCCGCACGAGCGATGTCGGTTCCCAGCGGCCGCTCGTCCGCATAGGGCGGCACGTGTCGGCGCAGCAGGGTCGCGACGCGGGCCGTTCCGGGCGCGCGCGCCCAGGTCGCGAACTCGCCCGCCTGCGTGGCGGCCAAGAGCTCGATGCCGAGCACCATCGCGAGGTTATCGAGGATCGCCAGCGCCTTGAGGCCCGCCGGGGTGGCATGGACCAGGTGGTCCTCCTGCAACCCCGAGGTGACGCCGCCGTCGAGGCTCGCGGGCGCGGCCAGGCGACGGTTCTCGCCGACCAGCGAGGCAGCCGTATATTGCGCGATCATGAAGCCCGACCGGCTGCCCCCTTCGGGCACCAGAAAGGCGGGCAGCCCGCTCACCAGCGGGTTGACGAGGCGGTCGATCCGACGCTCCACCATGGCGGCCATCTCGGCGGACGCGATGGCCAGCAGATCCATGGCGAGACCCACCCCCGCCGCAACCGCGTGGGCCGTGGAGGCGGCGCGCGGCGCCTCGATGGATCCAAGCACGATCGGATTGTCGCTGGGCGAAGCCAACTGGCGATCCACCACCTCGGCGGCGTGGTGGAAGGCATCCCGGGCGGCGCCGTGGACATGCGGCACGGCGCGAAGGCTGAGCGCTTCCTGGGTGCGTGTGGTTCCGCCGGATGCTCCTCCGGCAAGCGCCATCCGCAAGCGCTCAGCTACCGCATGCAGCCCCGGCGATCGATGCGGCGCCATGGCGTCGGCCGAAAAACAGGCCGGATCGCCGCCGAGCGCCTCGAAGGAGAGAGCCGCGATGGCATCGGCCCAGTCGAACAGCCGCTCGGCCCGGGCGAGCGCCAGGGCCGCAAGCCCGGTGGCACAGGGAACGCCGTTGACGGTGCTGAGGCCCTCCTTGGCCTCCAGCACGAGCGGCGTGAGCTCGGCGCGGCCGAGCGCCTCGGCGCCGTGCATCGACTCGCCGGCCAGGGTGGCCGAGCCCTCGCCGATCAGCAGCAGCCCGATATGGGCCATGTGCGACAGGTAACCCACCGAGCCGCGGGCCGGGACGACCGGCAGGCAATCGGCGTTGATCAGCGCCAGGAGCAGGTCGGCAAGCGCGGGCCTCACGCCCGAATAGCCGGTCGCCCAATTGTTGAGCGCGGCCGTCATGATGGACCGCGTCTCCTCGCGCCCGAGCGGCGCCCCGACCCCAACCGCATGGCTCATCACGATGTTGCGCGACAGAGCGCGTTGCTGGTCGGAATCGACGATCACGTTGCAGAGCGCCCCGACCCCGGTATTCACCCCATAGGCACGGATCGAGCGCTCCACGATGGCGTCGACGAGAGCGCGGGCCTGGCTGAGCCGCGCGGCAGCGGCGGTGGACAGGCGCAAGGGCGCGCCCTGCGCCACGGCGGCCACCTCCCGCCAGCTGAGCGGCGCATCCAGCGTGACGGGTGGGGGCGCGGCAGGCGGGGTCAACGGGGCAGCGGCGCGATCTGGGGCTCGATCTGAGGTTCGAGCCGCGCCAAGGGCCGGCTGGTGCGATACTGGCCGCGTACCACGGTCGTGAACGCGAGGGCCGCGACGCCCAGCAGCGTCATCCACCACAATTGGGTGGTGTCGAGACCGTGGAACGCGACCGTCAGGACCGCGACCAGTTCGGCGAGCACGAAGGGCGCCACGATGGGGGGCAGACGCCCGACCAGCCAGAAGGCGCTGCGCACCAGCACGGCCGACAGCACGGCTCCGATGATGCCGAAATCATACCACATCTCGAACAGCAGGCTCTTGGGCGTGTCGGGCGGAAGAAAGCCGCTGAGCGGCGCCAGCGCCGTCATGCCAAGACCGTGACCGGTGATCAGTCGCAGCGGTTCCCGGATCACGAGGTCGGCCCAGACCCGCATGGCCTGGGTCGCTACGGCAAGATCGGGCAGCCTGTCGCCGGTCAGGATCGTCAGCAGTTTGAGGATCAGACCGGCCACGAAGGGCACCGCGGGGGCGAACAGGAACAGCCCCGCCGCCACGACGCCGAGCGTGCGGCCCACGCGGACCGGGTGAAGGGTCGCGACCGCGAAGGCAAGCGAGCCGAGCGCCAGGGCAGCCAGCGCCACGGAGCTCCAGGCCGCCATGGCGGCGATCGCGACCGCGATCACGATCACGGCCGCCGAGATCCAGCGCTCGCGGATCGCCAGGGCGCCGAGCGACGGCCACACAAGCACGACAAGGCTGAGTACGGCGCGTTCCAGGTTCGAATCCTCGGTTTGGAACGACACGAAAGCGCCGGGGCCGCCGAGCGTCGTGGCAAGCGTCACCGCCACCGCGGCCAGAATCCCAAGAGGGAACAGGTTCAGGTTGGAGGTCCGGGTCCGTTCCGGCAGGAATGCGGCCGTGACGATCACCAGAAGCAGCGTGCCGGCGATTTTCAGGAGGCGTTCGGAGGCCTCGAAGCCGACCGGGCTCCAGAGGATCGACAGCGCCGCCCAGGCGATCAGGGCGAACCCACTCAAGCCCGCTGTGGACCAAAGGGTGGCGCGCAGGCGCTTCTTGAGCGGCGCATCGGAGAGCAGAACGCCCGCCAGCAGCACCAGCCCGGCACCGATCGGCACGAGAATGAACAGGGCGCGACGCGACAAGGCCGCGCTGATCGGCACCGCCATCGCCAAAATCGCCAGCCCGATGCGCAGTAGCAGAACCGCTGCATCCTCGGCGGGATCATCGATGATCTTTTGCGACGGGCTGGACATGAAAGCCGATGAAGCGCGGCAAGCGGCCGCTGAATTGACTATGGCCTATCCTAATGCGCTGCACCACGCAGGTGTGTGCGAGTTTCGCCACAGTTTGGTGTGAAATCCGCTCGGCACCGCGGGAGCCATCCCCTTTGGCAGGGCGACAGGCACGGCGGTTGCAGCCTCACTCCTCGTGTCCACCCCCCTGCCGCAAGCCTTTGACGGCGGAGCGCCGTTGTTTGGCATCGAGCCGGCGTTTCTTGGACGCCAGGGTTGGGCGGGTCGGGCGGCGAATGATGGGCCGCACCGCAGCCTCCTGGATCAAAGCGACCAGCCGCTCCAACGCCTCCTTGCGGTTCAGGAGCTGCGAACGGTGCGCCTGAGCGGTGATGACCAGCACCCCGTCGCGCGTCATGCGCTGCCCCGCGATGGTGGCCAGCTTTTCCCGCACCCGGTCCGGCAGGTTCGGCGAGTGCATGGCGTCGAAGCGCAATTGCACGGCCGAGGAGGTCTTGTTGACGTTCTGCCCGCCCGGCCCGGAGGCGCGAATGAAGGTTTCGGCGATCTCGTCGTCGTCGAGCGTAATGGTGGACGTGACCGGAATCATGCACGCCCCCTCTCGGTACGCCGCCTGCTCGATCAGGCTTCTATAGACGGACTTGGCTGAAAGCTTAAGGCTTGAGCGGCGCTTGGACACCCCATCCGTCCCGGCCTACGGCCGGTCCACCTTCCCCGGTGCGGGGAAGGAGGGGAGCCACACAAGATCTAGCAACAATGCTCGGGCCAATCCCTCCCCGCACCGGGGAGGGTGGCACGCGCCAGCGTGACGGGTGGGGTCCGCTGGCCCGCAGCGCTTACCGAGAGGAGCTTACTCCGCGGCCTCCTTGGCCAACGCCAACGGATCGTAGTTGAGGATCGGGGCGAGCCAGCGTTCGGCCTCGCGGAGCGGCATGGTCTTGCGGGCGGCATAATCCTCGGCCTGGTCGCGCTCGACCTTTGCGACCCCAAAATAATGCGCGTCGGGATGCGCCAGATAGAGGCCCGACACCGAGGAGCCAGGCCACATGGCGAGACTCTCGGTCAGTCGTACCCCGACCGCCTTTTCGGCATCGAGCAGGCGGAACAGCGTCAGCTTTTCCGTGTGGTCGGGCTGCGACGGGTAGCCGGGCGCGGGCCGGATGCCACGGTAATTGTCCGCCAGCACGTCCTCGCCCGACAGCTGCTCGCCCGGCGCATAGCCCCAGAACTCGCGGCGCACGCGCTCGTGCATGCGCTCGGCCAGGGCCTCGGCGAAACGGTCCGCCAGGGCTTTCACCAAAATGGACGAGTAATCGTCGTTGGCCAGGGCGAATCGGGTCGAGATCTCGACCTCCTCGGCCCCCGCCGTCACCACGAAGCCGCCGATATAGTCGTGCTTGCCGCTCGCCAGCGGGGCCACGAAATCGCTGAGCGCCATATTGGGCTTGCCGTCGCGTTTGGAGAGCTGCTGGCGCAGGGTGAAGAAGGTGTCGCCCGGTTGGCTGCGTTCCTCGTCCCGGTAGAGCTGGATGTCGTCACCGATGGATTGTGCGGGCCAAAAACCGATCACCGCCTTGGGCTTGAACCAGCCTTCCTCGACGATGCGGGCCAGCATGGTCTTGGCATCTTCGTAGAGACCGCGCGCCGCCTCGCCCTGCTTGGGGTCATCCAGAATGGCGGGAAAGCGGCCCTTCAGCTCCCAGGTCTGGAAGAAGGGTGTCCAGTCGATGTAAGGAACGAGATCTTTCAGGGTGATGTTGTCGATCACCTTGCTGCCGATAAAGCTCGGGCGCGGCGGCACGTAGGTGGTCCAGTCGGGCACGAAAGCGTTGGCGCGCGCCTTGGCGAGCGGAAGCCGCTGCTTGTCGCGCTCGCCCTTGGCATGGGCATCGGCGACTCGGCGGTATTCGCCCCGCACCGTTTCGATATAGCTCGCCTTGGTGTCCTTCTGCAGCAAAGCCGAGACGACTCCCACGGCGCGGCTCGCATCGGTGACGTAGACGGCCTGGCCACGCTCGTAATTGGGATGGATCTTCACCGCCGTGTGGACGCGGCTGGTCGTGGCGCCGCCGATCAGCAGCGGCATATCAAAACCCTCGCGCTCCATCTCGGCCGCGACGAAACACATCTCGTCGAGCGAGGGCGTGATGAGACCCGACAGCCCGATGATGTCGACATTCTCGGCCCGGGCGGTATCCAGAATCTTGCGGGCCGACACCATGACGCCGAGGTCGATGATGTCGTAATTATTGCAGGCCAGCACCACGCCCACAATGTTCTTGCCGATGTCGTGGACGTCGCCCTTCACGGTCGCCATCAGAATTTTTCCCGCCGACGAACGGCCGCTGCCGCCACCACCCGCGAGTTTCTCGGCCTCCATGTAGGGCAGCAGGATCGCGACCGCCTGTTTCATCACGCGGGCGGATTTGACCACCTGGGGCAGGAACATTTTTCCTGACCCGAACAGGTCCCCCACCACGTTCATGCCGGCCATCAGCGGCCCTTCGATCACGTCGAGCGGACGCTTCGCGGCCTGGCGCGCCTCCTCGGTGTCGAGATCCACGAATTCGGTGATGCCGTTGACCAGCGCATGCTCCAGCCTTTTGGCGACGGGAGCCTCGCGCCAGCTCAGATCCTTGGCCTTGGCGGCCTGGCCCGCGCCCTTGAACTGTTCGGCGAGCGTCAGCAGGCGTTCGGTGGCGTCGGGCCGGCGGTTCAGCACCACGTCTTCGCAGGCCTCGCGCAGCTCGGGCTCGAGCTCGCCATAAATGGCGAGCTGCCCGGCATTGACGATCCCCATGTCCATGCCGGCCGCGATGGCATGGTAGAGGAAGACCGCGTGCATGGCCTCGCGCATCTTCTCGTTGCCGCGAAACGAAAAGCTGAGGTTGGAGACCCCGCCCGAGACATGGGCATGCGGCAGGTTGTGCCGGATCGCCCGGGTCGCCTCGATGAAGTCCACCCCGTAATTGTTGTGCTCCTCAATGCCGGTCGCCACGGCAAAGATGTTGGGGTCGAAGATGATGTCCTGCGCCGGGAAGCCGACCTGTTCGGTCAGGATCTTGTAGGCTCGGCCGCAGATCGCGACCTTGCGGGCCTGGGTGTCGGCTTGGCCCTCTTCGTCGAAGGCCATCACCACCACGGCGGCGCCGTAGCGGCGCACGATCCTGGCATCCGCGATGAACTTGGCCTCGCCCTCTTTCAGCGAGATCGAGTTCACGATCGGCTTGCCCTGGACGCATTTCAGCCCGGCCACGATGATGCCGAATTTGGAACTGTCCACCATCACGGGCACGCGGGCGATGTCGGGTTCGGCCGCCACGAGGTTCAGGAACTCGACCATGGCCTTCTCGGAATCGAGCAGGCCCTCGTCCATGTTGATGTCGATGATTTGGGCCCCGTTGGCGACCTGATCGCGCGCCACATCGAGGGCGGCCGCGAGGTCACCCTCCTTGATGAGCTTGCGGAAGCGCGCCGAGCCCGTGACGTTGGTGCGCTCGCCCACATTGACGAACTTGATGTCGCTCGTCAGCGTGAAGGGTTCCAGGCCCGACAGGCGCAGCAGTGGCTCGATGGTGGGCACCACGCGCGGCGCGATGCCCTTCACCCGGGCCGCAATGGCTCGGATATGATCCGGGGTGGTGCCGCAGCAGCCGCCGATGACGTTGACGAGGCCCGCCTCGGCGAACTCGCCCACGAGCTCGGCCATGTATTCCGGGCTCTCGTCGTAGAGGCCGAATTCGTTGGGCAGGCCGGCATTGGGATAGGCGCAGACCAGCGTGTCGGCTGCGCGACTGATCTCGCTCAAATGCGCGCGCATCTCGCGGGCGCCGAGCGCGCAGTTGAGCCCGATGGTGAAGGGTTTGGCGTGCTGCACCGAATGCCAGAAGGCGGTGGGGGTCTGGCCCGACAGGGTGCGGCCCGACAGATCCGTGATGGTGCCCGAGATCATCACGGGCAGCGTGCGGCCGATCTCAGTGAAGACTTCGTCGATGCCGGCGAGCGCCGCCTTGGCGTTCAGCGTGTCGAAAATGGTCTCGACGATGATGATGTCGGCGCCGCCCTCGATCAGGCCGCGCGCGGCATCGCCATAGGCGACCGCAAGTTCGTCGAAGGTAACGGCGCGAAAGCCGGGATTGTTGACGTCGGGCGAGATGGAGGCGGTGCGGTTGGTCGGCCCGATGGCGCCTGCCACGAAACGCTTGCGGCCGTCCTGGGCCTCGGCGAGATCGGCAGCCTCACGGGCCAGCCGCGCGCCCTCGCGGTTCAGCTCGACCGCCAGCGCCTCCATGCCGTAGTCGGCCTGGGCGATGGTGGTGGACGAAAAGGTATTGGTCTCGACGATGTCGGCGCCGGCCAGGAAGTATTCCAGGTGGATGGCCCGGATGGCGTCGGGCTGGGTGAGGGTCAGCAGGTCGTTGTTGCCACGCAGGTCGCGCGGCCAATCCTTGAACCGCTCGGCCCGGAACGCCGCCTCATCGAAACGATGCTGCTGGATCATCGTGCCCATGGCGCCGTCCAGCACCAGGATGCGTTCACGGGCGGCTTGGCGGAGGTCTTGGGCGGTGGTGGGCAAAGAACGAACCTTTTGTTTCGGCGTGGCACCCTCAAGGAGGGCCAGGCCCTTCTCCCCCTCGGGGAGAAGGTGTCCAAAGGACGGATGAGGGGTCTTGCGCAGAACCCCTCATCCCCGCTTCGCGGACCTTCTCCCCGCAAGCGGGGCGAAGGAGCAAACCTGGGTTGTGAGAACTTAGGCCTACGCCGCCATCTCCAGCTTGGGGCGCAGCCCGAGCAGGTGACAGATGGCATAGACGAGATCGGCCTTGTTCATGGTGTAAAAATGAAAGTCCCGCACGCCATGGTCGACGAGGTCGAACACCTGCTCGGCCGCGACCGCGGCCGCGATGAGCCGACGTGTGGCGGGGTCCTGGTCGAGCCCCTCGAATCGATCGGCCAGCCATTGCGGGACCGAGGCCCCGGTGCGGGACGCAAAGGCAGCGGTCTGCTTGAAATTCTGCACCGGCACGATGCCGGGCACGATCGGGATTGTGATGCCCCGGGCCCGGACGCGCTCGACATAGCGAAGGTAATGCGCATTGTCGAAGAAGAACTGGGTGATGGCCCGGGTCGCGCCGGCGTCCACCTTGGCGGCCAGCACGTCGAGATCGGCCTCGACCGACGGGCTTTCCGGATGCTTTTCAGGATAGGCCGAGACCGACACCTCGAAGGCGCCGGTGCGGCAGATGCTGCGCACCAGATCGGCCGAATTCTCGTAGCCTCCCGGATGCGCCGCATAGGCGGACCCGACGCCGCCCTGCGGATCGCCCCGAAGCGCCACAATGTGGCGGACGCCGGCCGCCCAATAATCTTCCACCACCGCATCCACTTCCGCCTTGGTGGCGCCCACGCAGGTGAGATGCGCGGCGGGCTTGAGGCCGGTCTCCCGCACGAGGCGCGCCACGGTGGCGTGGGTGCGCTCCCGCGTCGAGCCGCCCGCCCCATAGGTCACCGAGACGAAGTCGGGATCGAGCGGGGCGAGCCGGGTGATCGATTCCCAGAGCCCGGCTTCCATTTCGGCCGTCTTGGGCGGAAAGAATTCGAACGAGACTTTTATCGGGGCCGCGGCGGCTGCCAGGGTGGCGCGGCTCGGGCGTGGATCGGGCGGCATCATGCAACCTCCTGGCGCGCAAAGGCGAATGGGCCGTCGGACAGCACCCGGCGATCGCGGCCGACCCAGATCGAGACGGTGAGCTTGTCGGCCTCGCCGGACAGCGGGGTGAGATCCCGATGGCCATCCACCGCGAGCCCGGCGTCGCGCATGAACCCCTCGATCTCGCCGCGCGCGAAGCCGAGACGGCGGTGGGCATGGTGATCGCGCAGGCGCTCGTCCTCGTGCGGCGCGAAATCGACGACGATCAACCGCCCCGAGGGGCGGACCGCGCGCGCGGCCTCCCGCAGGGCGCGCGAAGGATCGTCGAGGAAATGCAAGACCTGATGCAGGATCACGAGGTCGTAGCCGTCGCGCTCGACCGGAAGCGCGTAGATGTCGCCCTGCCGCACCTGGACGTTGCGGCTGCCGCCCCGCTCGATGCGGGCGCGGGCGATGTTCAGCATGGCATGGCTCTGGTCGATGCCGACCGCGCGATCGGCGCGCGACGCCAGCAATTCGAGCATACGGCCGGTCCCGGTGCCGAGGTCGAGAATGGCCCGGAACGGTCCTGACCCGACCGCGTCGAGGACCGCGGCTTCGACCCGCTCTTCGGCGATGTGAAGCGAGCGCAGCCGGTCCCATTGGGTGGCCTGGCTGGCGAAATAATGTTCGGCCCTGGCATTGCGGGCCGCGCGTACTTCGGTCAAGCGGGCGTGGTCGGCGGCGAGTACCGGATCGGCCGGATCGAAGCGCCGGACGAGGTCGCGCGCCCAATCCGAAGCAGGGGTTCTGGACGCACAGGAGAAGAAGGCCCAGGCGCCCTCGCGATGCCGCTCAACGAGCCCCGCCTCGACCAGAAGCTTGAGATGGCGCGACACGCGTGGCTGGGATTGGCCCAGAATGGACACGATCTCGGTCACCGTGAGTTCCGCTTCCGTCAGCAGGACCAGGAGGCGCAGCCGTGTGCATTCCCCAGCCGCTTCCAGGGCCGCGAGCGCGGTTCCGAAGGTCAATGGGGACGTGCTCGGCATGTGCGGTTCGATCCACGAGACATAAAGATATCTTTATGCGTAGAGGCACGGGATGGCAAGTCAAGATTTGGAGCGGACCAACGCCGTCCGGGTCGGCACCGCAGGGTGGAGTCTGCCTGCCGCCCATCGCGACAGGTTCCCGAGCGCTGGAAGTCACCTCGAGCGCTACGCGGCTCTACTTGATGCGGCCGAGATCAATTCGTCCTTCTATCGCGGCCATCGCCGCGCAACCTACGCGCGTTGGGCTTCGAGCGTCCCCGACGCTTTCCGTTTCGCCGTCAAGGTCCCGAAAGCGGTCACGCACGAACGTCGCCTGCTCGATTGCGCCGCCCTGATCGATACGTTCGCCGACGAAATCGGCGGGCTCGGCACGAAACTCGGTCCGCTCTTGTGCCAGTTGCCGCCGAGCCTGGCCTTCGAGGCGGAAGCGGCGAACGGATTTTTCCCGACGCTACGCGATCGAATCCAGGCCAGCGTGGCGTGCGAGCCGCGCCATGCGAGTTGGTTCACGGCCGAAGCAGACGCGCTACTGGCGCAGCATCGCGTGGCGCGGGTCGCGGTCGACCCGGCGCCCGTCCCGGCCGGAGCAGAACCTGGCGGCTGGCGCGGGCTGATCTATCGGCGGCTACACGGCTCGCCGACCATCTACCAGTCCAACTACGACGAAGAGGCGCTTGCCAGCCTCCGTCTGCGCCTTGGCGCGGACGTTCGCGACCTGGCCCACGTCTGGTGCATTTTCGACAATACGACATTTGGGCACGCGCTCGGCAATGCCCTGTCGATCCGGGGTTGCGCACAAGCGAAGCCGCCGGGTGTGACATTCTGACTTGATCCCGGCGGTAACTCGGGGCATTGCGGATTCGCGCGCAAAGACACCCCCTCGGCCAAGCCGGGTGGCCGGAGAACCGCAATGAGCGAGACGATCGTTCCCGCCATCCCGAACCCGCCAGAGGCCGTCAAGCAGCCGGTGCGACCGAGGCTCCTGGAGGTTCTGGGACCCGGTCTGATCACCGGCGCATCCGACGACGACCCCAGCGGGATCGCAACCTATTCCCAGGCGGGCGCGCAATATGGCTTTGGGCTCGGCTGGACGATGTTGTTCAGTTGGCCGCTGATGTGCGCCATCCAGGAAATCAGCGCGCGCCTCGGCCGGGTGACGGGCCGCGGTATCGCGGGCCTGCTCAAACGGCACTACCCGGCCGCCGTCATGTACGCCATCGTGGGCCTGCTCGTGGTCGCCAATACCATCAACATCGGGGCGGACCTCGGCGCCATGGCGGCGGCCTTGAAGCTGCTGATCGGCGGCCAGAGCGCGCTCTACGTCGTCCTGTTCGCGGCCGGTTCCGTGCTGTTGGAAACCTTCGCGCGCTACGCACGCTACGTGTCCGTGCTCAAATGGCTGACCCTTTCGCTGTTCGCCTATGTGGGCGTGGCTTTCGTGATGCACGTGCCGTGGGGAACCGTGGCGCTCAATTTGGTCCTGCCGCATATCGAGTTCGATGCCCGCTATCTCACGGTCGTGGTGGCCATCTTGGGCACCACCATCAGTCCCTATCTCTTCTTCTGGCAGGCCGAGGAGGAAGTGGAGGACGAGAAGGAGCGACCGGGCGCAAAGCCCCTGGAACGCGCGCCCGAACAGGCCCCGGCCGAGTTCCGCCGCATCCGCGTCGACACCTATCTCGGCATGGGCCTGTCGAATGCGGTGGCGCTGTTCATCATGATCACCACGGCCGCGACCCTGCATGCCAACGGGGTGACGGACATTCAGACCACCTCGCAGGCCGCCGAGGCTTTGCGGCCGATCGCCGGGCAATTCGTGTTTCTGGTCTTTGCGCTCGGCATCATCGGCACGGGATTGCTGGCCCTCCCGGTCCTGGCCGGTTCCGCCGCCTATGCGGTCGGCGAGACGTTGGGCTGGCACGTCGGCCTCGCACGCAAATTCGACCGCGCCAAGGGCTTTTACGCCACCATCGCGATTGCGACCGTGGTGGGGGCCACACTCAACTTCGTGTCGATCGACCCCATCAAGGCACTGTTCTGGAGCGCGGTCATCAATGGAGTTGTGGCGGTTCCGGTCATGGTCATGATGATGCGGCTCGCCGGCAACAGAGCCGTGATGGGCCAATTCACGATCCCCCTCCCCCTAAAATTGATGGGCTGGCTGGCCTCGGCCGTGATGGCGGCCGCCGCGGCCGCGATGATCGTGACCTCGTTCATTTAGACGATGGTTGTCGGATGCGCCTGATGGCCAGCCGTGCCGTCTCACTTGATCAGGTGCCACGTCCGCCATGGCTCAACGGGTACAAGGCCCGATAGCGCGCGTAAGCCTCGGCATAGAGCGGCACCAATCTTCGGTCCGGTTCCACGGTTGCGGCGACGGGCGGCGGCGCCATGACCGAGGCCGGCTCAGCCCCCGTGTCGGCCGCCATGGCGAGCCGCGCCGCGCCGAACGCCGCGCCCACCTCCGACTCGGCGGTGAGGTCCAGCGGCCGGTCGAGCACGGACGCCACGACCCGCAGCCAGGTCCGTGATTGCGCGCCCCCTCCCACCGCGAAGGCACGGGGAAAATCCGTCCCGGCGTCGGCGAGCACGCGCTGGCAGTCCCGAAACGCGAACGCCACCCCTTCCAGCACCGCCTGGGTAAGGTCGCGGCGGTCGGTGACCTGGGCGAGTCCCGCGAAGGTGCCGCGCGCGCCAGCATCGTTGTGCGGTGTGCGCTCGCCCGACAGATAGGGCAGGAAGGTGATGGGCGAGGGCCCCTCGAGCTTGTCTCCGACTTCGGCCGCAAGCGTGGGGGCGGCCTGGCCCAGGATGCGGGCCAGCCAGTTGAGGCTGTCGGTAGCGGACAGGATCACACCCATCTGGTGCCAGGTGCCCGGCAGGGCGTGGCAGAAGGCGTGAACCGCGCCCGCCGTATTGGGCGAAAAACGCCCGTTGGACACGAACAGGACGCCCGAAGTGCCGAGCGACACGAAGGCGGATCCAGGCGCCACCGCACCGATCCCGCAGGCCGAGGCGGCGCAATCGCCGGCGCCGCCCGCCAGGATCGGGGCTTGATCCATGCCCCAGCGGGCCTGCAGTTCGGGACGGAGCCGGCCCGCGTGGGCGGTGCCCTCGACGAGCGCCGGCATGGCGCTCCGGTCGAGCCCGGTGGCGTCAAGCAGCGCCTCGGACCAGGCCCTGGCTCCTACATCGAGCCAATAGGTGCCGGATGCGTCCGACATGTCGGAGATGAAATCGCCCGTGAGCCGCAACCGGAGGTAGTCCTTGGGCAGCAGCACTTTGCGGACGCGTTCGAAAACTGCCGGTTCATGTTTGCGGACCCAGAGCAGTTTCGGCGCCGTGAAGCCCGGCATCACGATATTTCCGGTGATGCGCCGCGCCTCGGGGCAGGCCGCCTCGAGCTCCGCGCACTCGGCCGTGGCGCGTCCGTCATTCCACAAAATTGCGGGACGCAGCACGGCATCGGTGGTGTCGAGCAGCGTCGCGCCATGCATCTGGCCCGACAGGCCGATGGCCCGGGTCGCTGCAAGCGCGCGTCCATGCGAGGCCTTCAGGGCATCGAGCGTGGAACAGACGGCGGTCCACCAGGCCTCCGGGTCCTGCTCGGACCAGCCTGGAAAAGGTCGCGCCACGACCAGGGGTGCGCCGGCCGTGGCGATCACCCGCTGGTCCGCATTCACCAGGACGGTCTTGACGGACGTGGTTCCGAGATCGATCCCGAGATACATGGCGTCTCCCCCTCGGCATGGCGGCCCCGAGGGCTCGTGGAGACCTTCTTACGCCCGCGGACCGGGTCGGAACAGCCCGCCAGGCGTTCCGTCGAACCCGAGCAGGCATGTTGCGGCCCATGATCCCGACCGACTATCTTCCACAGGGGTCATGAGCAACAAGACTCCCGACGACGCGATTAGAGGATCGAGTGTCGGCCACCCTCGACATGCAGGACGACGACATGACCAGCCCCATGGCACCGGTGCCGAAACCGGACAACACCGCCGAACAGGGCGAGATTGCCGGTATCACGCCAGACACCACCAACAACCGGATGCCCACGGGCCGGCGCGTGAAATAACGCATGCATCTATTCAGCCCAGAGAGCCTGCAGGCCTTCCTCCACAATTACGGTTACGCGGCGGTTTTTCTCGTCATCGCGCTGGAAAGCTCCGGGCTTCCCCTCCCAGGAGAAGCGACCCTCATCACGGCGGCAATCTATGCCGCGACCACACAGGCGCTTGCTCTTCCCCTCATCATTCTATGGGCGTCGGCCGGTGCCATCGTGGGCGACAATGTCGGCTTTTGGGTCGGCCGCCGGTTCGGACTCACCCTCTTGCTGCGCTACGGCAAGCACGTCGGCCTCGACGAGCCGAAACTCAAGCTCGGCCAGTATCTGTTCGCCAAACACGGCGGCAAGATCATCTTTTTCGGCAGGTTCGTTGCCGTGTTGCGCGCCTTGGCGGCCGTTCTGGCCGGCGCCAATAATTACCCGTGGCGCAAGTTCCTCGTCTTCAACTCGGCGGGGGGAATTGTCTGGGCCAGCCTCTATGGAAGCGCGGCCTATTTGCTCGGCCAGTCGATCCATAGGATCGCGGGACCGATGGGAGCGGTCCTTCTCGTGATCGCGATCATTGCTGGGATCGCGGCGTGGCGCTTTCTGCGCCGCAACGAGGCCCGGCTGCAAGCCGAAGCCGAACGGGCCATCCCCGGACCGCTAAACCCCGCTGCGGCCTCTTCAACCGGCGAGGCCGCAGTCTCCAAGGCAAGCCTAAGGCCCTGAGCGTCGCTTAAACGATTTCAAGAAGACCCGAATAGGCAGGAAACGCCCAGGTCCGTTTCCAGGACGGCGAAGTAGCTCCAGTGCGACCCTTGACGCCCTCGTTCGGAAGGGTTTTGGACGGAGCGGCGGTCTTTTCGAGCTTGCGCGTCAAAGTACCAGCGTTCGACATTGTTGTTGTCCCCGATCTTGTTGCTCAAAGCCCAATGGGCTCCCGAGGACATTGGGGCTTTTGCGACCCGTTAGACACCCAAGCCAGTGCATGGCAGGTGTGCACTGCAACATAACGGCGTTCGCAGCTGCGAAGACGCCGCTGCTGGCGTGACCGCTGGATCGCGTCGTCACGGCGTTCCGATCCGCTTGGCGCCCTGTCGAAACAGCCGCTCCCCTTCGGGCCCGAACCGCATCGCGGTGAGGAAATCATCGACGCCGTAGCGCGGCAGCGTTTCCTGAATGGCGGCCAAATAACCCCGTCCCTCCTCAAGGCGGCCCGCGAGGCCCAGAGAAAACGCCGCGATGGCGAGGATTTGCGCATGGGCGTTTGGGCGGGCCGCCGCTCTGACGGCCCAATCGGCCGCCTCCTCGATCCGGCCGAGGCGCACGAGCGCCATGGCTCTTGCGCCGAGCATGCCGAACAGCAGCGGGTCGAAGGGACTGAGATGCCGCGAATGGTCGGATGACGCGATGGCGATCAGCGGATCACCGGCCTGAGCATGCACGAAGGCGAGGCTGTAGTGCCCCTGTGCGAAGCTCGGACTGAGGTCGATGGCTTGCTCGAGTGCTTCGAGGGATTCGTCCCGGTGGCCGAGGAGCCAAAGCGCCCGGCCCATAGCCCAGTGGGCCGCAGGGTCATGATCGTCGACGAGCAGGCTTTGCCGGCCAGCCGCGATAGCGTGATCGACTTGTCGATCACGCTTGGCCCAGCCCTGGAAAGCGTTCTGAAAATGTGTGGACGACAAACCCGCATGGGCCCGGGAGAAGCTCGGATCGAGGCGGATCGCCAATTCGAAAAAATGCTGCGCGCTTTCGTTGTCGATCTGATTGAACCGATACAGATGCCAGAGGGCGCGGTGATAAGCGCCCCACGCGTCCAGCGAGTTCGGCGGCTTGAGGGCCGCATTGTTGCGCTCGACCGCCTCCACCTCGTTGGCAATCGAGGCGACGATCCTCGTGCCGATCTCGTCCAGAACCAGGAAGACGTCGCCGGAAACCTCCTCGAAAGTTTCCGCCCAAACGACCCGAGCGCTTCGCGTCTCAATAACCGAGACCGCAATCCTCAGACGATCACCGCGGCGCTGCACAAGGCCGCTTACCGCGAAATCGACATCGAGCGTCTCGCCAGCAGCCTTCGGGCCAAGACCGCGTTCCCGCAGAGCCAACATGGTGCCCTGCGCGATGACGAAGAAGCTTCGCAGCTTCGCCAGTCTGGTGGTCAGGTCGTGAGCGAAGGCGTCAGCAATCCAACCGTAATCGCGGTTCGCGCCCGACTGATCCTCGAACGGCATGACGCAGATCGAGGTGCGGCGAGGCGCAACCATGGGCAATTCACGACGATCCCGCATTGCGGTTTCGCCAGGCGGGGCAACCGCCGCCGAGACGTCCGGCAGGCAATTCGCGCGCGCTCTGGCGGCCAGCCACGCTCGACGCATGGAAGCGCTGTCGAGGCCCTCGGCCTCGAACAGTCGCGTCGCCGCCGCTAGATGCTGGTCGCCCTCGCGGATCTTGCCGCCACGGGCGAGCCCCTCGAGCAGCTGCTCGTGGACCCCGCGCTCTAACGGCGCAAGTTCCGCCCACTGCTCCAGGATGCCAAGAACCTCGTGGGCTGGAACGCTTTTGACGAGCTGCTCCAGGATTTCTGCATGATGGCTCCGGAACCTGCGTCGCCGCGCCGTGAGCCAATGATCGAAGGCCGGGCTGCGATCGAGGTCCAGGCCGTCGAGAAATGGCCCGGAGATCGATGCGGCCAGCGATCGGAGCCTCTCGGGGGCGATCGTCTTGATCCCGGCCTGAGCGGACCGTGCGATTTCGACAGCGTCGACGAAGCAGTCCTCCAGATCGAGCTTGATGGTATCGGCGTCAGTGACGACCCTGCGCCGATCGGGCTGGTCGATAAGTGCTCTGATTTTGCTGAGGCACCAGCGAAGCTCGCCTCGCGGATCGTTGGGCAGGTCCCACAACAGTTCACAGAGGTGATGCCGCGCGACAGGGCGTGGCGCCAGGGATAGATATCCGAGCAACGCCCGCACCTTGCGCGACCCCGGCAGGGTCAGGGCCGTGCCGTGCCGTATGATGGTCAATCGTCCGAGCAGCAGGATCTGGACGACGGGGGTGCCTCGAGTTCGCCCCGGAGGATCCGATTCCACGGGCATTTCCACGCCGCCTTCCACGTTCGCCTCCATGTGTGGCGGCTAGGTTCCCGATCGGCGCTCCCGCGGGTCACGCCAACTCCCACTTTCGCCGTCGCACCTGGGAGGGAGGAGTCGCAGGACAGACCGTCCGAACGGAGAACGATCATGGAACGCGAGCCCGCTACAGTAGGTCAAAACGCCGCCAACATCCAAACCGCGTTCGCGGACATCAAAACGCGCCAGCGGGACGCGTGGTCCTCCGGCGATTACGCGGTCGTTGGGACCACGCTCCAGATCGTCGGGGAGAACCTTTGCGAGGCCCTCGACCTCCACGCGGGCCAGAGGGTGCTCGATGTCGCGGCGGGGAACGGCAACGTGTCGCTCGCCGCCGCGCGGCGCTGGTGCGATGTCGTCGCCACCGACTATGTGCCCAAACTGCTGGATCGGGCGCGTGAACGCGCGGACGCCGAACGGCTCAGGATCGAGTTCCGCGAGGCCGACGCGGAAGCGCTGCCCTTCGCGGATGAAAGCTTCGACGTCGTCGTTTCCACGTTTGGCGTGATGTTCACACCCGACCAAGATCGGGCTGCCGCCGAATTGGCGCGCGTTTGCCGTCGCGGCGGCAAGATTGGTCTGGCCAACTGGACGCCAGAGGGCTTCATCGGTCAGCTGTTCAAATGTGTCGGCCAGCACGTCGCGCCACCTCCCGCGATCAAGTCGCCACTTCTTTGGGGCACGACTGAGCGGATCGAGGAACTCTTCGGGCCTCACGCTGCATCCATTGCGATGATGAAAAGGGACTTCGTGTTCCGCTACCGCTCGCCCGAACATTGGCTCGAGATCTTCAAGAGCTATTACGGCCCGCTCGTCAAAGCCTTCGCGACGCTCGCGCCACCCGCGCAAGGCGCACTTTGGCGCGATCTCTTGGCCCTCGTCGACCGACACAACCGTTCCGGGGACGCCTCCGTCGTGATCCCCAGCGGCTATCTCGAGGTCATCATCACCCGGGGCTCAGGTCTCCCGTCATCAACCGCGCACCCGGTCTAGCGGACCCTTATCGTCAACCCTCATGAGGTCTCTTGATGTCACACCTGGAGACAAGCCTCGATCGGCTGTTCGGCTGCGCGGCCGAACACGCGCTCGCATTCCGGGCCAATTTGGATTCACGACCGCAGCGGCCGGAATATTCCTACACCGACGCGCTCGCGGCTTTCGCGGCGCCGACGCCTCAGGCGGGCAGCCCGGCTGAATCCGTGATCGGAGAGCTCGTGCAACGGGCCGGACCGGGCCTCAACGCCGCCGCGGGCGCCCGCTTCTTCGGCTGGGTGATCGGTGGCTCTCATCCGGTCGGCGTCGCGGCCGATTGGCTGACCTCGGCCTGGGGCCAGAACGCAGGCAATCACGCGGCCTCCCCCGCCGCCGCGGCCTGCGAAACGGTCGCGGCAACATGGCTGCTCGACATCCTCGACCTGCCCCGCAGCGCCTCCGTGGGTTTCGTAACCGGCGCGACGCTCGCCAACTTCGTTGGCCTTGCGGCGGCGCGCAGCGAGGTGCTGCGCCGGGCCGGTTGGGATATCGAGGCCGATGGCCTGTTCGGCGCGCCACCCATCCGGGTCCTGATCGGCGAGGAGGCCCACACCACGGTGTTCGCCGCACTCCAATACCTCGGCCTCGGCCGTGACCGGGTGACCCGAATCGCGGTCGACGCGCAGGGCGCAATGCTGCCCGACGCCTTTGCACGGGCATTGGCAGAGCACGACGATGCAGCCGTCATCGCGATTACCCAAGCCGGACAGATCAACACGGGCGCGTTCGATCCGCACGCGGCCATTATGGCGGCGGCGCGCAAGCACCCGAACTGCTGGGCCCATGTCGACGGCGCTTTCGGCCTGTGGGCGCGGGCTTGCCCCTCCCGTGCATACCTTGCACAAGGCATAGAGGCGGCGGATTCCTGGGCTACCGACGGGCACAAGTGGCTGCAAACACCCTACGACAGCGGCTATGTGATGGTGCGCGATGTCGAGGCCCATCGACGAGCGATGACGATGGCGGCCAGCTTTTTGCCCCGCGCCGCCGAGGGCGAGCGCGATCCGGCGCACTACGTGCCCGAGCTGTCACGCCGGGCGCGAGGGTTTGCGACCTGGGCCATGCTCCGCCATTTCGGGCGCGAGGGCGTTGCCGCCATGGTGGAGCGACACTGCCGGCTCGCGCGGCTGATGGTGGACATGCTCGGCGCCGAGGCGGGAATCGCGGTTGTGAACAAAGTCGTTTTGAACCAGGCCATCGTGCGCTTTGGCGCGGACGAGTTTCCAGCGGCCGGCGACGAGCTCACTCTGAGGACGATCGACGGCGTGCAGCGGGAAGGCACTTGTTTCGTGGGCGGCGCGCTATGGCGGGACCAGTGGGTGATGCGGCTTTCGGTGATCGGAAGTGCCACCACCCAGGCCGACGCGGAACGCTCGGCGCGAGCCATCATCGAGATCTGGCGCGGCGTGAGAGCGCGACGATAAGGGCCAAGGGGACTCTGTGTTGACTTTAGGCCACAGCGCGCTTGGCGGCCGTTGCGGAGGATGCCTCGGTCCAGCGCCTGAACGAGCCCGGGACGGCTTCGGGCGGTTTGGGCTCGCCAAAAAGGCAGCCCTGTCCGACCGTGCAATCCTCTGCGATGGGCGGCGCCGAAACATCCGAGCCAAATCGATCGAAAAGCTCAGCCCCGCGCTCGCCTTGGTCGCAGAGGCCGGACCCCTTCCAACCAAACATTGCGCTTGATCCGCGTTGCTTTTACGCAAGCGCCAAGCGCGCCGCGGTCCGGCGAGCGGCCTTCGGATACGGAAATGCCGGTCTCAGCCAATCCTCGCGCCAGTTCCTTGCTCGTTACGGCGCCGCCGCAAGCCTCCGAGGAGGACGCGGCAGCAATCGCGATCGAGGTTTTCGGAATCCGTGCCACGGCTCGGGGTCTGAGCAGCGAGCGGGACAGGAATTTCGAGCTTCGGGCCGAGGACGGCCGGCGATTCGTGCTCAAGGTCACCAATGCGGCCGAGGAGCCGGACGTCAGCAATCTTCAGACCGAGGCGCTCCGACATATCGAAGCCTACGCGCCGCAATTACCGGTGCCCCGTGCACGCGCGGCCATCGATGGACGGTTCGAGGCTTGGGCGAGGTTGGCGAACGGGTCGACCCACCTGGTGCGCGTTTTGACCTTTCTGCCCGGTGACCCGCTCCACAGGACGCCTTCATCCCCGCGCCAGATCGTCGAACTGGGTCGCACGCTCGCCGAGATCGGTCTCGCGCTGCGCGATTTCCGTCACCCCGCCGCATCGCGCGACTTGCTCTGGGACCTGAAGCGTGCGCCAGACCTGCGGGCCCTCTTGCCACACATCGCCGACGGAGAGCGGCGCGCGCTCGCGACGCGCGCGCTCGACAACTACGAAGCGCAGGTTCGGCCACGACTCGCAGCGTTCCGAAGCCAGGTCGTGCACAACGACTTCAACCCGCACAACATCCTGGTCGACCCCGAGGAACCCGCGCGCGTGACCGGCGTGCTCGACTTTGGCGATGTCGTGGCCACGCCGCTCGTCAACGATGTCGCGATCGCGGCCGCCTATCAGGTGGAAGGCCAAAACCCCCTCGGCCGAGCGGCGGCTTTCGTGGCGGCCTATCACACAACCTGCCCGCTCCTGCCCGAGGAGGTCGACAGCCTGTTCGACCTGATCACCCTACGCCAGGCCATGACGGTCGTGATCGCAGAATGGCGCGCCAGTCTCTATCCGGACAACAGCGCCTATATCCTGCGCAACCAGCCGCGAGCCGCGACCGCGCTCGAACACCTCAGCCGTATCGGGCGAGCCGAAGGCGGTGCCCGCTTGCGGCAGGCCTGCAAAATGGAGTGAGCCGTATGGCGACCAGCAATTTTGCGCCCGGCATGGTGAACGCCTATGTGCCCGGGGCGGCTGCCCTGCCCGAACAGGACCAAGCCCTGATCGCGCGCCGGGAAAGGCTGCTCGGGCCGGCCTACAGGCTGTTCTACCAAGAGCCGGTCCATATCGTCCGCGGCGAGGGCGTGTGGCTGTACGACCCGCAAGGCAACGCTTATCTCGACGTCTACAACAACGTCGCCTCGATCGGCCATGGCCAGCCCGATGTCGTGGCGGCGGTCAGCCGCCAGTGGTCGACGCTCAACACCCATACGCGCTATCTGCACGAAACCATCTTGGACTATGCCGAAAAGCTGCTCGGCACCTTTCCCGACCCGCTCGGCCAAGTGATGTTCACCTGCACCGGTTCCGAAGCGAACGACCTCGCCTACCGGATCGCCAAGGATTTTACGGGCGGCACCGGGGTGATCGTGACCGCGCTCGCCTATCACGGCGTCACCGACGCGGTGTCGCAATTCTCGCCCTCGCTCGGCGCCCACGTGCCGCTCGGGGCCCATGTCCGCACCGTTGCGGCACCCGACGCCTATCGCCGGGATGGCTCCGACCTTGGCGCGGCCTTCGCAAAGGACGTCCGGGCCGCTCTCGCGGACATGAAGGCCAGCGGCATCAAGCCCGCCGCCATGATCTGCGACACGATCTTTTCGAGCGACGGTATTTTTGCCGATCCGCCCGGCTTTCTCGCTGAGGCCGCCGAGGCGGTTCGCGAGGCGGGGGGCCTCTTCATCGCCGATGAGGTGCAGCCGGGCTTCGGCCGCACCGGCAATGCCATGTGGGGCTTCATGCGGCATGGGCTCGATCCCGACATCGTGACGATCGGCAAGCCGATGGGCAACGGTCAGCCGATCGCCGGGGTGGTGATGCGCCCCGATGTGGTCGAGGCATTCGGCCGCAAGGCGCGGTATTTCAACACCTTCGGGGGCAATCCCGTGTCCTGCGCGGCCGGGTTGGCGGTGCTTCAGGTGATCGAGCGCGACCAACTGGTGGCTAACGCGCGCAACGTCGGGGGTCATCTCAAGGACGCTCTCGATGGACTTGCCCGGCGCCATGAGAGGATCGGCGACGTGCGCGGCGCGGGTCTCTTCCTGGGCGTCGAGATCGTCAAGGATCGCGCCAGCAAAACCCCCGACCCCGAGGCGACGTCGCGGCTGGTCAATGGGCTACGCAGCAGACGGGTTCTCATCAGCGCCGCGGGACCGAACGCCAACGTGCTGAAGATTCGACCCCCGATGGTCTTCAGCAAAGCCAACGCCGACACCTTCGTGGGCGCGCTCGACGACGCCCTGTCGGAGTTTTGACCCGATCGAGGCGTCACGGCACCGCCGTCACCGATTACAATCAGATGGTCTGGTTGTAGGCGCCGACCTCGGGGTTTTCACGCAGCACGGCGTCCACGGCCTGAAACATCGCGCGCATGCGGGCTTCGGACACGGGGCTTTCGACCACCACCACGAGTTCGGGCTTGTTGGAGGAGGCGCGCACCAAGCCCCAGGTGCCGTCCTCGACCGTGACCCGAACGCCGTTCACGGTATTGAGATCCCGGATGCGTTGGCCCGTGAAGGCCTGCCCCTCGGCCCGCATGGCCTCGAACCGGGCCACGACTTTGCTGGCGACGCCATATTTCACCTCATCGGCGCAATGCGGCGACATGGTGGGCGACCCCCAGGTCTTGGGCAGGTCGCGATAGAGGTCCGCCATGCTTTTGGTCGGATTGCGGTCCAGCATGTCGAGGACCGCGATGGCGGTCAGCAGCCCATCGTCATAGCCGCGCCCGACCGGGGTGTTGAAGAAGAAATGGCCGGACTTCTCGAAGCCCGCCAGCGCCTTGAGATCACTGACCCGGCGCTTGATGTAGGAATGGCCGGTTTTCCAGTAATCCGCCTTGACGGCGTTCTCGAGCAGCACCGGGTCGGTGGCGAACAGGCCCGTCGATTTCACGTCCACCACGAAGGTGGCGCCCGGATGTAGGGAGGAGAGATCGCGCGCCAGCATCACGCCGATCTTGTCGGCGAAAATCTCGTGGCCCTCGTTGTCCACCACACCGCAACGGTCGCCGTCGCCGTCGAAGCCAAGCCCCACGTCGGCGCCGGTCTCCCGCACCTTCTCGGCCATCGCCTCCAGCATGTGGAGATCCTCGGGGTTCGGGTTGTAGCGCGGAAACGTATAATCCGCCTCGGCGTCGAGCGGCACGACCTCGCAGCCGAGCGCCTCCAGCACGCCGGGCGCGAAGGCCCCCGCGGTACCGTTGCCGCAGGCCGCCACCACTTTCAGCTTTCTTCCGATCTTGGGCCGGCTGGTCAGGTCGCGACAATAGATCGTCCCAAAATCCTCGACATAGCGGTAGGACCCGCCCTCGGCGGTGCGCCCCCGGCCCGCCAGCACGATGTCGCGCAGGCGGCCCATCTCGTCCGGCCCGAAGGTAACGGGGCGCTGCGCCCCCATCTTGACGCCGGTCCAGCCATTGTCGTTGTGCGAGGCTGTCACCATCGCGACCGCGGGAACGTCGAGCGCGAACTGGGCGAAATAGGCCATGGGCGACAGCGCGAGGCCGATGTCGTGAACCTTGACGCCCGCCGCCATGAGGCCCGTCACCAGCGCATATTTGATGGAGGACGAATAGCTTCTGAAGTCGTGGCCCGTCACGAGTTCCGGTTTGACGCCGAGCTCGGCCAGCAAGGTGCCGAGCCCGAGGCCCAAGGCGTGCACCCCCATCAGGTTGAGTTCCGAGCCGAACAGCCAGCGCGCGTCATATTCGCGAAAGCCGGTCGGCTTGATCAGCGGCTGCTGTTCATAGGCGAAGCTGTTGGGGACGAGATCGGCCTTTGGCAGCATGAACCTCTCCGGATGATGACCCGCCGTATGGTCGCCGCGCCGGCGCACGTCAATGGTGCGCGAGCTCTGCCGGAGCCCATCGAGCCCGCATCTTCCAACACCGGCAACCGGCAAGCCCTCGTCAGCCCCCGAGCAGCTTGTCGAGCGTGATTGGAAATTCGCGAACGCGGGTACCCGTCGCGTGCCAAACCGCATTGGCAATCGCGCCCGCCGTTCCGGTAACCCCGATCTCGCCCACGCCCTTGATGCCGAGCGCGTTGACGTGCGGGTCATGCTCTTCGACCAGGATGGCTTCCATCGAGGGCACGTCGGCGTTCACGGGCACGTGGTATTCGGCGAGGTTGCCGTTCATCGGGCGCCCGCTGCGCGGATCCATCACGGCATGTTCCTGCAGCGCGAAGGAGACGCCCCAGACCATGCCGCCAAAATACTGACTCTCGACCAGCCGGGGATTGATGATCCGTCCCGCCGCGAAGGCGCCGACAAGCCGGGAGACACGGATCTGCCCGAGGTCGGGGTCGACCTTGACCTCGGCGAAGACCGCCCCGTGGGCATGCATCGCATAGGTGCCCTGCGCCGCGGGGTCGCTCGCGGCCTGGCCCTTACCCTCGATGGAGGCGCGTCCGGCCCGGGCGAGAATCTCGGGATAGGACTCGCTCCGGCTCTCGTCGTCGCGGCGGATCAGGCGCCCCTGGCGGGCGATCACGCCCGCATTGCCGGCGCCGTAGAGCGGCGAACGCTCGTCGTTGGTGGCCAGCAAGGCGAGCTGCGCGATGACGTCGGCGCCGGCGTTGTGGATCGCGGTGCCGGCGGTGGCGGTGTGGGCCGAACCGCCCGCGATGCCGGCATTCGGCAGGTCGGAGGTCCCCATGCGGAAGTCGACCTGCGCGAGGTCGAGCCCGAGCCCGTCGGCCGCAATCTGGGCCAACGCCGTCCAGGCGCCCTGCCCCATGTCGTGGGCCCCGATCTCGATGGTGCCAGCGCCATCGGCACGAAGCTCCGCCCGGGCCTCGGCCTGGAACATCAGGGCCGGGAAGGTGGCGGTGCCCACGCCCCAACCCACCAATAGGCCATTCGCGTCGCGCGTCTGACGCGGCTGCAGCGGCCGTCCCGCCCAGCCGAACCGCTCGGCACCGCGCGAGTAGCAGTCGCGTAGCGCCTTGGACGAGAAGGGCTTGCCCGTAAGCGGTTCGATCTCCGCATAATTCTTCAAGCGGAAGTCGAGCGGGTCCATGCCGCAAGCCAAGGCCATCTCATCGATGGCGCATTCCAGCGCGGCGCTGCCCGAGGCTTCGCCGGGCGCGCGCATGAACAACGGCGTCCCGGTATCTAGGCGCACCGCCTCGTAGGTGGTGGAGAGCGCCGGGGTGGCATAAAGCGTGTGGGAGACGCCCCCGCTCGGTTCGAAGAAGTCGTCGAAGCTGCTCGACGTGGTGAGCGTGTGATGCGCGAGCGCCGTCAGTGCGCCATCCGGGGCCGCCCCGAGGCGAATGGTCTGCCGGGTGGGCGCCCGGTGGCCGACCGGGCCATACAGCTGCTCGCGGCGCATCACCAGTTTCACGGGCCGGCCCATCAGGCGCGCCGCCATGATGCCGAGCACCTGAGGCCCCGAGATCAGCCCCTTGGCCCCGAACCCGCCGCCCAGGAAGGGGCTGCGGATGTGGATGCCGCCGGGGTCGATGCCGAACAGTCCGGCGATGCGGCCCTGCGCCATCGCCATGCCCTGGCTCGGGGTGTCGAGCACCAGGTTGTCGCCGTCCCAGGCCGCCACGATGGCGTGCGGCTCCATGGCGTTGTGGTATTGGGCGGGGGTCGCGTAAGTGGCTTCGATGCGCTTGTCGGCCGAAGCAAGCCCGGCCTCGACGTCGCCCTTTATATCGCTCGACGGGGAGCCCACGCCAACGGCGGCCGGCACGAACCGTTCGGCCTGGCCGAAGGTGACGCGGGCGGGCTCGGTCGCATAGGTCGGGCTGAGCAGAGCCGCCCCCTCGGTCGCGGCCTCCAGGGTGTCGGCCACCACGACCGCGATCGGCTGGTTGACATAGCGGACACGATCGTCCTGCAGCACGTCGAGCCTGAACGTGAAGGGATTGGCCTTCTCGTCGGGGTGGATCGCCAGTTTTGGCGCGTTGCCCGGCGTCATCACCTCGACCACGCCGGGGTGCGCCTTGGCGGCCGCGACGTTCAGGGACGTCACCCGGCCGCGCGCCACGCTGCTCACCGCCATCACGGCATACAGCATGCCCGGCGGATGGTGGTCGGCCGCGTAGCGGGCCCGGCCCGTGACCTTGAGGGGACCGTCGTGCCGGGTGAGCGGCTGCCCGATGTTCGAGCCGTGACGGATATGGGCGGGGGCGTTCTCAGCCATGGACCACAACTCCTGGGATGGGGGCGAACGCCGATGCGGGGAGCGCCGGCACCCGATCGGGAGTTCCCGCGGCAGCCAGCGTGAAGGCTCGCACGACGAGCCGTCGCGCGAGCTCGATCTTGAAGGCGTTGTCGCCCGAGGGCGTGGCGTCCGCGAGCGCCGCCTCGGCGGCGCGCCGGAACGCTGTGGCGCCACTCGGTTGGCCGCGCAGCAGGGCTTCCGCCTCCCGGGCGCGCCAGGGTTTTAGGGCGACGCCGCCGAGCGCGAGCCGCGCCTCGACGATTTTGTCGCCGTCGAGACGAAGCGCGGCCGCAGCCGAAACCACCGCGAAGGCATAGGAGGTGCGTTCCCTGACCTTCACATAACGCGCCGAGGCAGCGAACGCGGGGGCGTCCGGCGGCAGACGCACGGCGACGATCAACGCGCCCGGTTCGAGCACGGTCTCGTGCTGCGGGGTTTCGCCCGGCAGCAAATGGAAGGCTTCGAGCGGCACCGATCGGCGACCGGCAGGCCCCTCGATCTCCACCACGGCGTCAAGGGCGACCAGCGGGACGCAGAAATCGGACGGGTGGGTGGCGATGCAGTGTTCACTCCAGCCCAGCACCGCATGAAGCCGGTTTTCGCCGCCGAGCGCGTCACAGCCGGCACCGGGCTCGCGTTTGTTGCAGGCGCTCGCGGGATCGTAGAAATATGCGCAACGCGTGCGCTGCATCAGGTTGCCGGCCGTGGTGGCGGCGTTGCGCAATTGCGCCGAAGCGCCGGACAACAGCGCTTCCACCACCATCGGGTAACGCTTGGCGATGTCGGAATCGTGCGCGAGGTCGCTGTTGCGGACGAGGGCGCCGATCCGCAACCCGCCGTCGGGCAGCCGTTCGATCCTGTCGAGACCGGGCAGTCGCGTCACGTCGACAAGACATCCCGGATGCATGACCCCGCCCTTCATCAGGTCGAGGATATTGGTGCCGGCCGCCAGAAAGGCGGCTCCCGGCTGGGCCGCGGCCGCGATGGCTTCTGCCACCGTAGCGGCACGGACGTAGTCGAACTGGTTCACGCCGTCTCTCCCCGTTCGTGCTGCTGGCGCATGCGGGCCTGGGCGTCGAGCACGGCTTCGGTGATGCCTTGATAGGCGCCGCAGCGGCAAAGGTTGCCGCTCATGGCCTCGCGCACGCGCTCGGGGTCATCGCCCGTCTGGGCCTCGCGGATCAGCCCGATCGCGCTCATGATCTGGCCCGGTGTGCAGAAGCCGCACTGAAAGCCGTCGTGGTCGATGAAGGCGGTCTGCACCGGGTGCAGGTCGTCACCCTCGGCCAGGCCCTCGATCGTGAGCACATCCGCGCCGTCGTGGCTGATCGCGAGTGCGAGACAGGAATTGATCCGCCTGCCGTCGAGGATGATCGTGCAGGCGCCGCATTGGCCGCGGTCGCAGCCCTTTTTCGTGCCCGCGAGATCGAGGCGTTCGCGCAGCAGGTCGAGAAGCGTCACGCGCGGGTCGTCGAGGGTGATCTCGCGACGCACGCCATTGATGGTCAAGGTGATCGGGATCATCATGGAGCTCGGTTTGTTTGGCCTCGTTCTAGACCGAGGCGATCGGTTGCGACAGCCGAGGTTCGAAGCGGGTGGAGAGGCTTATAGCCGCGCGCGGCATCCTCTGGCGATCGAGGCCGCCGTCACCATGGCGATGCCTCGGATTCGGTTTCTACAGTCTGAAACTCTCTTAATACATTCAGCTCAGCGTGATGCCACAGCGACAGCTCACTCGGTCCCTGTCAAGGAACCCGATGCGCTCAATGTCGTCAATTCAAAGTCGCCTGATTCTCTTCATCTCGGCTTCGATCGTCCTCATCGTCATCATCGCGGCGATCTCCGTCGCAGGCATGATGGCCGTGGAAAGACGAGCAGAAAATCTTCACACCAAATGGCTGGCGGGATCGCTGGTGCTCGGCGAGTTGAGCGAAACCGTCTCAGAATTCGACCACATCGAGGCGCTTCGCGGCGTCGCAAAGGATGAAGGTTCGGCCGCCGAAGCGGAAGCCGCGGTCGAGGACTACAAACGCAGGGTCGCCGACGGCATCGAAGAATACGTGACGTTGGTGGGCGCTGACGCACCCATGGCCGAGATCACCAATCTCCGCGACACGTGGAAAAGATATGTCGGCGAGCACGAGACCTGGGTGGCGGGAAACGCCAGCCTGCCCCACCCCGAAGGAGCCATGGCGCGCGGCCTGCTCCATCAAGACAGTGCCGCGGAAATCGCGGTCGACAAGGTCATCGCTGCAAATGCCGAAATGGCCAAGATGCAGGCGGTCGGGGCCGAGATGACGGCCGAGACATCCATGACCGCGACACTCCTCGGGTCGGCAGCCGCCACCGCGCTCGCTCTCTTGTTCGTGTTCCGTGTGCGGACGACGATTACCAAACCACTCGGCGGCATCACGGCCGCCTTGTCCAAACTTGCCGGCGGCGACCTCGACACGCGCGTTCCCGGGCAGGACCGCGACGACGAGATCGGGGAAATGACGCGGGCCTTCGAGGTGTTTCGTGCCAATGCGGCAGCGTTGGAGCAGGCGCACGAAGCCACCCGAGCCGCCAGGGCCCAGGCGGATGCCCTCGCCCGGCACGATCCTCTAACCGGCCTTTCAAACCGCCGCGTATTTGCCGCAGAACTGCAGAGCGCTCTTAGCAAGACCCAGGACGGGCGATCCGCCTACTGCATTCTTCTGATCGATCTCGACCGGTTCAAGCCCGTCAATGACATCCTCGGCCACAGCATTGGTGACCTGGTTCTCTGCGAGATTTCCCGGCGACTCGAGAACGCGGTGAACGCGAACGACATCGTGGCGCGCCTCGGCGGCGACGAATTTGCCGTGATCGCGCAGATCTCGATCGACGCGCGAGCCGAAGGCGCTGGGCGGCTCGCCACGCGCCTCCTCGGCGCGATCCGCGAGCCCATCATGGTCGGCACGAGCCAAATCGAGGTCGGGGCCAGCATCGGCATTGCCAGTTGCACCGAAGATGGCAGCGATGCCGAAGTGCTGTTGCGGGCCGCCGACCTCGCGATGTACCGCGCCAAAAAGGACGGTCGCGGGGTATTTCGGTTTTTCGAGCGAAGCATGGACGAAGAACTGCGCGATCAGGCGGCCCTGGAGACGGATTTCCGGCGGGCCCTGAGCGAAGGTTTGATCATGCCTTACTATCAGCCCCTGATGAACCTGGAGCATGGGCGCATTTGTGGTTTCGAGGTGCTTGCGCGCTGGGAGCATCCCGAGCGCGGCTTCATCCCGCCGGCCGTCTTCATCCCGCTGACCGAACAGCTTGGGCTGGTCAACGAACTGACCTCTTGCATCCTCCGGCAGGCCTGCAGGGACGCTCGCGGTTGGGGCAACGAGATCCGACTTGCGGTCAATATCTGGCCTGAACAACTCCAGGATCCGATTCTGCCGACGCGCCTTCTCGCCATCCTCTCCCAGGAGGATTTCCCACCCTCACGATTGGAAATCGAAGTCACCGAGTCGGCTCTGATGGGCGACATCGAGACCGCTAAATCCGTTGTCGCCGCGCTACGGCAGATCGGCATCACGATAGCGCTCGACGATTTCGGCACCGGCTATTCGAGCCTCTATCACCTGCGGGAACTCAAGTTCGACAAGCTCAAGATCGACCGCTCCTTCGTGCAATCCATGCGCGACAACCCGGAGAGCCAGAAAATCGTCGATGCGGTTCTGGCGCTGGCAAAGAGCCTCGGGCTTCTCGCTGTGGCCGAAGGAATCGAGGACGCCGACGTCTCGGAGCGCTTGAGCAACAGCGGGTGTGAATACGGTCAGGGCTTCTTTTACAGTCAAGCGGTCCCCGCCACAGACGCCGAGGAACTGCTGGCCATCGATCGTGGCACCAACCAGAATGTCAGGCGGCTTTTCGCGCCTGGCTAGCGCCGTTGAACGTCTCGGCTCCCTGGCTGTCGGGCACGGGGCTTGCCGGGGCCGGGCCGCCCCGGCAATCTGGACATGGAGCTCGAAAAGGTGATCGTGGCTTCGGGCCGTTCAGGGACAGCTGCGCGTGTCAGGCCCGCCAGCCGGGAGGACGACGATCGTGTTCGAGGTGACGGGGCGCAGGGCGCTAATTACCGGGTCCAGCCGGGGCATCGGGCTCACCTTGGCCGAGGGCCTCGGCAAGGCTGGGGCAAAGATCGTCATCAACGGGCGAGGCGTCGAGCAGTTGGAGGCGGCCGGCGAGCGCCTGGCCGCAGCCGGGGTTTCGGCGACCACCTCCGTGTTCGACGTCACCGATGCCTCATCGGTCGAGGCCGCAGTGGCGCGGATCGAGGCCGACCAGGGCCCGATCGACATTCTGATCAACAATGCCGGGATTCAGCACCGCAGCGCGCTCGAGGATTTTCCGGCCGAAGCGTTCCGTAGGGTCATCGAGACCAATCTGTTCAGCGCCTTCTACGTCGGCCAGGCGGTTGCCAAGCGCATGATCCCGCGCCGGCGGGGATCGATCGTCAACATCTGCTCGGTGCAGAGCGAATTGGCGCGACCCTCGATCGCGCCTTATACGGCCTCAAAGGGCGGCCTCAAGATGCTGACCAAGGGCATGGCGACCGACTGGGGCCAATACGGCATCCGCGTCAATGGCCTGGGACCGGGCTATTTCAAGACCGAATTGAACCAGGCCCTGGTCGACAATCCGGATTTTTCGGCCTGGTTGACCAAGCGCACGCCGCTCGGGCGATGGGGCAACGTGGAGGAACTGATCGGCGCCGCCCTGTTCCTCGTTTCCGACGCCTCAAGCTTCGTCACCGGCCACGTTCTCTACGTCGACGGCGGAATCACCAGCTCGCTATAGTCCATCCCGGGCCGACAAGCTTGGCGATCAGGCCGGAACCCCTTGCACCGGTGTCGCCGCCTCCTTGCGGAGGTGCCGCACACGGATCGGCACGGGCGGATGGGAATAATGCGCGAGCGCATAGATCGGATCGGGCGTCAGCGTCGAGGCGTTGTCGCGGGCGAGGCCCGTGAGCGCGCTGATCATCGGATCGGGGCCGACCGCGCGGCGGGCATAATCGTCGGCCTGGAACTCGTTCCTGCGTGAAATCCAGTTGCTGAGGGGCGCCAGCAGCGGACCCACCACCGAGGCGAGCAGCATGCAGACGAACAAGCGCAGGGCGTCGTCGTCTTGCCCAATGCCAAAGGAAGGCAACAGCCACGGCTGACGGCAGAGCCAGCCGAAGGCCGCCAGACCGACCAGCATGATCAGCGCCCCCTGGACCAAGCCGAACAAAACGTGCCGATGTCGGAAATGGCCGAGTTCATGCGCGATCACAGCTTCGACTTCCTCGGGCGTGCTGCGCGCCAGCAGCGTGTCGAACAAAACGATCCGCTTGGCCCGACCGAAGCCGATGAAGAAGGCGTTGCCGTGCGCGGTCCGGCGCGATGCATCCATCGAGAACAGTCCCGAAGAGCGGAATCCGGCCTTGACGAGAAGCTGCTCGATGCGCGCCCGCAACGCGGCGTCCTCGAGCGGCGTGAAGCGGTTGAAGCGCGGTGCGATCAGCCGCACGTAGACGGTCGGGGCGGCAATCATCAGGACCAGCAGAGCCATCCAGGTCCAGAGCCACCAAAATCCGGTGAAGCTGCGCATCACCCACAAGGCCGCGAACAGCAAGGGGACCGACACCACCAGCGCGATGGTCCAACTCTTGAGACGGTCCAGCACGAAGGTGCGCGGCGTCGTGCGGTTGAAGCCGAACCGCTGTTCGAGCACGAAGGCTTTGTAGAGGTCGAGCGGCAGACCGAGGGCGGTCCGGACCATCGAAGTGCCGATCAGGAACGCTACCCCGAGTCCGAGCGAGGGGGGCAGCGCGGCTGCCAGCACGCCATAGAGCAGGCCGATGCCGCCGAGGGCCCAGGCCAACGACACGGCCGTGTCGAGCGCGGTCTCCAAGCGTGCCAGTCGTTCGCGTGCGACGGTGTAATCGGCCGCCTTACGGTGATCCTCGAGCGTGACGTTCGCGGCGAAATCGGATGGCACGGAGTCCCGGTGCCGGCGCACGTGGGCAATCTGCCGAGCCGACAGATAGAAGGCCAGAATAGCCCAAGCTAGGGTGGCGGCCATGAAGACTGTCAGGAGCAAGCTCGGTCCTTTCTTTTTCTCTCGCAAGCGACCGTAGCGCCGTTCTGGCCGATCATGCGCTAGGCCGGACCGGGCGCGGCGGCCTGCGCCGCGGCAGCCGGCGGCCGGCGGGCGAAAATCGAAAAGGACGGGCCGTTTTGATGGCCGGGTTCATCATGCGCCACGCGGATGTCCTCAAAGCCCAGCGATCGAAGGAGTGCCAGGATGTCCTCCTTCTGAATCCAGCGGTGGAGATCGTGCATCCCGCCACAAAAGGACTTGCTTCTCCAGGCTCCGTAATAGGAACGCTTGTAGAGGCGCACCGGCAGGTCGCCATAGTGCCGGATTTCTACCGGTCCCACCAGCGCGCCGCGACGTGGATCACCCACCGGCATCGCTTCGTCGTTGACGTAATGGGTCCACAGGTAAATGGCATCGCTGCGCGCCGCCATCGACTGGATCAGATGGACCGGATCCTTCATGTGATAGAGGACGCCCGAGGCGATGATGAGGTCGTACCGATCGGACGTCTTGTCGAGCCATTCGGAAAAATCGCCGAGATGGAATTTGGCGATTTTCAGGTCGAGCAATTCCTTGACTACCAAGCAGCGCAGGTAGGACAGCTTATTGGCCTCGATCGCCTGGATGGAACTCGGCTTGTGCTGTTCCAAGAGCCAAGTGTGGGAAGCTTCGAGCGGGCCGAGTTCGAGGATCGTGCGGCCCTCGATCGAGCCGAACTGCTCGATCGCCCACAAGATGCGCGGATCGTTGTAGAAAGCCCCCGCCCCGGCGGTGACGCCCAGTTGCGGGGGAAGCGCATGATTCCAACCCGGCAGCGCATCCACGGCATGCTGCGGGTTGGGCATCCCCACGACATATTCGTCGAGAGCGACTTCGGCCCGGGGCGGCCGTCTTGCCCTGTTGGCATCCGAAACGGCTTCCAAAGTGTCGGCAGCTTTACGCAGGCCTTCTACAAAACGCGGTATGATCTGCAAACCTGTTTCTCCTGGCCGATGCAGCAATTCCAGCGGATGCACGTGGTTCTGAGCTTCGCACGGCTTCCTGGATCATCGTTCTGAGGGTAAATGGCCGAGCAGGGCCGGCGCGAGGCCGCGATGGTGCTTCGCGTACCACGGATTGAAAGCCCGGTCTTGGTACTCGTCCGTCTTGTGTCGCTCCCGCAGGCTCTTCTTGTCACGGTTGAAGCGGGCGATGTTCTTGGCAGTTTCGTCGCTGCCGCGCGAAGCGGATTCATGGTGGATCAAGGTCGCGAAGGGGGTCAACACCACGCGAAACCCGCGTTCGATCGCACGCAAGCAGAAATCCACATCGTTATACGCTATGGGGAAGACGTCCTCGTCGAAGGCACCAACCTGCTCGAAGCAGGTCTTGGAGACCAGCATGCAGGCGCCGGTAACGGCCGACAAAGACTGGCGGACCCTGAGACGCCCCTGCGGACCGGGAGACGTTTCCTTGTCGCCGATGCACCAGTGACCCGCCAGTCCGCCCAGCCCGGCGATCACGCCGACGTGCTGGATGGTCCGGTCCGGGTACAGCAGCTTGGCCCCGACGATTCCCGTCCCCGGATAATCGAAACAGGACACCATCTCCTTGAGCCAGTCCCGGCTCAGGATCTCGATGTCGTTATTGAGCAGCAAAACGAGTTCGCCGCGCGCCAGCGAAACACCGCGATTGACGGACCGCGAAAAGTTGAACTTCTCCGTCTCGACATGCGCCTCGAAGGGCACCGGGCCCTTGCGGAACCGCTCATAGAGGGAAAGCACGGCGGGGTCCGTAGTGCCGTTGTCGATGACGAGGATGTCCAGAGCCGGATAGTCCGTGGTCTTGGTCAGCCCTTCGAGAACCCTCGAGATCAGCGGGAGCCCGTCGCGGCTGGGAATCACGACGGAGACCAGCGGCCACTCGGTTCGCCCGGAGTCGAAGCGGATTCGATGCAGATCGGGAGAGAGGGCTTGGTCCACGACGGCGTCGCGGTCCCCGCTTCGGAAATGCTGTCCGAGCGCCCGCCTGGCGTTGGCGGTGGAGGCCGCCAGGAATTTGGCGGAATAGCTCGCCCCATCCCGGCGCCATAGATAAGCGGGATAAGGAAGATGCAGGATTTCCTCGGGGCGGAGACCGGAGACGTAGCGCAGCAGCAGGTCGTAGTCCTGCGAGCCTTGAAAACCTTCGCGAAGACCGCCGATCTCCCGCAGACGATCTTTGCGATAGACGGACAGGTGATTGATATAGTTGACGCCAGACAGGAGAACCAAGTCCCAGGCTGGTTTGAGAAAATATCCCACCGGTCGGAGCTTCTTATCGGTGATCACCTCGTCCGTATAAAGCAACTGGCATTGGGGATTGCGCTCCAGCGCAGCCGCGATGCGAGACACCGCAAACGGAGCGAGCGCATCGTCGTGGTCGAGTAGCCCGACCCAAACCCCTCGTGCCGCCGCGAGCCCCGCGTTGGTGGCGGCCGCGATGCCCCGGTTCTCGGAATTCCAGACGACCGTGACCTTGGCATCCGACTCGTGTCCGGTCAGCCAGGCACGGGTCTTGGCCGTGCTCGACCCGTCGTCGCTGAGAACCAGTTCGGCGAGATCGTCCGGCTGCGCCCGGAAGGAAGCGAGGAGGTCGTCGAGGTATCCGGGCTTGGTGTTGTAGACCGGCACCACGAAGGACAGGAGCGGGCCGTCCTTCACGGCGTGACCGACGTCGGCGCCCGACTCGTGCTCAGCGGCCGCAAGGTCCACGACATGCTTGAAGTGGGACACGATGCTCCTCGACGCGCGAGGACGGCGCGGGCCGAGCGATGGCTGCCTCACGACGGGATTCGAGGCGAGGTAGTGCAGCAGCGGTTGGGCGCGCGCCTCCGGATCGTCGGGGACGCGTGCCTGATAGGCCTTGCTGTCGAAAGACGGGTGAGGGTCACGGCCCTCGGCGGCCCCGACCTCGAGATAATGGACGAGGGGGTTGACCCCGGCCGCCGCCACATCGGGGTTCTGTTCGAGATACCAATACACGCTGAACAAAGGGTGGCAGTCACGGCCTTCGCGCCATCCGGAATGGACGAAGTGCAGGAAAGGATTGATGCCGGCCTCGCGGACATCGTCATTGGTGTCTAGATAATATTTGGTATCGAACAAAGGGTGCGGATTGAATCCTGCGCGCCATCCCTTGCTCATGTAGTGCAGGAAGGGATCGATCTCCTTGGCCCGGACCTCCGGATAGGCGGAACGGTACCAAGCAGCGTCGAACAGCGCGGCGGCCGGCCGGAACCTTGGCCTTGCGAACCACCAACCCGTCAGCACCTCATTCAGCATCGACCGACCCACATTCCTCTCTTGCAGGCCACGGCATTGTCGGTCGATCCTGTGTGGAAAACGCTGCTGATCCGATGGATCGCATGCCAGGACGGCAACCCGAGACGCTATGGCACCCGCCAGGAGCACCTCAAGAATGGTCTTCTTACTGCCTCCGCAAGAGGGCGGAAAGCACGAATGGGCGGTGACGCCGGCGACCGTTGCCGAACCGAGGCCTTGGAATTGAGGCAAGCCGATGACGCCGGTTGGCGGCAGGCGCCTCGTCTCCACCATTGCGGGCGGCTCGCCGGCAGCATCCTGGATCGGGCCGGCATGCGGATGAAAGCTTCTCAGAAAAGCTCGATTTTGCGGCTAGCGACGGCCCGAACCGCAAGATGGGTTGGACCGCAAAGCATGTATGATCCTTCACGCCTCGATGGGGGTGTATCTCGAGCCCGCGATGACGCTGGCCGACAGGGTTCATGGACGATGGCGCCCCGATGATCGAACTCGACCGCGTCTTCAAATTCTACAAGACCGACGGCCATATTAAGATCGTGCTCGACCACGCCTCGACCATATTCGAAGCCGGGCATTCCTATGGCCTCCTCGGCGTGAACGGCGCCGGAAAATCGACGGCTCTGCGCATGATCGCGGGCACCGAGCTGCCGAATTCGGGGAAAATTCGGCGCTCGGTCCGTGTCTCCTGGCCGCTTGGCTTTGCGGGCGGGTTCCATCCGCTCATGACGGGCCGCGAAAACGTGAAGTTCGTCAGTCGCGCTTACGGCGAGGATGTCCGCAAGGTCATCGCCTTCGTGGAGGATTTTTCCGAGCTTGGCGACTACATCGATGTCCCGGTCAGGACCTATTCGTCCGGCATGATGGCCCGGCTTGCCTTCGGGTTGTCGATGGCGATCGAATTCGAATGCTATCTCATCGACGAGATTACCGGCGTTGGCGATGCTCGTTTCCAGAACCGGTGCAAGGCGGTGTTCGACCGACGCTCCTCGACCGCCGACGTCATCATGGTTTCCCATTCCATGGGGACCATCAAGGAATATTGCGACCGTGGAGCGGTTCTCGTCGACGGACAATTGATCATGTTCGACACGGTCGATAAGGCGATCGAGATCTACGCTCGTCTGAACAGGTGAGCGGCCAACACGTTTGACCGAGGACAGCCGCTGGCTGCCGAGCATGCCGGAGTAAGATGGATCACGAACTGGACGCCGGGCGGCGCCGCGCAGTCACGAACTTCGGCCGCGTTCGGCTCGTCTCGCAAGCGTTGTCGGATGCGGCGCGGCGCACCGGGCTTTCCGCACGCAACAGCCGCGCCTATACGGGCGGAGGCTTCAAGGCGCGGCGCGGCGCGGCCGCCATGCGCCTGGCCGTCATCCTCAGCTTCTGCCTGATGGTGCTGTTGCCTACCCTCGCGGGCGCCGTCTACTACGGCCTCATCGCGTCCAACCAGTACGTCTCGGTCGCCGAGTTCACCGTGGCGGGAGGCCAGGCCACCCATGTCGAGGGGGCCGGCCCTTCCAGCAGCCCGGCCCTGGCGATCATCCAAGACACCCAGATCATTGCCAACTATCTGCAAAGCCGCGCCGCGCTGGAGAAATTGCAGCAAAAGCTCGACGTCAAGACGCTCTACGCGCTGCCCTCCGCCGATTGGCTCGCCCGGTTCGACGCCAGCAAGCCGATCGAAAAGTTCGTGGCTTATTGGAAAAAGATGACCAGCGTGTCGATCAAGGTCGCGGCTGGCGCGGTCGAGTTCAAGGTCAGCGCCTTCAGGCCGGAGGACGCGGTGCGCATCGCTCAGGCCGCGCTGACGATCAGCGAGGATCTCATCAACGACATGAACGCGCGCATGAACCGCGATGCCGTGTCGACTGCCGAGCAGGAATTGGCCCGAACGAGGGCGCGGCTGGCGCGGTCGCAAAGCGCCTTGGAGCAGGCCCGCAACGATCGAGGGGTGCTGGACGCCACCAAGGCGGTCTTTGCCCTGAACAAGCTGATCACCGACACGCGATCGAGTCTGCTGCAGTTGCAGCAGCAATATATGACGCAAGCGCACACGCTGTCCGAGTCGGCCCCGCAGGTTCGTGCCTTGGTGTCGCGCATAGACACCACAAAAGCGCAGATCGCCCAGCTCGAATCGAAGGTCACCAACACACGGTTGAGTGCGACCGGCGAGCCCACCCTCGCCGATTCGATGACCACCTTCGCGGAGCTGGACGTCGAAAACAAGGTTTCGGAACGCCTCTATGCCGGAGCGACGGCGGCGCTGGAAGCCGCGCGGCTCACCGCCGAGCGCAAGATGATGTATTTGAACACGTTCGTGAAACCGGTTGCCCCCGAGGAGCCGGACTATCCGAACCGGGGGTTCCAAATCGCTTTGATCCTCGGTGGCTCTCTGGCACTGTGGGGGATATGTTGCGGCCTTGCCCTGACCGTTCGCAATCACATGGCGTGACCCATTCGGCACCGAGTTCAGGGCGAGGCGCTCGATGCTGTTCAACCTAGAAATGGATACGGGCGATCGGCTGGCCGGCTATGTCGTGCCCGATGGTTTTTCGACACGGCCCACCTTGAGCGTTCGTAGCGGGGGCGAGGAAGTGCTGGTGCTGCCCGCCAACGAGTTTCGGGAGGCTCTCGTCACGGCGGGCCGGCACGAGACCGGCCATTGCGGCTTCAGTATCGACGTCGCGATGCTCCCGGCGCTGCCTAACCTGCTCGACCTCGAACTGTATGACGTTGAAAGCCAGCTGCTGATCTATCGGCGCCGGCGGGCGCACTTCATCAACAAGAAGCTCCTCCGCCTGGAAACGCACCTGTTTCCGCTCTGGCGCCTGGACGACCGGTTCAGAGCGTCCTTTCAGTATTTTTCCAACTCGATCGAGCAGCTTGGGCGGGAAACCGTCACCCAGCTGTTTTTGCTCAGCCACATCCCGTCGAGCTATCTAAGCGGCCGGGTGCTCTACAAGAACTACGCCTATTTCGCAGAGTCGAACTTCGAGACCGTCATCCTCATGCACGAGCCCTATGAGGAAATGGCCGAACGTCTCCTGGTGCTCCGCAACATCAAGAAGGTGGGTCTCGACAAACTCGGCATGCGCGACGCCCTCGGCCTGAAATCGACCATCGATTTCGCGGCGGATCTTCCCATGCAGGACGACAAGGTTTTGGGCCGGGCCCTTCGCCGCATGCCGCCGGAAGTCGCCGCCACCCTGGCCAACCCGCTGGTGCGCCAGCTGACGACCGCAACCCCCGATGAGATGCCGGGAAGCAGCTCGGTCTCCTTTGCGCTCGACCTGCTTGCCTCGTTCGCGATCGTCGGCGTGCGCCGCGAGCCGGAAACATTCTTGCATGCGCTCGCCGACCTGCTCGGGACCGAGCGGGAGTCGCTTCCCCCGGTGACCATCATCCCGTCGGTGGTCTCCCTGGCCCAGATGCTCAGGCAGTCGGGCGCGGTCGACATGCTCATCGAAAAGGACGTGGAACTCTACGGCTATGTGGCGGCCGCGTTCAGCAAGGTGGCGTAAGCTTTCTCGCCAGGTCTCGAGCTTCCCCTCACCCCGCCTCTGCCACGCCGTCACCCCCGGATCCGCCGCTCGGAGCCGCGCGGAACGCCGGCTTGTAACCATAGGACAAAAGGTCGCCGCGATGGCCCCTTTCGTTCGGGCCGCGATCGCGCGGCAAAGGAATGTTCGGGCTGGCGGTGGACAGACCTCGCTTGAAGCCTACCTGTTGGGCGACCCCCAACCAACAAAGGATGTTCCCATGCAGATCACCTGGCTCGGCCATTCCGGCATCCGGCTTCAGTTCGGCGCCTCGACCATCCTTATCGATCCGTTCATCACCGGCGCGGGCCGGTCGCCCGACGAGTTCAAGCGGTTCTCCGAGGGCTGTACCCACGTGCTGCTCACCCACGGCCACGACGATCACGTGGGCGACACGGTAGAGATCTGCAAAGCCACCGGGGCGCAATTGATCGCGGGCTTCGAGCTCGCGATGTGGCTCAAAGGCAAGGATGTGGAGAACGTCAATCCGGGCGGCTGCGGCGGCACCGTGGATTGCGGTGCCTTCGCGGTGTCATTCACCAAGGCCTTCCATTCCTCCTCGACCACCGTGGACGGCAAGCCGGTCTATCTCGGCAACCCGATGGGGCTTGTGGTGACGCCCAAGGATGGGCCGGCGGTCTACCACATGGGCGACACCGACATCTTTGGCGACATGGCGCTGGTCCAGGAGATGTACCGGCCCAAGATCGGCATCGTGCCGATCGGCGACCGCTTCACCATGGGACCGACCAGCGCGGCGCTTGCCTGCACCAAATTCTTCCAGTTCGAGACGATCCTGCCGGTGCACTGGGGCACCTTCCCGATGCTGCTGCAATCCCCGGAACCCTTCCTGGCCGCCCTGGGCGGCCACCGCGGCAAGGCCAAGGTGGCGACCATCGGCGAGGCGTTCGAGGCTTAAGCGATATCGATTGATTGCGACCCTATCGGCGTTATGCCCTTCGCCCCGCTTGGCGGGGAGAAGGTGGCCGACAGGCCGGATGAGGGGTCCTAGCGAAGATGCCCTCATCCGCGCTTCGCGCACCTTCTCCCCGCAAGCGGGGCGAAGGGGCCACTCTCCACGATCGAGGCGGGATGTTCTGATCCCCCGTCCGCGCATCACTCTAACGGATTTGCTTCAATACCGGTTCGGCCAGCAGCGGCGGCCATAGGGGCCGATGTGGAAGCCGGGCGGGCAGGCACGGCCGGGCACGTAGCCGCCCCACTGGCCGCCGGCCCGGCAGCCGCCATAGGGACCGCGATGGCCCATCGGGCCGCAGCCGCCAAAAGTCTTGACGATGGGCGCCTCGCTCTGGAGAGGCTGGACCGCGATGGCGGCCTGCGCTTGCGCGCCCAGGCCCAGCATCAGGCCCGTGCCGAGGATCGTTGCTGCAACGAGTTTCATGAGTCTCTCCTTTCATGCGGCTTGGCTGCCGCAGGGTGGAGTATGGCGCGAGCGACTGAACTCGTCATGACTTCGCCGTTCACTGGCCGGATAAGATGCCAGCCAAGGCTCAATGGAGGAGCTGGGCGTCCCAGCCCTGCACGCCAAGGAGCTTTACGGCCGTCTTGTCGAACGACACGAAGGTCTCGCCGCCGAGCCACTGACCCTCATGGGCAATCACCCCATCGGCGAAGTCGCCGCCGGCGTCGAGCAGGCTCAACCCTGCTTCGACGGCAGGCCGATCCACCATGACGTTGTGGGTATCGACCAGGCGCCGGATCGACGCCGCGATTGCGCTGCGGGGCGCATCATAGCGTCGCGCCAACACCCAGGCGAACTCGCAGAGGGCATGGACGCTGACCGCCACCACCTCGGCGGCTTTCAGCATCTCGATCGCGGTGCCGCGTTGGGCCTCGTCGTCGGGCAGGACGGCGCGGAGCAAAACGTTGGTGTCGGCGATGATCTTCATGGCTCGCCCAAGCCGGCCGCCGCACCGGACTCGGCGATCGCCTCGTCGATGTCCGTGATCGACAGCCGCGCCCCATTGGTCTTGCCGTCGAAGAAGCCGCGCAGGTCCTCCCACGACCCCTTCGGCTGCTCGGCCCGCAGCTCTGCCCGTCCATCGGGCAGCAGATCGAGCCTGATCTTTCCCCCCGGCTGGATGCCGAGATGTTTCAGCACCTCCTTGCGGAAGGTGACTTGGCCCCGCGAGGTGACGGTGAGGGTCGTCATGATGGTTCCCCAAGCTATCAGAAAGTAATCGAAATAGCATTACTTGCAAGGAGCGTTGGTGGTCCGACGTGCAGCATCTCTGGCGTTGTAAACGATGACGTCCTTATGCAACCGCATGCCTTTCACGACTTCGGCGCTCACCTACGGATATTGTTGCCGCGCATGAACGAGGGCGAGGATTTCGATCGCTTCCTGCCCAACGCTGTAGACCATGATGTAGTTCGGATGAACCAGCGCTTCGCGCGTACCCGGCACTCGGCCCAAGCGGTACATGTAGGGATGGTGCGGAAGCTGTTCGGCGGCATTTTGAATCGTGGCGAGCAGCCGCTCCGCTGCCGATGCGTTCCGGGGCGCGATATAATCGATAATCATCCTGAGATCGTCGAGCGCCTCAGCGCTCCAGATCAGACGCAGCGGGTTCATTGCGCTCGATCAGTTTCCGCGCTTGCGCCATTGCCTCGTCGTGGGAAGCCTTGGGCCGCTTGGAATTCAGGGCGGCTATCACCTTGGCTCGAAGCCAGTGATCATAGGCTTCGGCCTCCTCGGTCGAGGCGAACTCGGATTCTATGGGCGAGAGTGATACCATGAGGTTATCATAGTCTCGGACGTCATCGAATGCGAGCTCTGAACTCTCGGCGTGAGGTCCCCGTTTAAGCCAGCTGCGGCGGACGATTCCTCCAGATTGAGATGACGTGGCGATGGAAGGTCGACGAAGTGTCCGATTAACGGCATGACTGGGTTACTGCCGCTACGGATTGCGCGGCGCTTGTCCCTGATGATGCGGCTTCGGCGTGAAAACTTGGTGGCGATATCTGCGGTGTTTTTCTCGGGGTCGTTGCCCATTAAGTTTTGCACATAAGGTAAGCCCCTGTCCGTTGTGGCATAGACCAATCGCTGGGGCCGCCGGGTCGTATGCTCATTGATGAATCCGGCCATCATGTCAGGCGATCGGCTCCTTATGAGCATCGCCCACTCCGCAGCATTTGCCGCCCAGAAGAGCCGCTTCGGGCCGATCGGCACCAAGATGTGACAGTCGGGGGAGGACAGCGGGTTGAACCAGTGCACCGGCCGGTCAGAGGTAAACAACGCCGGGATATCGAAGGGGAACGTCAACGAGCCCCAGATCATGTTGATCAGGTGATTGCCAAGCTTGTCGCTGCTTGCCCCATCGGCGACGAGGCCCAGTGCCGCGCGGCTCACCCTTCCAGGATCCTGGGTCATCTTCAATTCGATCGCTTCCCGCAACGTTGGCGGGTGTGTGGCCCCTCGCCCCCGTCTATAAGCCTTCTCACTCTCGGGCGTCGTGGTGAGCACGGCTTCCCGGAAGCGCGCCTTAAGTAGAGCGACGTTCTCAGGATGTCTGAGCACAAGCGACAGGAGGAACTGTCCCCACCCGACTCGCTCCCTGTCATTTACGACGGCGCCGGCGACCTCCAATCGAGCGAGAGCGTCCGCCGCGCGTGTATCTACCGGCTGGAAATAGTGGTCTTCTAGGGTCGAGGCTCTCGTTCCACTGAAGCCTTCCAAGGCGTAAAGCTTGTTTACAAAGCCTGTCTCAGAGGGGTGCACCGGTTTAGCCTTGACCAGGTTGCCATAGGGCTTGCTGAACTGGACAAGACGGCCGCCTATCGCCCACCGCTTCAAATAGAACTCCGGTAAGTAGTGATGCTTCTTCGAAACTTGAGCCTGTGCCATTCGACGACTTTACAACCGGGCTCGAAGTCGGTCGACCATCCGAGAGAGGATATGCACCGACGCTTGTTCGCCACGCTCTCGACTCCCTCCACTTTGTTCTGACGGGCGGATGAGTGGGACTTCACCTCGCCCGCCGTCCACCTCTCTTCCACGCCGTCACCCCCGGGTCCGGTGCCTGCGGTTTCGTGGCCCGCGCCAGCGGCCGCTCCGTCGCCCCAGGCCCCATTTCCTCCAGCGTCGGTTTCCTTCCCCTCGGCGCCGGCCCCGCCTCCCCGCCGCCGAAATTATGCGGCCCCATGTCGGAGTCCGTCGGCTTGTGGGGCCGGCTCTCCACGCTTCTCGCGGCGGGCAGGTTAGCGGCGCGCCCATATTTCCGGTCGCCCTTGTAGGCGCCGGCCTGATCCTCGATGGCCTGTTGGCGCGCCATGGGGTCGCTGCCCACCAGAAGCTCGGTTTCCTGGAGGCGTTTGAGTTCGTCGCGCAGGCGCGCCGCTTCCTCGAATTCGAGGTTGCCGGCGGCCTCGCGCATGCGCTTTTCGAGATCCGCCACGGTGGCTTTGAAGTTATGGCCGATGAGGGCGGCGGGACCCGCGAGGCCGGTGTCGACCGTGACGTGGTCGGCCTCGTAGACGGAGCCCAAAATGTCCTGGATGCCGCGCTTGATGGAGGCCGGCGTGATGCCGTGTTCGGTGTTGTAGGCGATCTGCTTCTCTCTGCGCCGCGTGGTCTCCGCCATGGCGCGTTCCATCGAACCCGTGATCTTGTCGGCGTAGAGCACCACCTTGCCGTCGACGTTGCGGGCCGCGCGGCCGATGGTCTGCACGAGGCTGGTTTCCGAGCGCAAAAACCCTTCCTTGTCGGCGTCGAGCACCGCCACCAGGGCGCATTCGGGGATGTCGAGGCCTTCGCGCAGCAGGTTGATGCCCACCAGGGCGTCGAACACGCCGAGGCGCAGGTCGCGGATGATCTCGATACGCTCGATGGTGTCGATGTCGGAATGCATGTAGCGCACCCGCACCCCGTGTTCGTGGAGATATTCGGTGAGGTCCTCGGCCATGCGCTTGGTCAGCACGGTGACGAGCGAGCGGTAGCCGGCGCGGCTCACCTCGCGGACTTCGCCCAACAGGTCGTCCACCTGGGCGCGGGCGGGCCGCACTTCCACGGGCGGGTCGATCAGGCCCGTCGGGCGGATCACCTGTTCCACGAAGACGCCGGCGGTGCGGTCCATCTCCCAGGAGCCGGGGGTGGCCGAGACATGCACGGTCTGCGGCCGCATGGCGTCCCATTCCTCGAAACGCAGCGGCCGGTTGTCGAGGCAGGAGGGCAGCCGAAACCCATATTCGGCGAGGGTGGCCTTGCGGCGAAAGTCGCCTTTATACATGGCGCCGATCTGCGGCACCGTGACGTGACTCTCGTCGGTGAAGACGAGCGCGTTGTCGGGCAGGTATTCGAACAAGGTCGGCGGCGGCTCGCCGGGCAGCCGGCCCGTGAGATAGCGCGAATAATTCTCGATGCCGGCGCAGGCGCCGGTGGCCTCCATCATTTCGAGGTCGAAGGTGGTGCGCTGCTCCAGGCGCTGGGCTTCGAGCAGGCGGCCGGTGGCGTGCAATTCGTCGAGCCGCTGTTTCAGCTCCGTCTTGATGGCCTTGATGCTCTGCAACAGCGTGGGGCGCGGCGTGACGTAATGCGAGTTGGCGTAGATCTTCACGAAGGACAGGTCGTGGGTCTTCTTGCCGGTGAGCGGGTCGAATTCCTGGATGCTTTCGATCTCGTTGCCGAAGAAGCCGATCCGCCAGCCGCGATCCTCGTAATGGGCCGGAAACAGTTCGAGCGTGTCGCCGCGCACCCGAAACGTGCCACGGGTGAAATCAGGCGTGCGCTTGTATTGCAGCGCCACGAGGTCGGCGATGACCTGGCGCTGGTCGACCTTCTCGCCGACCTTCAGGCTGAACGTCATGGCCGTATAGGTCTCGACCGAGCCGATACCATAGATGCAGGAGACCGACGCCACGATGATGCAATCGTCGCGTTCGAGCAGCGACCGGGTGGCGGCGTGGCGCATCCGGTCGATCTGCTCGTTGATGGTGGATTCCTTCTCGATGTAGGTATCCGACCGTGGCACGTAGGCCTCGGGCTGATAGTAGTCGTAATAGGAAACGAAGTATTCGACCGCGTTGTCGGGAAAGAAGCTCTTGAACTCGCCGTAGAGCTGCGCCGCCAGCGTCTTGTTGGGGGCCAGGATCAGGGCGGGCCGGTTGGTCCTGGCGATCACCTGCGCCATCGTAAAGGTCTTGCCCGAGCCGGTGACGCCGAGCAGCACCTGGTCGCGCTCGCTGGCCTCGATGCCGGCCAGGAGTTCGGTGATGGCGGTGGGTTGGTCGCCCTTCGGCTCGTATTCGGATTGCAGTTTGAAGGTGACGCCGCCCTCGGATTTTTCCGGGCGCGCGGGACGGTGTGGCACCCAGGGGCGTTCGGCCAGCCTCGGATCGCCGGTTTCGAGCAATTGTTTGAGCACGTCGGCGGTGGCGGCCGCGCCGCTGGGCATGCGCGGGCTGCCATGATCAGGCTCGCGCGGGCGCGGTGTGAAGGGCGCGCCGGCATCGAAGCCGGCCTGCGGGGCTTCCTCGAAGCCGGATCGGCGCGCGCCGCTGCCGCGCTTGTCGTTCAGCGCGGGATTGAGCAGCGCTGCGAGATGCTCGTCGAGCGGCGCCACATCGGGACGAGAGGCTTTGGCGCGAGTCGAACGCGCCGCGGTTTTGATCGGCTTGGGCATGCCGCCAATATGGAGGCGATCGCGGCCGGCGGAAAGGCCGGGATCAACAGGCGCGGAGCGTGCTCCACCGCCAAACCACCGCGGGTTGCGGCCCATCCGACAGGGCCCGCCGGCTCAGATGGACGAAAAAGGCCAGCATGACCAGAACCCCGAGCGGCACATCGGTCGCCATGGCAACCTCGCGGGCCACCGCCGGCACCGCCCAGACGGCGACGAAAAGGGTTTTCTCCCAAGGACGAAAGCCTTTGTCGAGCGCATAGGCGAGCGCGAAAGCCAAAGCGGGGCCGAGCGCCATCATGTCGTAGTCGAGGCAGTAAGGTGTCGTGAGCAGGGTCGCCACCATCAGGAGCGCCGCCTTCAGGCGCATGTCGGCGCGGCTGCGCCAAACCATAGCGACGACGAGCAGGACCGAGAGGGTGACGAGCCCCTGCGCCACATAGGCGCCATCGATGCTGGCGCCGAGCATCCTGGCGGCCGCGAATGTGCTTTGGATTTTGGCCCAACCGGTATTGCCCTGCTCCAGCACCACGGTGCGGGTAAAATCCAGGCTGTCGCGAAACGCGAGCCAGCTCCCCGTCCCGAAGGCCGCGATGGTGGCGAGCGTTATGGCGCTCAGCGTGAGCAGGCCCGATGCGATCGTGCGCCACGCCCCGCTGGCCAGCAGGGCGACCGGCAGCACCAGGGCGAATTGCGGCTTGTAGGCAAGACAGGCAAACAGGACGCCGGCCAGCACGGCCCGTCTCGGCAGCGCCAATAGGCCGCCCGCCAGCAAGGCGGCGGTGAGAAAGCCGTTATGCCCATGAGTCAAATTAACGAAGACGGCTGGGAACGCACACGCGGCGAGCAAGACGCCTGCTGTCGAAAGCCGCGCGGGCGCCAAAATGGCAATGACGCTGGCCAGATAGAGCGGCAGAGTGGTGCCCTGCCAGACCAGCAGGGCGACGCCATAGGGCAGCAAAGCCAGCAGTGTTGCGATGGCCAGGAAGTAGGGCGGATAATGCCAGCCGTAAAACTGCGTGTCGGCCCCAAACAGGGCGCGTTGTTTGGCGGCATGGGTGCCCGGATCGTATGCCGCCTCGGGATGGTGCTCCAGAACTTCGACGCCGGCGGTCCAGACCTGACTGAAATCGGTCCCGAGCGGGCGATTCATGGCGTCCATCCAGCCATGGCTGGTGGCCAATCCGACCACGAGCGCAAGGCCGTACAGAACCAGCACGATGAGCGGATAGACGCGCAACCGCTGAGCCGTCACCCAACTCCCGTCGCGCAAGGCCTCGATCATCGCGGCTGTTCCCGGCGCCCCCATCGGGCCCGGTCCAAGCTACATTTGGCCGGTAAAGGATTAGCCTACACGCCCGGAAGCAGCACGCCGAGCACCAGGATCACATAGCCGATCAGCACGAGCCAGAATCGGTGCGTGGTCACCACGGCAAGTTCAGGCGGGAAATGGGTCAAGGCCGACGCCACGGCGAGCAGGACCAAGATCAGCGACAGGACGAACGTGATTACCTTCGGGGCCCCGAGCGTGAAGCCGGAGCGGCGTCGAATGAATGGCATGGCAAACCCTCGCGTGTGGGACGAGCGGGCGTAAGCACAAAATCGCATGTACCGCAACTCCGCCACAAGTCGTTCATGCTCCAGCCAGCCTTGTTCGACTAGTGTATTCGAGGTGGCGGCTTGGGTCGCCAGCTCCTTCGTCAGCGGGACGAGTCATGGTCACGGTCGCCGACCCTCATCCTGGTTTGGTTGCCTTCAATCGCTTCGGCATGGGGGCACGGCCGGGCGACCTTGCCCGGATCGGGTCCGATCCGCGCGGCGCCCTGAAGGCCGAACTCGCGCGGCCGGACGTCGCCATGATCGGCCCGGACGATGTGGCGAGCTTCGGCTTGATGAGTACGGCCCCCAGCCTGCAGGCAGCCTTCTCGGCCGGCGAGGCCCGCCGCCTTCAGGCCCAGCAGAAAGCGACCGCCGAGCTGAGTTCCCGCGCCCATCTGAGCGGTATCGGCAGCGACGACGTGGCCGCGCAGGCCGCCGCCAAACCGGTTCCCGCGGTCGAACAGAAGATCTACCGGGCCGAGGCTCTGGCTCGTTTCGCCAAGGTCGCGAGCGCGGAAATCGGCTTCGTGGAGCGCTTGGTGGCCTTCTGGTCCAACCATTTCTGCGTCGGTACCAACAAAAGCAATCTGATCGCGGCCAGCGCGGGTTCCTTCGAGCGCGAGGCCATCCGGCCCAATGTGCTGGGCAGCTTCCTCGACATGCTGATGGCGGTCGAGCGCCACCCCGCCATGCTGATCTTTCTCGACAACGCCCAGTCGTTCGGCCCCGATTCGCTCGCCGGCCAGCGGCAGAAGCGCGGCCTCAACGAGAACCTGGCGCGCGAGATCATGGAACTCCACACCCTGGGGGTGGACAGCGGTTATGCCCAGGCGGACGTCACCTCGCTGGCGCGTGTCCTGACGGGATGGAGCTATGTGGGCCGCGACGGCCGGCTCGGCGAGCCCGGTGCCTTCGCGTTCAATATCCGGGCCCATCAGCCGGGCGACGAGATGGTGATCGGCAGGGCCTACCTTCAGGGCGGCGTCGGCCAAGGCGAAACGGCCCTGACGGATCTCGCGCGCCACCCGGCAACCGCCCACCACATCGCCACCAAGCTCGCTCGTCACCTCATGGCCGACGATCCCCCGCCGGCCGCCGTCGACCGGCTGGCCCGCGTGTTCCGCGAACGCGATGGCGATCTGCGGGCCATAGCCTCGACCCTGGTCGACATGCCCGAAAGCTGGGCGACGCCGTTGGCCAAGCTGCGCAACCCTTACGATATTTCGATCGCGGCCACGCGGCTTCTCGGGCCGGTGCCGGCCGGCGCGGCGCCCTCCGACCCCGGCCCGATCCTCGGCACTCTGCGGGGTCTCGGCATGCCGCTCTGGGAGCCGCCCGGCCCGAACGGCTTTCCCGACACCGCGGCCGCCTGGGGCTCCCCGGAGGGCATGAAACTGCGCCTCGACCTCGCGGCTCAGGTGGCCCACGGCGCCAAGACCACGGTCGAACCGCCGATGCTTCTCGACGCAATGGCGGGCCAAGGCGCCTCGGAGGAAACCCGCCTCGCCGTGGCGCGTGCCGAATCCAGGGAGCAGGCGATCGCCATTCTGCTCATGTCCCCCGAGTTTCAGCGGAGATGAAAGCATGATCTGCGAAATCCCCGACGCGTCCCGACGCGCCATCCTGCGCTCGAGCGGCGCCCTGTTCGCCTGGGCCTTCCTGCCGCGTTTCGCGCATGCGGCCGGGGCGCGCGATCCGCGTCTCGTGGTGATCGTGCTGCGCGGCGCCCTCGATGGCCTCTCCGCCGTGGCGCCGATCGGGGATCCCGATTATGCGGCCCTGCATGGCCAATTGGCGCTCTCGCTCTCCGGCGATCATCCCGCCCTGCCGCTCGACGGCTTTTTCGCGCTCAATCCCGCGATGCCGGTCTTCGCGCGCCTTTATGCGCAGAAACAGGCCGCCGTGGTGCATGCGGTCTCAACCCCCTATCGCGAGCGCTCCCATTTCGACGGGCAGGATGTCCTCGAAAGCGGCTATGCCGGCCCCGGCCGGGTCGACACGGGCTGGCTGAACCGCCTGCTCGCGGTGCTGCCCAAGGGCGAGCGCGTCAAGCCCGTGGGCGGCCTGGCGGTCGGCACCACGGCGCCGCTGATCATCCGGGGCACGGCTCCCGTGCTCGGCTGGGCGCCGCAAACCGTGGCGACCGCGAGCGAGGATCTCGCGGGCCGCGTCCTGGGCCTTTATCGCCAGCGCGATCCCGCCCTCGCGGACAGTCTAGCCAGCGGATTGGCGCTCGATCGGCTGGCCAGCCGTTCCATGGGCGACAACAAACCGCGCGGCGGCATGGATACGCCGGCCGGCATGCGCCAGGCCGCCGAGGGCGCGGCGCGCCTGCTCGCCGCCGAGGATGGACCCCGGGCCGCGGCGCTGGCCTTCGACGGCTGGGACACCCATGTCAACGAGGGCGGCGCGACCGGACGCCTCGCCCTGCTGCTCGGCGGCCTCGACGGCGCGATCGGGGCGTTTCAGGACACCATGGGGGCGGCCTGGCGCGACACTGCCATCGTGGTTATGACCGAGTTCGGCCGCACGGTTCACATCAATGGCACGGTGGGCACGGATCATGGCACCGGCACCGTGGCCTTGCTGGCCGGCGGCGCCGTCAAGGGCGGGCTCGTGGTGGCGGATTGGCCCGGCCTCAAGCCGGCGCAGCTCTATGAAGCCCGCGACCTGCGCCCGACCATCGACCTGAGATCCATCCTGAAAGGGCTCGTGAATGACCATTTGGGCATGCCCGCGGCGCTGTCCGATACGGCGGTCTTCCCCGACAGCCAGATCATAAAACCCTGGCCCTCGCTTTTGGCTTGAGGTGGTGCTGCGGGTTGCGGGCTGCGATCCAAGCTGGCGCCCTCAAAGCACAGCGGCCACGTCCGTCTGCGCAAAATCCTCGCCCACTTAGAGCAGCGGGCAGTTCCGCTGCTTGGCGAGCGCGTAAGCGAAGCAGTCTCCGAAATTGAGTCCAGCAGGATGGACGCCCTTGCCCCAGCGCGCATAGGCGTCGGCCATACGCCGCGCCGCGGCGTATGTAACAGGAGCGATCTCGAAGCCAAGTCCGTCGATCAGACGGCCGATTTCGTCCCCCACGTTGCGTCGCGCCGCGACGATAAGGGCCTCGGCCACCGTGCCGGCCGAGATCACCAGATCGACCTCCCGGCCGAGCGCCGCGATGCAGGCGTCGGCTGCTGACTCGCCAAGCACCACGGCCATAAGCGCGGAGGTATCGACCGCGATCACGCCGGCAAGCCATCCGGGTCGTAGAGGTCGTCCTGGCTTCGCGCGGCGCCCGGTCCCGCGGTTGCGGCTCGCGAACCGGAGGTGCGAACCGCGTCGAGCAGCGCTCGCCGGGCAGCGCGATCCGGCACGATTCGCACCGGCACGAGGCGAACGGCCGGATGGCCATGACGCGTCAGCACGATTTCGTCGCCCGCTTCGGCGCGGCGGACGAGATCGGTGAGTTGTGCCTTGGCATCGGTGATGGAAACCTTCATGGCTTCAAACTAGACCACCTAATGGTCCAAATCAATTCGGCTTCGACCGGTTCACGACGACCGCCCCCTTCGTCATAACGTCACAAAGCCGCGCGACATCGGGGCCGCATGCACCGGATCGGGAGACCCAGGATGAGACACACCCTTCGCGGCACGACGGCCCTGGTGGCCCTGCTCGGCCTCCTGCAACCTCCGCTGGCCGCCTTTGCCCAGGATCGCCCGATGATCACGGCGCAGCCCGATCCCGGCCCGGTCGTGGCGCCCTTTGTGACCGACCCTGCCGCCGATCCCATTTTGTCCAATGATGCCATGGCGGCGCTGGTGCGCGGAAAGATCAAATATGTCTTCGTGATCTTCAACGAGAACCATTCGTTCGACAACGAATACGGCACCTTTCCGGGCGTCGACGGGCTCTATTCGGACGGCCAAAACCCGCGCGCCGCCGCCGACACCGCCGGCTTCACGCAAAGCTACAAGGATGTGAACGGCAACGCCGTCACGGTGCAGCCCTTCCTGATCGGGGCGCAGCAGAACGCCTCCTTCCTGGACAGCGTCGACCACAGCCACAAGGGCCTCGCCAAAAAGCTCGACGTGGCGGACGGCACCCCGAAAATGGACCAGTTCGCGGCCACCGAATATTCGAAATATGCCAAGCTCGGCAACAATATGAGCCAGGCCCAGGGCAGCCAGTTCGCCCGGCTGGTGATGGCCCATACCGATTGCGACACGACGCCGTTCTTCTGGAATTTCGCCAACCGCTTCACGATCTTCGACAAGATCTTCGCCACCGAGGACACGCCCTCGACCCCCAACGCCATCGCCATGATCGCGGGCCAGGCGGGCGAAAGCCAATGGGTCGAACACGCGGCCGACGCCGTCCCGGCGCTGACGATGAACGGCACCATCAACGGCAAGAGCTATAGCGGGACCGGCACCCCGCAACAGGTTCCGCTGGTCAACGACCCCAATCCGTTCTGGGGCTCGCAATATGATGCGACCGCCACCGATCGGCAGCCGACCTCTCCGGGCGAGCGCTACAGCCCCGACAACATCGCGGTCAACATGACCTATGCGACCGTGCCGCTCAGCGCCATGGGGGGCCAGATCACCGATCGCACCAAACAGGATCTCGATGCCGCGGGCGATCTCAAGGACGTGCAGAAGGACATCCCGTTCATCCAGGGCCTGAACCGTGCGCCCGTGGCCTGGGGCTGGTACCAGAACGGCTACGACCTCGAGCCGAGCGACAAGGACGGGACCGCTTCGCACGCCAATTACGTGGCGCACCACCAGGGGCCGCAATATTTCGGCTACCTCGCCAACAATCCCGAGGAACGCAAGGCCATGCGTGGCGAGGGCGATTTCTTTGCCGACCTCGAACATCATGCGCTGCCCAAGTCGGGCGGCGTGTTTTATGTCCGCGGCGGCTTCAACACGATACGGGGCGCCACGCCGCCGATCCAGAACAAGGCCTATCCCGACCCGGTCGGCTTAACGCCCGACGAGATCAAGGCGATCAACACGACCAAATCGGGCGACGACGATCATCCGGGCTATTCAGATCGGCAGATCAGCGAGGCCATGAACGCCGAGGTCGTCAACGCGATCGCCAGCGATCCCGACCTGTGGAACCAGAGCGCGATCGTGATCACCTACGACGAATCCGACGGCTTTTACGATCACGTGCCGCCGCGCATTTTGTCCTATGGGCCCGACAGCCTGCCCCAGGCCCGCGGCATCCGGGTGCCGCTCCTGCTGATCTCGCCCTATGCGCGCGCCCATGCGGTCAGCCATGCTGAAGGCGACCACAATGCGGTGATCGAGACCATCAACGCGATCTTCGATCTGCCGGCGCTGTCGCAACTGCCCGACGAGGCCGCGGCGCTGGCGGCGGGCGATAGCCTGGCGTTCAACAAATTCGGTCCGGAAGGTTTTCATCAGAAATATCTCGGGCCACGCGACACCAACTCGCCCACGACCGACAGTTTGCTGTCGGGCTTCGATCCGAAGCGCCTGCGCAGCGAGCTTCCGCCCTTGCCGGCCGACTATGCCATGACCCCCAAGGAGGCGCTGTGGAGCTTGCCGCATTATGGCGGCCAGGGTTGCCGGGCCATCGGCATGGTGCCCGAGGATCAGCGCCAGAAGATCTCGAGCCCGGTGCCGGAGCATTTCAACACCCTGCCCGTGACATTTCCTCAGTATAATTGAGGGTCGCGGTGCCACCTGCCGGGAACCAGCGTCGTCATGGCCGGACTTGTCCCGATCGTCCACGCCCTTCATGGTGCGCCAACCTAGGAAATGCCCAGCAGAAGGCCGGGCATGACGGACGTGCAGCATCGCTTCTGATCGCATTCATTGCGCTGGTGTTCGCCTCACCGGCCGTCGCGGGTGCCGTGCTGGACCGCGTGAAGGTGAGCGGCGCTATCCATTGCGGGGCCGTGCAACGGCCCGGTCTGTTCGACCGGACCGAGGCTGGGCCACGTGGGCTGCTCGTCGATGTCTGCCGCGCGGTCGGGATGGCTGTGGCCGGGCGGCCCGTCACGGTCGAAATGACCCTGCTGGACGGTCCTCCAAGCTATGACGCGATCCGGGCCGGCCGCGACGATCTTTACTTCCTGAGCGGCGCCGAAATCGTCGACCAAAAACTCGGCGGCGCGATCCTGCCTGGGCCTGTTGTGTTTCATGAAACCTCTGCCTTGATGGTGGCGGACGGTTTGCCGGCGCAGCAGCCGGCCGATCTTGCAGGCCAACCGATCTGTTTTCTCCAGGGCGATGTCTCGCACCGTCACTTGGAAGCCTTTTATGCGGCGCGCCATCTGCCCTTCGTGCGCATGGGCTATCAGGAGGAGGTCGAGATGGTCGACGCCTTCGACGCCCAGATGTGCCATGGGCTTGCCGGTGAAGCCACCACGCTCGCCGAAATACGGCGCTCGGGCGGCAAGAACCGCCGATCCGGGCGCATCCTCGCCGAGCCCCTCGCCAGCTTTCCGATTGTTGCCGCGACCGGCACGGGCGATGCCGCCTGGTCGGCCGTCGTGGCTTGGACGGTCGCGGCCCTGCAGGATGCCGACCGACCGAAAGGGGATTGGACGGCGGGCGGGCTCGACAGCCTGCCTGTCGAGGCGCCGGAACTCGGTCTTGCGGCCGGCTGGCAAAAGGCCGTGGTAGCCACCACTGGAACTTACGCCGACATGATCCGCAGCACGATCGGCGATGGCTCGCGGTTGAAATTGCCCCCGGGCGCCAACGCCCTGGCGGGCCAGGGCGGCCTGCTGGCGCCGCTCTACGCGGAATGAGCAGGCCCGGGCGCGTAGAGATAGACTACGGCCGAGGCGTTGGCGCCGCTCCGTCGAGAAGGTGTTGTCGGACGGCCGGGCCAAGCGCCACCATCGAACGCAAAGGACGGCCGCCCCTTTTGCGAGGGCGTTGGCGCGCGATCGAGCCGCCTTACTGGGCCGGCGCGTCGGTCTTGGGCATCGCGTCGCCCTTCATGGCGTCGCCCTTCATCATGCTTCCTTTGTGCTTCTTCATGTGCTTGTGCATGGAGCCCTTCATTGGCTCCATGGCATAGGCGGCCGGCGAGGCCGCAAGGCCGAAGGCCAATGCGCCGGCCGAGAGAATGAGGGCGAAGCGATGCGTCGATGTCATGATCTATCTCCTAACGGGCCGGCTGCCGCCTCGCGGCAGCGGACACCACCTCGTCTTTCGAACGGCTGCTCGTCGCGGTTACGCAATGAGGAAACTCAGGGCTTTGCCAACCAGGAGCGGCGGCCCGAGCGCGGCGCCATCGATTGTTTCCCCGACTGGATAGCGTTCTCGTGCTGATGCCACGACTTGCGCAAACCCTGTCGCGCTTGCTGCTCGCCGCGACACTGTCGACGTCGATAGGGCTTGCGCGCGCGGCTGAGCCCGCCGCCCTGCCTCTCGCCCAGCAGACCGTGACGGACCGGCTGGTGCTTCATCGCCAATCCTACAATTACGCACCTGCCGTGATCCGCGACGGCAGGACGTTTCATCTTTACTGGTGCGGCGGCGTCGCGGGGGATTTCATCCTGCACGCGCAAGCCTCGAGCCCGGAAGGCCCCTGGCACGCGGCTGAAAATCCGGCGCCGGCCAGCTTCGATGTCGCGCTCAGCCCCACGAAATCGCCGGCCCGGTTCGACGGGTTGCACACGTGCGACCCGAATGTCGTGAAGGTTGGGTCGACCTTTTTTCTTTATTACAGCGGTGAGGCAGCAGACGGCGCCCTGACGGCGATCGGGGTAGCGGCCAGTCCGGACGGGGTGCGATTCGAGCGGCTCAACGGCGGCACTCCGATCGTGACGGCCGCCATGAGCAACCCGGGTTACGCCGCCGCTCATCTGACCTACGGGGCGGGACAGCCCGCGGCCGTTTTCGTGCCGCCCTATGTCTATCTGGCGTTCAGCGACAGCACGGGAGCCGGCGTCAACAAGGGCAATGGCGCGGGCCAGTTCGCCCTGCGCTCCAAGGACCCGACCTTCGGTTCGGGCATCGAGGAACTGACCGCCTCGGGCTGGCAGAAGCGGGAGCCCGGTCGCCACACGGCCGACTATTCCTTCTTGGAATCCTTCGGCCTGGATTGGAGCTTCGACAGGCCCTCCGGCCTCGTCATCGTGGCGACCGACCGCACGGCCGGCCATGTCACGCTCTTGGCGCTCGATCCCAAGACGCTGACCACACTGGGGAGCGGCGACCTCGCGCTCGACTGGAAGGAGGGACCCGCCATCCTGGCCGAGGCCGATAAATCGACAGCGCCCCGCCAAACCTGTGGCCAACTTCCCGTCACGGTGCTTGCGGCCGAAGGCGCCTCCGCGGACCCGTTCACCTGGCACGACATCGGTTATTCACGCGGCGACATCTCCCTTGCCGGCCTGTGCGGACGAGCGCCCAAGTAGGGCGGCTGGTCGGCGCGGCGCACGTCTGGCAACCACTTTCCCGGGCGCTACCGGGGGCTCACCGTCGGATATATGTTGTTGACACCTTGTCTCGACACGAGTATCTACATTGTAGACACTTAGGGCTGCTAATTCTTATTCGCTCGAGGATCGAGGAGCAAACATGATCGCTCAGGTCGCACGGTGGGGAAACAGCCTTGCGCTTCGTATCCCGAACGCGCTTGCGCAAACCCTATCTGTTAGGGAGGGTAAATCAGTCAGTCTACTCATCGAAGACGGCAGACTCATTGTAACGCCGATTGAAACGGTACCGGTCTATAAGCTTGACGAGCTTCTCGCCGGTATCACGCCTGAAACGCTCCACGCCGAAGTGGACTATGGAGAGCCTGTTGGCAACGAACTTTGACGGTGCATACTGCCCATCGACGGGCGACTTCGTTGATTTAAATTTATCACCTTCGAAGGGTCACGAACAAAGCGGCAAGCGACCGGCGCTCGTCGTTTCACCGTTCACATATAACCAAAAAACCGGCCTTTGCCTTGCGTTCCCGATCACCGGCGCGGTCAAGGGATATCCCTTCG
>CAXTOT010000001.1:0-136186 GCA_964245915.1 uncultured Lichenihabitans sp. | reverse complement strand
GAGAGGCGTTCGGTCTCAGGTGCCTCTCGTGGCGGATGGCCCCGACCAGGCATGATGAAGGTCGGCTGGCAGCAAGGTGTCGCGCGACAAGCGCCGAGACGGCGGGGAGGGCTGTTGCGAGGGGGCGTCGGCCAGCACGCGCGCCAACGCGCCTTTGGTCACAGACATGCAGCGGTTCGGATCGGCTTGGCAGATTTGGCGCAGGGCCGAGATCGCGAGGCTGCCCGCGCCAGAGCCGGTGGCGTCGATGGGCGGGCGGTCCGGCAGCGCCAGGACCACGGCCGTGATGCAAAAGGCTGAGCGCACGAGAAACAGCATGGTCGGGCGATTTGGTCACGCCGCCTTGTTGACGGCCTCCCTTATCTAGCGATTAGGCGCAAATCTCCTGTCTCGTCTTTGATTCGAATCGCAGCGGCTTACGCAAGGAAGTGGTAACCCTCGCCCGATCGGATCGCGGGGCCCATTTGCGAGCCACGGAACGCTGGCTTGCGCTCCGCCGCGTCAACAATTGCCGCGATTTGTGGCTTGAGCGGTCGATCGGGCGCCCGGCTTAGCGTTCGCTTAAGGCAGGACCGCGATACTGCCAGAGGACGCGGCGTCAGATTGGCGCGGCGGGCGGAGCGTGGCGTGACCGTTCTTTCGAGATTGATGGATCACATAGGCCGGCTTGTTCATTCCGACGTCCGCACTTCCGACCTCGAGTGCGCGCGCCAGCGCTCGTTCATCGCGACCCGGCTTGCTTTCTCGTTCGTGGCGCTCGTGGCTCTGGCGCTCTCCTTCGCGCTCGGCCATGTCCCGGCCCCCTGGGAAGCGGTCGCGCTGGCCTGGCTGACCGTGCCGCTGGGGGCAGCCGCTTTCGTGTCGAGGACGGGCCGGCTGAAGGATGCCGAGGTCGTCTGCCTTGCGGCGTGGGTCGGGTTCGCGATCACGGCCTCCTTGGGAGGCGGCGTGAGCCTTTACGGCGCCTGTGCGCTGCTGATCATGGTGCCGCTCGAAGCCGCCGCATCGCCAGCGGGGCGCACCGTCTACTTGGCTGCGCTGCTGACCGTCGCGGGGCTTGCCGTGCTGTTCATGATGTGCGGTCTCGGTCTGCTGCCCGCCAATGCCGCTCGGGTCGGGCTCAACGATGGTCTGATCGTCGGCATGAGCGTGACTTACGGGTTTGTGCTCGTGGGCCTCAACGCATCGTTACAGGATCGGCAATTCCGAAGTCACGTTCTCGATGAGAAGCGGCATCGCGTGCTTGCGGAAGCGGTGGGCGATCTCGTGCTCAACTACGACCGCGCGGGCGGTGTTCTCACGGCGAGCCGCGAGGCCGAGCGACTCTTCGGCATTGCGCCCGCCGAGCTCCTCGGGCGCGGTTTTTTCGAGCGGGTGCACGTCGCGGATCGTCCCGCCTTCCTCAAGCTGTTCAGCGATGCCGCGACCTCCGGCGACAACGTGTCCACGACCCTGAGGCTGCGGACCTCGGCCCACGAAAGCGGGCGCGCGCGTTTCGAGGAGCCTGTATTTGCCTGGGTCGAACTCCGCGCCCGACGGTTTGGCGGACATGCGACCGGCGAGTCATCCACGGAGGCCCAGGTGGTCGCGGTCGTGCGCGACGTCACGGCCCAGATGCAGCACGAGCAGGCCATCAAGCAGGCCCGGGATGAGGCGGAGCGCGCCAATCTGTGGAAGGACGGTTTCCTGGCCAATGTGAGCCACGAACTGCGGACGCCGCTCAACGCCATCATCGGTTTTTCCGAGATCCTGTCGAATGCCGAGCTCAGCCCGCCCGATCACGCCAAGCAGCGCGAATATGCGGAGATCATCATGGCGTCGGGCCAGCACCTGCTTTCCGTGGTGAACAGCCTGCTCGACATCTCGAAAATGGAGGCGGGCCGCTTCGACATCGATCCCGAGCCGTTCGACGTCCCGGACATGATTCAGGCCTGCTGCGACATGGTCGGGCTCAGCGCCAAACAGGCTGGCATCGCGATCGTGCATGACAGGAGCGCGCGCCTCGACGACATCGTCGGGGACAAGCGGGCCTGCAAACAGATCGTCATCAACCTGCTCTCCAATGCGCTGAAGTTCACCCCGCGCGGCGGTGGCGTTACCGTGGGCGCCAAACCGCAAGGCAATTCGATCCTGATCAGCGTTGCCGATACCGGGGTCGGCATCGCCCCCATGGACCTGACACGGCTGGGGGACGCATTCTTCCAGGCCAAGAGCGGCTATGATCGACCCTTCGAAGGCACCGGGCTCGGGCTTTCCGTTGTGCGGGGCCTCGTCGGACTCCATGGCGGCAATATCGCGGTCGAGAGTGCCCCAGGGGAGGGAACGCGTGTCGTCGTCCGGCTGCCGGTCGACTGTCGCACCGCTGGTTCGGCCAACGCGGCCGCCAAGATCGACATCGTGCCGCGCTCAGCCTGGGCGGCTCCTCCCGCCAGCCTGACCGAACAGTCGAGGATGCAGCGAATTGCGTGAAGCCACCTCCAACGGCACGGCCGATTTTGTCGCCGTGCGGCCTCGCAAGGCCTCGCCCCGCCGCCCTGCGACCAACCGCAAGGCGAAGGCCGGGCGTCTGCGTCTTCTGATCGGCAAGGCGCGACCACGCGCCGGCGCCCTGCTGGTCTGGTCGGCGTTCGCGATTATCATGGGCTGCATCGTGCTGAATGCGACGGCGTTTCAGAAGGGCCACCATCCCGCGCCCCTGTTCGGGCCAGCCGCTCCGGCGCGGGCCAGCGCCGGACTGCCGCCGCCGCGATCCGTGGTCGATAACGCTGCGAGCACAGTGGCCGAACCCGTCGGAGCCGATCCGGCGCATCAGGCGGTCGCGTCCACGGCACCCGACACCCAGCCGGGCCCGGTGGTGGCCCGGTCGGACGGCATCGGGCAAATCCTGCGCGGGCAGGGCAAGGTCACACCCGCCCATACGGACCAGACGGCGTCGACCGAGACGGGGCAACTCCGCGGCGCCGCGCGGGTCAGGCCGGGTCAGCGTCGATCGGCAGATAGAACTGGAGGTCTTCCGCAGGCGCGAACCGGCGACCGGGATCGCCTGACCGCCATGATCGGGGCGGCGTCACGTCCGCACGGCGCCCCGCCTCCGGCCAATTAGCGTGACGGAGCGGTTGCGCTCGGACTTCTGGGTGTCGGCCTATCTGCGGCGGTGCGGGGTCGAAGGCGTCGGGGCGGTGCTGCGCCGACGTGGGGCCGCCGAAGCGGGCGCCATCCTGGTCAAGGTCGATCGGCTCGACGGCACGGCAACGCTGTATGGGCCCGTCCCGCAGTCCATGTTCGAGTCGCGGGGCATCGAGCGGGGCTTCGCCCGAATGCATGCGACGGACGCTTTGCCCACCCCGGAGGTCGAGCAGCGCCTCACTTCGGAAACGCGATTCGACCCTGATCTTTGGATCGTGGAGGTCGAGGATCGGGCGGGTCGAAATTTCCTCGATCTCCTCGAGGATTGAGCGCCCGACCGCGGGCCGATCCGTTCATCCGTGTCGGCGGTTCGGGATCGGGCTGGGCTGCACGTCTCGCCGCGCCGGGATGGCATCGCTGGACGCGGCTTGCTCGATGCGGCGCGCCGGGGCGGGCTGTCTGGCCACCACCGAATTCCGCCGCCTGGACTCGGCCGAGCCTGCCATGGCGTCGATCAGCCGCCGCGCCGCGTGAGCCGATAGGGTTTCGACGATGTGCACGAGCGCCCGCACCTTGGCGACCGAATGGCCGATCCTGGGGTCGCCGAGAATGAAGACGCGGGCTGCCATGTCCGGAGTGGCACCGGCGGCCGTGAGGGCCAGAGCCAGGGCTTCCCCGCCCGGGTCATGCAGCAACGGGATCAGGTGGTCGCCCTTGATGCCCAGGGCTCGGCTGAGCAGGGTTTCGAAGGCGTCGCGCTCGCCGCATCGAACCAACCGGTCCATCTGGTCGAGGGCGGCGGCGGTCGTGCCATCCAGCCGCCCCCATTGACGTTTGCCGAGTTCGGAGCGCCGCGACGCCTCGATGATGGCCTGGCGCTGCTCCGCTCCGACGAGGTGGAAGAGTGGTGCGAGGTCGAGCGGGTCCGCGGCGCGTCGGGCCAGCAGGGCCGCGAGCTCATCGTCGGTCCGAGCCCGGCGCGCGAGCTTCTGGAACGAGGCGCGATCGAGCGTCGCATCGGCGTTGCGGGCCAGTTCGCAAAGCACGGCGTTTTCGGGACGTTCGACCAGCGCCGTCACAACGCTTGGCGTCAGGCCTGGCCGGCCCGCGAGAGCCGTCGCGACCTCCACGCCGCCCCAGGCGGCGGCGGCCCCGAGCGTTTCGTCATCGAGTTCGGCATGTCGATAGACCGTGCAGGCGAGCAAACCCTGCTCGGCCACGAAGCGGTCGAGCAGGATGCGGGGGGTCGCCGGATGCCGCGAGAGTTTGTCGGCCACGAGGAGGCGCGCATCGGGATCGGCGTCGTCGAGCAGGTGCGACACGATGGTCGCAAACTGCTGCAAGTCGGCGGGCGCGTGGTGCTCCTTGCGAACGAACATGTCGACCACGACACGCAACAGCACGGGGCGAATATTGACGTCGGGCGACTGCCCGAGTGCCACCAGACGTTCAAGCGCAACGGGAAGCTCGTCCGGAGCGGACATGCACAACGGCCTCGTTAATCGAAAATTGATCGGTTCGATAAAGCTAAGCCATGTTCCTTGACGCAACATTAACCTTCCCGCTCCGTAATGGCCGTCGCGCCGCAACCCAAGTCACCCGGCCGCACCTGTCGCGGGGATTAGACGTATGTCGAACGTGATCGCCTTTACGGCGGCTCCGAAGCCGAGAGCCGCGCCCGCCGAGCGCTCTTTAGGAGAACCGATCGTGTTTTTCACCGGCGTCCGCTATGTACGAGCCAGTGAGGGCGAGACACAGCCGCCCGACGCCGCCCCCTGCCGACTCTCCCATTCGGTGTCCGCAGACGCGGATCACGACCGGAACGAGCGTCGCCAAGCCTGAGGGCGCGACCGAAACGGTGCCGTTTTCGGCAGGTAATCCCCGCGCCAGAGCCACTCTGGACGACGGGTTAGGGTAATTGCACCGCCGAGCAAGACAGCTTTTGCGCACTGGCCTCGGCGCCCGCCATGGCGCTTGGAGCGGTCGCGAGCGCGTCCACCTGCACAAAGCCTTCCGGCTCGGGCGCCGCGACCCGCAATTCCGTGATGGCTTCGTCCCCGGTGTCACGCGTCACGGCTAGGGCGAGCTGCTGCGGCGTCATCAGGGTCATGGACACGGTCTTGTTCGAGGCGGACCGATTGGTCAGGCCATAGAACGTGACGCCGTCGCGGCTGTGAAACGAGACCGCGACGAAATCGGCACCCCCCACATCGACGCTGATCCGCGTGGGCGCGACGGCAAGGTTGTAGACACAAAAAGCGGTTGCGAGTGCCGGGTCCCGGTAGGGAAAGGACGTATTGGCGTTCGAGGGAAGCGCGACGGTCTTGAGCGGCACTCGCCCGACCAGCGTCGAGACCCTGGCATAGGCGCCGTGCTCCGAGCGGCGAGGCAAGCTCAGGATCGAAGCAAGGTGGACGATTGCCGCAAGGATGAGCGTCGCTGTCACTTGGAGCGCCAGGACGAGCACACGGTCGCGGCGGCTGGGCTGAAGGGTCGGCGGCTCGATCACCGGCACGATTGCTTCACGATGCGCGGGAGGGGTGTGGCCGGATTGCCGGTCTGCAGCGCGGTGGTGAGCGGCGTGTCGTAGAAGGTGAGCATGAGCAAGAAATCGCCATAGGCGGGCACGGGCAGCCAATTGCCCGGGTGAGCGGTGGCGGCGGCCGTCACGTCGAAGTCACCCGCGGCATCGCGGACGATCTCTGCTGAGGTGAAGCCGGCCCGCTGCGCTGGGGTTGCGTGGACAAAGCCCGAAGAATCAAGCCGCGTCAGGGTCCAGAATTGTGCCTGCGGGGTCGGACCGCCGATCGAATAGATGCAGCGGCCGTCGAGAGGCGCACCTACGTCGTCGCTTTCGGCTAGAAAAAGCAGGCCCGCGGCAGCCGCCAGCGGTATGCGGCCGTCCTCGGCGAACACCGCACGCGCGTAGGGATCAGCGTCGGCCGAGCCGCTGGTCGGCCATGCGGTCCAGGCGCCACTCCTCACTCCACCAAGTAAAGGTTGGCCACCGACCGCCAGATGGGTGGCGCCGAGCCCGAGCGCGGTTCCGGCCAGAAGGATGGCTGCGAGTTTGAGAAACCCAGACAAACGGTTTCCTGATTTGATGGTGCGGACGGGCTTGGTGGGCCATGGGGCTGCAGCGTACCAGCGCATGCCGGGGTCCGGCCCCCCGGTCAAGCGGGATCGACCTTATTGCAAGCCGATTTTGCCGCCCGCCGAATGAACCGCGGGGATCTCGCCATCGGACGCCATGTCGACATGTCCCGACAGGGACGCAGCACGCTGTTGGCCGGCCGAGCGCATCAAGGCGCCGATATCCACGATGATCCCGGCGGAGCGGCGCGACAGCGAGTTGGTTCGGTTCGGCGCCCCGGGCTGCTCGATGGCAATTCCCCTGGCCACGACCGCGGCAGCAGGCGCGTGGACGTCGTCGACCCCGAACGGTGGTTTTACGTCAATGCCCTGATGTGCGAACGCCATGATGTCGTGCCACGTCATGGCGGGCAGGATGCCGCCCGTCATCTTGTTCATGGACGAATCGTCGTCGTTGCCGAACCAGACCGTGCCCACATAATTACCCGTGAACCCGCAGAACCACGCGTCATGGAAATTGTTGGTGGTCCCGGTCTTGCCCGCGACCGTCACGTTGTCGAGCCGCGCCCGTGTCCCCGTGCCCTCGGACACGACATGGGTCAGCATGGAGTTCAGCATTGCGACATCCATCGGCGGCACGACCTGCTCGGGCTTCGGGCCGTCGCGATCGTGCCGGTAGATGAGATCGCCACGCCCGCTGCGGATCTCGATCGCCGCATAGGGCGGAACGCGCTTGCCGCCATTGGCGAAGGCCGCGTAGGCGGAGGCCATGTCGATGACCGTGACGGCATCGGCGCCGACGGGCAGCGAAACCGTGTCTTCCAGCGGGGTGGTCAGCCCGAGCTTGTGGGCGTTCTCGATGATCTTGGCGCGCCCAGCCTTCGGGTACCCGTTGCCGATCGCGATGGAGAGCTTGATGGCCACCGTATTGAGCGAATGCGCCAGGGCGCTGACGAGCGGGATCGCGCCGAGGTAATGGTCCTCGAAATTGCGCACGCAATAGTCGCCGATGCACACCGGCCCGTCCACCACGGTTGTGTTCGGCCTGAACCGGCCCGTCATCAGCGCCGTGAGATAGACGAAAGGCTTGAAGGATGAGCCGGGCTGGCGTTGCGCGTCCGTGGCGCGATTGAATTGGCTGGCGCCGTAGTCCCGCCCCCCCACCATGGCCCGGACGGCTCCGTCGAGGTCCTCGATCACGGCCGCACTTTGCTGGACGTGATAGGTCGTGCCGTGCTCGCGAAGCTGGTCCTCGATGGTGGCCTCGGCCTTGCGCTGCAGGTCCATGTCGACCGCCGTTCGCACCGTCAGAACGCTGTTGTTGCCGAGCTTGCCGGCATCCACGAGCTTGCGCACCTCGTTATAGGCGTAATCGAGATACCAGTCGGGTGAATCGTCGCGCGTGCGATCCACCGCGGAGGCGGGGTTCTCGCGCGCGGAGCGCACCTCGCCCTCGGTCATGTAACCCGCGTCGACGAGGTTGCTGAGCACGTCGTTGGCGCGCGCGCGGGCGGCCGGCAGGTTGATATGCGGGGCATATTTGGTCGGCGCCTTGAACAGCCCGGCCAGCATCGCGGCCTCGGCCAGCGACACGTCGCGGACCGATTTCCCGAAATAGAATTCGGCCGCAGCCTGGATGCCGAACGTGCCCCCGCCCATGTAGACCCGGTCGAGGTAGAGTTGCAGGATCTGCTTCTTGCTCAGGTGGAATTCGAGCCAGACCGCCAGATAGGCCTCGCGGATCTTGCGTTCGATGCTCCGTTCGCTCGACAGGAAGAGGTTTTTGGCGAGCTGTTGGGTGATCGAGGAACCACCCTGCACGACGCCCGCGGCCCGGGCATTGACGGTGACGGCTCGCATCGTGCCGATGATGTCGATGCCGAAATGCTGATAGAAGCGGCGATCCTCTGTGGCGAGCACCGCCTGAGTGAGATAGGCCGGCATCTGCTCGAGCGGTACGCTGTCGTCGTGCAGGATGCCACGGCGCCCGATCTCGACCCCGTTGCGGTCGAGGAACGTGATCGCCAGGTCCTGCTTCTTCAGCCAGTCGTCGGTGGTGTTCTGGAAGGCCGGTGTCGCTAGGGTCAGGGCAAGAATCGCGCCCGCGAGCCCGAGCGTGAGCCCCTCGGAGGCGAGTTCGACCGCCCACCTACGCCAGCCGCTCGCATGGAACCGGTCCATGAAAGCCGCAAAATCGAGGTAGGCGATCCGAGCACTTTCGCCGCCGTCATAGACGGTCGAATCGAACCACGCGTCGAAGGCCAGCAGCGCACGCGCCACCCGCTTGCCGAACGTCGAGGACCGGAAGCCTTGGAACAAGCGACTCTCTCCCGCCCGCCGCATCCGGCGCGCGTCGATGTGGCCCGCGCTTTGTCTTGACGCCCCGAGGCTTAAAGCGCAAGTGCCGGTAAATGGACAATACGGCTAGCGCAAACTTCATGCCCGCCCGTGGTGTCGCATTTTGGGCCGCCCCGGCGGTACATGGTTAACGTCTACCAGGGACGAGGGTTTCCGCCGCAATTGACCATGCCCGATAACGATCCATTTTGGCGCAAATCTCTCGAGGCGATGACCGGCCCCGAGTGGGAAAGCTTGTGCGACGGCTGCGGGCGCTGCTGCCTCGTCAAGCTCGAGGATGAGGACACGGGCGAGGTTCACTTCACCGATGTGGCCTGCGCGTTGCTCGCAACCGGGACCTGCCGCTGCTCGGATTATCCCAACCGTCAGAGCAAAATCCCGGACTGCGTCAAGCTGACCCCAGAGGTCGTCCGCAGCATCGGCTGGCTGCCGCCTACCTGCGGCTATCGCATGGTGGCCGAAGGTCGCGATCTGCCTTGGTGGCACCCGCTCGTGTCCGGTCGTCCGGAGACGGTCGAGGAAGCCGGCGTTTCGGTCCGCGGCAAAGTCGCGGCGTCCGAAGTCGATGTGCCCATCGATCATTTGCCCGGCTATATCGTGGCTTGGCCCAAGAAGGTGCCGGCCCGCGCCCGCAAGAAGGCGATGACGGCAGGCGCCAGAATGCCGGGTTCGGGGCAGGCCGGGCGGCCGCGGTAGCCAGTTGGGAGTCCCACACTTGGTACTCGCCAGACAATCCCCGGGTCGTGAACTGTCGTGATGTCTGCCTCCAGACATTCCGATGTCGAAGAGTGGTCGAGAGTGGACGCTAGGGTTGCGGTGGGACGAAGGCAACAGGACCATTGCCGCTCTTCGCGCAAGCCATGTCCTGATCCTCATCTGGTTTCTCGATGAATGCCGCAACGAGACCCTGAGCGCAGGGGCTGAAGTGCCGGACGTTGTGCCCGATCCCGGCGAACAGGACCCAACGCGCGTTCCGTCCAATGAGATCAGCGACGTGGCGGCTCTGCTCAGGCCTGATGTTCGGGTCGAACTGCCCAGCCAGCACAAGGGTCGGGACCACAGTGTCGCGCGGGACTTCTGGTTCAGGTCCAATGGCCGACCACGCCGCACAAATGCCCGGCGGCAGGAGCGCTAAGTCGAGCGGACTTGCGTCCTGCGCGGCTGGCTCGCGCCAGTGCGGCCGGTCCCTACACTCGACGGCAACAAACGCACCCACGTTGCCATCCTGTTTCGCCCCGGCGAGCAGGCTTGCTATGGCTGCGCCGATGGGCTTCGTGTCGCCGTTGCGTGTGGCCGCGATGAGGCGGGGCAGGTTGGCGTAGGTCGCGGGATAGTAGACAAGCCGCCCGACCGCCTCCTCAAAGAGCGAAGGCGTGAGGCGCACCTGATCACCCGCCACGTGCAGAGCCGACGGAAGGGACACGGTCGCGGCCGCCTGCCCGAGCCGCACCAGCGCTTCCCGGTAGAGGCCGGCGAGATCGGGATACACCGCGGCGCAGGCCGGGCTGGCGGCGCACGCCGCGAAAAAAGCTTCTCGCGCGTCGGCGAGCCGAGCCGACCATGGCATCCCGAAGAACACATCAGGCGGGTTGAGGGAGTCGAGCACGGCCGACCGCACGCTCTGCGGATGGCGCGCAAGCAGCGTCATCGCCACCGTTGTGCCGTAGCTCTCACCAATCACGTTCCATCGCGTCACCCCGAGCGCGCCGCGCACCCACTCGAAATCTTCGACCGTGGTCGCCGTGCCGAAAGCGTTCGGGTCGATGCCACGTTGGGTGATCGAGTCGTGGCAGGCTGCGTGAACGGCACGGCTCGCAGCCAGCGCGTCTGGCGTAGGGTCTGCTACGACGGTGAGCATGGCGTTGACGAGATTGTCCTGAAGATCGGGGCAAAGGTGCGGCTCGGAGCGTCCGGTTCCGCGCTGATCGACGAGGATGAGGTCGCGGTCGATGGCGTAGGGGTGTCGCGCTTGGAAGCCACTGAAGATCGTGAGCGGCGAGCCGGGGCCGCCACTGATGTAGACGACGGGATCACCTCGGGCGGGCTGACGCTCGCTCGCGATTACCACGACCGCGAGCGCGAAGGTGGAGCCGTCTGGGTGCGCGTAGTCGCGCGGCACGCGCACCACCCCACAGCGTAGGCGTGGCAGCAGATCGGCCGTGTCCGGTAAGTTGCAGGTCGTTGGTTCGAAACGAGGAACCTCGGCAGCACGTGCCGAACAGCCGAGCACGGCTAACGCAAAAACGCCGCCGGAAAGAGCGAGGCCCCAAAACATGCGTGAGAGTTCCTATGAGATACCCCCGAACACTCGCACCGGTAGGCACCTTCTGCCAAGGCGACGGCAACGCCCGACACCTTGGCCATCAGTCCGCGTCATCTACGCAGGCGCTGGCAATCAGTCAGGCTTGGGTGGACGATGACGCCAGTGCGCATCCCTCAGACTCCGACGACGCTGCGCTTCAATCCACTAGGCGTCGCCCTTGCCCGCTTGTGGCAGAGGCACCGCCTTCCTGTCACTTACCAGTGCTTGCCCAGCGCGCCAGCACGCTGTCGATCCAGATTTTTTCGGGCGCCAGCCAAACAGCTTGCGTGAGCGCCCCGCATTGGCGGCCACCGCTGCCCGCCGACCAGACCATCAGGGCCACCACGGTGTCGGAATCCTGCGCGAATACCGGTCCGCCCGAGTCGCCGGTGCAGGCGCCGCCGCTGCCCGAGAGGCCGCGCGCCCAGAGCAGAAGCTTCGAGAGAGGCTCCCGCGCCACGACGGCCGCGACGCGCAACTGGCCGGAACTGCGCGGATCGCCTTCCTTGCTCAGCCCAAACCCGGCGAGCCGAAAGGGTGTTCCCGGGACAATCGCAGCTGCAGCCGCGCCGGTCGGGGCGGCCTTGAACCTGTCCGGCAACGGAGCCGACAGGCGAATCAAGGCGAGATCGATCGAGCGCTCGCGCGTGCGGATCGCGTCGGGGTGGTAGTCCGGATGCCGCTCGATGGCCGCGACATCGAGCAGCACGGGCGCGTTGGCAGGATCGCGAAAGTGGACCTTCACGGCGGCGCCCTGCGGCACGCAATGGGCGGCGGTCAGAACCACGTCGGCCGCGACCACGAGCCCCGAACAATAGCCCGAGAGCCGGCCGACATGGTTCAGCACCATCACCAGGTACGGCTCGACACCCGCGGCGTCGCTCGTCGGACCAACCAGGGCCCAGGCCGGCGATACATCAAGGCTCGAGAGACCCGCCAAGGCTCCGAAAAGCCGCAGCGCCAGGCCCAACACGGTTGTCGGCAAGGCCCCTGATCGGGATTTCATCTCTCTTGATGGGACTCTAACGGGTTGGCACCTTGTCGATGACGCGGTCCACGAACAGGATGGCATCCACGAGGCTGGTCTTCCACAGCGCCCAGTTATGATCCCCGTCGGTGACGCGGAACTCGATCCAGCGCTTGTTGAGCTGCATGGTTTCGAAGAAGGCGATCGAGCCGCGCCACAGCAGGTGGCTGTCGTCGTCGCCGCAGGTCACATAGACGGCCGGCAAGGGCTTCTTGGCCGCGACGGCTTGCTGCAGCAGTGTGAACACATTGGCGGCGTTGAAGCGCTGCGGATCGAAAGGTGTCCCGAACACCGCGCCAAAATGCCGCTTGTTGGGCGGCAAATCGACCCCGATCGTGACCGTGTTTGGGTCGCGTTTCAGGAAATAGGGTTGCGGGGTGCGTTTGTCGTCCTGGTCGGTGTCGTCCGAGACGGGCAGCGGAACATTCTGCCAGATCGCGGGCGACAAGGCCGCGACCGCGGCATAGCGCTCGGGCTCCGCAAGAGCGAGACGCAGGGCGCCGTAGCCTCCCATCGAAATCCCCGCGACGGCGCGGTGAAGCCGATCGGTCGCGACGGGAAACGACCGTTCGATCGCGGCGGGTAGGTCGTGCGCGATGGCCGACGCGTAGTTTCCGGGGCCGCCGACCTCGGCCGAATCGACGTACCACGAATCCGCGCCTTCCGGCATGACCACCATGAGGGGCTTGATCTGTTTGCTCTCGATCAGCCTGTCGAGCGTTTCGCGGATCTGCCCCATGGATTCGAAATCATCCGGTCGGCCGTGCAGGCCGTGCAGGAGATAGAGAACCGGCCAGCCTTCGGCGGGCGGTTCGCTCGAAGGGACGTAAATGTCCGTTGTCTGATCCGATCCAAGCGCCGCAGAATGGTACGTGAATTGCTTGAAGATTCCCGCAGCGGCCGGGGTAGCGGCCAACCCGAGCGTCAAAAGCAGCAGCGAGGCAGCATTCATCAAGCGCGACGACGCCCGCGTCGCGCCCGGCAACCTTCTCCCCGCGCGGCCCGCGGCCCGGCGCGGAGTCGCCTGGGCATGGGTCCTACAAGGCTCGGGATATATTTGGCTTTTCAATCGACGGTCCAGTCCATGACGCCGGTCCATCGGATGCCACATTTCTATGACGGGGTACAAGTCGAAAGCCCGCAGAAGCTCAATGAGATTCTAACTTTAGTCGAAAGCGAGGCTTTCCATGACGGCTTGCGACAAAGCCCGATCCTTTCATGCGGCGGAGCGGTCATGACTAGAGGGCCGGAGTCGCGCGAACGGCGGGACGTCATCGACTTTTGGCGCGGCTTCGTGCTTTGCACGATCTTCATAAATCACGTGCCCGGTAATCTATTCGAACACCTTACGTACCGGAATTTTGGTCTGTCCGATTCCGCCGAAGCCTTCGTATTCATCTCCGGCCTGTCGCTTGCGCTGGCTTATGGGGCGCGTTTTGCTGCCGGACAACGCAAGCCGGTGGTGATGGGGCTCGTCCGCCGCACGGTGAAGCTCTACGGCGTCCATATCGCCCTATCGCTGATGGGCCTCATGATTTTCGCGTTGGGCGCGAGTCTGCTCCATCGGCCCGAACTCATGCAGGTCCACGGCCGCGATGTGTTCGTGCATGACCCGCTGGCGGGCTTCATCGGCCTGCTCTCGCTCGGGCACCAGCTCGGCTATTTCAACATTCTGCCCGTCTACGTCATTCTCGTCGCGAGCTTCCCGGCAATGCTGTGGCTTGCCCATCGAAGCCGCGCGTTGATGCTTGCGGTGTCTCTCGCCATCTACGGGCTGGTTCGCGTGAATGACTGGAATCTGCCGAATTGGCCGGTGCCGGGGGAGTGGTTTTTCGATCCATTGGCGTGGCAATTGCTCATGGCCATCGGCGTTGCGATCGGCATGCGGCCGGAAAGCAGCGTGCCCAGAAGCCGCTTGCTCATCGCGCTTTCCTGTCTGGTGCTCCTCATCGCCTGTGTCTGCGTGACCAACGGGTTAGGCTTCGTGCCTGGGTTGTGGGACTGGATCCGCGGCTGGGCCGATCTGGAAAAAACCGAACTCGGGGCCGGACGTCTGGTGCATTTCCTTGCCTTGGCCTATCTGATTTCGGTGTTGCGCGTGGGAAGCGCGATGCGGCACGCCTTCTGGTTCAAGCCATTCTGTCTGATCGGCCGCAACGGCTTGTGGGCCTTTTCCGTCCTGTCCCTGCTGGCCGCGGCCGAGCAGGTGATCTTCGTCGCGGTCGGTCATTCGCTGCTCGCCGATACCGTCATGATGGCAACCGGCCTCGGAATTCTATACGGCTCGGTTCGCCTTTTGGCCCTGACCAAGCATCGGCCCGCCTCGGTGCAACGAAGCGGGTCCGGTCTGGAAGACGATGCCGTTCGCCTCTTGCCGCAGGCCGCCATCGCCCAGCGTTGATCGATTGCCCGCGATTGCGCCGCTCCCGGAACAATGCGGGTCGCAGGATCAACAGTGTTCCTGCGGTCCCTCCGCGAAACTTCCGGCAACAGGGTCTTTGGAGCGGGTACGGACAATGAGGACGCAGGCGCGGGCCGTGGTGATCGGCGGAGGCGTGGTCGGGGTATCGACCCTGTATCATCTGGTCAAGAAGGGCTGGACCGACAGCGTGCTCCTCGAGCGTAAGGAACTCACCTCGGGCTCCACCTGGCATGCCGCGGGCTTGCTGCCACTGTTCAACGTCAGCTATTCCGTCGGCCAGATCCACAAATATTCGGTCAACCTCTACGCTAGGCTTGAAGCCGAGACAGGACAGGCGGTCGGCTTCAAACAGGTCTCGAACATTCGCCTCGCGCGCACCAAGGACCGGCTCGACGAATACCGCTATTACGCCGGCATCTCGAAGACCATCGGCGGAATCGAGGTCAATTTCCTCACCCCCGACGAGCTCAAGGCGATCTGGCCGCTCTGCAACACGGACGGCATCTTGGGCGCCATGCAGCACCCGCAGGACGGCTACATCCAGCCCGCCGACCTGACCCAGGCGCTGGCGAAAGGCGCCCGTGCCGGCGGCGGCGAGATCAACCGTAATACCACCGTGCTGGCCATCCAGCGCACGGGTTCGGGCGAATGGCTGGTCAAGACCGACAAGGGCGACATCGCCTGCGAACACGTCATCTCGTGCAGCGGCAATTTCGCCCGCCAGACGGGGCGCATGGTGGGGATCGACGTTCCCGTGATCCCGGTCGAACACCAATACATCGTCACCGAACCACATCCCGCCATCCAGGAGCGCAAGCGCCAGGGCCTGCCCGAGATGGGGGTGCTGCGCGAGAGCGACAGCTCCTGGTACATGCGTGAGGAGGCGGGCGGCCTGTTGCTCGGCCCCTACGAGAAGGGTGCGCCGGCCTGCTATGTCGACGGACCTTCGGCCGAGAGCGAATACGAGCTTTTCCAGGAAGACCTCGAACGCCTGATGCCGCATGTGGAGGCCGCCATCGAGCGCGTGCCGGCCTTCGGCGAAGTCGGCATCAAAAAGATCTACAACGGCGCCATCGCTTACACGCCGGACGGTAATCCCATCGTGGGCCCCGCCGCCGGTATCCCAAACTTCTGGCTCAACGAGGGCCATTCCTTCGGGGTGACGGCGGCCGGGGGCGCGGGCTGGCAATTGGCCGAATGGATCGTCGAAGGGGAACCGTCGGTCGACATGATGGGGGTCGATCCGCGCCGTTACGGCCGCTATGCGTCCAAGGGCTACCTCATCCAGCGCAACGAGGAGGCCTATGCCAAGGTCTTCACCACGCATTATCCCGACGAGGAGCGTGACAGCGCCCGGCCGCTGCGGCAGACGCCCTGCTACGGCCGCATGCGCGATCTCGGGGCCGTATTCGGTTCGACCTTCGGGTGGGAGCGGCCGAACTGGTTTGCGCCGCCCGGCTACGCCCTCTCCGAGGCCGATCTCGCCAAGCCCGACGTGCTGCTGAACGAGAACCATCCCCCGGCCATCGACAGCAAGCGTCCCGTCGAGAAATGGAGTTTTCGGCGCTCGAACTATTTCGATTTCGTGGGCCAGGAATGCCGCGCCGTGCACGAGCGCGTCGGTCTGCAGGACATGTCGGCCTTCGCGAAATTCGAAGTCTCGGGCCGCGGCGCCGAGGCCTGGCTCGACCGCATCCTGACCAATCGGCTTCCCAAGGCGCTGAACCGCGTCACGCTGACTTATCTGCTGACCACGACCGGTGGCGTCCGTTCGGAATTCACCTTGACCCGCATCGGGCCGGAGCGGTTCTACATGGTGTCGGCCGGCGCCTTGGAGAGCCACGATCTCGATACACTGACAAAGCTGCTGCCCCCCGACGGTAGCGTGCGGATCGACAAGGTCACGACCCAATATGGCGTGCTGGTGCTGGCCGGGCCCCACTCCCGTGCCGTCATGCAGAAGGTCGCGGACGTGGACATGTCCAACAAGGCCTTCCCTTGGCTGACCGCGCAGCACATCAGCGTCGGCGCCGCCGGGCTGTTGGCCCTTCGCGTCAACTTCGAGGGCGAATTGGGCTGGGAGCTGCACCATCCGATCGAGATGCAGAACTATATCTTCGATCAGGTGATGGCGGCCGGCCAGGAGTTCGGCATCAAGCCGTTCGGCCTGCGCGCCATGGACAGTTTGCGGCTGGAAAAATCCTACAAGCTGATCCCGCGTGAATTGTCGATCGAATATGCCGCCTACGAGTCCGGCCTCGATCGCTTCATCGACGCCAAGAAAGCGGAGTTTTTGGGCCGCGACGCCTTGATGGCCCGTCGCGAGAAAGGGTTCAGGAACCGCGCCGTCACGCTCGAACTCCACGGCATCACCGATGCCGACGCCCGTGGCTCGGAGCCGGTCTACAAGGACGGCACACTGGTGGGCCGCACCACGTCGGGCGGTTATGGCTGGCGCGTGGGCAAGTCCTTGGCGCTCGCCATGGTGCACCCGGAGCTGGGCGAGCCGGGGACCGAGGTCGAGGTCACGATCTTGGGCGAACGCTACCGAGCGAGCGTCATTCCGGACAGTCCCTTCGATTCCGAAAATGCGGTCTTGCGCGGCTGAGAGGGCCGGCCCGAAAACGCGACGAAGGTTTTGCCCGCAGTCCACAAGGCGCCCCAGGCGGAAGTAGACCTGTGCGTAACGTGCGGCGATCAGCTCCTGCGATTGCGGAGTCTTGGCCCGGACATGTAGCTTGGAATCAGGTTGCGTAAGAGTGCCGGCCGCGTCCAACCGGACAAGATGTGCAAGCCATGCAACTCGCTTCTGTCTCCACGAGGGGCGCCCGTGCCGATCACCGCGCGAGCGACGGTCGCGACCTCATCGAATGGGCCGAACCCGTCATCGCCGACAGGGTGCGCGAATTCTACAGCTTTGCGGTCCCTGGGCGGGAGGCACAGACCCTGGCGCTGGAGCATCGTCAGGTTTGGCGCAGCCTGTTGCTGGCTAAACCGGTTCCGCTTGATCGTTCGCGCCGGCAGCTTCGACGCCTTGGCGAGGAGGCCGGTCTGCCTGCCGGATTCGCAGATGCCCTGGACCTCGAAATCGTAGAGGAACTGTTCGACATCGTGCTTTTGCGCTACCGAGCATCGCGCGACCAGGTCAGGCGGTTCAGCTTCATTCTGATGGCGGCGGCCGCCGACCTCGGCGCCGCCCGTGCGGCCAGCGAGCGAACCGCCGCATCATGACCTCGGCAACCCTTGCCGATCGTCGCATGGACTGCGCGGCCGCCAGGAGGCCGCGGAGGTGTCCGGGCAAGCCGCATTTGACAATCCGCCAAGCTTTCCGGACACATTGAGGCTCGGCAAGGTTTATCGCGGTCTGGTCCGATGTTCGTTCCCGAAGGTGCAGGTTCGGCGAAGGGGGCCTTGACGGTCCGCTTCTGGGGCGTGCGCGGGTCGTTTCCGGTGCCGGGGGCCGCTACCCTGCGCTATGGGGGCAATACCGCGTGCGTCGAGATTCGGGTCGGCGGCCGGATGTTCTTCGTCGATGCCGGGTCGGGCTTCGTCAAGGCGGGCGAGGCGCTGGCCGGCAAGGCACCGGCCCGCATCGACATCCTGTTCAGTCACCTTCACCACGACCACGTCTCAGGCTTCCCATTCTTCGCGCCCGCCCTGACGGGTCATTGCGGGATTCGGACCTTTTGCGGCAATCTCGGGGGCGAGAGCGCCAAGGCGGCTCTCGATCGTATGTTTGCGCCGCCGCTCTTTCCGGTGACGCTGGACGCGTTTCCGACCAGATTCGAGCACCACGGCTTCAGGGCGGGGGAAATCCTGACCTTCGACGACGTCGAAATCGCCACCTGCCCGTTGTTCCATCCGGGCGGCGCCACAGGATATCGTTTCGACCATGGCGGCCGACGCGTCTGCTATATTTCCGACATCGAGCACACCGACCCTTGGCCTGCCTCGCACCTCGTCCGATTCTGCAAGGGTGCCGATCTCGTCATCTACGACTCCATGTATTCGGCGTCGGAATATGCGATCTTCAAGGGCTGGGGTCATTCCACCTGGAGCGCCGGCGCGGCCTTGTGCCGGGCCGCTGGCGTCAAGGCCATGGCGGGTTTCCATCATAACCCGACCCACAGCGACGCCGAGCTGGACGCCATGGAGGCGGAGCTCCAGGCGGTTTCGCAAGGCTCCTTCATGGCCCGGGAAGGCCAGGTCCTGGCGTTCAGCTTTAAGCGGGTGCCAAGCGAAGCCGTGACGCTGTAGCGGGCACGATGGGATCCTAGGGCATCAACCTTGGGGGCCGCGCCGCCGGGGCATTGACTTGCATCCTTCGATCCGAAACTGCTGGTCCCAGCGCGCCCCTGTGCGGGACCTTCGACTTTTGGCCAACACAAATCTGCAGCCCGATGCGACCACGCAGCCAAGCGTCGGCAAAGCGTTGCCCAATGCGCGGTTGCCGGCGGGCCTGCGCTCCTTCGTGCGCTCGCGCGAAGCTGGGCTCGTGCTGGTCAGCCTCGCCATCGGGGCCATCAGCGGCGCCCTCGTGTCCCTGATCAGTTGGGGCGTACAGGCCATGCATGTGGTGCTGTTCGGGCTGGCGGTCGACGAACGGCTGAGCGCCGCGCAGGGGCTGCCTTGGTGGCGCGTCTTGTTCGTTCCTGCCCTGGGTGGCCTGGTGCTGGCGGGCTTGGCGGTTCTGGGCCGGCGTATGGGCGGCCGGCTGGCCGACGCCATCGAGGCCAACGCCCTTTACGGCGGTCGCCTATCGCTGACCGGCAGCCTGCTGGTTACGGCACAGACGATGGCGTCCTGCGGCTTCGGGGCCTCCGTGGGGCTCGAGGCCGGCTATGCCCAGATCGGCTCGGCGGTGGCGTCCCGCATCGGGCTTTACCTCGCGGCCCGGCGCGCCGACTTGCGGCTGCTGGTGGCGTGTGGGGCCGCGGGCGCCATCTCGGCCGCCTTCGGGGCGCCGCTCGCGGGGGCGTTCTACGGGTTCGAGGTGGTGCTCGGGACCTATACGGTTGCGGCCTTGGCTCCCGTGGCGGGAAGCGCCCTCGTGGCCAATCTCGTGGCGCGCGGACTTTCGACCCCGGAGTTCCTGATCCTGCCGGATTCGCTCCGTTCGGTGACGCCGTACGACCTTGCGCATGTGGTGGCGATCTCGATTGGGTGCGCGCTCATCGGGATCCTGCTGATGCTAGCGGTCTCGGCCAGCGATTACCTGTTCCGCCATTCGCACCTGCCCACGTGGTTGCGCACGGTCGCGGGCGGCCTGCTGGTGGGCTGCCTTGGTCTCATCACCCCGGAGGTACTCGGGGCGGGCCACGGCGCCATGCAACGCGACCTCGTGGCTTCGATCACCCCGATCACGATCGTCACCATCATCGTGCTGAAAGGGGTAGCTTCGGCGGTTTCGCTCGGCGCCGGCTTTCGAGGTGGCCTCTTCTACGCGTCGCTGCTGATCGGGGCGCTGGTGGGGCGGCTCTATGCCGACACCGGCTGGCTGATCAATCCGGACTTCGCGTTCGACCCGGACATCGCGGCGCTCACCGGCATGGCGGCGTTCGGAACCGGGGTGATCGGCGCCCCCGTCACGATGACGGCTCTGGCGCTCGAGACGACGGGCAATTTTTCCATCACCATCGCGGCCCTGATCGCGGCCGCGATCTCGTCCGTGATCGTCCGCGAACTGTTCGGCTATTCTTTCGCGACTTGGCGCTTTCATCTGCGCGGCGAAGCCATCCGGGGTCCGCACGACATCGGCTGGATGCGCGATCTGGCGGTCAAGAAATTGATGCGGACCGACGTCAAGACCATTGCGGCCGACACCCCCATCGCCGAGGCGCGGGCGCAGTTCCCGCTCGGCACCGACAAGCAGATCGTGGCGCTCGACCCGGAGGGTCGCTATGCCGGTCTTCTTCTGCTGGACGACCTCTACACCGCTCCGGAAGGCGCCGACCGTCCGCTCAGCGCCCTCATGCGGCAGAAGGATCAAGTGCTCTATCCCTGGATGCAGGTGCGCGAAGCGCTGCAGCTGTTTCAGAAGAACGAGGCCGACGCCCTGGTGGTGGTCGATCATCAGGCGACCAGGAGCGTGCTGGGACTGTTGACCGAGGCGCACGCGCTGCGCCGCTACCGCGAGGAACTCGAGCGTCAAAGCCCGGAGATCCTTAGCGGAGCCGCAGTGGTGGCCGATCGGCCATAGACCGCGTGCCTGTCGGCCGAGGGACGGGCCGATCCCAGCTTGACCCAAGCGGGTTTCTCGGTTGAAGAACCCCCGCATGATCCTGACCTCTCGAGCCCCGGCGAAGATCAATCTGTCGCTGCACATCGTCCGGCGCCGCGAGGACGGCTACCATGATCTCGAAAGCCTGGTGGCGTTCGCGGGCTCGGGCGATGTGCTTTCCTTGAGCCCCGGGTCCACCTTGACGCTCGAGACCACCGGCCCTACCGCGGCTGCGGCGGGACAAGGCGACGACAATCTCGTCATGCGGGCCGCGCGTGCGTTGCGCGAGCGGGTCGAGGGACTGGTGGTCGGCGCCTTTCACCTGACCAAGAGGTTGCCGGTCGCGGCCGGCATCGGGGGCGGCTCCTCGGATGCCGCGGCGGCCCTGCGGCTGCTCGCCAGGGCCAACGATCTTGCGGCGGACGACCCGCGTTTATTCGAGGCCGCGCGGGCCACGGGCGCCGACGTTCCCGTCTGCCTCGATCCTCGGGCGCGCATGATGCGGGGTGTCGGGGAACGGGTCGGCCCGCCGCTGGGCCTGCCGCCGCTCGCCGCCGTTCTGGTCAACCCCGGCATCGCGCTAGAGACGCGTCACGTGTTCGGACGCATGGGCCTGGCCTTGGGGCAGGAGCGCGGCCTGCCGGGTCATCCCCCCTTGGAGGAGGGCGTCGAGCCGGGCGTGCTGCTCGGCTTGCTGCGCAAGGCCCGGAACGACATGGAGGATGCGGCGGGTGTTCTGGCGCCGGTGATCCCCCACGTGCTGGCGGTGCTCGGTGCCGCCAAGGGCTGCAAATTGGCCCGCATGTCGGGGTCGGGCACCACCTGTTTCGCCGTGTTCTCGGATTGTCGGGCCGCCGCCAGGGCCGCCAAGGCGATCCGTCGCGATCATCCGGGCTGGTGGGTCAAGTCGACCGTCTTGCGTTGACGGGCGGCTTTTCGCCCGAGCCTAGTAGGTGCGCCCGATGCAGAAATCGACGACCTCGCCGAGCGCCCGCTTCCAGTCCGAATGAGGGAACAGCCCGAGCGCGTCATGGGCCATAGCGCCGTAATGACGGGCGCGTTCGATCGTGTCCTCGATGGCTCGATGGCGCCGCATGGTGGACATCGCGACCGCAAGATCTCCCTCCTCGATCTTGCCTTGCTCGAGGCAGCGACGCCAGAACACGCGCTCCTGCTCGGTACCCCTGCGGAACGAGAGCACGACCGGCAGGGTGATCTTGCCCTCGCGAAAATCGTCGCCGACATTCTTGCCGAGTTTGGCCGAGGAGCCTCCGTAATCGAGCGCGTCGTCGACGAGTTGGAAGGCGATACCCAGATTCATGCCATAGGCCCGACAGGCCGCGACCTCGGCTTTGGGTCGCCCGGCCAGAATCGGCCCGACCTCGCAGGCCGCCGCGAACAAGGCCGCCGTCTTGGCCCGGATGACCGCGAGATAATCGTCCTCCGTGGTGGCGGTATCCTTGGCGGCCGACAGCTGCATCACCTCGCCCTCGGCGATCACGGTGGCGGCCGCCGACAGCACGTCGAGGCAGGGCAGGGAGCCAACCTCGACCATCATCCTGAACGCCTGCCCGAGCAGGAAATCGCCGACCAGCACGCTGGCCTCGTTGCCCCAAAGCATGCGGGCCGCGAGTTTTCCCCGACGCAGGTCGCTTTGATCCACCACATCGTCGTGCAACAGGGTCGCGGTGTGCATGAACTCGACCGCGGCCGCGAGCTTGATCTGCCCCTGGCCCTCGTGGCCGCACAGCCCGCTGGTCGCCAGCGTCATCATCGGACGCAAGCGCTTGCCGCCCGACGAGATCAGGTGGTTGGCCACCTCGGGAATCATGGTCACCTGGGAACCGGTCCTGGCCAGGATCGTCTGGTTCACCCGGGCCATGTCGGCATCCACGAGGGACAGCAAGAGGCTGAGTTCGGCGCTGCCCGCCGGCTCTTCGAGAGGTATGACCACACCCAAGGTCGAGTTCCCTTAAACGCAGGAGCCGGTCGATGGACCGCAACGCACAGTTCGGAGCGCGGGGACCATAAAGGCGCGGCCGGCCTGTCGCAACATGCCCGGGTCCCGGTGCTCCGATCAACGCGTGACCCGGCCCCCGAACTCGTGCCACATCAACGCTTGCTCCAGGCCGAGGCAGATCGCAACCCGATGCTCGAACTTCTGCGCACCAATGACCTCATTCTTCTGTCGCTGATGGAAGCCATCTTGTCAGATGCCAACATCCATTACTTCGTGGCCGATCAGCACATGAGCGCCGCCGAGGGATCGACCGGCTTTTTGCGCCGCCGTGTGCTGGTCGCGGCCGACGAAGTGGACCAGGCCCGGCGGCTGCTCGTCGAGGCAGGGCTCGGCGAGGAGTTGCAGCGTGGCTGAAACCTCGCCCGGCGAGGCAGGGGCATCGATGCTGCCCGTGGCGCGCCTGCTCGACGGCCGGCTTCTGATCCGCCAGCCGGTGGCCGGCCATCGCGCCGGCACCGATGCCGTGCTGCTCGCGGCCTCTGTTCCGCATGATCCCGGTGGCAAGATTGGTGACATCGGCGCGGGCGTTGGCACCGTCGGCCTCGCGCTTGCTTTGCGGAACCCGGATGCCCTGGTTCATCTGGTCGACAATTCCGAGCAAGGTGCCGAACTCGCCCAATCCAACGCGGCGCTCAACAGGGTCGCGGACCGCGTGCGCGTTCACTGTCTCGACCTGTTCGATGCCGAAATCCGTGACGCGCTCGGTCCGATGACGCTGCTCGTGTCCAATCCGCCTTTCTATCTCGCGGGCCGCACCCGAGTTTCGCCCGACCCCGGCAGGGCGCACGCCCATGTGTTCGAGGCGAGCCTCGGTGCTCGCACCGTGGGGCACGGCGTCTGGCTGCGCGCCATGTTGCCGCTGCTGGCCCCGCGCGGGTCTCTGGTGATGATCCATCGCCCGGAGGCCCTGCCGGCGCTGCTTGCGGCCGCGGAAGGACGGCTCGGCGCCATCACGGTGCGGCCCGTCCATTCTTTCGCGGGCCAACCCGCCAACCGCATCCTGTTTGGCGGCGTCGCGGGGAGCAGGGCGCCTTTCCGACTTGAGCCGCCGCTCGTCCTGCACTTGGCCGATGGGACGTTCAGCGCGACTGCTGAGGAGCTCCATCGCGGCAACCGAACCATTCCGTTGTTCGACGCAAAAAAGAGCCGGCCACGAGGGCCGGCTCCTTCTTCTTTGACCTGACTGCTTCAGCAAACGCGGACCCAATGGGGGCCGTAGTAGCCGTAAACACGGCGCAGGCAACCGCCGCCGTAGCCGTAATAGCCATAGCCGGCGTCATAGGGGCCGTAATAGCCCTGGCCGTAGTAGCCACCATTGTAACCGTACCCCGCGCCCGCGAGTGCGCCAAGGCCAAGCCCCAGGCCGAAGCCGCCAAGCCCGTAACCGAAGCCACGGCCGTAGCCGCCACGGTAGCCGTAGCCGCCACGATAGCCATAGCCGCCGTGGAAACCGCCGCCACCAAAGCCGCCGCCACCGAAGCGCCGGAAACCGCCGCCGCCGAAGCCGTGCCCGCCGAAGCCGCCGCCCCCGAAGCCGCGTGCGTCGGCGGACTGCGAAGTTGCGATCGGAGCCACCGCGAGGGTCGCCACCGCGGCAACCGCGAGAACCGCCTTCTTCCAAGAACCTTTTGCCAGTGAGTTGAACATTTGAATTGATCCCGATTGATCGCTCGGAGAGGCAACGTTCTCATGCGGTCTTGGTTCCGCATAGCACTCACGCTCCCGCAAGTATGAGTGCGACAACTTGCGCGACGGCGGCAGTGTTCGTCATGTATTCAGGTGATGTTCATCCGCTATTCACTTGGTGTTCATCTTGCGATGCTCGTTGCCCACATCGGTGGCGGCATGCAAGATCCTGACGCCAGTGCGGGCAGCGGGGCGGACCAAACTCCGTCAAGTGTTGCCGTTCGTTGCCGCAGCCCCATAATGCCCAGAGCCGCTCAGGAGGGCATGATGGAATATCTGCATACGATGATCCGGGTCACCGACCTCGATCAGACGCTCGACTTCTTTTGCAACAAATTGGGCATGACCGAGGTCCGGCGGATCGACAACGAGAAGGGCCGCTTCACTTTAGTGTTTCTCGCGGCGAGCGACGACGTGGCGTCCGGCAAGCAGAAGCAATCCCCGCTTCTCGAACTGACCCACAATTGGGACCCCGAGACCTACGGCGGCGGACGCAATTTCGGCCACTTGGCGTACCAGGTCGACGACATCTACGCCCTGTGCGATCGCTTGATGAAGGCGGGGGTGACCATCAACCGGCCGCCGCGGGATGGCCACATGGCTTTCGTGCGCTCGCCCGACAACATCTCGCTGGAGCTGCTGCAAAAAGGTGGGCCGCTACCACCCGCAGAACCTTGGCTGTCGATGAAGAATACGGGAGAGTGGTAGCTCCCGGTCTGCAGCTCGCGCGGGTCGCATTCGAGGAAGCCCACGCATGACCCCCGACCAGCGTTTTCTGTTGCAGGCCGTCGCCTTGTCGAAGGCCCGCATGGAGGCGGGGTTCGGGGGCCCTTTCGGAGCCGTGATCGTCCGTGACGGCGCCATCATAGCGGAAGGCTGGAACGAGGTGACGTCGGCCAACGATCCCACCGCGCATGCGGAGGTTGTCGCCATCCGGCGCGCCTGCACGGCCGCGGGCTCGTTTTCCCTCCAGGGCGCGACGTTATATTCCAGTTGCGAGCCGTGTCCCATGTGCCTCGCCGCCACCTACTGGGCTCGCATCGACCGGCTGGTCTATGCCAACACGCGCGATCAGGCGGCCGCGATCGGCTTCGATGACGCCTTCCTCTACGAAGAGGTCGCCAGGGCGCCGCAGGCGCGGTCCATGCCGACCCTCCATCTTGCGCTGCCCGAAGGGGCTGCGGTGTTTCGCGAATGGATGACCAAAACCGACAAGGTCGAGTATTAGGAACGGGACCCGTCCGTCACATGGGTCCCGGAGCCGGCATGGATACCAAGGTCAGCATCACCTACTGGTCCGATCTGATCCAATCGGTCGCCGACCGAGGTCGGGGTCTGATCGGTTTCCCGCGCGCCGTGGGGGTCGATCGCTCGGCCCTGGTCGCTCTGGCCGATGCGCTTTTGTCCGGGCGCGGCGAAGCCTCCGGCGTGGCGCTGGCCCAGCAGCTGCTTCAAGCCTACGCGGCGCTGCCTCGGTCCGAGCGGGAAGCCTTTCTGATCGACGTCGCGCGGCGCTTCGGACCGGATCTTGCTGCCATGAAGGCGGCGTCCGCGACCTTCATCGAAAATCCCACGCTTGATCGCGCGGCCCGGCTGCAGGCCGCGGCGGAGCCGCGTGCGGCCGAACTGATCCGCAGGCTCAACCTCGGACCGGGCGGCACGCCGGCCCTCGTGGCGATGCGCCAGGATGTCCTTGCCTGCATCGGGCAGGACCCGCATCTGATGGCCCTGGACCAGCAATTCGTGGCCGGCTTCACCTCGTGGTTCAACCGCGGCTTCCTCGAGCTCCGACGCATCGACTGGTCCACCCCCGCCAGCATCCTTGAGAAGATCATCCGCTACGAGGCCGTCCATGCGATCGCCGACTGGGACGATTTGCGCCGGCGGCTCGAGCCCAAGGACCGTCGGCTCTATGCCTTCTTCCATCCGGCCCTGGCCGACGAACCCCTCATTTTCGTGGAGGTGGCCCTGACGACCGGAATCCCGACCGCGATCGCGCCGCTGCTTGCCCGCGAACAGCCGGTCGGGCCCTCCGGTCCGCCCACCACGGCCGTGTTCTATTCCATTTCGAACGCCCAGACGGGGTTGCGCGGCGTCTCGTTCGGCAATTTCCTGATCAAACACGTGGTCGAGGAGTTGAAGCGCGAACTGCCTCGGCTGCAGACCTTTGTGACCCTGTCGCCGGTGCCGGGGTTTGCCGGGTGGCTGAAGGCGGTGGTCGAAAGCGACACCGCAGGCTTGTTGACACCCGAGGATCGCCGCGCACTTCATCTTCTGGATAAGCCGAATTGGTCCGACAAGGCCGGCGCCGCAGAGGCGGTCCATCGTGTTCTGCTGCCCCTTGCGGCGCATTACTTCTTGCGCGCCCGCAGCCCGGGCGGCCGCGTGATCGATCCGGTGGCACGATTCCACCTCGGCAACGGGGCGCGTCTCGAGCGATTGAACCCGCTCGGCGATCGATCCGCCAAGGGACTCGGGGCCGCCCACGGCTTGATGGTCAACTATCTCTACGATCGGGACGACATCGAGGCCAATCACGAGCTGTTCGCCAACAAGGGGGAAGTCGTGGCCGCCAGCACGGTGCGCAAAATGCTGCGCGGCCGGCCCGCCTTGAAGGTCGCGGCCTCCTGAGGCCCAAGGCCGCGATCTTGCATGACGGACCGCAATTCGAGAAGAGGCGCCCGCGATGCCTGGCCAATCGCCACCTACGCTCTGGATCAAGGACCCGCTCGCCATCGTGGCGGGCCCAAATGGGGCCGAGCGCGGCGTGGTGGTGCAGGGCTCGACCATCCTCGAACTGGTCGGGGCAGGGCGGGAGCCCGCCACGCCGGCCGACCAGGTGTTTGATGCCGGCCGCCACGTCGTCTTGCCGGGCCTGATCAACACCCATCATCATTTCTATCAAACGCTGACCCGCGCCCACCCGGCCGCGATCAACAAATCGCTGTTTCCCTGGCTCGGGGCGCTCTATCCGATCTGGTCGCGGCTCGACCCGGAGTCCTTCGTCGCCGGCGTACGCATCGCGCTGATCGAACTGCTTTTGTCGGGCTGCACCACGGCGGCCGACCACCATTACGTGTTTCCGAAGGGCCTGGAGCAGGCCGTGGATCTCGAGGTCGCGGCGGCGCGGGACCTTGGCCTACGCATGACGGTCAGCCGCGGCTCGATGAACCTATCGCAAAAAGACGGCGGTCTGCCGCCCGATAGCGTGGTGCAGGACGAGGACGAGATCCTGGCCGACAGCGAACGCGTCCTGAGCCTGTTCCATGATCGCAAGCCCGGCGCCATGGTGCAGATCGCGTTGGCGCCGTGCTCGCCCTTCACGGTCACCAAAAGTCTGATGATGGCGACCGCCGACCTCGCGCGCCGCTTCGATTGTGCCCTCCACACGCACCTATGCGAAACCGCCGACGAGGAAAACTTCTGCCTCGCCACCTACAAATGCCGCCCGGTCGAGTTTTTGGAGGAGACCGGATGGCTCAACAGCCGCGTGTGGCTGGCCCACGGCATCCATTTCAACGCGGAGGAGATCGGGCGTCTCGGACGGCACGGGGTCGGCGTGTGCCACTGCGCGGCCTCGAACATGGTGCTCGCTTCGGGCATCTGCCGGACCAAGGAGTTGGAAGCCGCGGGCGTGAAGGTGGGCCTTGGTGTCGACGGTTCGGCATCCAACGACGCCTCCAACATGATGGAGGCCATGCGCCACGCCCTGATGATCGGCCGATTGCGCTACGGCGCGGATGCCGTCACCCATCACGACGTGATCCGCTGGGGCACGGAAGGCTCGGCGAGCTGCCTCGGCCGCCAGGATATCGGCCGTATCGCGCCGGGGATGCAGGCCGACCTCGCCCTGTTCTGCCTCGACGAGCCGCGTTTTGCCGGCGCACACGATCCGGTCGCGGCCCTGGTCCTGTGTGGCGCCCATCGGGCCGATCGCGTCATGGTGGCCGGCGCATGGCGGGTCGTCGATCGCATGCCTGTCGGGGTAGACCTCGACAAGCTGATGGCCGACCAACGTCGGGCCGCCAAGCGCTTCGCCTGAAGGGACGACACGAATGTTCTCGACCGATGCCTGGAGCCGCAACGCGGCCTTTTACGAAACCATCCGTACCATGCCGTTCAACCGCGAACTCGCTGAGGGAACGCTGCCCATCGGGCTGTTCCGCCACTATATGATCCAGGACGCCCACTATCTGGTGGCCTTTGCGCAGGCGCTCGCGCTTGCGGCCGCGAAAGCCGACGAGCCCGAGCGGATCGTGCACTTCGCCCGGGCCGCAGCGGTCGCCATCGAGGTCGAGCGCGACCTGCACGCGACCTATTTCCAGCTGTTCGGCGTGGCGCCCGCGGAGGTCGCCGCCACCCCGGTGTCGGCGGCCGCCCATCACTACATCAGCTTTTTGACCGCGACCGGGTTCCGCGAGCCCCTGGCCGTGCATGTCGCGGCCATGCTGCCCTGCTTCTGGATCTACCGCGAGGTCGGCCGCGATATCTTCGGCCGGGCCGCGCCTGGCAACCCCTATCGGGCCTGGATCGACACCTATGCGGGGGAGGAATTTGCGGAGGCGGTCGACGCCATGATCGCCACCACCGATGCCCTCGCTGCAACCGTCAGCCCGCTCGTGCTGCAGGCCATGCACCAGGCGTTCGCGCGCGCCGCCCAGCTCGAGTGGATGTTCTGGGACTCGGCCTACCGCGACGCCGCCTGGCCGGTGTGAGGCAAAGGGCGTTTACGCCGGTCCGTGCCTTTTCGCCCTCAGGTCTCGGCGGTCTGGGCGAGGAAGAAGCGCATCATCTCGGCCGAGGCATCGGGACCCGTGGGATCGGCATAAGAACCCGCTTGGCTTCCCCCCGACCAGGCATGGCCGGCGCCGATCAAGGTCCAGTGTTCGAAGCGAACCGCACCCGACCCATCGCGCCCCACCGTCCTGAGATAGCGTCGGCCGTCCGCGGCCGTGCCGCTTTCGGTCTCGGCTGCCAGGCCGGCTTCGCGCGCCTCGATGCGGGCCACGATGGCGTCCGCATTGCTCCGGTGCACGGTGCGGTCGGCGTCGCCGTGAAACACGATGGCAGGGATGCCGCGGGCCAGGACCTCGGCCTGCTGGGACGTTTCGGCTTGGACGCTGGAGCCATGGACGAAAACGCCCTTCATCGAGGTCAGGGCCGAGGAGACGTCGTGGGCTGACCCGTAGGGCAGGCCCGAGTGAATGCCGACCCCAGCGAAGACATCGGGGTACGTCTCGGCCAAGATGGCCGCCATGGCGCCGCCGGCCGATAGCCCCGCTACGAAGATGTTCGAGCCGCGGACACCGAATTCCGCCGCGATCTCGCGCGCAATTCCAGCCAGAATCGCGGGTTCGCCGGCGTCCCGGGTTTGATCCTTGGGCTCGAACCAGTTCCAGCAGAGCGAGGGGTTGGCGCTGCGGGACTGTTCCGGATAGGCCACCAGGACATTGTTCCGCTGCGCCACCTCGTTCATCCTCGTGCCGGCCGCGAAATCGTCGGGGTTTTGGCTGCAGCCGTGCAGCATCAGGATGAGCCCGCGCGGTGCCGCCGCGCTGTCCGGCACGAACAATTTGTAGGCGCGCGTCCCGGACGGTCCTGAAAAGGAGCGGGCTTGGAAGCGGTCGCTCCCGGTCGTTTCGCCTCGGGTCGGGGCAGGGCTGGGCTTGAGGCCGCTCGGTCGCACCAACCCGGCCCAGCCCTTGGAGAAGTCGAAGGCGCTCGGCGTCCCGAAACAGGGAAACGGAGCATGGTCGTCTTGTTCGGCGGTCGGCGGCGTTTGCTTTCGCGCCACCGGCCGACCCGCGAGCTCCGCCAGACCGTCGCGAAGAACCTGCGTCGCCTCCGCGGGCCGCCCGCTTTGGGTGAGTTTGGTCGCGGCCCCGAGCATCTTGGTGAAAACTGACATGAAAACCCTTTGGACGCGGAGCGGCCGAATCTATCGGCAAATTCCTAACCCGGTCCAAGCGGCTTTCGTTGCTGCAGTGCAGCATTGCGTTTGTGGGCCGCGAGGGACGGCCCACGTTCTGGGTTCAGCCAGGGCGTGAGCCCGTAGTGCCTGCTAGCCGGGTAGCCGACGACCATGCTGCATGACCAGGGCCGCATAACGGGCGCCGCCTCGGGTCATCCTGGCCGCGAAACGACCCTGGTTGTACATGGCGGCCGCCAGCCGCATGTTGCCGCCATGGTCGCCCAGGATCGCGGCGAGATAGCGGGCCCCGCAGTCGGCATTGACGGCCGGATTGCTCAACGAGCCCCGACAGCCGAGACCGCGCGCCGTGGCGGGCATGATCTGCATCAAGCCGACCGCGCCCGAGCGCGACCGGGCCCGCGGATTGAAACCGCTTTCCACGCTCGCCACACCATAGGCGAGAGCGGCCGGCACGCCATGACGGCGCGCGGCCGCCAACACGAGATTGGCCATGGAGGCGTGAGCCGGGAGGATGGACATCGGCCGTCCGACCGGCGCGAAATCGACTTCGATCGTGTCGGTGACATGCGCATACCGGGTCGAGGGCGCGGCGGAGTGACGGGCATTGACCACTTCAGGCCATCGAGGTTGCGGTTGCATTTGCTCGGCCGAAACCGAGATCTGGTCCGCCGCATACCGGTTGCGAGCATGGGCGCTCGGCGCAAGGCCGAGCAAGCAGGCAAGCAGGATCGATCCCGCGACTGCGAGTTGACGCATTTACTCTTCCTTTTTGAAAATCAGGCCGCCGAGATCATCACCGACACCAGAAATGTCGTCTCAAGCTATGTGGATGATCTGTTGATGGCTTCGTTCCTGACTGTGAGTTGAGGCGCGAATTGCACCGCTCGATACTGACCGACGTGACCGGTCAGGGGCGCCTTGTTGCTGGCGATTGTTTCAAAAAAAGGGCAAGAAAATAAATCATTGCTTCTGGAGCGGGATACGTGACAAAATTGTAACGGCTGATAGCGGAGCTGCTTACTTGCCGGAATGCGCTCGGGAGCGCGATCGATACGGCAGGGAGGGAAGACTTGGGCCTAGGTTTTAGATCGATGTTCGAGATCGGCCCATCCGCCTTGCTTCCAAAGGGGGTGGAGCGATGCGGTCCTAAGCTGCTGGACAGGTTGGAGCGGGTGAAGGGAATCGAACCCTCGTATTCAGCTTGGAAGGCTGCTGCTCTACCATTGAGCTACACCCGCGCACCGTTGGCCGGCTGTCTCCACCCAAAGGGCGCCTGGTGGAGGAGGTAGGACTCGAACCTACGAAGGCTTAGCCAGCGGATTTACAGTCCGCCCCCTTTGCCACTCGGGACACTCCTCCAGACCAAGGCAAGACCCGTCGAGCGCGGGTCAGGCCGGAGTCGGATACAAAGGAAAAGCCGGACGTCGCCGCCAGCAGTACCCCTGCTCGTGACGGCGCTTATGGTGAGACGGGCCTATTCTGTCAATCTAAAAACGGCGGTGCCGAGTGCCAGGCTCAGACGGGCCAGTTGTCGATGAGACGCGTGCTGCCGAGGCGCGCAGCCGCCAGAAGCCGGACGGGACCCGTGCCGATGGCGCTAACCCGAGCCAGGCTGGCAGCGTCGCGCGCCTCAAAGTAGTCGACCGCAAAGCCCGCTTGCGCCAGAGCCGCGCGGGCTGCGGCCAGGATGTCGGCAAGCGTGCCGCCGGTCCGCAAGGCTTCGGCGCTGGTGCGCAACACCTCTGGCAGAGCCGCGGCGCGGCCGCGCTCGGAGCCCGACAGGAGCCGGTTGCGCGACGACATCGCGAGCCCGTCGGGATCGCGCACGGTCTCCACGCCGACGATGTCGACCGGCAGGTCGAGGTCTTGCGCCAGGCGGGTGACGACGCGGAGCTGCTGGAAGTCTTTCTCGCCAAAAATTGCGAGGTCCGGCCCGCATTGCGTGAGCAGCTTGGCCACGACGGTCGCGACCCCGGCAAAAAAATGCGGCCGCGCCGCATCTTCCAAACCCGCTTTCGCAGGCCCCTCGAGCGAAATCGTCGTGGTGAAGCCGTCGGGGTACATGGTGGCGGGCGCGGGCGCATAGACGAGGTCCGCGCCGATCTCGGCCAACATGGCGCAATCAGTCTCGAAGGTGCGCGGGTAGGTGGTAAAATCCTCGGTGGGAGCGAATTGGGTCGGATTGACGAAAATCGACACCACCGTACGCCCGGCTTGCCGCTGCCCGCGACGCACCAGGGCGAGGTGACCCTCGTGCAGGGCGCCCATGGTCGGGATCAGCGCCACGCCGTCACCCGCGCCCCGCCAGCGCGCAACCTTGGCGCGCAGCTCGGCGATGGTATGTGCGACCGCGAGCCTCACGGCATGACGCTCCCCGACTGCCTTGCGGTCTGGGCGTGGCGGCATGATGTGAGGAGCATCGCTCCCTGGCAAAGCGAGGCTTTGTCGTGACCCAAAAAGATCAACGTCCCGTTTCCTCCGACGCCGCGTCGCCGCGATCTGACGTGGATGCCTTTATCGAGCGCGCCGGCAAAGCGCCAGCGCCGTCCTCGGCCACCAGCGGGCGCGGTCGGCTCATCTTCGCGCTCGACGCCACCATGAGCCGGCAACCCACCTGGGACTTGGCCATCGGCCTGCAAAGCCGAATGTTCGAAGCCACGTCGGCCCTCGGCGGCCTCGATGTCCAGTTGGTCTATTTTCGCGGCCTGTCCGAATGCAAGGCGTCGCGATTCGTCTCCGGCGGGGCCGGCCTCGCCAAGGTCATGTCCCAAATCACGGTCGCGGGCGGCAATACGCAGATCGGCCGGGTGCTGGCCCATGCCGGGGCCGAGGCGCGCCGGGCCAGCGTCAAGGCACTGGTCTATGTCGGCGACTCGCTCGAGGAGCGAATCGATCCCTTGTGCGCCAAGGCAGGCGAACTCGCGTTGTTGGGCGTCAAGGCCTTCATGTTCCACGAGGGTGGTGATCGGGCCGCGGCGCGAGGTTTCCAGGAGATCGCGCGGTTGACCGGGGGCGCTTATGCGGCTTTCGACACGAACTCGCCGGGAAGGCTCGCGTCCCTTCTGGCGGCGGCAGCCGCTTATGCGGCCGGCGGCCGGCTTGCGCTGGAGGCTCAAAGTCGGGACCGTGACAATGTTCCCGCACAAAACCTGCTTTCCCAACTCCGCTAACCGCGCGATAGTACGGCCATGCTCTTTCTTCTCGCCGGCCTTCTGCTCGTTTGGTTCGCGTCCGTCGGGTTGAAAGCCTTCACGCGCGCCAATCCGGTCGCCTTGGCGCGGCTGCTGCGGCGGGGGAGCGCCCTTCTGGCCATGGCGGCGGCCGTCCTGCTGCTACTGCGCGGCCGCATCGATTTCGCCTTCCTGCTGGCCGGGCTGAGCTTTTGGCTGATGACCGGCCGAAAGCCGAAACTGCCGGGCGCGTTTTCGTTTCGCGGCGGGCAAAGAACCCGGCGGATGTCGCGGGTCCGTTCGGCCATGATCGAGATGGAACTGGACCATGGCTCGGGCGTGATGACGGGCAGCGTTTTGGCCGGCCCGGACGAGGGCGCCCCGCTCGACCAGCTCAGCCGCGTCCGCTGCCTCTCGCTATACCAGCGCTGCCTTGCCCACGACCCCGAAGGAGCTCGTCTGCTGGAGGCTTATTTCGACCGCCGGTTTACCGGCTGGCGTGAGACAGCACACCCGGGAGGCGACCCGGGGGGCGCTCGAACGGCGGAGCCCGGCAGGCGTCCAGGCACCATGTCGGAGGATGAGGCTCACGAGATCCTTGGTCTTGCGAAAAGCGCGACCCGCGAAGACGTCACGCGGGCGCACCGTGCGCTGATGAAGAAATTGCATCCCGATCACGGCGGATCGACTGCTCTCGCGGCCCGGGTGAACGAAGCCAAAGACGTTCTGATGCGTCGACATCCGTAGGAACTCGCTTACGCTGGATGCTGGACTTGGGGTGGACGGGCCTGGTGCAGGATTAGGCGGACGCATTGCGGTGCCGCGGTGGCGGCATCGGGATCAATCCTTGGTGGCGAAACAGGCAAAGCCCGATCGCTTCAAGGCTTTGCAGGCAGCTTCCGCCTCCTGCGGCTCCAGGCCGGCGAACCGGGCGCGATACAGTGTCGAGTCGCCCTTTTTCACCTTTTCGGTGAAAGGCCGGGCGGCCCCGAGTGCGGAGCGACCCTCGACCTTGGCGCGGGTGAGCAGATCCGTGGCCTTGTCGGCGGCGTCGGTTGCGCCGATCTGGATGACCCATTCGCCATGCTGGCCGCCCGGGGCAGCGCGGTCCTTGAGATCGCGTTCCTGCATGGCTTCGGCTTTGGCGCGGGTTGTCGCTGGCTCGGCCCGTTCGGGGCGCTTGGGCGGTTCGGCCGCCGCCGTCCGCAAGGCGGGCGCGGGCGAAGCGCCCGGCGCGCCAGCCGGACCCGCGACCCACCGCAAGCTCGAAGGAGTGGCGGTCGCCGCCCCCTCGACCGCTGTGTCGGATTGAGCCGAATGGGCGCTCGTGGAGCCATCGAGGGCGAGATGGCGGCGCTCGTTCGGAGCGCGATCCGCATGATCGATCCTCGGGGTGCCGGCGATGAAGGCGGGGCGCGGCCGGTCGACCGGGAACGGGATCGAGCCCGTGACGGTCTGGCCGACCGTCTTCGCCCGATCATTCGGCCGGACCACGGGTGCGGCCGGCACCGCCAGCGTCGGGGCGATCAGGCTCGGTCCGCGTTCCTTGGCGGGCTCGGCGTCATCCTGAGGGTCGACGCCTGCATCCTGGACGGTCTGGGCTGGCGCTTCGAGCGGCGAGGGGGCCGGCCTCTCGGCGCTGCGGGTCGGGGCCGCCTCCTCGATGTGATCTTCGATGAGCGAAGCCATCACGCGATCGCGGCTCGCCGCCGTGCGGCCGCCCAGAACCACCGAGACGAGGTGATGGCCGTCCCGATTGACCGACGTCAATAAATTGAAGCCGGAGGCCCGGGTGTAGCCCGTCTTGATGCCGTCCATCCCGTCGATCCTGCCGAGCAGGTGGTTGTGATTGGGCATGAAGGAGCCCGCATAGGTGAAACTGGGGATCGAGAAGAAATGGTAGTAGCTGGGGAAATTCTCCCGGATCGAACGGCCGAGGACCGTGAGGTCCCGGGCGGTCGTCAACTGGCGGTCGTCGGGCAATCCCGATGCGTTCACATATTGCGTCCGCGACATGCCGATTGTATGCGCCTTGTGGGTCATCATCGCGGCGAAATCGGCTTCGCTACCCCCGATGGCTTCCGCGACCGCGACCGCCATGTCGTTGGCCGACTTGGTGACGATGGCCTTGATGGCGTCCTCGATCGCGATGGTCGACCCGGGGCGCAGCCCGAGCTTGGTGGGCGCCATGCTGGCCGCGTGGGCCGAGACGCCGATCCGCTCGTCGAGCCGCATCTCGCCGGCTTTCAGCTTCTCGAAGAGCAGGTAGAGCGTCATCACCTTGGTGAGCGAGGCGGGGTGGCGCAGGGCGTCTTCGTGATTGGAGAACAGGGTGCGGCCGGTGCTCGCATCCACCACCATGGCGGAGAACAGGGGAGACTCGGTCATGACCGCGTGCCTCATCGGCCGCGCGCCGAAGTGCCGGCTCGGCTGGAAATGCCGGGCGTGGGAGACGCCACGATACCGGGCGTGGCCGAAGCCGTGATGATATCGCGCTTGGGCTTGACCCGTCGAGGCCATGATCGCGGCTGCGAGCCCGATCGCGGCGAGGCACCCTTTCCTTATCGACCCGATGTGACACGTACCCATGAACACCCTCACCGTCGGGACCGTCCTCGGGGCTCCTCGCCAAAGCGCCCAAGTGGCAGAAACAACACGACGACGAAGGCTAGGGGTTCGCAGTTACGGTGCGGTTAATGGCTGATGACCGAGTTCGCTCGCATCCGCTTGACCAACGGGAGGCTGGTTCGGCGTGGCTGCGCTCGCTCCAAGGCCAAGCCATGCTTGCGCCATGATCGGCCCAAACATTGCTTGATGAAACATAGCCGCACCGCTCTGGCGGAGAGCCCCATGCAAACGTACATTAGCGATGCCAGGACGTGACACGAACGTGAGGCACGCCGTTCATGAGGAAGATGTGACTTTGACTGCGGGCATTTCAGCCACCACGGCCCAGAACCGTTTTCGCCAGCTTGGTGGTGGACGGCCCGCGACCGTGGCGGCCAAGGAACCCAAGAAGGGCGGCAGCGACGGGTCGGGAACCGCCGTCATCACGCGGCCCAAGACGCAAACCAAGCGGCCCAGCATGTACCGCGTTCTTCTGTTGAACGACGACTACACGCCGATGGAGTTCGTGGTCGCGGTTCTACGCAAGTATTTCAACAAGGACGCCGACGAAGCGACCCAGATCATGCTGCACGTCCACCATCATGGGGTGGGGGAATGCGGCGTGTTCACCTACGAGGTCGCGGAAACCAAAGTGACGCAGGTGATGGATTTCGCGCGCAAGCACCAACATCCCCTGCAGTGTATCATGGAAAAGAACTGAGAGAGGCCGCTCCCGACATGCCTGCATTCTCACGAGCTCTCGAACAATCGCTGCATCGTGCCCTGGCCGTGGCCAATGAGCGACATCACGAATACGCCACCCTGGAGCATCTGCTGCTCGCCCTCACGGACGACGGCGACGCCTCTGCGGTTTTGCGCGCCTGCTCGGTCGACATCGAGGTGCTCAAGAAGCACCTCGCGGAATATATCGACAACGAACTCGAAAACCTGGTTTCCGAGGGACATGACGACGCCAAGCCGACGGCCGGGTTCCAGCGTGTCATCCAGCGCGCGCATATTCATGTCCAATCCTCCGGCCGGGAAGAGGTGACGGGCGCCAACGTGCTCGTCGCGATCTTCGCTGAGCGGGAGAGCCACGCCGCCTATTTCCTGCAGGAGCAGGACATGACGCGCTATGATGCCGTGAACTACATCAGCCACGGCATCGCCAAGCGGCCGGGCCTGTCGGACACCACGAAATCCCCGCGCGGGGCCGACGAGGAGAACGAAGGCCGTGACAAGGACGCCAAGGAGGGAAGCGACTCCAAGAAAAAGGAGGGTGCGCTCGAGGCCTATTGCGTCAATCTCAACAAGAAGGCGCGCGACGGCCGCATCGATCCCCTGATCGGCCGCGAGCAGGAGGTGCAGCGGACCATCCAGGTCCTGTGCCGCCGGCAGAAGAACAATCCGCTGCTGGTCGGCGACCCGGGGGTCGGCAAGACCGCCATCGCGGAGGGTCTCGCGCGAAAAATCATCAAGAACGAGGTTCCCGAGGTGCTGGCGGGCGCGACCGTTTTCGCGCTCGACATGGGGACCTTGCTGGCCGGCACGCGCTATCGCGGCGACTTCGAGGAGCGCCTCAAGCAGGTCATGAAGGAGATCGAGAACCACAAGAACGCGGTCCTGTTCATCGACGAGATCCACACGGTGATCGGGGCGGGCGCGACCTCCGGCGGCGCCATGGACGCCTCCAACCTGCTGAAGCCAGCGCTTGCCCAGGGCGGGCTGCGCTGCATCGGGTCGACCACCTACAAGGAATATCGGCAGTATTTCGAGAAGGACCGCGCGCTGGTGCGGCGGTTCCAGAAGATCGACGTGAACGAGCCTTCGGTGCCGGACGCGGTGGAGATCCTCAAGGGCCTGAAGCCCTATTTCGAGGAGTTCCATAAGGTCCGCTACACCAACGAGGCGGTCAAAGCCGCGGTGGAACTCTCGGCCCGCTACATCCATGACCGCAAGCTGCCCGACAAGGCGATCGACGTGATCGACGAGACGGGTGCCTCGCAGATGTTGGTGCCGGAAGCCCGCCGTAAGAAGACGATCGGCATCAAGGAGATCGAGGCCACGATCGCCACGATGGCCCGGATCCCACCCAAGACCGTGTCTAAGGACGATGCCGAGGTGCTGGCGCATCTCGATTCGACCCTGAAGCAGGTAGTCTACGGCCAAGATGCGGCGATCGCGGCCCTGACTTCTGCCATCAAGCTCGCGCGGGCCGGCTTGCGGGACGGCGAGAAGCCGATCGGCTCCTATCTGTTCTCCGGCCCGACGGGCGTCGGCAAGACCGAGGCGGCGCGTCAGCTCGCGCTGGGTCTCGGGGTCGAGCTGATCCGCTTCGACATGTCGGAATATATGGAACGCCACACCGTCAGCCGACTGATCGGTGCGCCGCCCGGCTATGTCGGATTCGACCAGGGCGGGCTGCTGACCGACAGCATCGATCAGCATCCGCATTGCGTGCTGCTGCTCGACGAGATCGAAAAGGCCCACCCGGACCTCTACAACATCCTGTTGCAGATCATGGATCACGGGAAGCTCACGGATCACTCCGGCAAGCAGATCGACTTCCGCAACGTGATCCTGATCATGACCACGAATGCCGGGGCCGCCGATCAGGCTCGGGCCGCCATCGGCTTCACGCGCAACAAGCGCGAGGGTGAGGACATCGAGGCGATCAATCGCATGTTCACGCCCGAGTTCAGGAACCGGCTCGATGCCATTGTTCCGTTTGAACATCTGCCGAAGGCGGTTATCTCGAAGGTGGTCGACAAGTTCGTCATGCAGCTGGAGGCCCAGCTGGCGGACCGTAACGTCACGATCGAATTGACCGACGAGGCACGCAACTGGCTGGTCGAACATGGCTATGACGAGGCCATGGGGGCCCGGCCGATGGCCCGCGTCATCCAGCAATCCATCAAGACGCCTTTGGCCGACGAGGTTCTCTTCGGCAAGCTTAAGAACGGTGGCGCGGTCCGCGTCGTGGTGACGGCCGACGAGGGCGGGCCCAAAAAGCTTGGCTTCGTGTTCCCCGACGGCCCGGTGCTGCCGCGGCCCGAGCGGGACATCGTGGAGGCCGGCCGCAAGCGCAAGCAACGGTCCGATGTCGAGGAGCCGGTTCAGGACGATGCCGATGAGGTGGAGGCGCTGGACGACGACCAGACCGCCGGTCCGGAGCTCCCGGGCGGCAAAGGCGGGGGCGGATCGGTCCCGAAGGTGCCCCTGAAAAACTAACCGGGTGGCGGGATCGCAACGGCGGCGGTGCCGGGCTTGAGCGCTTTCCCGCTCGATGAGTGGCTCCAAGACTGATTGCGGGCCATCTCATCGCGATGGATGCCGCCGCGGTTTGGTGCAGTTCTGCTCAGCTCCACGGCGAGCCTGCCGCCGTGGGTGCCCATTCGTCGCGGTTGCCCATTGTCATTGACCGCGGCTCCTTTTCGCAGCAGAAGCCGTCAACCGGTTCAAAGTTCATCTCATGGCGATTTCTCAGGATGCTGTGCTGAACGCCCTCATGGGCGTTCCGGGTTTGGACGGGCGGACACCCTTGCCCCGCTCGGGCGAACTCGGCGGCATCGCGGTCAAGGATGGCCGCGTCTACGTCTCCATCGAGGTCGAGGCCTCCCGGGCCGGTCAGGCCGAGCCGCTACGCGCGCGTGCCGAAGCCGTGATCAAGGCGCTTGATGGCGTGGCTTCCGTGCTGGTCACGTTGACGGCCCAGAAGGCGCCGGGCTCTCCGTCCCATTCCCATTCCCATTCTAATGCTCGGCCCGCACCTCAGCCCTCGGCCGCCCCCGGCCCGAAGGCCCAGGCGGCGCGCAGCGGGCAGGCCATCCCGGGCGTCAAGACCATTATCGCGATAGCGTCCGGCAAGGGCGGGGTGGGAAAATCCACGACCGCCTGCAACCTCGCATTGGCGTTTCAAAGTTTTGGCATGAAGGTCGGGGTTCTCGACGCCGACATCTACGGGCCATCGATGCCGCGCTTGTTCAATCTCAAGGGCAAGCCGGAGGTGGTCGAGGGGCGGATCATGCGGCCGCTCGACGGCTACGGTCTGAAGGTGATGTCGATCGGCTTTCTGGTCGAGGAGGATACCGCCATGATCTGGCGCGGTCCGATGGTCATGTCGGCCATCACCCAGATGCTGCGCGAAGTGCAGTGGGGCGAGATCGACATCATGGTGGTGGACATGCCGCCAGGAACGGGAGATGCCCAGCTCACCATGGCGCAATCGGTCCCCTTGTCGGGCGCCGTGATCGTTTCGACGCCGCAGGATCTGGCGCTGATCGACGCGCGCCGGGGCATCGCGATGTTCCGCCGCGTGGAGGTGCCGATCCTCGGGGTGGTCGAGAACATGAGCACGTTCATCTGCCCGCATTGCGGGACCCGGACCGATATCTTTGCCCATGGCGGCGCCAAACACGAGGCCGAGCGGCTGGGCGTACCCTATCTCGGCGAGATGCCGCTCGCGCTCGACATCCGGCTGACATCGGATTCCGGCAAGCCCGTCATGGTGTCGGATCCGGACGGCGCGCATGCGGTCGCCTACAAGGACATGGCACGCAAGGTTCTGGACTCCTTGGAAGGGCGCGGCGCCCGGTCGGCGCCACGCATCGTGGTGGAGTAGGGCGGTACGGCTCGCGGTCGTCTTCGGGCGCTGTCGTGAGTGGAGGATTGGACATGGACAGGGGTGTAGGTCGACGCCGGTTCATGGCGGTCGCGATGGCCGGAGCGGCGGGTGGCGTGCTGACCGCGGGCGGCCTGCATGCCGAGGATGCGCCTGCGTCGCCGGCCGCATCGCCGCAACCCGCACCGTCCGGGGCGCCCGAAGTGGTCTGGCGGTTGACCTCGAGCTTCCCCAAAACCCTGGATCTCATGTACGGCGGCGCCGAGACTTTCGCGCGCACGGTTGGCGCTCTGACCGGGGGTAAATTCCGCATCGACGTGTCTCCGGCTGGCGACATCGTGCCGGGGCTGCAGGCGCTGGATGCCGTCCAGGCCGGGACCGTCGAGGCCTGTCAGACCTCGATGGATTATTTCTACAGCAAGGACCCCACCTTCGCGCTCGCGACCGCGATGCCGTTCGGGATGAATGCGCGCCAGCAGGCGGCCTTCGCGGCCGAAGGCGGCGGGACCGACCTCTTCAACGCCTTTCTGGCGGACTACAACGTGCTCGCTTTGCCGGCCGGCAACACGGGCGCCCAGATGGGCGGCTTCTTCCGCAAGCCGCTGAAATCCGCCGTCGATCTTCAAGGGATGAAGATCCGCGTCGGTGGCCTGGCCGGCATGGTGCTGCAGCGCCTCGGCGCCATACCGCAGCAGACGCCGCGCTCCGAACTCTACAACGCCCTCGACCAGGGCACCATCGATGCAGCGACATGGGTCAGCCCCTATGACGACGAGAAGCTGACTGGCGACGAGAAGACAGCGCTCCAGAAAGTGGCCCCCAACTATTATTATCCGGGTTGGTGGCGCGGCGGCTCGGTCATCCATGTGGTGTTCAACAAAGCCAAATTCGATGCGCTGACGCCGGTCTACCAGGCGGCTCTGAGGGCCGCCGCAGCTGTCGCCCATGCCGACATGCTGGCTCGCTACGACGCCCGCAATCCGCCCGCCTTGAAGCGGCTCGTCGTGGCGGGAGCGGAATTGCGGGCTTTTCCGCAGGATCTGCTGGAAGCCGCCTTCAAAGCGTCGAGCGATATCTATCGCGAACTCGCCGACGAAAATCCCAAATTCCGCTCGATGCTCGATGCCACTTTGGCGTTCCGCTCGGAGGAATATCTGTGGTGGCAGGTCGGGGAATATACCTTCGACAATTTCATGATCCGGCAGCGCGCCAAGGGCTGAGCCGTCGGGCGGGCGGCCGTGGCGCGTCCGATTTACGCATGCCGGGGTGAGGAACGCCGGTCCGGTCATGGCGTTGTCCGGGCGACCGCCCTCCTCATAGGACAACGCCCCCGATGAAATCCGCCTGCATTGCTGCTCTCATGCTCTCCTCTGCGATCGGCGCCGTACAGGCGGTCCCGTTGCAGGACCAGGCGGAATCGGCCTTTACCAAGCTGACCGGAGACAAGAATCCGGCTTCCATCCAGCAGGTGGCGAGCTTCGACCACCAAGTGACGGGCGTCGCCGTGAGTGAAACCGGCCGCATCTTCGTCAATTTCCCCCGCTGGTCGGAGGATGCACCGGTGTCGCTGGCGGAACTCACGCCCGATGGCAAGCTGCATCCCTATCCGGATGAGGAATGGAACAAGTACCGGAACGCCGCACCGCTCGACCCAGCCAGCCATTTCGTCTGCGTGCAGGCCGAAACCGCCGACGGTCATGGCGCGCTTTGGGTGATCGATCCCGCCGCACCCAACACCGAATTCATCATTCCGGACGGGCCGAAATTGGTGAAGATCGACCTCGCCAGCAATAAGGTGGCGCGCGTCTATCCGTTCGACACGACCGTGGCGCCCCAGGGCAGCTATCTCAACGACGTGCGCCTGTCGCCGGACGGCAAGACCGCCTACATCACGGATTCGGGTGCCACGGGGGCGCTCGTCGTGGTGGATCTCGTCAGCGGCAAGGGCCGCCGGGTGCTCGACGGCGATGCTTCGACCCAGGTCGACAAATCCGTGAAGGTGGCGGTCGAGGGCAAGGAATTGCACCAGCCGGACGGGCGGGGCGTGCAGTTCGCGGCGGACAGCATCAGCATCAGTCCCAAAGGCGATTACCTCTATTGGCAGCCCTTGACCGGCAAGACGCTTTACCGCATCGCCACCACGGCCCTGACCGATGCCTCGATGAGCCAGGCGGATCTGGCCAAGAAGGTCGAGAAGGCGGGCGACAACGAACCCAATGACGGTCTGTGGACGGATTCGAGTGGCCGCTTGTTCTTCACGGCCATCCAGGACGACGCCATCAAGACCATGGAGCCGGACGGCAAACGCACCACGCTGGTGGCAGACCCCCGGCTGCGCTGGCCCGATACTTTCGCCCAAGGGCCGGACGGGACCCTCTACGTCACCAACTCGGATATCACGGATTCACCCCGCTTCCACGACGGCACTTGGGGCACCAAGTCCTTCAATCTGTGGAAGATCGTGCCCGGCAAGACTGGGCTGGTGGACGCAAATCCAGCTTTCGCGAAATAGGGCGTAACAGCGCGAGCACGATCATCGTTCTGCTCTCGGTTCCGGGCGAGCCCGGAACCGAGGCGCGAGCTGGAAACAATGGGCTCCGGACCCGATGCTGCGCATCGCCCCGGAATGCCGGCATTGTTAGCGGCCCGATGTTCAGCCGCCTGTCATGCTCATCGGTCGCGACACCCTGGGTGTTGCGAGGAGACGGTCGGCCAGGAAGTCATGGCCCTTCGGCTTGCGCGCGATGGCTTGATCGAGCGCCGCCATCAGCAGGTCGTCGTTCTCGCTGGCCCGGAGCGGCCCGCGCAGATCGGCGGCGTCGTTCTGGCCGAGGCACATGAACAATGTGCCGGTGCAGGTGACCCGGACGCGGTTGCAGCTCTCACAAAAATTGTGGCTCAGCGGCGTAATGAAGCCGACGCGGCCACCGGTTTCCTTGACCCGGACATAGCGGGCCGGGCCGCCGGTGCGATAGGACAGCGGCTCCAGCGTCATGGATTCGGCGAGGCGGCTCCGCACGTCTTCCAGCGAGATGAAGCGATCCGGCTCGTCGGTGCGCTCCTCGCCAAGCGGCATGACCTCGATGAAGGTCAGTTCCATGCCCTCGCCATGCGCCCAGGCGATCAGCCGTTCGAACTCGTCGTCGTTGAAACCCTTCAATGCCACGGTGTTGATCTTGACCGACAGGCCCGCCTCGCGAGCGGCCCGGATTCCATCCAGAACGATGCCGAGGTCGCCCCGCCGCGTGATGGCCTTGAATTTCTCCGGGTCGAGCGTATCGAGCGAGACGTTGACTCGTTTGACGCCACAATCGGCCAAGGCTGATGCGAACCGCGCCAGTTGCGAGCCATTGGTGGTGAGGGTCACCTCGTCGAGGGCACCGGACACGAGATGACGCGAAAGACGTTGGAACAGGCTCAAGATATCGCGGCGCACGAGGGGCTCGCCCCCCGTGATCCGCAGCTTGCGGGTGCCGCGGGTCACGAAGGCGCTGCACAGCCGGTCGAGTTCTTCGAGCGTCAAGAGATCCCGCTTGGGCAGGAACTGCATGGCTTCCGACATGCAATAGGTGCAGCGGAAATCGCAGCGGTCCGTCACCGAAACGCGGACATAGGTGATGGCCCGACCGAACGGATCGATCAGAGGCGGATCGCGCAGCAGCGTGAGATCGCTTGGAGGCTGGTGAATCATGCCCATCAGATAAGGTGCCCGGCCCCGAATGGTAGCGGCAACCGCCTCACGCGTAATCCGCCGCCACAGTGGCATCGCTCGTTTCGCGCCCGGAAACCGCATTGAATAGAAGGGTGAGCACGACCGCCACCACGATGTTGGCCAGCAGGGCCCAGATTGCCGCATAGGCCGGGATGGTGAAGCCCGCCACGGTGAGCCCATAGGTCGCACTCTTGAACCCCGTCAACGACGCCATCCAGCTTCCGATGCTGATGCCCACGGCCCAACCGATCAGCAGGGCCCAAGAATTCCACCAGCGGCTGAACAGCCCCAGCATCACGGGTGGCAAGGTCTGGCTCATCCACACGCCGCCGAGCAATTGGAGCTGGATCGCATAATCGAGCGGCAGAAAGATGATGAACAGAAGGGCGCCGAATTTGACCACCAGCGACACCCATTTGGCCATGCTCGCTTCGATGCCGGGCGATGCGTTCGGATTGATGAATTCGACGTAGATATTGCGAGTCCACAGATTGGCGGCCGCGATCGACATGATGGCGGCCGGGACGAGGGCCCCGATGCCGACTGCCGCGAAGGCGAAACCCGCGAACCAGTCGGGGAACATATGCAGGAAGAGCGCCGGTACGGCCGCATTGGCCTTGTAGCGTGCGAACAGGTCCGCGAATTGCGGCAGCTTGTCGAGCCCGGCCGCCAGCGCCATGAAGCCGAGCAGGGTGATGAAGGCCAGCACCAGGGAATAGGCGGGCAGGAGGGCCGAATTGCGCCGAATGACGTCGCGGCTCGCCGAGCTCAGCACGGCCGTGATGGCGTGCGGGTAGAGGAATAGTGCCGCTGCCGAGCCGAGCGCCAGGCTGGCATAGGCGCTGTAGAGGCCCGTGGAGCCGGCCGGAGGCGTCGGCAGGATCAGCTTGGCGGGCGGGATCGCGGCGAAGATATTGGCGAAACTGCCAAACTTCGACGGAAGCACCAGGATGACCGCGAAGATCGTCACGTAGATCATGATGTCCTTGACGATCGCGATCGCGGCTGGCGCGCGCAAGCCCGACTTGAAGGTGAAGACAGCCAGGACGATGAAGGCAACGATGAGCGGCAGATCGCCGATGACGCCCTTGGTCTCGACCCCCATGGCGCCGATCACCACCTGTAGGCCCACGAGCTGCAGCGCGATGTAGGGCATGGTGGCGATGAGCCCGGTGACCGCCACAGCCAGCGCCAGCCAGCGGTTGCCGAACCGCCCACGTACGAAATCCGCCGACGTCAGATAGCCGTGCTGTTTGCACACCGACCACAGGCGCGGAAACACCATGAAGGTCATGGGATAGATGATGGTCGTATAGGGCACCGCGAAAAACGCGAGGGCGCCGGCCCCGAACGCCAGGGCCGGGACCGCGATGAACGTGTAGGCGGTATAGATGTCGCCGCCGATCAGGAACCATGTCACCAGCGTGCCGAATCGTCCCCCCGCAAGTCCCCATTCGTGGAGCACGTCGAGGTCGCCCTTGCGCCAGTTGGCGGCCACGAATCCGAGGATCGTGATGCCGCCGAAAAACGCGACGAACACCGCGAGCGCGACCCAATTCACAGGCATGCTTCCCCCGATTGCTTGTTTGTCGCGTCCGGTCGCCGCTGGATCGCGATCGTTGACAGGTGCGTGATCTCAGGCGGCGCTCAGCGGGACGATCGCGTGGCGAAATAGACGATCGCGGTCAGCACCGAGGTGATGACCACCCAGGCCATTTGATAGAAATAGAAATAGGGGAAGCCGAAGATGCGCGGCTCTACGGCGTTGTAGAACGGGACCCACAGCACCCCGATGTAGGGCGGCAGCAGCAGCAGGTGCCAAGGCGTCAGCCGGTTGGTGTTCCGGCCGGGCGGGTTGATCCGGTCGCTCATCATTCCTCCCCAGGAGTTCAGGCGCACTATAAGAGGCATGTTGCCGGCCACAAGGCTTTATGGCGCGGCTTGTGCCGCAAATCGGCATCAGAGGAAAGGACTGGCGGACCATGTCCCAGGTAGACCAGAGCTGGCCGACGGAGCTTCGCGTCACCCCGGGCGGGCGCAGCCTGCGTGTCACCTTCGAGAACGGCCGGAGCTATGAGCTGTCGGCCGAATTCCTCAGGGTCTCGAGCCCGAGCGCGGAGGTTCAGGGTCATTCGGCGGCCGAGAGGAAGGTGGTGGGCGGCAAACGCTTGGTGGCCATCACGGCCGCCGACCCCGTGGGCCATTATGCCGTGAAGCTGCGCTTCAGCGACGGGCACGATACCGGCTTGTTCACCTGGAGCTATCTGCATCAGCTTGGCGCCGAGCATGACACGCTCTGGGCTGCCTATCTGGGTGAGTTGCAGGGCAAGGGGCTGTCACGGGACTGAGCCAGGCCATGAAGGCCACGCGCCCATGTGGCGAGAGCGCGTGAAGGGGAGGGACCATCGACGTTTGCGGCTCCCGAATGCTTGACTTGGCGCACCCCGCCTCTTAATCGGTCGAGGTCGAAGCCACGACTGGCGCGGGCGGTTAGCTCAGCGGGAGAGCACACGCTTCACACGCGTGGGGTCACAGGTTCAATCCCTGTACCGCCCACCAGTTTCGACGGCGCTTCGGATCACCGACCTCGGACGGAAAGCCCGGTCACCAGGGCGCGGATCGCGTCTCGCGCGCCTGTGCTCGCGGGTTGACCAAGGCTGTTGCGTGGTTCACCGTCGCTCCAAATCGAGCCGGTTCAAGGGGCCGGCTGGCGCGGGTTGGCGTTTGCCACGCTGGGCCAGGCCGGACCGGCTCAGGCCAGCCTTGCGGAACACGCGCTCCGACCTGCGGACGTCAGTTCCCAACCCTAGGGGATCCGAATTCATGCGAGAGGCCGTCGAAGCGTCCCACGCGAAACCAGGCCGGCCGCCGTGGCTGCGGGCTGCGGCCGGCTTCGTCTTGGCTCTCGGGGTTCTGGCTCCCGGGCTTCTGGGAGCGACCGGGGCCGCCAAGGCATCTGTCCGGATCGCGCAGGCAGCCTCCCCGGCTCCCACCACGAATCCACCCGCGCAGGCACCCGTCGCGGCGCCGTCCACGCCCGCTGCGTCCGACGTGGCCAAGCTTCCGAACATCGCTGGGACGCCCGCAACCGTGATGGACGCCAGCGATGTGGAAAGCCTGCTCGGTAAGGACGTGCAAAGCGCGGCGGGCGAAGCCATGGGCCGGATCGCCGACATCTTGGTCGACAAGACGGGTCATATGCGGGCGGCGGTGATCGATTTCGGCGGATTTCTCGGCGTCGGTTCCCGCAAGATCGCGGTAGAGTGGCAGATGATCCATTTTCCGGCTGGAAAAGCCGAAAAGATCATCGTCGACCTGCCGCGTGACGAACTGCGTGTGGCCCCGGCCTACAAGGAGGGTGAACCCGTTGTGATCCTCGGCAAGGCCGGTGGTTCCGATGCCAAGGCGCCGCCCGGGCCCGGGATCCCGGAGCCTGCCGGTGCCCTCGCGCCCGCCGCGAAATAACCTCATGAGGCGCCATCATTGCTCGCATGACGCCACCCACGACAGACGTCGAACCGATTCGCCCGTCTGTTCGGCCCCCAGAGGTGGAGGCGGGTCGCGAGCCGAGCCGTAACGAGGCGCCCAACCCGTCTCGGCAAAGCCGCAGAGCCCTGGATTGGTTCGTCTTCTTCGTGGCGGACGTGCAGACCGGGTTCGGACCATTCGTGGCCGTCTACCTGACGTCGCAGAAATGGACGCAGACCGACATCGGACTGATTCTCACGGTGTCCGGTCTCGTGAGTTTGTTCGGTCAAGTTCCCGCTGGTGCCCTGATCGACAAAGTCCGCTCGGTGCGGATGATCGCGGCGGCCGCGCTGATGCTCATCGGGGCGAGCGCCTTCGCTTTGGCCGCGTGGCCGATCTTTCCGATCGTGCTGCTGTCAAGGTTCGTTCATGCCGCAGCGAGCTGTGTGCTCGGGCTGGCGATTGCTTCCATCAGTCTCAATCTGGTCGGCCGGGTGGGAATGAGCGCCCGGCTTGGGCGCAACGCCTCGTTCGCGTCGATCGGGACCGGACTGGCGGCCGGCGGCATGGGACTTTGCGGCTATTATTGGTCCAATCAGGCCGTCTTCTTCATCGCGGCCGCTCTGGTGGCACCCGCGCTGGCGTCTCTTTTTCGGATCCGATCCCACGAAATGGTTCCGATCACGGGGCAGGTGCATACTATGGACTCGGCTCAACGCCCGGCTCTGCTCCCCGGGCTCCTCGCTCTGGCGCACAACCGGTCGCTGCTGATCTTCGGGGTCTGCGTGGTCCTGTTCTTCCTCGCCAATTCCGCCATGTTGCCTTTGGCGGCCAGCATGCTGACGTTGCGGTCGCATGAAGCCGCGACCGCCATGGTGGCGGCCGCGATCGTGGTGCCTCAGGCGATCGTGGCGGTGTTGTCGCCCCTGGTCGGGCTGAAAGCCCAGCAATGGGGCCGCCGCCCCATGCTGATCATCGGGTTTGCCGCTCTGCCGCTGCGCGGGCTGTTGTTCGCGCTGGTCGCCGATCCCCGCCTGCTGGTGGCGATCCAGGTCCTGGACGGGGTATCGGCCGCCGTCCTCGGCGTATTGGTGCCGCTCACGGTGGCCGACGTCACGCGAAAGAGCGGGTATTTCAATCTGGCGCAAGGCGCGGTGGGCAGCGCGGTCGGCATCGGGGCGGCGGTCAGCACAACCATGGTGGGCTATCTTGCCGATCAATATGGCAGCTACACCGCCTTTGTGGCGATGGCCGTGGTGGCCGTCTTGGGGCTTGCGATCGTATGCCTGTTCATGCCGGAAACGCGTGACAGCGGCACGCCGACGTCCGCCACACTGCAGCCTGCAGCGGAAACATAGTGACGGCATGCGGCGTGCATGAGCTTGTGAAAGAGAACAGCTTCATGGTTGGATCGCAGCAAGGCCTGCGCGGCGTCCGGACCGATCGATCCCAGATGTGCGCGAGGTAGCGGCGGCCTATGGAACATTACGCGTCTCGTCCGCTGACCTTCTTTGCCCGGTATGTCGGGAAGCGGCGGCTGGCTCATTTCACGATCCTGGCGGCGGTGCTCGGCGCCGTTACCTTTTCGGTCAGCACGCAATATGCGATCAAATTTCTCGTCGACACCTTGTCGGCGGGTCCGCAAGGCGGCACCAACCCGTGGCTCGCCTTCACGGCCCTGGTGTGCTTCGTGGCCGGCGACAATCTGCTTTGGCGGCTCGCAAGCTGGGTTGCCAGCTCGACTTTCGTCAGCGTGACCGGCGATCTGCGGTCCGATCTTTTCCGGCATCTCACGGGCCATGCGCCGGGCTATTTCGCCGACCGGTTGCCGGGAGTCCTGACGAGCCGGATCACCGCCACCTCCAACGCCGTCTTCACCATCGAAAACATGTTCGTCTGGAACGTCTTGCCGCCCTGCGCCGCCACCGTGGGCGCGATCGTGTTCCTGACCCGTGTCAGCCTGCAGATGTCGGCGGTGCTGGTCGTGGTGGCGGCCCTCGTGATGGCCATCATGTTCCGCGTCGCGGCGGCGGGCAGTCCCCTGCACAACGATTTTGCCAGCAAGGCCGCCGCGGTCGACGGCGAGATGGTCGATGTGGTGGGCAACATGGCCCTGGTGAAAGCCTTCGGCGGCCTCGCGCGCGAACACAACCGGTTCGATCGCACGGTTGGCAAAGAGATGACGGCGCGCCGGCGCAGCCTCCAGTATCTCGAAAAACTGCGACTGGGCCACGCCATGGTGGTGGTCTTGATGACGTTGAGTCTGCTGGCCTGGGCGATCCGGCTGTGGCAGGCGGGCGCCATCACGGCCGGCGATGTCGTGCTGGTCTGCACGCTTGGCCTGTCGGTGCTCAGCGCCACGCGCGATCTTGCTGTCGCCCTGGTGGATGTCACGCAGCATATGGCGCGGCTTTCGGAGGCGCTCTCGACCCTGCTGACCCCGCACGAATTGCGCGATCACCCTGAGGCTGCCGTGCTCGTGCCGGACGGCGCGCGCGTGAGCTTCGAAAACATCAGCTTCGCCTATCCGAGCAAACGGCAGGTGTTCCGCGATTTCAGCGTCGCCATCGAGCCAGGACAGCGCGTCGGCCTGGTGGGTGCTTCGGGGGGCGGCAAGTCCACGCTCATCGCGCTGCTGCAGCGCTTCTACGACCTTCAAGGTGGCCGCATCCTGATCGATGGGCAGGACATCGCGCGCATCACCGAAACCAGCCTCCGCCAGGCCATCGCGATCGTGCCGCAGGATACCGCCCTGCTGAATCGCTCGCTGGCCGACAACATCCGCTACGGTCGCCCGGATGCGACCGACCAGGAGGTCTGGGACGCCGCCATCGCGGCGCGCTGCCGCCCGTTCATCGAGAACCTGCCCAACGGGCTGGAGACCATCGTGGGTGACCGAGGCCTGAAACTCTCGGGCGGACAGCGGCAAAGGATCGCCATCGCGCGTGCCTTCCTCAAGAACGCGCCCATCCTCCTGCTCGACGAGGCCACAAGCGCCCTCGACAGCGATTCCGAGGAGGCGATCCGTCTCGCGCTGGAACGGCTGATGCAGAAGCGGACCGTGATCGCGATCGCGCACCGGCTTTCGACCTTGCGGGCCTTCGACAGGATTCTAGTGCTCCAGGGCGGCGTCCTGGTCCAGGACGGGCCGCCGGACGAGCTGATGCGAAGGGAGGGACCGTACAGCACGCTCGTCGAGAAGGAGATGAGCCGACTCAGCCAGCAAGCCGCCTAGAGCATGACCCGCTAAAGCGGAGCCGCTTCGGATCGTGCTCTAGCGGCCGCGCAGCACGAGCTTGTCGTCGCTCACGGAAAAGCTCGCCAGACGATTGAGGAAGCTCATCCCGAGCAGGCTTTCGTGCAGGGCGCCCGGGCGGGCCACCAGGACCGGAACGTCGTGCTCGATCAGGCCGCCGATGGCGAGTTGCGGAAGCACGGCCTCGGCCGTCAAGGCGTGGCCGTTGGCGGTCGAGACGTCCTGATCGTAGCTCAACTGCCGGGATTTGAGACCGACACGCGCCGCATCCTCGGCCCGCAGCACTACCGCAGAGGCTCCCGTGTCGAAGATGAACTGCAGCCGCACGGGTCCCGCGGCGCCCCGGATCAGGAACTCGCCGTCCACATTCCGGACGATGGTGACCTCGTTGTCGTTCGTCTCGATCGGCGTGCCGGGCACGATGGTGGCGATGACGCGCGCCGCCACGCGGTTCAGCTCGTAGCGATAGGCATAGCCCGTCAAAACCAGCGCGAAGGCCGCGACCCAGAAGCCGAGCCCGAGAAGCCCCGCCATGACGCGGCCGCGGAACATGCGCGGGATCGCGACCGCGAGCCACAGCGCGATGGCGCCGTAGAACAGCAGGTTGGCAAGATCGGAGCCGTTGAGGTCGGTCATGGTCAAAGGTGCTTGCGTGGCGGCGCAGCCGGCGCCTCGCGACTGTTCCTCATCAGGTATGATCCGCGACGCCGTTCGTCGAGCCACTTACCGAATGTTAATTCAGGCCGAACAGCCGGCGGCCCGAGCGGCGCCTGCTGCGCCACGGTCCGTGCAGACGGCCTCGCGGGCCGCCGCGAGCCGGACCGATAGGTCGCCCATGATGGCGAGGCGTTCGCGCTCGCTGAGCTCCGCCCAACGCCCGATCTCGTCCAGCGTGCGCCCACAGCCCCGACAAAGGCCAATGGGCTCGTCGAGGACGCAAAGGTTCACGCAAGGCGATGATGGCGGCATGGCGTTTTGCTTAAAGGCATGAGGCGAAGGCCGGGCGCGTGGCGGAGATGCGCGTGCACCCACCCGGCCGTCGGTATGGCCGTGGATCGGCCGCCCCGCAAGCCCGCGCCCGTAAGACGACCTTTACCGCCGCGGCGCACACTACCCGTGAGCGACCGCCGGATCCTCGGGAAATGGGCCGATATGTCCCAACTTATCGCGTCAAAACCTCTTCGAGAGATCAAAATCGAGCTCACCCGGCGGCAGGCGGCCGCCGTGTTTTTCTTCGTGCTGCTCGCCTTGCTGTTGCCGGTCTCCGCCAAGTTGCTGAACGATCCCGACACGCAGTGGCACATTGCGGTGGGGCGATGGATCTGGGCGCACGGCTGGGTGCCGGAAACGGACGTCTTCTCGCACACCTTCGCCGGAGCGCCCTGGATCGCCAAGGAATGGCTGTCCCAGTTGCTTCTGTTCGCAGCCTTTGCCTCGGCCGGGTGGTGGGGCGTGGCCATGATGACCGCCGTGGTGATCGCGGCTTCCTTCGCGCTGCTCTATTTCTGGCTGCTGCGCTTCCTGCGGCCGATGCTCGCTTTTACCGCCATGCTCTTGGCCTTGATGCTGGCCGGCCCGCAATTCCTGGCACGCCCGCATATTCTCGTCGTGCCCGTGATGCTGCTCTGGACCCTCGGGCTGGTGTCGGCCGTGGAGCGGCGCAAGACGCCACCACTCTGGCTGGCTTGCTTGATGGCGTTTTGGGCCAATATGCACGCGAGTTTTCCGCTCGGTCTCGTCGTGGCCGGGCTGCTCGCGGGCGAGGCGGTGTTCAGCGCTTCACCGGGCCAACGGCGGGCGAGCCTCCTGGGCTGGGGCCTGTTTCTGCTCGTCTCGACGGCGGCCGCCGGCGTGTCGCCCTACGGCTTCAAGACCGTTCTGGTCATCCTCGGCCTGTTCCAGAGCGCCGAGGCCATGCGCTATATCGATGAATGGCAGCCGTTGGCCTTCGATCCTCAAGGAATCGCTGCGGTGGCGGCGCTGGCCCTTTCCTTGGCCATTCTGGTCGCGCGCTGGCGTGCAAATCTGTTCCGGATCGCTGCGACCGTGTTGCTCGGCTATCTCATGGTCCGCCACGCGCGCTTCGTCCTCCTTTTCGCCGTGGTGGCTCCGGTCCTGGCCGCTGGGCCGGCGGCGCTCCGGTTCGAAGGGGTGCGGACAGCCGGGATGCCAGCGAAGTGCGCAGTGCCGTGGCGGCTCGTGGCGCCGCTGGCGATGGTTACGCTCGCCGTGGCGGTCTTCATCAGGCCGCAGCCCAATCCGCTCGTCACCCCTGCGGCGGCGTTCAGTTCCGCGCAGGCGCACGGCGTCACCGGTGCCGTCTACAACGACTTCGATTTTGGGGGCTTTCTGATCCTACAAGGCGTCAAGACGTTCGTCGATGGTCGCACCGACCAGCTCTTTTTGGACGGCTTCATCACGAGGCTCAATCGAGCCATCGACGAGAAGCCGAGTATGGATTTCGCGGACCTTCTCGCTGAGCGCAAGGTTGGCTGGGCGATCGTCAGAACTCAGTCCAAGGACGCGCGGCACCTCGCCGAGATGGGTTGGCCGAAGATTTTCGAGGACAAGGTCGCGGCCGTCTATGTCAAGAGCTGTGCCGAGGTCGATTGTCGGCAGCCATGAGCCTGCCGGCTCGTCGATTATGGAACGACGGGTGCTGTTATCCGGGGAAGGCGAGGAGCGCCAAAAGGAAGCCGATCTCACTGGCCTGCTGACTCGCCCCCGCGACATCGCCCGTGTGTCCCCCGATGTGCCGGCGCGCGATCGACACCACGATCAATGCCGCGAGTGCCGCGACCGCGCAGGCCAGCACGCCGTGCCAGAGGCTGAGGCCCGCCCAGGCGGGCAGGGCGATGCCGATCACCGCCGCGAGCGCCAAACCCATTTGCGCGGCCTGTGCGGCCGGGCGGCCGACCGAGTGGCCGAGCCCGTCGGGCCGCGCTGCCGGCAGGATCAGCATCGGCAACAGGGAAAGCATGCGGGACACCGCAGCCGAGGCCAGAATGGCGGTCGCGGCCGCGCCAAGGCCCGATCGGTCGAGCAGGGCCGCAACCGCGGCTACGCGGCAGAGCAGCGCCAAGCCGATCGCAAGGACGCCGTAGCTGCCGATCCGGCTGTCGCGCATGATGGCGAGCTTCCGTTCGCGGCTCGCCCCTCCCCCGAATCCATCCGCCGTGTCGGCCAGACCGTCTTCGTGCAGGCCGCCGGTTGACGCGACGAGGCCACCGATCGCGAGGGTGGCGACCACGCTGGAGGGCAGTCCGGCCGCGCTGCCGATAGCCAGCGGAACCGCCCCGCAGGCCCCGACCACGAGGCCCGCGACCGGGAGCATACGAACCGCCTCCGCCAAGCGGGGCGGAGGATCGTGCGACGCTCGTCGCGGTATCGGCAGACGCGAGAAGAATTGCAGGCAAGCCACCACGTCGCCCGGGAGTGCGTTCAGCGTGGCCTGCAGCGAAGGTGTGTTCGGCCGAAGCATGAGGAGGCCCTGCGGATGAGCGCGGCCTTATCGAGGCTTTGCGTGGAAACTGCTCCTGCGGCATAGGCGAAGCCGATCCAGGAGGCTAGAAGGCTGGACCACATTTCTAGAGTTCGCATTCCCATGACCACCGGCCTTCCGTTCGACGATATTCGCGATCTCTTCACCCGCATGCCGCCTCTCGACGGCGCGGCGGTCGCGGCCATGCGGGAGCGGGATGCGCAACTCACCAAGCCGCCCGGATCCCTGGGCCGGCTGGAAACCCTGGCCGAATGGCTCGGCGCCGTGCAGGGGACGCCGCGTCCCACCATCGACCGGCCGCTGGTGGCGGTCTTCGCGGCCAACCATGGCGTGGTGGCGCAGGGCGTCTCGCCCTATCCGCCCTCGGTGACGCAAGCCATGGTCAGCAATTTCGCGGCCGGCGGTGCCGCCATCAACCAGATCTGCGCCACCTATGGGCTAGGCTTGAAAGTCTTCGAACTCGCACTCGAACTGCCGACCCAGGATATCACCCAGGGGCCCGCCATGGATGAAGCGGCCTGCGCCGCCACCATGGCGTTCGGCATGGAGGCACTGGCGGGCGGCACCGATCTCTTGGTCCTGGGCGAGATGGGCATTGGCAACACCACCATCGCGGCGGCGCTCTACCATGCGCTTTACGGCGGCTCGGCCGCCGACTGGGTCGGGCGCGGGACCGGTGTCGACGCAGCGGGCCTGCGGCGCAAGATCGCGGCCGTCGAAGCCGCCGTGGCGCTGCACGGGACGGCTTCGCGCGATCCACTCGAGCTTCTGCGCCGGTTAGGGGGCAGGGACGTGGCCGCGATGGCCGGCGCCATCCTGGCGGCGCGGATGCAGCGCGTGCCGGTGATCCTCGACGGCTACGTGGTCTGCGCCGCAGCCGCGGTTCTGCATGCCCTTTCGCCTTCGATCCTCGACCACTGCGTGGCGGGCCATCGCTCGGCGGAAGGCGCCCATGCAAACGTGTTGGAGAAGCTGGGCAAACCGCCCCTGCTCGATCTTGGCATGCGTCTCGGGGAGGGCACCGGTGGCGCCTTGGCGGCCGGCATCGTGAAGGCCGCGCTGGCCTGTCATTCGGGCATGTCGACCTTCGCCGAGGCGGGGGTCGCCGACAAGGCGTAAGTCGGGCGCGAACCGCTCAGGCGGCCGACCGGGTCTGGCGGCTGGTCCGGGGCGGCCGCTGCGCCGGCTCCTCGGGATGCATCTTGGGCAGAGCGTCGATGATGCGCTCGGGCGGAAAGATCACGATGACTTCGGTGCCTTCGCGCACCTTGGAGTTCAGCGTGAACGTGCCGCCGTGCAGTTCCACGAGGCCTTTGACGATCGGCAGCCCGAGCCCGGAGCCTTCCTCGGCGTTCTTCTGCGCGAGCGTGCCGCGCCCGAACGACGACATCACGATGGGGATTTCGGCTTCCGGAATGCCGGGGCCCGTGTCGCGGATGGATACATATTGGCCGCCCTGGGTGGTCCACCCGACCTTGATGGTGACCGTGCCGCTTTGGGGGGTGAATTTTATGGCGTTGGACAGCAGATTCAGCACCACCTGCCGGATCGCCCGCTCGTCGCCCCAGATGCGCGGCAGCCCGGTTTCGACGAGGTCGATCATCTGAATGTCGCGCTTGTTGGCCCGCAGGGCGAGCAGATGGCGGCAATCCTCGACCACATGGGCCAGCGCGATGGGCTCTTCCCTGAGCTCGTAGCGGCCTGCCTCGACCCGCGACAGGTCAAGGATTTCATTGATCAGCATGAGCAGGTGCTGACCGCTTGAGTGAATGTCGTTGGAATATTCACGGTAGGACGGCACGGTATGCTGGCCGAAGAGCTCGCCCTTCATCACCTCGGAGAAACCCAGGATCGCATTGAGCGGCGTTCGCAGTTCATGGCTCATCGTGGCCAGAAAGCGTGATTTGGCGAGGCTCGCTTCCTCGGCGCGTCGGCGCGCCTCGTCGGAATTCAATTTTGCCTGCTCGAGTTCGATGATGAGCGCGTCCTTTTCGGCCTGCACGGCCAGCGTTTCCAGGGCCGTGCGGTAGAGGCGCCGAGCCAGCACGATGAAGAAAATCTGTGCCCCGCCCGCCAGCGTCATCAACGGAAGCGCATCGTGACCCTGGATGGGGCGGGTGAAAACGAAAATCGCGACCGTGATCGGGCTGAGGCTCGCATAGACCGCGAGCGGCACGCTGGCCGACAGCATCGCGGTCGTGGCCGCGACCAGAAGCAACACGAACAGCACGAAGGTTTGCGCCGCCGGGTCGCTGACGTTCAGGAGCAGCGCCACCAGCAGGGCCCAGGTCAAGCCGCGCATGGCCTCGCCGAGCACGAAACGGCGCTGCCAGCGAAACAGGTTCGAGCCGGCATCGGGGTCGGCCAGGAACTTGCTCGACCAGCTCGACAAAAGAAGGATGGCCGAGCACAGCAGCGACAGCCAGATCAGCACGTCGGTGACGGGGACCCAGACGGTGGCCACGCCGGCCACCACCAGGGCCAGCACCGCCATGGGGGGCGTGGCGCCGCGCTGGCGCTCGGCAAACATGCGGAGAAGTTCGACGTCGAACGTTCTTTGGCCGCTGCCCGACGAGGTTAGTTTCTCGCGTGCCTCGCGGATGCGGGCCGCGAGGCGGCGCCGATGAGCGGAGGCGGCCGGATCACCCGCGCGGCCTCGCTCGATCATTTCCGCCGTGACTTCATGCATCGACCAAGTACGCCATTCCTACGCGGTCACGCCTGTAACGGTCGCAAAGAAACCTTAATGAGGGGCTCATCACGTCGCTAAGAATGTCAGCAAGCGGCCAAGGAACGCCGCAATTTGGGGCTCCCGCGATCGATACTCAGACGGCACATTCTCCGGGCCTCGAAAGGCGACCGGATGCTCCCGTGGAGGCGCTTGCCGAGCGCATTCGAGCCTGCCGAATTTGCCGCTCGGCGCCTCGCGGTACGCCGCTTGCGCACGAGCCGAGGCCCATCCTGCGGCTGTCCTCGAAGGCGCGCCTCGCTATCGCCAGTCAGGCGCCCGGCATCCGAGCGCACCTCAGTGGAATCCCCTTCGACGACCCTTCTGGGGAACGGTTACGGGACTGGATGGGGATCGGGCCGGAGCTCTTCTACGACACGGATCGCGTCGTGATCGCGCCCATGGGGTTTTGCTTTCCGGGCCACGATGCCGCCAAGGGCGATCTGCCGCCGCGTCCGGAATGCGAGGCCGCCTGGCACGCCGCAGCCTTTGCGGTCATGCCACAGCTCGAGGTCATCCTGGCCATCGGGCTGCACGCCATCCGCTATCATCTTGCCCGGCTGTATCCGGCCGCCCCCAGGGGACTGGGGCTGACCGATCACGTGCACGGCTGGCGAACGCTTTACGAACGTCCCGGCTTCCCCCGGCTGATCGCCTTGCCGCATCCTTCCTGGCGCAACAGCGGATGGCTCAAGCGACACCCCTGGTTCGCATCCGAAGTTTTGCCGGTCGTGCGCGCGGAAGTGCGGCGATTGGTGGCTTCGCGGCCGGAATGAGCGCTCCCTTGATCTGCCGAAGGGACGAGTAGAGGCTCGCGGCTCAGCGCCTGAGGCGGGCGATCAGGCTCGAGGTATCCCAGCGCGCGCCGCCCATCGCCTGGACGTCGCCGTAGAACTGATCGATCAGCGCGGTCGCGGGTAGCTGGGCGCCGTTGCGTCGGCCTTCCGCAAGGCAGATGCCGAGATCCTTGCGCATCCAGTCGACCGCGAAGCCGAATTCGAACTGCCCGGCATCCATGGTTTTGGACCGGTTTTCCATCTGCCAGGATTGCGCCGCGCCCTTGGAAATGACGCTCACGACCTCGGCGACATCAAGGCCGGCCCGCTGGGCGAAATTAAGCCCCTCCGCCAAGCCCTGCACGAGGCCGGCAATGCAGATCTGGTTGACCATCTTGGTCAACTGCCCGGAGCCGGGCGGGCCCATGAGCCGGCAAGCCTTGGCGTAGGCGGCGATTACCGGCTCGACAACCCCGTAGGGCTCCGGCTCGCCCCCGCACATGACCGTAAGGGCGCCGTTCTCGGCGCCCGCTTGCCCCCCCGACACGGGTGCATCGATGAAAGCGATTCCATGTTCGGCCGCCTCGGCGTGGAGTTCGCGCGCGACCTCGGCCGAGGCGGTCGTGTGATCCACGAAGATGGCGCCGCGTTTCATCGCCGCGAAAGCCCCGTCGGGGCCGAGCGTCACCGAGCGCAGGTCGTCGTCGTTGCCGACGCAAGAAAATACCACGTCCCGCTCGCGCGCCGCATCGGCCGGCTTCTCCGCCGCCGTCCCGCCATATTGGCCGACCCACCGCCGCGCCTTCTCGGCGGTTCGGTTGTAGACTGCGGCATCGTGCTTGCCCTTTGTGACGAGGTGGCCCGCCATGGGGTAGCCCATCACGCCCAGTCCCAAGAATGCGACCCGCATGGTTTCCTCCTTCGTTTGCTTCGTCAGATGTGGAGCGCGGCGCGAATACGCGCGGCATGATCGGCTAGAACCTCCGGGGGCGCCATGGGACCCCCGGGCGGCCGAAGCGGCACGCCCGTCTGCCGCGGCAGAACGTGGAAATGAAGATGGAACACCTCCTGTCCACCGGCCGCTTCGTTGAATTGTTGCAGCGTCAGCCCTGGCGCCTGCATGGCGCGTCGGGCCGCGAGCGCGACGGCTTGGACCCTGGGCATCAAAGCCGCGAGATCGTCCGGCGTGATATCGAGGAGATTGCGGACGGGCCGTTTGGGGATGACCAGCACATGGCCATCCGCGCGAGGCATCACGTCCATGAAGGCGAGCGCGACGGAGTCGTCGAGAACGCGATGGCTCGGGATTTCGCCGCGCAGGATTTTCGCGAAGACGTTGGTTGCGTCATAGTCCGACATTGCAGGCCTCGTGATCGTGCCTGTTCCGTGGCAAGCCGCGCCGCCCGCGTCAAGCGTGGCGCCATGAAACGCCATCCAACTATGTGGTTCAGCCCAAGCTTTAGGCAAATCGCCTTTTCAGCTCCAAAAACATACGCTTTTGTGCATGGCAGCCTTGCGTGACGCCGATGGCTGTGCTTTATGACGCACCAAGGACGCAAGAGGCTGCGCTTAGCGGTCCAAGTCTAGGGAAGTAAGCTCAAGGTCGACATCTCGCGTCAGCGAGATGTAAATCGCCAGCCGAAGTTTCCTTCGGCTGGCGATCTGTCGTTCTATGCCCTTCTACTGATCCCGCCGATGCCGTTGTGCGCCGCGTGAGGGGCGGGCTGGCCCATCGGCCCGCAATCGGAGGCGGACGGTCGGCGTTGCATCGTTGCCCCTGTGGAAGTCAGGCCGCCGCCACCACACCCGATGCGGATCGGTCCTTCGTGAACGGCGGACCGACCCAGCGGTGAAACGAGCCTCCGATCAGCGCTCGCTGATGGGCGTATAATCCCGTCGCTCGGCCCCGACATAGAGCTGACGGGGGCGGCCGATCCGCTGCCCCGGATCCTCGATCATTTCCTTCCACTGCGCGATCCAGCCGACCGTCCGCGCCAGCGCGAACAGCACCGTGAACATGGAAACCGGGAAACCCAGTGCCTTCAAGGTGATGCCCGAGTAGAAGTCGACGTTCGGATAGAGCTTCTTCTCGATGAAATACTCGTCCGACAGGGCGATGCGCTCGAGTTCCAACGCAATATCGAGCAGCGGGTCGTCCTTGATGCCCATCTCGCGCAAGACCTCGTGGCAGGTCTTCTGCATGATCTTGGCGCGCGGATCGTAGTTTTTGTAGACGCGATGGCCGAAACCCATGAGCCGGAACGGGTCGTTCTTGTCCTTCGCACGGGCGATGAATTGCGGGATGCGCTCGACCGAGCCAATCTCGGAGAGCATCTTCAGGGCCGCCTCGTTGGCACCGCCATGGGCTGGCCCCCACAGGCAGGCGATCCCGGCCGCCACGCAGGCGAAAGGATTGGCGCCCGATGACCCGGCGAGGCGAACCGTCGAGGTCGAGGCATTCTGCTCGTGGTCGGCGTGCAGCACGAAGATCTTGTCGAGCGCGCGGGACAGCACCGGATTGACCTTATAGTCCTCGCACGGCACCGCAAAACACATGCGCAGGAAGTTGGACGTGTAGTCGAGTTCGTTCTTCGGATAAACGAACGGCTGCCCGATCGTATATTTGTAGGCCATGGCCGCCAGCGTCGGCATTTTGGCGATCATGCGCATCGAGGCGACCATGCGCTGGGTCGGATCGGAGATGTCGGTCGAGTCGTGGTAGAAGGCCGACAAGGCCCCCACGCTCGCCACCATCACGGCCATGGGGTGGGCGTCGCGGCGGAAGCCGTGAAAGAAGCGCGACATCTGCTCGTGCACCATGGTGTGGTGCGTCACGCTGTAGTCGAATCCCGCCTTCTGCATCTTGGTCGGCAGTTCGCCGTAGAGCAGCAGATAGCAGGTCTCGAGGAAATCGCCGTGTTCGGCCAATTGCTCGATCGGGAAGCCCCGATACAGCAGCACGCCTTCGTCCCCGTCGATATAGGTGATCTTGGATTCGCAGCTCGCCGTGGAGGTGAAACCCGGATCGTAGGTGAACACGCCGGTCTGCGCATAGAGTTTGGAAATATCGACCACGTGCGGACCGATGGTCCCGGACCTGATCGGCAAGTCGATCGACTTGTTGTCGACGATGATCGTGCCTGAGCTGTTTGTCATGAACGTGCCTTGCGGATCAGAACGAGCGAGCGACGCTTGCGCTCTCCGGGGGAAGATCGCAAGCGTTGTGCACTGCGAAAGAAGCTAGCGGATCGCCGGGGTCCGTCAAGCTCCCGGCCCTTGCGTCACGGCCCGATCTGATCGTCCAAACGGGCCAGGCTTTCCTCCCGGCCCAGCACCTCGAGAACATCGAAGATCCCGGGCGAGGTGGTGCGGCCCGTCAACGCGGCGCGCAGCGGTTGCGCCACCTGTCCGAGCTTGGTGCCGGAGCCTTCTGCATAATGGCGCACCACGGCCTCGGTGCTGACAGCCGTCCAAACATCCAGCGCCGCAAACCGCGGACGCAGGATCTTCAGGTGCTCGCGCCCGCCCTTGTCCAGGATTTCCGCGGCCTTGGCGTCGATGGCCAGGGGTCGCGCCGCGTAAAGGAACTGTGCGCCGTCGAGCAGCTCGACCAGCGTCTTGGCGCGCTCCTTCAGCCCGGGCATGGCGGCCAGCAGTTTGGCCCGCAGGGTCGTGTCGAGCTTTGTGGCCAGATCCCCCCCACCGGGCAGGAAGGGCAAGGTATCCACGAGCTGCGTCACGAGTTCGGCGTCGCCCATGCCGCGCAGATAGTGGCCGTTCAGGTTTTCGAGCTTGGCGAAGTCGAAGCGCGCCGGTGAACGCCCGATGCCTTCCAGCGAAAAGGCGGCAGTCATCTCCTCCGTGTCGAAAAACTCCTGGTCGCCCTGGCTCCAGCCGAGCCGAACCAGATAATTTCGCAGGGCGGCAGGCAAATAGCCCAGGGCCCGGTAGGCGTCGACCCCGAGGGCGCCGTGCCGTTTGGACAGTTTGGCGCCGTCCGCCCCATGGATGAGCGGGATATGAGCCATGCCGGGCACGGCCCAGCCGAGCGCCTCGTAGATCTGCTTCTGCCGGGCCGCATTGGTGAGGTGGTCGTCGCCGCGGATGATCTGGGTCACGCCCATGTCGTGATCGTCGACCACCACGGCCAGCATGTAGGTCGGCGTGCCGTCGGAGCGCAGCAGCACGAGGTCGTCGAGATCCTTGTTGGCCCAGGTCACGCTGCCCTGCACTTTGTCGTCGATCGTGGTCTGCCCGTCCTGCGGGGCGCGCAGCCGGATTACGGGCTTTGCCCCGGCCGGCGCATCGCTTGGGTCACGGTCGCGCCAGCGGCCGTCGTAGCGCGGGGGGCGGCCCTCGCGGCGCGCCTCCTCCCGCATGGCCTCCAGTTCCTCAGGGCTCGCGTAGCAACGATAGGCGCGCCCTTGCTCGAGCAGGCTCTCGACTGCTTCCCTATGCCGCGCGGCGCGACGGGCCTGATACACGACCTCGCCATGCCAGCCGAGGCCGAGCCAGGTCAGCCCCTCGATGATGGCCTCCATGGCGGCAGTGGTCGAGCGCTCGCGATCGGTGTCCTCGATGCGCAGCAGCATGGTGCCGCCATGCTTGCGGGCGTAGAGCCAATTAAACAGGGCCGTGCGCGCGCCGCCGATATGCAGGAACCCTGTCGGGGAGGGCGCGAAACGGGTGACGACGGAATCGGACATGCGTGGGCGTCTCGGGGCTCGGGATTGGTTCGAATGCGGCCCGGTCGGCTTATCGCATCGGCGGCGCTCGTCTAACATGGGGATCGAGCGCACAAAAGGCGTGCTTCGTCCATGGGAGCATTCACCCGCAAACTGACGCTGGCCGGTGCCTGGGCGAACGCCTGGGGCCAGGGTGTTGCGTCCGGGCCTTGGATCGGGCTCGGCGGGCGAGTCGCGGCGGCTTTCGAGACCGAGTGGGAGCAGCGCCGCCTATTCCTCTGGCTCCCGGTGCTGGCGGGGATGGGCGTGCTGTTGTTCCTGGCCGCCGACCACGACCCCATTCTCTGGGTCCCCGAGGGACTGACCCTGGTCTTCGCCGGCCTGGCGTTCGCGGCGCGAAACCATCGTGCCGGTTTCATGCTCGCGGTCGCGGGGGCGGCGGTGTTCGGCGGTTTTACCTGCGCCGCCGTGCGGAGTTCCTCCGTCTCGGCTCCGACGCTCGATCGGGTGCGGATCGTCAAACTCACGGGCTTCGTCGAGGAGGTCGATCACCGACGCGTCGGCAGCCGGTTCATCTTGCGCATCGATGGCGCCGAGGGGCTCGAACCCGCCCATCGGCCCGATCGCGTTCGCCTCACCACCAAGCGGGACGAATCCATCGAGGCGGGCGACCACGTGGCCGTGACGGGACGCCTGCTGCCGCCCGCCCAGGCGGCATTGCCGGGAGGCTATGCCTTCGCGCGCGACGCCTATTTCATGGGGATCGGCGCCGTCGGCTCGGTGCTCGGGCGGGTGCGCGGCAGCCCGAGCACCGCCGACCCGACTTGGGGTTTGCGCTTCCGCATGGCGGTCGACCGCGCCCGCAACGCCCTCGCTCACCGGGTCGACACGATCCTGGGCGGCGATCGCGGCGCCATCGCGGCCGCCATGGTGACGGGCAAGCGGGACCTCTTGTCCGACGACGGCCGCGAGATCATCCGCGAGGCCGGCATCTTCCATATCATCACCATCGCGGGCGTGCAGATGACGCTCGTGGCAGGTCTGCTGTTCGGTGGTGCGCGCCGGAGCCTCGCGCTGAGCCGAACCCTGGCGCTGCGCTATCCCATCAAGAAATGGGCGGCCTGCATCGCGATCGGGGGCGCGATCGCCTACGACATCCTCACGGGATCGCGCATCGGCACGCAGCGGGCCTTGTTCATGACCCTGATCATGCTCGGCGCCGTCCTGGTGGATCGGCGCGGTTTCACCATGCGCAATCTCGCGCTGGCGGCCCTTGTGGTGATCCTGGTCGAGCCCGAAGCCATCACGGGGGCGAGTTTCCAGCTGTCCTTCGCGGCCGTGGCGGCGCTGGTCGCGGTCTACGAGGCCCGGGAGCGTCGCCGCGAGGCGGCGAGCGTTCAGGAGACTCCGAAACCCAGTGCGACGCGGGCCGGCATCCTGCGCTCTCTGGATCATGCTTTCGGGCACGTCCGTGATCTCCTGATCGCGACCGTGTTCGCCACCTGCGCCACCGCCTCCTTCATGGCGGCGAACTTTCATGAGCTCAGCCCTTATGTATTTTTGGGCAATCCGCTCACGCTCGCCATCATCGAGTTCTTTGCGGTCCCGGGGGCGCTGCTCGGCTGCGCCCTCTATCCGCTCGGGCTCGACGGGCCCGTATGGCACTGGGTGGGGGCCGGGATCGCCATCGTGCTCTGGGCCGCCAAATTGATCGGCTCGGCTCCGGCCGCGACCGTTCACGTGCCCGCCTTCGCGCCATGGGCGCTGCCTTTCTTGGCGCTCGCGGTTCTCTCGGCCGTGATCTGGCGAACCTGGACGTTCCGGCTGACGGCCGTGCCCCTCGCCTTGATCGGCCTCGCCGGCACCATGCTCGGGCCGCGCTACGACATGCTGGTCGGGGCCGCCGGCGACGCGGTTGCGGTGCGCGGCGCCGACGGCCTGCTCGCCGTCGTCGGAAAGTCCAACAGCTTCGCCACCGAGCAATGGCTGCGCGCCGATGCGGACGGTCGTGACGCGCGCGCCGGTGTGGGCCGGGCCGGGCGCTGCGACTCTCTGGCTTGTGTGGTGCCGCTGCCCGGCGGACAGGTGCTGTCGCTGGTCTCCGATCCGCGCGCCTTCGAGGAGGATTGCGGACGGGCCGATCTCGTCGTCACGCCCCTCTACGCACCCGCGAGTTGTGCTTCGCCGCTCGTCATCGACAAGGGCACTCTCGCCGCGACGGGTGCGCTCGGCCTAACGCTACGCAACAACGGCTGGCTGCAGGACACGGCGCGGCAAACTGGCGGGGACCGGCCCTGGTGGCCGGCGCCGCACATTCGACCGCTCCGGCAGCCTCGATCGGCCGCGTCTGCCGTGCCGCCTGCCGAGGAGCCGAATGCTCCGGACCAGGGCGATGTCGGCCTCGATGCGGCCGCGTCATCGCCTTAGGAACCGCGCATGTGCGTGTTGACACTCGGGCAGGGCACTCCTTATATCCGGCTCGCTCGCGCCGTCCAAAGGGCGGAGCAGGGGCGGGGTAGCTCAGCTGGTTAGAGCAGCGGAATCATAATCCGCGTGTCGGGGGTTCGAGTCCCTCCTCCGCTACCAATCCCGCTAAATCGGCTAGAGTTTTTGTCGCTCCGGCACGCCCTCGTTTCGAAGGAAGTTGCTGAATGGTTCGAGCGTAAGCGGAATTACAAGAGCGGAAAAGAAGAATAGTATCTCTCGTAGGTCTTGATGACTGAGTACAAGTCTATCGCCTGCGGTAAGACGAATTTCACGCTCTACCATTTCAACTATGAAGTTCGACTCCGCCTCTAGCTGAGTTCCGAGCATGGTTGGAAAGGCAATTGCTGGACTTCCATCTTTGGGCTCTAACCGGGCTGTGGGAGTGAGCCAGGTGAGCGCAAATATGCCGTCGACACACCTCTTATCATGCACGACACCTAGATCGTGTGTTAAACAATTCCGGGCCTTGTATAGCCTCCCAACGGAGACCTCGTGCTGCATACTTATGCCGAATACAGAGCGCAACTCTTTTAACTTGTCAGGTACACCGAGCCTGCCTTGAAAAGTTCGCTGAGCTTTGACCGGATCGATGCTTCCGAGCCTGCCGAGGCTTTGCCAAACAAACAAGGAATATTGCTGGATCTTGTCGAGAAATGTTGCGTAGTGCTCGATCATATCGCGCAAGCCGCATCCGACAATCCAGGTGGCGAACTCGGTCTTGAATGCCTGGACTTGGTCTGTTGGCAGATCGTCTGGGATGAAGGACATGGGCAGCCCCACCTGACCCGGTACTAGCGGCAAACGACCCAAGCTGTAATCGTTGAAGTCATCGCGAGCAGCGGCGTTTAACCCCAGCCCCATGAAAATCGCGGCACGACGAACGCCTGTCTGAGCGACATTCGCTAAGTTCTCCAGGTCGATGTTTACTTCGAGCACAGGCATGGTCTGAGGTTTATGCCAGACAAAAGACTGCAAGAACACAGTGCGACAACCCGCCGCAGTTCAGTCCCAGGGGAGTGCCAGCACATGCCAGACAAATGCGGGTAGGAAAACGGGTAGGTGTGCGTTAGCAATCAAATTATCGTTACATATCAATGATAAATCCTTTTAGGAGGCTCCCTCCTCCGCTACCAACGATTGCGATGGCTTCAGGTCGTCGACCCTGGCGCGTGACCCTCGCCGATCGTCTGCCGTGCCACCACCGCAAGTCGGCCAAAACGATCGCTTGAATCCAGCGGATACTCTAGCGTCCCGCTTGGGCCATGCCTGTTCTGGACCATACGGTTGGTCAGCGTCGTAAGCCGCCGTCCTTCAAGGAGCCTCTATGTTCCTCAGCGTCTTCGACGTTTTTAAGATCGGCATCGGTCCCTCCTCCTCGCACACCATGGGGCCGATGACGGCCGCGGTGCGCTTCCTGGCGACGCTGAGAAGCCAAAGCCAAGCCGATGCGCCCTGCGCCATTCGGGTCAGCCTGCACGGATCGCTGGCGTTCACGGGCAGGGGGCATGCGACCGATCGCGCCGTCATGCTCGGGCTTCTGGGCTATACGCCGGCCGAGCTGAACATGGACGAGGCCGAAGCTCGGCTGCGCGATTTGGTGCTCACCAAGCGGTTGCTGCCGGCCGGCTTGCCTCCGCTCGCCTTCGATCCTTCGGTCGACATCGTCTTCGATTATGGCCCTCCGCTGCCTGGACATGCGAACGGCCTGATCTTCCAGGCTTTGACCGAGAACGGCGCGGTCGCGGTGAGCGAAACCTTCTATTCGATTGGGGGCGGGTTCGTGGTGACGGCAGCCGAGCGCGAGCGCGGCAATGCTGTGGCCGTCGACGATGTTGGCACCTGGCCCTATCCCTTCGACACGGCGGCCACGATGCTGCGGATGGCCCGGGCCAGCGGCCTGTCGATCGCGGCCATGAAGCGTGCCAACGAATTGGTGCCGCGCAGCGCGTCCGAGCTCGACGATGGACTCGACAGGCTCTGGACCACGATGAACGGGTGCATCGATCGGGGGCTGGCGCTCGGTGGCGAATTGCCGGGCGGTCTTCACGTCAAACGGCGGGCCAAGCGGATCCACGAGCAGCTCTTGGAGGAGCGCCATCGGAACCACATCCAGCCTCATGCCTCGTCGGACTGGCTGTCGGTCTACGCCATGGCGGTCAACGAGGAGAATGCCGCTGGTGGAAAGGTGGTGACGGCGCCGACGAACGGGGCGGCCGGCGTCGTGCCAGCGGTCCTGCGGTATTATATCGAGCACTGCGTCGGCTGCGAAGCCAGCAAGGTGCCGGATTTCCTTCTCACGGCCGCCGCGATCGGTGGCCTGCTCAAGCATAATGCCTCCATCTCGGGGGCCGAGGCCGGTTGCCAGGGCGAAGTCGGTTCAGCGGCCGCGATGGCGGCGGCGGGCTTGTGTGCCGTTCTGGGCGGCACGCCCGAACAAGTCGAGAATGCCGCCGAGATCGCTCTAGAACATCACCTCGGCATGACTTGCGATCCCGTTGCTGGTCTGGTGCAGGTCCCCTGCATCGAGCGCAACGGCATCGGGGCCATCAAGGCGGTCGCGGCCGCGTCGCTGGCGCTGCGCGGCGACGGGTCTCATTTCATGCCGCTCGACAACTGTATTGCCGCCATGCGGCAGACCGGTGAGGCGATGAGCACGAAATTCAAGGAAACCAGCCTCGGAGGTCTCGCGGTCAACCTTCCCGAATGCTGAGCACGAGGGCACCGATCAAGGTTGCCAGATTGGCGGAGGTCCGACGCGATGGACTATTCAGAGCCGCGCCCTCGCTTGGTGCCCGAGCGGGCTTTTCCAGCCTACGCTTATCTTCCCGGCAAATTCCCGCATCCGATCCGCGACCCGGCCGGCCACAGCTACGGCGGAGGGCAGGCGGGGCTGGTGGGCGAGCTTCACGCTGACGCGAATGCGTTTCCGTGGGGCGTGGATCTGTTCAATCACGGTTTTTATTGGGAAGCGCATGAAGCTTGGGAGCCGCTTTGGCGCGCCGAGGACAAGCAATCCTTCTCCCGCCACCTTCTGAAGGGGCTCATTCTACTGGCGGCCGCAGGGGTGAAACTGCGCGAGCGCAAACCAGGGGCCGCCGCGCGCCATGCCGGACGCGCCGCAGCGCTGTTTCGTAAAGCCGCAGGTCTCGCGCCCGCTTCAACCGCCGCGATGCTTGGCATACGGCCTGCTGTGCTGGCGGTCCTCGCCGAGGATGTTGCCGAGCGGCCTCCGAGCGTGGGGGCGTCGCGGTCCGTCCCCGAGGTGGTGTTCCCTGTCATCCTCGGAGGGGAGCAAAGCAGCATCCCGGAGGGATGGAGCTGAACGTCCAGCCGCTTGGGTGCCTCGGCCGGGCCAGTGCCGGTACGAAGCAGAGGCTCGTGGGAATGCTGCCCGGCAAGGACTGATAGAGCCCCGATCGCGCGGCCGTCAGGGCCGCTCGATCAGGCGCGTTTGAGGACCCGATCGAAGACCAGAAAGGCGAGCAACGTCAGGCCCAGCACGATCTGACGGCCCGCTTCGGCGATCTGAAGCGCCGTGAGGAGGCTGATCAGCACGGTCAGGATGACGGCGGCGCAGATCACCCCCAGATACGGTGCGCGCCCACCCTCAAGCGCAACGCCCCCGATGGCCGCCACCACCACACTGGTGAGGATATAGGGATTGCCGAGCCCCAAAAAGGCCTGGCTGACGTAGCCGGTGAGCAGAACGCCCGTGAAGGCCGCCAGGCCACCACTTAACGTGTAGGCGGTGATCTTGACGGCCGTAATGTTCGTCCCGGACAGGAAGGCGGCGACGGAATTCGACCCCGTGGCGCTGAGACGTCGGCCCCAGCCGGATCGGAGAAACCAGAGCGCGATCGCCGCGATGACGGCCCAGACCATGACGATGTTGGGAATGCCGGCGCTGGTCAGTCCGGCAAGGCTCACCAGCGACGGGGTGGCGGCATTCGAGGGATGGAGCTGCGAGACGCCCAGGATCAAGCCGCCGTCGATCACGCTCGCCACCGCCAACGTGGCGACCAGAGGCGGAATTCCCATCAGGGCGATGGCTATGCCGTTACACAGGCCCGCCAACAGTCCAGCGCAGGCCGCCGTGATCATGGCCAGGGCTGTCAAGCCATCCGCACCGCCCAGAACCGCCGTGCCAATCACGCCGCCCAGGGTCGCGACCGCGCCAACCGAGAGGTCGAGCCCCTGGCCGCCCGCCGTCATCACGATGGTCTGGCATAGGGCGAACAGGCCCAGGAAGGCCGCGATCTTCAGCTGATTGGCGATCTGCGCCGGGCCGATGAAGCCCGGCAAGATCGCCTGGCCGACGACGAACAGGACCACCAGCAGTCCGATCATCAACGCGATGCGCAAGGACGGCGCCATGTCATCGCGCCATGCGCTGTTCGACGACCATGAAGCCGAGCGCCGCCACCACGATCAGGCCTTTGACGAACTCCTGCCATGAACTGGGGACGCCCGCGAAATAGATCACGTTGCCGATGAGGCCCAGCACGATCGCGCCGAGCAGAGCCCCCCAGGGCGAGCCGCGACCGCCTTTCAGGGAAATGCCGCCGATCACGCAGGCCGCGACGGAACTCAGCGTATAGGTCTGGGCGAGCCGGGCGTCGCCGGACAACGTCTGCGCCGAAATCGAGACCGCCGACAGGAACACGAAAGTCCACGCCAGGAGGTAGGCACTGAGTCGGACCCAGGGCAGCGGAATGCCGGCCTGGAAGATCGCGGCGGGATTGGAGCCCGTCGCAACAATCCATCGCCCGACCCGGTGCCGGCTCACGGTCATCCAGCCCGCCATGCCGGCCGCCACGATGATGAGCGAGGTTGGCAGCCAGAGGATGTGTCCGCTGTAAAAATCGCCGATGGCATCGCTCACCGCGCCACCCGGCTGCGGCATGATGGCGAGCGCCAACCCGAACCAGAGCGCACTGGTCGCAAAGGTCGCGATCAAGGAGGGCAGGCCGAGAACCGCCACCAACACGCCATTGATGGCGCCGAGCAGCATCGACAGCCCGAACACGATGGCGAGCTGCCCGAAAGGGCCGCCGAATTGCTCCGGAGCGAAGGAGGCCAAGACGCAATTGAGCAGCGAAACGCCGGCGCCCATCGAGAGATCGAGCTCCCGATTGAGGATCACGATGGCCTGAGCGACACCGACCAGAAGGATCGGGGCGAGGGACGCCATATTGCTCTCGATGGAGGCGCGGCCGAAGAAGTTCGGCTGCAGCCAGGCGTTCAGAGCCACGATGGCGACCGTCATACCGATCACCGGAGCCAAGCCCTGCTGCTTCAGCGTCGCAAGGCCGCTCATGCCGCGACATCCTGTTCGGAGCGGCCGAACGAGGCCGCCGTGATGCGGCGTTCGTTCATCGCCTCGCCCCGAAGATCGCCCGTGACGCGGCCCTCGTACATGACGATGATCCGGTCGCAATAGAGCAGCAGTTCGTGCACGTCCGAGGCGAACACGATGGCGGCGCGGTCGGCCGCCACGAGGTCCTGCACCAGCGCGTAAATCTCCGTGCGGGCGTGAATGTCGACGCCCTTGGTCGGATCGCTGAGCAGCATGATCTCGATGGGGACCGACAGCCATTTGCCGATCACGACCTTCTGCTGATTGCCGCCCGAAAGCGTGCCGATGGGCTGGTCGGGTCCCCGCGTCTTGATGCTGAGACGCTCGATGGTCCGAAGCACGAACTCGCGCAGGCTCCGGGGCGGCAGCCGCCACGGCCGCTTGTCGAGCGAGACCGCGACATAGCTCAGGTTGTCGCCGACGTCCTTGTCGAGGAACAAGCCTTGGCGGTGACGATCATTTGGAACGAGACAGATGCCGCGCCCGATCATGTCGCGCGGCTGCTGGGCTTTCAGCTCCGCGCCATTGAACCGGATGGTGCCCGCGTCGAGGTTGCGAAATCCGGCGATGGCGTCCAGCAATTCTTCCTGTCCCTGGCCCTGCAGCCCCGCGATGCCGAGGATTTCGCGCCGGTGGAGCGTCAAGCTGACGTCGCGCACCGCGGTGCCGCTCTGCAGATTTGTGAGTTGCAGGACGGGATCGCCAATGGTGCGCTGAGCGGGGACGTGGTCCAGCGCTTCCCGGTCGCCCGCCATGAGCTGGAGGATGCGCGGCACGTCCAACTGGCCCGAGGTCGACCACGAGCCGACGTTGTGGCCGTTGCGCAGCACCACGATCCGACTGCACACCTGCTCGACTTCCTGCAGCCGGTGGGAGATGAAGACGACGCTGACGCCCGTTGCGGTCAGGCGTCGCACGGCCGCGAACAGGGCCGCGACTTCGGAGCCGGTCAGGGCAGCGGTGGGTTCATCGAGGATCAGGACGCGCGGGCGGCGCGACACCGCACGGGCGATTTCCACCCATTGTTGGCCGGCCGCGGTGAGATCGCCCGCAAGGGTTTCCACCTCGAGCTTGGCGCCCAGCGATTCGAGCACCTCGGCGGCGTGGCGACGAGCTTGGCGGCGGTCGACAAAGCCGCCCCGCGTACAGATTTCCGCACCGAGGAAGATGCTTTCCCAGACCGGAAAATGCGGCGGCAGGCTGGGATGCTGGTGCGCCATGACGACCCCGAGGCGCGCCGCTTCCTTCGGTGACACGCGAACCAGGGCCTGGCCGTCGATGAGAACCTGACCGGCATCGGGCCTGGTCTCGCCCGCGATGATGCGGGACAAGGTGGATTTGCCCGACCCGTTCGCGCCGAGAAGGCCGAGGATTTCCCCGGGCCTCAGCTGCAGGTCGACCTTCTCCAGCGCGGTCACGCCGCCGAAGTGCTTGGACACCCCTTTGACGTCGAGAAACGCCCTGCCGGAATCCGGCAAGGGCGTAGCACCGATACGGACCGCGGCTTCAGACAAAGAAGGCATCGAGCTGGGGTTCGGAGAACCATTCGGCCAGGAAATAACTGTCCGGCTTGTCCTTCATCTGGTCCAGCACCTTGTCGAGGTTGTCGCGGGTCACCTCGAGGTGAATCGGATAGTAGATCGTGTTTTCCGGCACGGGCTTGAGCTTGCGCCCGGCCGCCAGCCGAACCGCGATGCCGACCGCGTTGCGGCTGATGTCGGGCGGGTTGGGCTGCGCGAAAGCCTGCATCTTGGTGCCGCTGTCGAGTTCCTTCTTCCAGGCCAGCAGGAAGCTCTTCTGGGCTTCGGCCGTCATGGCCGGGATGGGGCGATGCGCGTTCTGGAAGGCGCGGAGAACGCCGAGACCCATGGAATCTTCCACGAAGGCCCCGTCGATCTGCGGCTGTGCGGCCAGCACGGTCGCCATCACGGCCTGTGCTTTGGCATGGTCCCAGTCGCCATTGCCGCTCCAGACCACTTCGAGGTTGGGGAATTGTTTGAACGTGTCGAGCGCGGCCTTGCGGCGCGCCTCCGCGGCCGGGTGGCCCGCGATGCCGTCCATCACCACGATCTTGCCCTTGCCGTGAAGCGTATCGGCGATCCACTTGGCGTAGCGCTGGCCCCAGGTGTAGTGGTCGACCGTTACGTTCAGCGCGTAGGGATTGGTGACCCGCTGATCGAACGACACCACGGGAATGTTGGCATTCTTGGCCTCGTTGATGACGCCGTTGAGAGCCGTCGCGGAATTGGCATTCATGGTGATCACGGACACATTCGACCGGATCATGTTGCGGATGTCCTGGATCTGCTGGCTGACGTCGGCGCCGGCCTGCTGCACGATGAGCTTGCCCGCCTTGCCGGCCGTCTTGTAGCCCTCGAACTGGTCCTGGGCGCTGGCGATCATTTGGTTCCTCCATTCGGAGCCAAAGTAGCCGTTCGAAAGACCAATAGTGACGTCACTGCCGCTCGCGGCCGCTGCGACTCGCGGCAAACCCAGGAGTCCCGCCGTCGCACCTGCGGCCGCGACACTGGAAAGAAATTGGCGCCTGTCCATGCAAACCTCCCTTGAACTTTTTTGCCGTTTTCGTCGGTTGGATCCAACATCCAACCATGTCTGAGTTTAAGGGCCGGACACAAGCCGTTTGTGGATTGTTTCAGACGGGAAGATAAAGCTTCGCCTGGACCGGCCGGCTGGCGGCTCATGGGGAGCTGCCAGGGAGGCATCCGATCCGAACATTGGTCCACAGTTTTGGCGGATTGGATCACCAGCGCGGCGTGTCGGTGCAGCTGCCATCAGCGATAGCCCGTAGGTCAGCCGCGCCCCCGCTTCGTCGCCGGCGCGCTCGAATGCGCCCAAAGATCCGCGGCCCGTGCGGACGGCTTGGCGAGATCGACAATGAACCGCGATAGGCGCTGCACCGACGAGGCATCGGTAAGGTCGTCGAGCGCTGGCAGAATGGCCCGCATGGCGCGGGTTCGGGGTTCGAATTTCGGATCGGCGGCGAGCGGCGTCGCCCAGCTCAGGCGCCACGCCAGGCGCGACAGGCGCCAGACCGCCTTGACGAAAGGTTCGATGTCGCCGCGCTCCATGCCATCGGAGATCACCAGAACCACCGCGCCTCGCGCAAAACAGGCGTAGCGCGACACCGCCAGGAATCCGGCCAGGCAAGGTCCAATCCGCGTTCCGCCGTCCCAGTCCGCCACGCGCCCCGACGCCGCGGCAAGGGCGGCGGCCGGGTTGCGGAGTTTGAGGGCCGGGGTGATGCGGCTGAGACGGGTCGCAAAGGTGAAAACCTCGACGTTCCGCGCATGTTGGGCGATCGTATGGGCCAGGCGCAGGTAGTCCTCGGTCGAGGCCTGCATCGACCCCGAGACGTCGATCAGGATCAGCATGTTCCTCGGCTTGACGGAACGGATCGCCATCTCCGGGTGAGGGACGTCGCCGTCGTTGCGCATCAATTGCCGGAGCGAGCGCCGCATGTGGATGGCGTGGCCGTGGGACGACGGCCGCTGCCGGAAGGCCTTGCGACGCGGCATGCGGCTCGGCAACAGGGCCGCGAGCCGCCGCAGCGATTCGTCTGAGGTGCGCTCCTTGAAGGAGCGCTCCTGCAGCATCTCCGCCGCTGAGCTGGCTTCGCCGGCGTTCTGGTCCTCGCCCCTCTCGGGGGCCGACACCTCCGCGTCCGAGATGTCCTCCTGTTCGGTCTCGCCCGCCGCGAGTGCCACGGTCTCACCGTAGAAATGGACGCGGAACAACCGGTCGAAGTCGCCCCGTTTCTCCGGCACGGGTCCGAAGGAGGCCACGGCCGCATGATAGACGTCGTCGATCCCACCGGGGCCCAGCAGCGTGACGCTCGCCAGAAAGGTGATGGTTTGGTCGGCGGTGGAAGGGAACCCGTTGCGGCGGAGCAGTTCGCCGAAGGAGACGAGGCGGGCCGCCGCTCCGGGCATCCCCGGCCCCTTGGTCACGCGCAAGCCTGTTCCAAGAGATCGTCCAGGTCGTCCTTGAGCTCGACGAGGTCGTCCTCATCCTTGATGGCGGCGCCGATCGCCTGGCGGAAGGCGAGCGGCCATTGTCCGCTGCCGCCTTCGAGCAGCATGGCGGCACTGGCCCATTCGACCGCTTCCGCGATCCCGGGCGGCTTGGCGATCCCCTTCTGCCGCAGGGCCGTCACGGCCCGCGCCACCGCGACCGCGACCGATTTCGTCACATCGCCGGCGCGCGCCTGGATGATGGCGGCTTCGCGCTCCGGCGTGGGGTAGGGGATCCAATGATACATGCAGCGGCGGCGCAAAGCCTCGTGGAGGGTTCGCGTCCGGTTCGAGGTGAGGATGACGGGCGGCTTTTCGGTCGCCGTGATGGTGCCGATCTCGGGGATCGAAATCTGGAAATCGGAGAGGAATTCGAGGAGAAAGGCCTCGAATTCATGGTCCGAGCGGTCGATCTCGTCGAGCAGCAGCACATACTTGTGCGGCTCGCGCAACGCCTTGAGCAAAGGGCGCTCGATCAGAAACGTCTCGGAATAGAGATCGGGCTTGTGGTCGCCAGCCTCCCGCAAGCTCAAGAGTTGACGCGGATAATTCCACTCGTAGAGCGCATGGGCGGCGTCGATCCCCTCGTAACACTGCAAGCGGATCAGTTCGCGCCCGAGCGTCTTGGCGAGCGTCTTGGCAGCCTCGGTCTTGCCAACGCCTGGCGCGCCTTCGAGCAGCAGCGGCTTGCCGAGCTGTAGCGCAAGGAACATGGCGATCGCCAGCCCCTCGTCGGCGAGGTAGCCGAGTTCGGCGAAGCGTTTGTCCAGAACGGCGGGGGAGGACAGGGTGGGGAAGAGCTGGGCCATCGCGGTGGGTCAGGCCCGTTCCGCCCGGGCGGCATTCTGGGCCAGCAGGGCGCGCAAAATCCGCTCGGGCGTGAAAGGCATCGTGTCGATGCGCACCCCGACGGCATCGAAGATGGCATTGGCGATGGCCGGAATGGGGGCGTTGGCGCACATCTCTCCGGGTCCCTTCGCGCCATAGGGGCCATCCGGCGCCGGCCGCTCCAAGACCACGATCTCGGTTTTCGGCAAGTTGCCGAAGCCCGGCATCAGATATTCGTTGAAGTCCGTGCCGCGATGATGGCGCTCGGGGTAATAGGGCTCGGTCGTCTCGTAGAGCGCGTGGCTCATGCCCATCCAGGCCCCCCCGACGAGCTGCTGTTCCACCATTTTGGGGTTGAGGGCGCGCCCGATTTCATACACCGCCTTCAGGGAAATCACGTCGACCTCGCCGGTTTCCGTGTCGACCTCGACTTCGGCCACGACGCAAGCGTGGGCGTAACAGGTGGCGGGCTTCATGGCGCCATCGGTCGGCGAGGGGTAGGAGCGGGGGACCAGGAACATGCCGCGTCCGGAAATCGAACGGCCCTGGCGGAAATGGGCCGCGAGGGCGGTATCGGTGATCGACACCGATCGGCTCGGCGCGCCCAAAACCCGGATGTTGCCCACGCCATCGGTTTCGAGGTCGGCGGCGTCGACCTCGAGCATTTCGGCCGCAACCTCCAGCATCACTTCGCGCGCCTCCTTGGCGGCCGCGATCACGGCATTGCCGGCCCTGTGCGTGCCGCGCGACGCGAAGGTGCCCATGCAATGCGGGCCGGTGTCGGAATCCGCCGTGTCGACGACGACACGATCCGTCGGCACGCCAAGGGTCTCGGCGCAGATCTGCGCCATGATGGATTTCATGCCCTGTCCGAGATCGACGCTCGACAGCGAGACCATGAAGTTCCCGGTCGGGGTCGAGTGGACCAGCGCCTGGGTCGGATCGCCACCAAGATTCATGCCGGTCGGGTAGTTGACCGCCGCAATGCCGCGTCCGCGCTGCTTTGCCATCGCCTTACCTCCTCGCCTGAAGCGACGACATCGCCATGAAGCGGGCGTCGACGGGCCAATCGGCCCAGAGGGCCGCCTCCTGCATGCATTCGATCAAGGCGGCGCCCTCGGTGATCTGGTGGTGGGCCTTCATGTCGCCGTCGCGGTAGGCGTTGACGAAGCGGAATTCGAGCGGATCCATGCCGATGAGGCGGGCGAGCTTGTCCATCTGCACTTCGAGCGCGAAGTCCCCGATCGTCACGCCGAACCCGCGCATCGCGCTGGAGGGGGTGCGGTTGGTATAGACGCAGTGACAATCGATCCGCACGTTGGGGATGGTATAGGGGCCGGGGAAATGCGCCGCCGCCTTTTGGGTGCCGTAGGGCGTGTGCCGCGAATAGGCTCCGGCGTCGACATAGCAACGGACCTGGCGGGCCAGGATGCGGCCGTCCTTCGTCACGCCGTCCTTGAGATAGATGCGTTCGGCCGCGCGCGGCGAGGAGATCTGCATTTCCTCGTAGCGGTTGTAGATGAAGGAGACCGGCTTGCCGGTCAGCATGGCGGCCAAGATCGCGATCGGCTCCACCGTGCAATCGACCTTGCCCCCGAACCCGCCGCCCGCCGTGCCGCCCACGAAATGCAGCCGCTGCCCCGGTACGTCGAGGATGATCGAGGTGTTGTCGAGCGTGAAGAAGACCGCCTGGGTGCCGGTGTAGCAGGTCAAGCGGTTGTTCTGGTCCGGCACCACGATGCAGCCGGTGGTCTCGATCGGGGCCTGCTCGATGGGCGCGGCTTCGTAGTGTTGCTCGAGGATGAAATCCGCCTCCGCAAAGCCTTTCTCGACGTCGCCAAGGATCACCTTGCGGCTTTCGCCGCTGTCATAGAGGTAGAAGTTTCGACCGTGATATTCGTTGACCAAGGGGGCGCCCGGCTTCAGCGCCTCCTCGACATCGAACACGGCGGCAAGCTCCTCGTAGTCCACATGCACGAGGTCCGCGGCCTCGTAGGCGGCCCGCTCGCTGTCGGCCACGATGGCCACCACCGGCTCGCCCATCCAGCGCACCTTGTCGAAGGCCAGCACCGGCTCGTCCTCGGGCCCGATATTGATGAGGCTGAGCACCGTATAGACATTGTGGGGCACGTCCTTGGCGGTGATCACGCGTTTGACGCCCGGATGGCGCTCGGCCGCGCTCGTGTCGATCGCAAGAATTCGCGCATGGTGGTGCGGGCTGCGTACCATGCGGATGTGCAGCAGACCGGGGATTGTCCGGTCGGCGTAGAAAGGCGTGATGCCTTTGGTATGGCCGAGCGCATCCGAGCGCTGCCGCGACTGGCCGATCTCCTTGAGATCGTCGCTGCGCTCGTCCGCAAAATAGCTCTTGCGAATGTCCATCAGGCGGCTCCCCGTTCGGGCATTATGCGCGAGGCGCCTTGCCGAGCGACGGAAAGAACCGCTTGCACGATCGGCTCATAGCCGGTGCAGCGGCAAACGTTGCCGCTGAGCGCCTCCAGGATCTCGTCGCGGCCAGGGCTGGCCTCCCGGTCGAGCAAGGCTTTGGCGGCCATCAGCATGCCAGGGGTGCAGAAGCCGCACTGCGCCGCGAAATGATCCATGAAGGCTTGTTGGAGCGGATGCAGAGCGGCGCCCATCGGCAGGCCCGCAACCGTGTCGATGGCGACGCCCCCGCAATCCTCGGCCAGGGTGATGCAGGCGAGGCGTGGCTCGCCATCGACCAGCACCGTGCAACTGCCGCAGGTTCCCTGCAGGCAGCCGACCTTGGGCGTGAGGTCGCCGATCTTGTCGCGCAGCAGGTTGAGGAGCGTGGTGCCGCTCTCGATGAATTCGGCTTTTTCGTCGCCGTTATGGGTGAATTGCACGGGCACTTTGGTCATGGCGGGTCTCACGAAGTGGCGAGCAGCAGGCGTCGCAGATGTACGGGCAGCACGGCGCCGCGGTACCAGGAGCTCGCCACGGCATCGGACGCCGGGGTGGTGCCTTCGAGGGCGGTGGACAGCGCGCGGGCCAGGTCCGGTTCGGTCAGGGACGTCCCAGTCAGGGCCTGCTCCAAGGCGCGGGCCCGCATCGGGGTCTTGGCCATCGCGCCAAGAGCGATGCGTATGTGCGCGACCCGCCCGTCCGCTACTTCCAGCACGGACGCGATGGAGAGAACCGCGGCGCCCTTCGGCTTGACCCGGCTGACCTTGAGGAAGCGAAAGCTCTCCGGGGGCGGGCGCTTGAACGAGACCGCTGTGACGATCGTCTCGGGTGAGAGGAGATCGCGGCCAGCGAAAAACACCCCGAGCGGCAGGTCGCCCGCCCCGTTCGCGCCGAGCACTTCCACCGAAGCATCGAGCGCCAGCAACGCGACCCCGAAATCACCGTAGGGGCTGGGCGCGAAAAGGTTGCCACCGATGGTGGCGGCTGCGCGGACCGCGGGCCCGCCCACGACCCGGGCCACGGGTGCCAAGAACCCGAGCTCCGGCTCTCGTTCGATCTGCGCCATGGTGACCGCGGGGCCGAGGCGAATCGTGTCGCTCGAAACGTCGATCCGTTTGAGGGCAGGATCGGTCAGCCGGACGTAGGTGCCGATCGAAACGTCGCCCTCGTTGACGTGGCGCACCAGCAGCGTGCCGCCACCCAGCGTCCGGGCATCCCGCGTCCGCGCAAGGAATGAAGAGGCAGTTCCCGTGTCGTCGAAGCGCTTGTAGGCAAGTCCCATCGTTTCCCCGCCGGCTGGCCGGCCCGTTTGCCTGTTCCTCAAAATGAACCGAGTTGCGTATTCGCAAATTGCATCGGCAGAGGAGCGCGGCGACCGCAGAACTGACCCAGATGTTAGCGAAGACCGGCGCACCCGCTTATCGCCCGATCTGGTTTTGCGGAGGAGCGTTGCGGTGCAACGTTGATGTCATCGTCCTTATGGTGTCTCTTGGCCGTGGAGCCGCCACGGAGCTGCTTGATCGGGGGAGGAACGGGTGTCGAAGCTCTATCGCGTCCATCACGGACCGTTCGGGCATGTCTCCGTCCTGGAGCTCACGAGCGAGCTCGTCACCCATGTGCATTCCAGCGCGAATGTAAGTTTCTGGCTGTCGGGAGCGCCGGCGGCCTTGAGCCTCAACGGTCGGCCGGTCGGCCACGACCGCGAGAAAGCTGCCGTCATCAACGCTCTCGTGCCGCACTGCCTAAAAGTTTTGGACGAGGGCGAGCCAGCCCAGAGCCTTTCCTTCTATCTCGATCCCGATTGGCTCGTAAAAGTGCTGCCATCGGATCTGCCGAGGGATTTCGCCCATCTCGACCTGTCGATCTCGCCCAGCTTGCGCGAGGAACTCTGGGCCTTGGCCGACATGCTGCTCGACGGCTCGGTCGATGCCATCGAACTCGATTGCGCGCTCATGGCCTTCCTGCGCGGCGCCCTCGGGGCCTGCCGGGACGGCAGCATCGAGGTGGCTCAGCGGACCCGCAAGGCGCGCGATTTTCGGCTCCGCAAGGCGGTCTCGCTGATGCGCGAGAATATGGCGCGTGGCCTTGACATGGAGACGGTGGCGCGCGCCTCGGGCCTCTCCCGCCCGCATTTCTTCTCGATCTTTCGCGACGAATACGACCTCACGCCGGGCATGTTCTGGAATTCGCTGCGCCTCGAGGAGGCGGTGCATCAGATGCGCGAGTCCGGCGAAAGCCTGACCGCCGTGGCGAGCAATCTCGGCTTCAACGCCCAGGGCAATTTCACCCGCTTCTTTCGCCAGCATACCGGGGTCGCGCCAAGCGCCTACCGTTGTGCCCTGACCCAAGAGGGCGAGGCTGCGCGGCCGAGACGGCGGGCGGGGCGGTGATGTCCAGCTGGAACCCCGGCCATGCGATCGGCCTCAGCGGACCAGAGGGCTCGACCGGGGTCGGGCAGTAACGTCGGACCACGCATATCTCAACATTCGCCTCAGCGCCCAGCCGGGCAGTGTCGCGGCTCGATTTCCGAAACGGGCGGAAAGTCGCCGACTGGATGGAGCCGACCGTGGATCTCCCAGGCGGTCGCGGACGACCGGCCCGGTCCCTGGACTTCGCGGTCCAAAGCGGGACAATGTGGCATGCTGCTGGCGCGCGCCGTTATTGGCCTCGTCTTCCTGTTTTTGGTCATCGCGAGCGCGCTCTTCGGTTTGTCGGGGACGCTGAAGGACGGGCGCGCGTGGCTAATGCTGGCGATGTTCTTTGGAGCGCCGGGATCATCACCCTCTGGCTCTGGTTCTGCGACAAGGCGCTGCTGGAACGGCGATTGAAGGCTTGGCCAGGCACGGAGCCGGATCCGATGCAGAACGTTATCCAGGGCTTCGCGGGGCTCGCCTTCCTGTCGACCTTCGCCGTGCCGGGACTCGACAGACGTTTGGGCTGGTCCCATGTACCTTTCGCCGTTTCCCTCGCCGGCGACGGGATGATTGCCATCGGCTTCCTCATTGTGTTCCTCACCTTCCGGGAGAATACGTTCACTGCGGGAACCATCGAGATCGCCGAGGGCCAACACGTCATCGACAGCGGTCCCTACGCCGTCGTGCGCCACCCTATGTACGCTGGCGCGCTCGTCATGATCGCCGGCATCCCCCCGGCGCTTGGCTCATGGTGGGGCCTGATCCCGGCTGTCCTGCTCGTCCCAGTCCTCGTATGGCGAGTGCTGCGCGAGGAGACCTTCCTGGCCGCAAACCTCCCCGGCTACGACGCCTATCGCGCCCGTGTAGGCTACCGGCTGGCGCCGACTTTTTGGTAATCGTGGACGCCGTTCATGTGTGGCGAGCGAACGACCGCTTTGGGTCTCACCGGAATTCAAACTGAGACCCCAACCAAATTGGAGATCTGCTAGGAACGCCTCGACGGTGTGGCCGTCTTCCGTTCGGAGCCTGGTGATCAATGCCTCCATCTTGCGACCTCCCCGGCCACGGGGATCAGGTCGTGTCCGCGGTTCGCGATGCGGGTCGCGTAGACGCCGCCGATGCCCGTAGACGCCCACCTCACCAGGGCTGTAACTTTGCACTTGGCCATGGTCGATCTGCTTGCGCAGCGGCACTCAGTTCGCTTTCAAAGAAACACTCACGTAACTTTCATAATGCAATGGACATAGACAAATATTCCGCCGGCCCCTGTCCGATCGGGCGCGGTCTCGCGATGGTGGGTGATGCCTGGAGCATGCTGATCCTGCGCGACGCCGGCTTGGGCCTGACACGCTTCGACCAGTTCCGTGCCAGCCTGGGCATCGCGCCCAACATCCTGGCGCGGCGTCTGAAAAACCTCACCGAAGCGGGGCTGCTGGCGAAAAGCAGCTACAGCGAACGGCCGCCGCGGGACGAATATCTGATCACCGAGGCAGGACGAGACTTCCTGCCTGTCCTGCAGGCCATTGGGGCTTGGGGTCGCCGCCACAATGGTGGGGGTGAATTGAACCGCCTCATCGACGTCGAGACCGGGGCGGCCATCGATCCTGTCGTAATTGATGCTGCAACGGGTGCGCCGATCGGGACGCGCCCGTTGCGGCTGGTGAATCCGGGCTGATCAGCCGTGCAACCGGTACAGCCGCACCGCCGTCTCGGACAAGATCTGCCTTTGTTCGCTCGTGGGCAGGTGCGACACTGCCCGACGAAGGATGTCCACTAGGCTGGTGTAGTCGGTCCACAGCTTCTCGATCGGGAAGTTCGAGCCCCAGACGCACCGTGCGGCGCCGAAAAACGACACGGTCTCGCTGACGATCGGCTGGATGTCGTCGATGGAGGCCCTATGCACGAAAGTGCCGAGGCCGGACAGTTTCACGAACACGTTCGGGCAATCGGCCAAGACGCGCATGCCGGTCCGCCAAGCCGCCCAACCGGCCGGGCTCGTGTCCTCCAGCATGCCCGCATGTTCCAGCACGAAGGTGGTATCCGGGAAGGCCCGCGCGAGTTCGGCCCCCGCCGCCATCTGCGAGGTGAAGACCTGCAGTTCGAACAGCAGGGCGCGTGGCGCGAGCTCGGCCAAGCCCTTCCGCCAGTCCGCGTCTGCGATCACGTCCGGCCGGGGCGCGAACCGATATTGCGGGTTTTCGTGCCAATGGACCTGCTGGCGAATGCCCTTTAGCAGCGGATGCCGCTCCATGGCGTCGAGCTTGCCGCCCACGTCGTCTTTGGCGAGATCCGCAAAACCCACGATGGCGTGCGGCCAGCCATGGGCGTCGGCGACCGACTGCACCCAGGCAACTTCCTCGAGGCTGCGCGAAACGTCCCAGTTGGTCTGGACGTAGACGGAGGCCACGACGCCGCTGTCCTTGATGTCGCGCAGATATTCGTCGATCGGATAGTCGCGCCGGATCGGTTCGTAGGGGCCGAAAATGCGCGGCACGATGGGGCCGTTCAGCCAGGGCTGATCGGCTTGCCGCCATATGTGGTGGTGGGCATCGACGATCTCCAATCTGCTCATGGATCATCCGTTCTGGGTGCAAGGGTCGACCGCGACAGGACGCGATCCTAAAGCCGCCGCTTGGCCCAGTCTCCGACGGTTTTCCAGGAATCAGACCCCGCGATAAGCGACCCTGGCCCACCCCGCTAACCTCGTCTCAGCCACGAAGCCCGCTTGGCCCGCTATGCGGCCCCCGTGCACGCGGGTGCGAAAGGACGCTCCATGATCAAAGTTCTCTCGATGATGAAACGCAAGGAAGGCATGAGCCTAGACGAATTCCGTCACTGGCTCACCGAAGAACATGTCAATTTCGCCCGCGCCATGACGGGCCTCGACCGGTTCGTGGTCAACATTCCCGAGACGGATTCTTCCGACAACCCCTACGACGCCGTCAACGAACTCTACTTCAAGGACGAGGCCGCCATGCAGGCCGCCTTCGCGTCCGATGCCGGCGAGGCGTCCGGGGCCGATGCGCTGGCCCATATATCCAGCCGCGCACGGCTGGTCACGGTCGAGTACAAACTCAAGTAGGTCAAAGGGCGTCAGCGGCCGAGCAGGTTGACCCTGACGGTCCGCAGATGGGCCACCATTGCGCGTTCGGCCCCGTCCGGGTCGCGTCGCATCAAGGCTTCCACCAGGGTCGCGTGTTCCGAACAATAGAGCCCGCGCCGCTGCTCCGAGAAGGATCGTTTCTTCATCTCGAACCAGGCGTGCTGATTGCGCAAGGCGCGGAGCAGATTATGCATTTCCTTGAACAGGTCGTTGCGCGAACAGGCGAAGATGCGGTGGTGGAATTCCGCGTCCCAATGTTCGAAGCTCGGCATGTCGGTGGTCTGGAGGGCTCTGCGATGGGCCTCTTCGACGGCCTCCAACTGCGAACCGCTGGCGGTCGTGGCCGCGATGGCGGCCGCGTTGGGCTCCAGCATCATGCGGACTTCCATCATGTCGGCCGGGCTGGCGTTCCGCATCCGGGCGATGACGGCCCCGAAAGCGTCGTTTTCGGGCGTGATGAACGTCCCGCGTCCCACATGGCGCGAGATGGAACCATCCTGCTGCAGGAGCGCCATGGCGCGCCGGATCGTATTGCGCGCGACCCCGAAATCCTCCGCGAGATCGCGTTCCGCGGGAATACGGCTGTCCAGCCATTCACCCGCGTCGATGCGGCTCTTCAGGGTTTCCGCGATCTGTGTCGCGACGGGACGGGACATGGGTCTACCTACCTGATCCAACTTTCGCTGGAATAGCACGATCCACAGCGCCGCACTAGCGGCGTGCGCTCTTGTGCTAGGCGACTTGCTGTAGACCAATTATGGGTTTAAGTTGCGCCAATGGGTGGAACGAAGCGTCCGGGAGAGAACGACATGCGCTTGGCTACATTTTCGCAGCGCGGCGAACGGCGGGTGGGTCTGGTCGACCTCGAGGCGCAGACGATCGCGCCCTTCGAGCTGTCCGCCGAGCAGGCCAAGCGCGGTATCGTGCCGCTGATCGAAGCCGGGGCTGGGTCGCTGCCGAAGCGGTTGAGCCCCATCCCGCTTTCCGACGTGACCCTGCAGGCGCCGATCCCCGAACCGCGCCGCAACATCTTCTGCGTCGGCAAGAACTATCACGACCACGCCCATGAATTCGCGGGCAGCGGCTTCGATTCCAGCGCCGACAAGGGCGCGGTGCCGAAGGAACCCATCATCTTCTCCAAGGTGCCCGAATGCGTCGTGGCGGCCGAGACGCCGGTTCGCATCGATCCCAAAGTTTCGACTGCGATCGACTACGAAGCGGAACTGGCGGTGATCATCGGCAAGACGGGGCGCGGCATCAGCAAGGCCGACGCCTTCGATTATGTGTGGGGCTACACGATCATCAACGATGTGACAGCCCGCGACCTACAGGGCCGCTACAGCCAGTGGCTGGTGGGCAAGTCGCAGGACACCTTCTGCCCCATGGGGCCCTGGGCCGTCTCCAAGGACGAGCTCGATATCGCCGACACCGGCATCCGCTGCTTCGTCAACGGCGAGCTTCGCCAGAACTCGAACACCAACCTGCTCATCTTCGATATCCCGACCATCATCGAGACGTTGTCGGCGGGTTTGACGCTCTATCCCGGCGACGTGATCGCCACCGGGACGCCCGCCGGCGTGGGAATCGGATTCAAGCCGCCGCGCTACCTGAAGGGCGGCGATGTGGTGCGCGTCGAGATCGACGGGATCGGGGCGCTTCAGAACAGCTTCGAGGAGATCGCGGCATGAGCACGGTTCTGATCGACGGCATGGCGGTCGAGGTCGCGGGTGAGGGCGCGGCCGTCATCCTGGTGCATGGCCTCGGCGGCTCTTCCAACACGTTCCAGCCCCAGATGGGGGCGCTGCAGGGCTACCGCGCCATTCGGCTGGACCTTCCGGGCGCGGCGCGTTCGTGCGTCCCGCAAGGCCCGCTCTCCATGCAGGCTTTCGCCGATGCGGTGCTCCGGGTCGCGGCCGAACTCGGCGTGACCCGCGCCCATTTGGTCGGGCATTCGATGGGCACCATCGTGTGCCAGCATATCGCGGCCGAACGGCCCGATCTCGTCGCTTCGCTGCTGCTGTTCGGACCGATCCTCGAGCCGTCCGACGCCATGCGGACGGGCCTCGGTGGCCGCGCCAAACTGGCCCGGACCGACGGCATGTTGCCGATCGCAGATCAGATCATCGTGGGCGGCTTGTCGCCCGAAACCAAGGCTTCGCGTCCGGCCGCCGTGGCCTTCGTGCGTGAATCGATCATGCGCCAGGACCCGGAAGGCTATGCGCGCCATTGCGAGGCTTTGGCGGCCGCTCGCGCCGTGGATCATGCCCGCATTGCGGCCCCGACCCTGCTGCTGACAGGCGACAGCGACGGAACGGCCTCGCCCGCCGCGGTGCAAGCCTTGGGCGAGCGCATCAAAGGCGCTAAGGTCGCCATCATCGAGCAAAGCGGCCATTGGGCCACGATCGAACGGCCCGAGGTCTGCACCGCCAAGCTGACGGAGTTTTTCAGCAGCATCGGCTAGCGCACCGTCAGGCGGGCGCATTTTGCTGCCATCGATCACTCGACCAAAAGCCCCGCCAAGAGGGCGAGCTCATCACCGCCACACGCCATCGTCTAGGGAGGAAACCATGACCAACGGTTCTCAGTGGAACAGCAACGGGCGCCAGCCCGAATCCGTCCTGTTCACCAATGTGCGAATCCTCGACGGTACGGGCGAGATGCCCTACAGCGGGGAAGTGCTGGTCCAGGGCAACCGCATCAAGCAGATCACGCGCGGCACGACGCGCCCCGAGGGTCCGAGCGGCCCGCCCCCCGCCAAAGTGGACGGCGGCGGCGCCACCCTGATGCCGGGGATGATCGACGCCCATTTGCATCTGTCGTGGAACAATGCGCCGGGAATCGACCCGATCCAGATGATGCCGCCCGAGGAACACATCCTGGTGACGGCCGAGATGGCAAAGCTCGTGCTCGACGCCGGGTTCACGGCCGGGCGTGGGGCCGCGGCCGCAAAACCCCGGCTCGACGTGGTGATCCGCAATTTCATCAATGCCGGCAAGGTGCCGGGGCCGCGCTATACGGCGGCTGGACCCGAGATCACCACGGTAGGCGGCCTGGGCGATTCGGCGCCCTCCCACATCCCGCATGAAGGCCTCAACCTCGGCATCGTGGTGTCGGGCCCCGAGGAAGTGCGCCGCACGGTGCGCACGTTGATCAAATACGGTGTCGATTCGATCAAGCTCAACCTCTCGGGCGAGGAGATCACCGGAACGCGCGCCGAGGACACGCCGATGTCCGAGGAGGAAGTCGCGATGGCGTCCAAGGAGGCCAAGGCGCGTGGCCTCGTGCTCGCCGCGCATGCGCGCTCGTCCGAGTCGGTCAAGCAATGCATCCGGCACGGCATCGACAACATCTACCACGCCTCCTTTGCGGACGAGGAAGCGCTCGATCTTCTCGAGGCCAACAAGGAGAAGCATTTCGTGGCGCCCGCGCTGGCCTGGCTGATCGGCACCGCGCGCAATGCCGGCGATTACGGCATCAAGCCAGGCTCCCGCATCTCGATGCTCTATGAGCGCGAGCTCGAAATGGCGGTGGAGACGGTCAAGAAGATGCACAAGCGCGGCATCCGCGTGCTGATCGGCGGCGACTACGGCTTCGCCTGGACCCCGCAGGGCACCAACGCCAAGGACATCGAATATTTCGTCGACCTGCTGGGCTTCTCGCCCATGGACGCCATCATGGCGGGCACCAAGCTTGGCGGCCAGATCATGGGCATGGGCGAGGAACTCGGCATGATCAAGGAAGGCTTTCTGGCCGACATGCTGCTCGTCGACGGCGATCCCATCGCCAACGTGCGGATTCTGCAGGACCACGATCGCATCCTGGCCATCATGAAGGACGGCAAGTTCCACAAGCCCCCGCAGGCGCGCCAACAGGAGCAGCGTTTGAGCGCCTGAGGACGCTTTGGATGACTGGACAGCCAAGAAGGAGGCCGTGACATGGCCAGCGACCAAAGCTTGCTCGAACGCTGCCTGCGCGAGCTAGAGCAGCCGAGCGGCGACGCTCAGGCTCTCGTCACGGCCCTGCGGGAACGGCTGAACCGCCCTGAACCGGCAGCCATCGCGGTCGAAGGATCTCGGCCAAGCGGGCAGGCTGACGCAGCAGGCCGTCCGGGCGAGCCCGGCCGGCCGCCGATCGAGGGGGCCAACACGCTGTGGGAGACCAACCTCCCGGTGAGGGATGACGAACCCAAACCCGATCCGCACCGCGGCTGAACGTGGGATCGGGATGGGCGCCGCGGTGTCAGCCGAGTTCGACGTAAAGGTCGTGCGCGGGGACGTAGCCGAGCCACTGGCGGGCAGTCTCGATGTCCCAGTCCATGGCGCGATTGCCCGACATGCCGTTCACCACGATGGCGGGCGTCGGCCAGGACGCCGGATCGGCGTGAATGGCGGCCAGAAAAATGGCTTCGAGATCCGCGTTGGCGAGCCACATGTTGCGGAACCAGCGCAGGTCCCGCTTGGCGTCGTCGGTCTCGGCCTTCGGAAAGCCGCCGAGCGTCGAGCCGGCATGGCTGATGGTTTTGGCCTGGTTGGCGCCCGGCTGAGCCCAGCCGATCCGCACGCTGACCCCGGTGAGACGTCCCCCCGGTTGCGCCGCCAATGCCGTCACGAACCGCTCGCCCATCAGCTTGGCGGTTGCATAAGCGGTGGAATCCTGGATCTCAGTGCCATCGTTCCATCGCGTGCCCGGTGCCGGGTCGATGGCCGTGGTGAGCCGTCCCGCGCCCATTGCGGCCGCGAGTGGCGCGTCCTTGTAGCCGCCCATCACATGGTTCGAGGAGGCGAAGACGAATCGTTTCACCCCATGCTGCAGTGCCGCCAGACCGAGGTTCGCGGTCATGTCGAATGAGGTCGCGGCCTCGGCCCAGGTGGCGTCCACATTGGGGTTCAGGGCCGCGAAGTGCACGACCGCATCGATGCCGGCCAGCGCATCCCGCCACGATCCCAGAGGATCGGTCAGGTCGCCTTCGACGAGCGTCAGCCTTTCGAGCGCGGCCCCCGGGAACGCGGCGCGGTCGGCCCGAAGGTCGACCCCGACGATGCGGTGGCACCATTCGGTTCTGGCGAGCGCCTCGACGATCTTGCGGCCGAGATTGCCGCAAGCTCCGGTCACGAGAACGGCCGCCGATGGAGAAAAGCTGGTCGACATCTTTGCCTCTTTGGGGATCGGCCGCCGGCCGCGTTGGCGCAACGCCTACCATCAGGGACGGGTCGACCGCGACCCCCATGGGCGAAGTCGACCGCCAAGTCCGCATTGTCGGGGCGATTCGAAGCCCCGCTGCTGACGAAGCGTGACAAACAGGATCATTTTGGCAATGTGTCGGGCGCCGCGAAGCGAAGACGGCGATCGAACGGGGGAGACGCATCATGCGAACCATCAAGGGACCCGGCCTGTTTCTCGCGCAGTTCGCGCGCGATGTGCCGCCCCACAATTCGCTCCTCGGCATCGCGCGCTGGGCCAAGGATTACGGCTACGAGGGCATCCAGATTCCGAGCTGGGACAAGCGGTTGTTCGATCTCGACAAGGCGGCGGAGAGCGAAACCTACTGCGACGAGATCAAGGGCCAACTGTCCGACATCGGCATCGCGATCACGGAATTGTCCACGCATTTCCAGGGCCAGATGGTGTCGGTCCATCCCGCCTATGACGCGATGTTCGACGGGCAGGCCCCAGAACACGTGCGGGGAAACCCGGAAAAGCGCCGGCTGTGGGCGGCCGATCAGGTCACCAAGGCGGCCAGGGTGTCGAAGCGGTTCGGCCTCACCGAGCACGTCACCTTTTCGGGCTCGCTGGCCTGGCCCTATTTCTATCCCTATCCGCAGCGGCCGGCCGGGCTGATCGAGGAATGTTTCGCCGAACAGGCGCGCCGCTGGACCCCAATTCTGAACGCCTACGACGAGGCCGGCGTCGATCTTTGCTACGAGATCCATCCCACCGAGGACATCTTCGACGGCGACACTTTCGAGATGTTCCTGGCCGCGGTCGGCAACCATCCGCGCTGCCATATCAATTACGATGCCAGCCATTTCATCAAACAGGGGATGGATTACCTCGGCTTCATCGATGCCTTCCACGAACGCATCAAGATGTTTCACGTCAAGGATGCCGAGTTCAACCCGACCGCCAAGCAGGGCATGTTGGGCGGCTACAAGACCTGGCTCGAGCGCGCCGCGCGCGACCGTTCGCTCGGTCATGGCCAGGTGGATTTCGGCGGCATCTTCTCCAAGCTCGCGGGCTACGATTTCGCGGGCTGGGCCGTCTACGAGTGGGAATGCTGCCTCGAACATCCGGAGGTGGCGGCGAAGAACGGCGCCAAATTCATCGCCGACCACATCATTCAGGTGACCGATCGCGTCTTCGACGATTTCGCCACCACCCATGCGGACGCGGCCACCAACCGCGCCCTTCTCGGCATCAGGGGTTAGCCGCCATGGTCTATGCGACAGGCGACGGGTTGGGGGCACGCCGGCGCCTCCGCTTCGGCATGGTGGGGGGCGGACGCGGGGCCTTCATCGGTGCGGTGCATCGTTTCGCGGCGCGGCTCGACGATCAATGCGAGCTGGTGGCCGGAGCCCTCTCGGCCAACGAGGAGAATGCGCGGGCCTCCGGGGCCGAACTCGGCCTCGCGCCCGACCGGATCTATGCTGGGTTCGCCGAGATGGCGACGCGCGAAGCCGCCCGGCCGGACGGAATCGAGGCCGTGGTCATCGTCACGCCCAACCATCTGCATTACCCGATCGCCAAGGCGTTTCTCGTGGCCGGCATCGACGTCATCTGTGACAAGCCGCTGTCGACCACCATGGCGGAAGCGCAGGACCTCGTCCGGCTCGCTCGCGAAAGCGGCCTCGTCTTCGCGGTGACGCTCAACAACACCGGATATGCCATGGTGCGGCAGGCCCGGGAGATGATCGCTTCGGGCGAACTCGGCACTATCCGGCTCGTTCACGCAGCCTATATCCAGGATTGGCTCACGCTGCCGATCGACGGCGAAGGCCACAAACAGGCCGAGTGGCGCACCGACCCGGCGCGCGCCGGCGCCTCGGCCTGTCTCGCCGACATCGGGGTTCATGCCCACAATCTCGCGGCTTTCGTGACCGGGCTCGATCTCGCGGAGGTCGCGGCCGAACTCACTACCTTCGTGCCCGGCCGCAGGCTCGACGACAATGCCCACGTGCTGCTGCGCTACCAGGGCGGCGCCAAGGGCGTGCTGATGGCGAGCCAGGTCGCGCCGGGCAATGCCAATTCCCTGTCGCTCAAGGTCTATGGCGAGAAAGCCGGTCTCGAATGGTTCGGGGAAACGCCCGAGATCCTGCGCTTCACGCCTTACGGCGAACCGTCCCGCACCCTGGTGCGCGGCGGACCCGGCAATACGCCGGCCGCCACGCGGGTGTCGCGCATGCCCGCCGGCCATCCCGAGGGTTATATCGAGGGCTTCGCCAACCTTTATCGGGACGCCGCCAGCCTGATCCAGGCGCGGCGCGCGGGCCTCGCACCCGACCCCCTGGTGTTGGCCTCCGTGCCGACCGTGCTCGACGGCGCGAAAGGCATCCGCTTCATCGAAGCCGCGGTTGCCTCGAGCCATGCCAATGGCGCCTGGGTGTCGGCGCTGCTCGGTGGGGCTGGATAAACCCGGCACCTTGGACAGTTCGCACTCCCTTCTCCCCTTGCGGGAGAAGGTGTCGCGAGGCGACGGATGAGGGGTCCACCGCAGAGACCGCGTCCGCGCTTGGCCATTGAGGAAGCGGGTTGCAACGAGCGCGAAGGACCCCTGTGTGAAGCGGTTGAATGCCTCCACTTTGTCCGGACTCCACGCCGCCGTGCGACGGCCGGGATACGATCGCGGCCAGCTGGCGATCGGCATGGCGCATCTCGGCGTGGGCGCATTCCACCGCTGTCATCAAGCCGAATTCACCGACGACATGTTGGAACGTCGGGTTGGCCCTTGGGGCGTGCTCGGCATCAATCTGCGCCCGCCGGCCCTAAAACCCATGCTGGGCATTCAGGACGGCCTGTTCACGCGCAGCCTGCATCAGGATGGCGCCGAGCCGGAGCGGCGGCTAATCGGCTGCATCCGCGGCGTGATCGATGCCGAGAGCGCTCTAGCGCATGCGCTCGACGTCATCGCCGACCCGAGGATCGGGGTCGTGACCATGACGGTGACTGAAAAGGGCTATTGCCACATCCCGGCGACCGGTTCCCTCGATGAGTCGAATCCCGACATTCTCCACGACCTCGCGAATCCGGGCGCGCCGCGCTCGCTTCCCGGCTTTCTTGTCGTGGCGCTCGAGCAGCGCAGAGCACGAGCCGCCGGCCCGCTGACCCTGATCAGCTGCGACAATATCCCGTCGAACGGGGCTGTCCTGCGCGGTGTGGTCCAGGCGCTCGCGTCAGTCCATTCCCGCGATCTCGGATCCTGGATCACGGACCATGTCACCTTTCCATCCACCATGGTGGACCGCATCGTGCCCGCCACCATCCCGGCCGATATCGAACGGATCGCAGCTGCCATCGGCCTCGAAGATCGCGCCTGCGTGGTGGGCGAACCCTTTCGCCAGTGGGTGATCGAAGATCGCTTTGCCGGCCCGCGCCCGCCCTGGGATCTGGCGGGCGCGGAATTTGCGCCCGACGTTGGGGGCCACGAACTTATCAAAATGCGCGTGCTCAACGGGGCGCAATCGGCGTTTTGCACGCTGGGCGCCATCCTGGGGCTCGATTACACCTTCGAGGACGCCCGCCATCCCGTGCTGGCACGTCTCGTCCGACGCATGCTGGAGGAGGAGACCGCCACGACGCTTCCCTCCGTGCCCGGCATGGAAGCGGGAGCTTACATCAACCTATCGCTGGAGCGGCTCCGCAACACGGCGATCCGGCACACCAATTACCAGATCGCGACAGATGGTTCACAGAAGATCGTGCAGCGATTGCTCAATCCCATGCGCGACCGTCTTCGGCAGGGGCGGTCTTTCGACAAGCTGGCCTGCGCGGTGGCCGGGTTCATCGTCTATCTCGCCAAGGCCTCACCAGCGCTCGGCGCGCATTGGACACCGAGCGATCCGTTCGCAGCCGCGGTTCGCGCCATAGCGGACGAAACGGGACCCTCGGCGGGTCCGCTGGTCCGGCGGGTGCTGGCGCTTTCGGCCATCTTCGGCACCGACCTGCCGGACGAGCCGGGCGTCGCCGACGTCATTACGCGCCACGTCGACGGGCTTCTGTCCGCCGATCCGCTTCGCTACCTGCAAGCCGTCGCTACGAGCAGCGACCGAGCCGCATAGAGAGACAAACCGACCGAACCGCCGCACTGGACCTGCGGCCGGCCGGCCCCTATCCATCGGTCCGGGACAATTCTTGGGGCGGTCAGCTTTTGTCGATAGACACGGAATGGTTGCTGGCCGGCATGGACAGGGTCTGGGCGCCGGTGGCGACGCCGCTCGGACTCATCCTGGCCCTCCTTGTCACGGCACATGTTCTTCTCAACAAGCGCGATGTGCCGGCTTGCATCGGGTGGATCGGATTGGCCTGGCTGGCGCCGACCTGGGGGGCGCTTCTTTACCTTATGTTCGGCATCAATCGTGTCGTCCGCCGCGCCCGGCGCGTGAGACAGGCCCGTGTTGCCCGCAAGGATGCAGCGAGCCTTCCGGACAACGAGGTCGCCGACCATCTCAAGCCACTCGAACGGGCCGTACGAAGGATCACGGGGCGCACCGCCGAAAGCCAAAATGCGGTTGCGGTGTTTCACGATGGTGACGAGGCCTATCCGGCCATGCTGGCCGCCATCGACGCGGCGAACTCGAGTATCGCACTCACGACCTACATCATGCGGGACGACGCGGTGGGCCTGCGCTTTGTCGAGGCCTTGGCGGCGGCGCGAGGGCGGGGCGTCGAGGTCAGGGTCCTGATCGACGGCATCGGCAGCGGATACTTTCCTCCGATCTATCGTCGCCTGCGCGGCGCCGGCATTCCGGTGGCGCTGTTCATGCATTCGGCGATGCCCTGGCGCATGCCGTTTCTGAACCTGCGCAGCCACAAGAAGATCCTAGTGGTGGATGGGGTCGCGGGGTTCACGGGCGGCTTGAACATCGCGGACGAAAACCTTGTTGCGGAAAAGCCGCGTTGGCCGGTGTCGGACACGCATTTCCTGTTCGAAGGGCCTGTCGTGGCGCAGCTGATGGGCGCTTTTGCCCAGGACTGGGCCTTCACGGTGGGGGAGGAGCTCGACGGGGCGAGGTGGTTTGCGAACGTGGAAGCCAAAGGACCCGCCTTGGCGCGTGTGATTTCCTCGGGGCCGGACCAGGATCTCGAAAAGATCCAATTCGTCCTGCTCGAGGCCATCGCCTGCGCGCATACATCGATCAAGCTGATGACGCCCTATTTCCTTCCCAGTGAAGACCTCGTGACCGCACTGGGGCTCGCCGCAATGCGCGGCGTCAGGGTGGATGTCATCGTCCCCACGAAAAGCAACCACCGGTTTGTCGACCTCGCCATGCGCGCCCACATCGGGCCGCTGCTCGAACACGGCGTTCGCGTCTGGCTCGGGTCAGAGCCCTTCAATCATTCCAAGCTTATGGTCGTCGACAAGCAATGGTGCCTGGTGGGCAGCGCCAATTGGGACATGCGCAGTCTGAGGCTCAATTTCGAATTGAACGTCGAGGTTTACAACTCGGACCTGGCCGATCAGCTCGACGCCTTCATGACCTCACGGCAACACTGCAGAACGCGGTTGCGTGACCTCAACGCGAGAAGCCTGCCAGTGCGGCTGCGCGACGCCGCGCTGAGACTGCTGCTTCCTTATATCTGACGAACACGCTCTCGAGCTCCATCGGCCCGGTGGTCAGGCGAACCGCGATTGGCCGGTGATCCGAGCGTTCCCGTGGCAAGACCTTGGCCTCCGTGCAGGTCAGGCCACGCACGAGGCAGCGATCGATGCGCAAGGGCACGATCTCGCCCATCAAGTGGGTCGAGCGTCGCGGACCAACGTCGCGGAAGCCGCGAAGCATCGTCGGGCCCACGAGGTTGAAATCCCCGAGGATGGCGGCATGGGGCGGCAGCAGGCGGGCGATGCCCCGCAACTGCTGCCGATTGAGCATCTGTCCGTGGGACAAATGCACATTGGCGATCGCCACTTCGCCAATCGTCACGATCTGGCAGATCCGCTGCACCAATGATCCTGGCGGCAGGATTCGCACCACCGGAGAATGCTGCCACGGCAAATGGCTCCACATGCCGAGGCCATGGATGCGCCCCGGCAGCGGAGCCCAGGCATAGTGCCCGCCGACGCGGCCGGGCAATTGGTCGAAAATGCTTGTCGCCTCCTGCATCAGCAGGAGATCCGGAGTCTCACGCCCGATCAGCTTGACGACATCGTCGAGCCTTGCCCCGACCGTGCGCAAGAGGTTCCAGCTGACGATCTTCAAGCCGGACGCCGATGTTGCGGCCGCGAGCGCAGGCGCGGCTGGAGCCCTGACCGGGCACGGGCCCGTTCAGGGCTGATCGTTGTCATGCGGGCGCCTGTCGAACGTGATTTGCGGACTGTAGATGCCTGCGATCTCGCTTTGCCGCAAGTCGTAAGGCGAGGTGATCGGCGCACACGTCTGCACTTCCTGAGGAGCCAAGGCGCATCGCCCGAGAGTCGAAAGCACGTCCATTCATCTGACTTATGCACGTTGTAGATGCAGAAATGCCACATACGTTCGTTGTCTTGCCTCGCGAGGCTTGATCATGCCGTTCGGTCCTTTCGCTCGACGCGCAATTGCGGTTGTATGATGGCAGCGAAGCAATCGCACAGAAACGCCGAGTCGGTTAGGGTCGGTTTGAAAGAATCGTCTTCGCAACGTCACACTTTATTCGGCGGCGTGCTCTGAAGGAGATTTGAGGCGCGGGTGGCGCCTGGGAGCGGGATTTGGAAATCGACACCGCTAGTCGCGGTTGAAGCGCAGTGGTGCCCGATCGTTTGATTATTACGAGCCATACAGCCGTCAATACGGCCGAATACGCAATTGATAGGGGGCGACGCGGATCGAAAGCAGGGAGTTCACCACAAGTTGGTGGCTGTTCCTGCACTCACGTCTGACTCACTTCGAAGTTGAAGGATGTTTAGATGAGATCCAGGCTCCTGATGAGCGTGGCAGCAACGGCGCTTGTCTGCTATGCACCGTCGCTCCGCGCGGAAGACGCCAAGCTCGAGGACGTCTATCGCATGGTGCTGGACCTCAAAGCGGACCAGCAGAAACTACGTTCCGAAAACACCAAGGCCAAAGAAGAGGCAGCGCGGTCGAGGTCGGATTTCGACCGTCTCCGTGCGGAACTTGCCGCCACCAAGCGCCGGCTCGAATTGGCGGAACGGCGGAACGGCGGCGATCAGGTCCCTGCAAGAGCTCCGGGTGAGCCGGTTCGCGCCGTTACCGCCGCTCGGCCGCGCCCGACGGTCGAAGCCGAGGCCGTGTCGCCCGACAGTACAGCCGAAGGTCCGCCCGTGGCGCCGCCGGCACCGCCCGCCCCCGTCGCTCCCGTTCCCCTTTCGCGACCGACCTCGCCGGGCGTTTACGGAACCCTGCCGCCCCGCGCCGATTACGTTGCTCAGGTCGTGCCTCCGTCCGATCCCCTGCCGGTGTTCGTACGCGGGCCCGACCCGTCGAGCGGCTATGGGCCGGTTCTGGTGCAGGCCGTCAGCCGCCCCAATGTGAAGGTCGAGGGCGCGGGAGGCGTAACCAATTCAAAAGCCATGGGCTATCAGGCTGGGGCCCTGACGCTGCCGATCGGCCAGCTCTTCGGCTTCCAGGCCGACAGCTTGATCGGCGAGCGTGGCAACGGCACGTTCGTGGGCGCGGCCGGCCACCTCTTCATGCGCGATCCGCGGATCGGCTCGGTCGGCCTCTACGGCAGCGTCGGGCATTTCGATGGCCCGCTCAGCCCGTTTAGCCCGCAACATGATTTCACCTTCGGCAAGGCCGCGGTCACCGGCGAGGCCTATCTCGGGCAGTTCAGCATCGAGGCCCTGGTGGGCGTCGAGACCGGCGGGCTGCGGAACAACGCCAATTTCGTGTTCGGCGCCTCGGCCAATCACGTGCGCTTCACCGACCAGGTCGATCTCGCCTATTACGCGACGGACAATTGGCGCCTCAGTGTCGGCCAGCGTTACTCGATGGGCATGGAGTCGGTCGACTTCAAGACCGAGTACCAGCTGCCGATCGCGAGCGACAACGGCATCTCCGTATTCGGCGAAGCGCGCATCGGCGAGAACAACTACAGGGCTTTCCTGGGCGGCCTGAAGATCTACTTCGGCGCTGGCGGCAAGACGCTGATCCGGCGGCACAGAGAGGACGATCCGCCCGTCTATCTCGCCGACGATCTGGCCGCCTTGGGTCAAAAGCCGCATGTGCGGCTCAATCCCGCCTTCCATCCGCCCGGTCCGACAGGAGCCACCGGGGCGACAGGCGCGACAGGCAGCACGGGTGCGACAGGCTCCGCGGGAGCCTCGGGCGGGACAGGCGCCACAGGGGCCAAGGGTGCGACTGGAGCAACGGGCGCGAATGGCACCAATGGCGCGACGGGCGCGACCGGGGCTCACGGCGGCACAGGCGCGACGGGGGCTAGCGGCGCGACCGGAGCAAACGGCGCGACAGGCGGCGCCGGCGCGGCGGGTGCAACGGGCGGCACCGGAGTGGCTGGCGCAAATGGTGCCACGGGTGGCACGGGCGCGGCTGGCGCAACAGGTGCTGCCGGAGCGAATGGGGTAAACGGGGCGACCGGCGCGGCGGGGGCGACAGGGCCGCAGGGCTTTGTGGGCAACGCGGGTGCGACGGGCGCCACGGGCGCGGCCGGGCCGCAAGGGTTCCCGGGAGCAACGGGTGCCACCGGTGCGCAAGGGATCGCTGGAACGAATGGCACCAACGGGACGAACGGGGCGACCGGTGCCACGGGTGCGCAAGGCTTCGTGGGGAACCAGGGGGCTACGGGCGCCACCGGCCCGCAAGGCTTCCCCGGCGCGACGGGCGCGACTGGCCCGCAGGGCGCCGCTGGAACGAATGGAACCAACGGAACGAACGGCGCCACGGGCGCGACGGGTCCGCAGGGTGTTGCAGGAACGAATGGCACCAATGGGACGAACGGCGCGACGGGCGCGACTGGTGCTGCCGGCACGAATGGAACAAATGGTGCGACGGGCGCCACGGGCGCTGCCGGCACTAATGGGACAAATGGTGCGACGGGGGCCACGGGCGCGGCCGGGACGAATGGAACAAATGGTGCGACGGGTGCGACCGGCACCAATGGAACGAATGGCACGAACGGTGCGACGGGGGCTACGGGCGCGACCGGCACCAATGGAACGAACGGCACCAACGGAACGAACGGTGCGACGGGCGCGACGGGCGCGACCGGTACGCAGGGTCCGACCGGCACCAACGGCGTCAACGGCTCCTCGTTCGCCATTGCCGAGGGAACCGCGGCGCCGGCCGGCATCGCGCCCGAGGGCTCGCTCTATGTCCAATCGTCGTCGGCGACGCCCACCACAACCGGTACGGATCTCCTCTACGAATATTACCCGGTGGGGTGGACGCAGATTGCCACCGGAAGCAACGCTTCCGGCGCCTGGACCGCGACTTCCGCCGGGACGGCCGGCGGGCAACTGCAGACCACCCAGCTTCAGGCGCCGCCGCTTGGCACGTTCGCCAATGCCTATAACGTCGTGGAAAGCCTAAACGGCGCGAGTCCGCCCAGCTATTCAGTCTACCCCTTCTTCGTGGCCAATGCGAATGGTGTCTATTCCTATGTTGGCTCGTTGCTGTCCGGCAATTAGCAAAACAGATTCCGGGGCCGTTTGCCGGACATCATGCTACGCGACCGTCCCTTAAAGAGAAGACTTATACTTCCAGATAAATGCCGACGGTGCCCATAATGCTATGCTCTGACGGCGCGGATCGGTCTCATCACCAGCAGACTTAATTTTGAGGGGGGCACACAATGGAATCCTATCTTGGCCAGATCATGCTGTTCGCGGGCAATTTCGCTCCGGTCAATTTCATGACCTGCAGCGGTCAACTGCTGTCGATCAGTCAGTATACAGCCTTGTTTGCCGTGATAGGGACCTATTATGGCGGCGACGGGGTACAAAATTTCGCGCTTCCGAACCTGCAGGGATGCGTGCCCATCGGCACCGGCACAGGGCGTGGTCTCACAACGCGCGTCCTGGGCGAAACCGGCGGCAGCGAGTCTGTGCCCCTATCGATCCAGCAGATGCCGGCCCACAACCATCTCCTTACGGCCAATGCGGCCAGCGGCAACGCGCCCTCGCCGAGCGGAGCCTTGTTGGCCCAGACCGCGGTGCCGCGCAGCACCACGACCTACGATACCTATTTCACCGGAACGCCCGCCAACGCCGTGAACCTCGCGCCGACTGCCGTGCAGCCGCAGGGGGGCAACCAGCCGCACGCCAACATGCAGCCATTTTTGGCCATGACCTACTGCATCTGTATCAACGGCCTCTTCCCGTCGCGGAACTGACGTTGCAACAGGCCGACCGATGCCGGCGTCCAAACTCGATACGGATGGCCCGTCGACCACGGGCACCGTTGGTCGACGGGCCGAGCAAGGGGCCGACGAGGCCTTCCGCTTCGATCTTTTCTGCGCCTCGCGCCCGCCCGGGGAGGACTTTGCCTTCCTGGACGGGCCGATGCGCGACACCCTGCTGCGGCAGCAATTCGCTGGTCAGACCGCGACCTATCGCGCGCGTTATCCGGATGCGCGCTTCGAGATCGTCACCTGGGACGAAGCGCCGATCGGCCGGATCGTCACCGACCGAACCAACGAGGCGTTGACGCTCGTCGACCTCGCGCTGCTGCCCGCCTGGCGCGGGCGCGGCATCGGCACGGGCTTGCTGATGGCGGCCTTCGAGCAAGCGCGCGCGGCGCGCGTGCCGGTACGGCTCTGCGCATCGGCCAGCAACGCGGGGGCGCTGCGGCTCTATCGTCGCCTCGGGTTTCGGGCCATCGACAGCTCGGAGGTCCAGGTCGCCATGGTGTGGCGCGCGGATCGCGCGGGCTCCGGGGCGCCATGATGGTTCCCGACCGCCTTCGCCTCCCGCTCGCCTTCGATCCGGCGCCGCTCGTGGCCGATCTCGACCGCATGGCGCGCCGGGACTGGATCGGCCATTTCGTCACCGACAATTACGAGGGCGACTGGAGCGCGATCCCGCTGCGCGGCAAGGCCGGCGCCATCCATCCGGTGATGATGATCTATGCCGACCCGATGTGCCGCGACTTCACCGACACGCCCTTTCTCGAGGCCTGCCCCGCCTTCCGCGCCCTGCTTGCGGTCTTCGCGTGCCCGCTTCAGGCGGTCCGCCTGATGCGCCTCGGCCCGGGCTCCGTCATCAAGGAACACGTCGACCTCGATCTCGCCTTCGAGCATGGCGCTGTCCGCATCCACGTTCCCATCGCGACCAATCCCGAGGTCGTGTTCACGCTCAATCGCCGCAGAATCGTCCTCGATCCGGGTTCGGCCTGGTACCTGCGCCTTTCCGATCCGCACAGCGTCGCCAACCACGGCACGACCGATCGCGTGCATCTGGTGATCGATGCCCTGGTCAACCCCTGGGTCGAGGCCCTGTTCGCGTCCGCGCTGGCGTGGGCCGCCGGATGACGACGGCGCAGGACGCGTTCGCGGCCTTTCGAGGCGGTCGTGGCGTGCGGTGCCGAGCGCGGCTTTGCGTTCGGCGCTCCCGAGGTCGAGGCCGTTCTGCAGGCCAACCGCGGAGCGTGGCTGTCGTCTTGGCTGCCGGTCCTTTGAGCACGGTGGTCGAAATGGCAGGCGCGGGTATCCTGTGGCCAGCGAGGCTCGGAGCCAACGAGGGTGTCATGGCCGCAAGCGGATCGATCCACCAGGCCTTCGAGGCCATCTACAAGCAGGACGCGTGGTCGGGCGGCTCCGGCCCCGGGTCACGACCGACGAACACGATCGAGTATCGTGGGTTTCTCGAACGCTTCATCGAAGCCAATCGCGTTCGGAGCGTGACCGATCTCGGCTGCGGTGATTGGCAATTCTCCAAACAGATCGACTGGTCCGGCGTCAGCTATACCGGCTTCGACGTCGTGGACTCGGTGGTCATGAACAATCGCGCCCGACACGCCCGGCCCAACATCGCCTTCAAGCTGTTTCGCGGCCTCGAGGATCTGCCTGGCGGCGACCTTCTCGTGTGCAAGGAGGTTTTGCAGCATCTGCCGAACGCCACCATCCTCGACTACATCCCGGCCATTCGCGCGAAATACCGCTTCGCCCTTCTGACGAACTCGACCGAGCCGCAGGACGGCGCCAACCAGGATATCGATTTCGGAGGCTACCGCCCGTTGCGCCTCGACGAGCCGCCCTTCACTATCCCGGGCGCCAAGGTTTTCACCTATTTCCCGCAAGGCGGGAGCTATTTGTGGAAGAACGTCGTGTTCCTGGTGATGGGCTTCGACACCCCCCGATAGACCCGGCCGGCAACCGCTCGCGGCTCGCGGTCGAGGGCGAGCGATCGCGTGCCAGGCTCCGTCTCGCCATGGGAGCGTCATAGCAGTGAACTCACCCTACGATGAGTCGATCCTCGCCGATCTGGCGCCCGGCGAACGGTCCATCTCCATCGTCGACGTCGGGGCGGCCTTCTTCGGCGAAAAGCAGCTCTACCGACCGTTGCTGGACCGCAATCTGGGACGGCTGACGAGTTTCGAGCCGGACGCCGCCAAATTCGACGAACTGAACCGGATGGCAAAAGCCGGCGATCGCGACGTCATCTTGAATTACGCGCTCGGCGATGGAAACACGCATGCGCTTCATTTGGCGGCCGGCGGGATGACCTCGTTGTTCGAGCCGGACCAGGCCAGCTATGACCTGTTCACCCTGTTTTCCAAGCCGCCGTTCTCGCCCGTGCAAGCCGCAGGGAACCCGCAGGCAGTCCCGACCACGCGCTTGGACGATATTGCCGGCCTCGATAGGATCGACGTCCTCAAGATCGACGTGCAGGGATCCGAATTGATGATCCTGCAGAACGGCCGCAAGAAACTGAGCGACTGCTCCATTCTTCAGGTCGAGGTCCCGTTCGTCTGCCTCTACAAGGGTCAGCCGACGTTCGGCGACATCGATGCCGAACTGCGCGCCCAGGGTTTCATGGTGCACGGCTTCGCCACGCTCAAGCGGCTTCCCATGCATCCCTACAAAGTCCAGGGTCCACTCACCGGAATCAACCAACTCATCGATCTCGACATGGTCTATATCCGAGATTGCCGCCGTATGCAGATGATCTCGACCAACGTGCTGCGAAAGACGGCCATCGTTGCCGATCTCTGCTATGGATCGTTCGATCTGACCTTGCGGTGCTTGACCGAACTCAGCCGCCGCCGGGTGATCCCCAAGGACACGCCGGACCGCTATGTCGGGTCGGCTTCCCATCGCTCGCGGGTCAGCTATATCCACCACACGCCATGCGTCCAATGATGGTCCCGTACCGTGCCGCCTCGGTGGCTGAGGATCGTCTCCGCAGCCTTTCCTATGGTCATGGGCGAGGCGTCACGATCGGGTCGAGGATCGCTTGAGATGACCCCATCCGGCCAGACGATCTGCCTCTGCATGATCGTCAAGAACGAGGCGCACGTGATCCGGCGCTGCCTCGATTCCGTGCGTCCCCTGATCGACCACTGGGTCATCGTCGACACCGGCTCGACGGATGGCACGCAGGACATCGTGCGCGCTCACTTCGATGACCTGCCCGGCACGCTCTACGAGCGGCCCTGGCGCGACTTCGCGTCCAACAGGACCGAATCCCTGGCTCTGGCGCGCCCGCACGGCGACTATTCGCTGATCATCGACGCCGACGACGCCTTGGAGATCCCCGCCGACTTTCGCCTGCCCGACCTCGACGCCGACTCCTATACGGTCGAGATCAATGCGGACGGCGTGCTTTACCGCCGCCCGCAAATCGTGAAGGCGGCGCTGGGATGGCGCTTCGAGGGTGTGCTCCACGAATTCCTCGAATGCGAGGCCGCGCGGACGAGCGGCCATCTGCCCCTGCTGCTCCGCATCATCAGCGACGGCGCGCGGCGCCGCGATCCGGAGACCTATCGCAAGGATGCCGCCGTTTTGGAGCGCGCGCTTGCAATGGAGTCCAATGCGCTCCTGCTGTCGCGCTACACCTTCTATCTCGCGCAAAGCTACCGCGACTGCGGGGAGGCGCGGAAGGCGATCGAAGCCTATCTGCGACGCGCCACGATGGGCTTTTGGAGCGAGGAAGTTTTCGTCAGTCTGGTTCAGGCCGCTCGCCTGATGGAAGCGCTGGGCCAGGATGCCGAAGAGATCCTGGACACCTACCAGCGCGCAACCGATGCCTGTCCCACCCGCGTCGAGGCGCTGCATGGCGCGGGACGGCTGTGCCGGACGCTCGGCTACAACGAGCGGGGGCACGCGATCGCGCGCCTCGCGATCGACCTGCCGGTTCCGCCGCAAGGGCTGTTCGTCGAGCGCTGGATTTACGACTACGGGGCGCTCGACGAATTCGCCATCAACGCCTATTGGGCCGGGTTCTACCGTGATTGCCTCGACGCGAGCCTGCGCGCTTTGGCGAGCGGCAAGGTGCCGGCGGACCAGCAACCGCGCGTCGTGCAGAATGCGCGTTTCGCGCTCGACAAGCTCTCGGCCGAAACGGAGGCACCCGACGGATCCTTGCCCGACACGTCAGCGCCGATCCCGTCCGACCGGACCCCAGTTCCGGGGCCGGCGCGGGCACTCGCATCGCGCCTAACCTCGCCCGCACCGCGCGTGCTCGTCGCCATTCTGGCCAAGCAGAAGGAGCCGGTTCTGCGGCTTTATCTGCGCTGCCTCGAGGCGCTGGATTATCCCAAATCCTCGATCGTTCTTTATGTCAGGACCAACAACAGCACGGATCGGACCCGCGACATCCTGCGCGCCTGGGTGGATCGGGTCGTGGCGGACTACGCCCATATCGAATTCGACGACGCGGACGTCGGCGAGCCCGTCGAAGCGTTTGGAGTTCACGAGTGGAACGCCACGCGGTTCAAGGTCCTGGCCGCGATCCGCAACGCGAGCCTGCGCAAGACGATCGAGCATGGCTGCGCCTACTACTTCGTCGCCGACCTCGACAATTTCCTCGCGCCACCCACGTTGCGCGAGCTTGTCGCGCTGGATCTGCCGATCGTGGCGCCGCTTTTGCGCCATGTCGATCCAGCGGCGCGCTATGCGAACTTCCATGCCGCGGTCGATGGCAAGGGCTATTATCTGGAGACGTCGCGCTACGATCAGATTTTATGGCGCGAGATCACCGGGGTCATCGAGGTCCCGGTCGTTCATTGCACCTATCTGGTGCGCGCCGACGTGCTCTCGCGCCTGCGTTACGACGACGATACGGGGCGGCACGAATATGTCGCGTTTTCCGAGCACGCCCGAGAGCAGGACATTCCGCAATATCTCGACAATCGCCAAGTCTATGGTCTTTTGACCTTGAGCGACGACTCGCCGGACCTGATCGTCGCGGAACTCGAAACCGTTCGCCGCGCCCTCTTCGGCTAATCCACGGCGGCCGCCCATGCGGAGGCGCCGATGTGAGGCAGGTCGGGGGGCATCGCGTCTGGGCAGGCGACACGGCGGCGACCTGCTAAGCTCTAGCCGGCCGGCCCCGTAAGTGCGATGGTGGTTCGCCTTGCAAAGACGGCCTGGGTTCCGACCACAACGTCGACATGGGCGCAACGACGGCGCCGGCCTTTGGCCGGCGTGGCGCCGCGGGTCGAAGATGCCGGCGAGTCCAGACGGTGGGCCCGCCGCGGCGGTTTACATGAGTTATTTTCCGGGGCACGATCTTTCGTATGCGCTGGCCTGGCGCGGCCACAAGGAGGGACGGGATCGTGACAGGCTTTCGCGGGGGATGGAGCGGATCGGGCCGTGGAGGACGAACGGGCACGGTCGCACGGGTTGCGTCCGTCCTTTGGGTTGCGGTTCTGCTGCATCCGCTGACCGGCTGGGCCCAGAATGCACCGCCGCCGCCGGTTTCAGTCGCCAAGCCGGTGGTCAAGAACATCACGGAGCGCGACGACTTCATCGGCCGCTTCGATGCGGTCGACACGGTGGATCTCCGCGCCCGCGTGTCGGGCTACCTCGACAAGGTGCACTTCACCGACGGCGCCCTCGTCAAACAGGGAGACCTTCTGTTCACGATCGACCAGCGACCCTATCGCGACACGCTGGACGACGCGCAGGCCAGCGTGGCTTCCGCGAAGGCCAGCGTCGATTTCGCGTCTGGCGATCTCGAACGCGCCGACGCGCTCATGAAATCGGGCAATATCACGGGGCAGGTGGCCGATCAGCGCCGGCAGAGCGCGCTCGCGGCGCGGGCGGCCTTGGATCGTGCCCAGGCGACGCTCAGCCGCGCCAAGCTCGACATGGAATTCACCGAGATCCGCGCGCCGATTTCCGGCCGCATCTCGCGCCGCTTGGTCTCCGTCGGCAATCTGATCAATGCGAACGAGACGCTGCTCAGCACCATCGTGTCGCTCGATCCCATCCAATTTTACTTCGACGCCGACGAACGATCGTTCCTGGACTATCTGCGCGGCTTCGCGTCCGGCTCGGACGCCACCAAAGCCGGCTCGCGCGAGGTCACCGTGGCGCTGACGGGCGAGAGCCAGCCGAGCCATAAGGGGCGCATCGACTTCGTCGATGTGCGGCTCGATCAGGCCAGTGGGACGATGCGCGGGCGTGCGGTCTTCGACAACAAGGACCTGTCGCTCACCCCGGGTCTGTTCGGGCGCATCAGTATCGCGGGCACCCAGGCCTACAAGGGGGTGCTCGTGCCCGACGAGGCGCTCGGCACCGATCAGGACCGCCGCATCGTCTATGTGGTTGGCGCGGACAACAAGGTGGCGGTCAAAGTGGTGCGGACGGGTCCGCGGATCGACGGCTACCGCGTCATCAGAGACGGCTTGAAAGGTGACGAAACCATCGTGGTCAACGGCCTCATGCGGGTAAGGCCAGGGGTCGAGGTCGAGCCCAAGATGACGGAATTGCCGCCCTCGCGTGGTCCATCGGGCGGTTAGGGCCGATCATGAAATTTCCCCACGCCTTCATCGAACGACCGATCTTTGCAACCGTGCTGGCCGTGGTGCTCGTCATCGTGGGCGCCATCGCATACGTGGGCCTGCCGATCGCCCAATATCCGGAGATCGCGCCGCCCACCATCGTGGTGCGGGCGAGCTATCCTGGGGCCGATGCCAAGACGGTCGCGGCCACTGTGGCGACCCCGATCGAGCAGGAAATCAACGGCGTCGAGAACATGATCTACATGTCGTCCTATTCGACGGGCGACGGCAATCTGTCCATCACGGTGACGTTCAAGCTCGGCACCAACCTCGATACCGCGCAAGTTCTGGTGCAGAACCGGGTCGCCATCGCGACCCCGCGCCTGCCCGACGACGTGAAGCGCCTCGGCATCACCACGCTGAAATCCTCGCCCGACCTGATGATGGTCGTGCACATGCTCTCGCCCGACAACACGTTCGACCAGCTCTACGTGTCCAACTACGCGCGCAACAACGTGCGCGACGAACTGCTGCGTCTGAATGGCGTCGGCGATCTCACCATCTTCGGCGAGCGGCAATATTCGCTGCGGGTTTGGCTCGATCCGGACAAGCTCGCTGCCTTCGGCATGACGTCGGGTGACGTCGTCCGAGCCATCCAGGAGCAGAACGTGCAGGTCACGGGCGGCGCCTTGGGCCAGGAGCCCGTCACCAAGGGCAGCGCCTTCCAGTTCACCGTGACGACCCAGGGCCGGTTCGACGACCCCCGGCAGTTCCGTGGCATCATCGTCCGCTCGACGCCCGATGGACGGTTGGTGCGGGTGCAGGATGTCGCGCGTGTCGAACTGGGCGCCCAGGACTATCTGACCAACTCCTATCTCGGCGGCAAGCCGGCGGTGGCGCTGGTGATCTTCCAGCGGCCTGGCACCAACGCGCTCGACTCGGCCAAGGAGATCATCAGCACGATGGATCGGCTGTCGCAGAATTTTCCGCGCGGCCTGCAATATACCATCGTCTACAATCCGACCGAGTTCATTCGGCAATCGATCAACGAGGTCTACAAGACCCTGTTCGAGGCCGTCGGACTCGTCGTCGTCGTGGTCATCGTGTTTCTGCAGAGCTGGCGCACGGCGCTGATTCCGATCGTCGCCATTCCCGTGTCGCTGATCGGCACCTTCGCGGCCATGGCGGCATTCGGCTTCTCGCTCAACACCTTGACCCTGTTCGGCCTAGTGCTCGCCATCGGCATCGTGGTGGATGACGCCATCGTGGTGGTCGAGAATGTCGAGCGCAACATCGCGGCCGGCCTGTCACCACGGGAGTCCGCGCACAAGACCATGGACGAGGTCGGCAGCGCGCTGCTGGCCATCGCCCTGGTTCTCGTCGCCGTCTTCGTGCCGACCGCCTTCGTGCCCGGCATCACCGGGCAGTTCTACAAGCAGTTCGCACTGACCATTGCGGTGTCCACCGTCATCTCGTGCTTCGTCTCGCTGACGCTCTCGCCGGCGCTGGCCGCCATCCTGCTCAAGCCACATGAAATCCACGAGCGTCCCCGCAACCCCGTGAGCCGGTTTTTCGGTTGGCTCGCGGGTGGGTTCAACCGCGGGTTCGACCGGACATCGAACGGTTATGCGGCCTCGGTCGGGGTCTTGGTGCGGCGGAAGCTCCTGGTGCTGCCCGTCTATGCGGGCCTGCTCGCCGGCACCGTCTGGGTCGGGATGCATGTGCCCAGCGGCTTCATCCCGGCGCTCGATCAGGGCTATGCCATCGTGGTGGTGCAATTGCCCGACGGCGCATCGCTGTCGCGCACCGACGCGGTGACGCGGCGCGTCTCCGACATCGTGCAGGCGACGCCGGGCGCCCTCAACGCCGTCGCCTTCGCGGGCTTTTCCGGCGCGACCTTCACCAATGCCACCAATTCGGCCGTGGTCTTCGTGCCCTTCAAGCCCTTCGAGGAGCGGCTCGCAGCGGGCCAGACCGCGAACTCGATCATCAAAGACCTGTTCGTTCGGCTGCAGCCGATCGAGGAGGCCTTCATCATCGTGGTGCCGCCGCCCCCGGTTCGCGGCATCGGCACCACAGGCGGCTTCAAGATGATGGTGCAGGAAAGGATCGGGGCCGACGTGGGCCGCGTGCTCGCCTCGACCTACGAGCTGATGGGCAAGGCGCGGGCCAACCCCAAGCTCGCGGGCGTCTACACGACCTTCTCCAACGGCTCGCCACAGATCTATCTGGCGATCGACCGGCAGAAGGCGCAGGTGCTCAACGTCCCGATCGCCAACATCTTCGAAACGCTGCAGTACAACCTCGGCACCGCCTACGTGAACGATTTCAATGCCTTCGGCCGCGTCTACCAGGTGCGGGCGCAGGCCGACCAGCAGTTCCGGCTGGACGAAAGCGACATCAGCCAGCTGCGGGTCCGCTCCTCGAATGGCGCTCTGGTGCCGCTCGGCACGCTGGCCGAAGTTCGCTTCGTGACCGGCGCCGATCTGATCCAGCGCTACAACATGTACACCTCGGTGCCATTGCAGGGCGGCCCGGCGCCTGGCATCTCGTCGGGCGAGGCTCTGCAGGCGATGGAACAGCTGGCCAAGGAGACGCTGCCGGCCGGATTGAGCACGCAATGGACCGAACTCGCCTTCCAGGAGCGCGCCACCGGCGGCGGTGCCAGCCTGATCTTCGCCCTCTCGGTCCTGTTCGTGTTCCTCGTCCTGGCGGCGCAGTATGAAAGCTGGTCGCTGCCGCTCGCCATCATCCTGATCGTGCCGATGAGCGTGTTATCGGCCCTCATCGGGGTGATGCTGCGCGGCATGGACAACAACATCCTCACCCAGATCGGCCTCGTGGTCCTGGTGGGACTCGCGGCCAAGAACGCCATCCTGATCGTGGAGTTCGCGCGCGACGCCGAGGAGCGGACCGGCACGGGTCCAATTCCAGCCGTGATCGAGGCATGCCGCTTGCGCCTGCGGCCCATCCTGATGACCGCTTTTGCCTTTATTTTCGGGGTCGTGCCGCTGGCCGTCGCGACCGGTCCCGGGGCGGAGATGCGCCAGGCGCTCGGCACCGCGGTGTTTGCCGGCATGCTCGGCGTGACCTTTTTCGGGCTGTTCCTCACGCCCGTCTTCTATGTGACGATCCGTCTTCTCGTCCTCAGGCGCCGGCCCGCCCGAACCACCCCGACCGTAGGGTTGCGCCAACCCGAGGCGGCAGCCGCCGAATGAGGCGAACGCGTAGGGCTCAGTTTCGCGCCATCGATTTGGCCTTGTAGGAACCATCGTCGGTGCGCACGAACAGGTCGTCGACCTGGGCGTTGCGCAGCGGTTCGCCCGAGGTGTCGGGAAGAAGATTCTGCTCGGACACGTAGGCCACGTATTCCGTCTCGGTGTTTTCAGCGAACAGATGGTAGAATGGCTGATCCTTACGCGGGCGCATTTCTTCCGGGATGGCCAGCCACCATTCCTCGGTGTTGGAAAAGACGGGATCGACGTCGTAGATCACGCCGCGAAAGGGGTATTTGCGGTGCCTCACCACCTGTCCGATGCCGAATTTAGCGATCCTTGCTCTCGTCACTTCAGCCACATCGAATCTTTCGGTCGTTTCAGTTTCGCTCTACCCGGTGACCGAGGATGGTCTCCGCTCGGGGCCGGGCAGCCAGCTTGAGTTACCGCACCATAGAACCAAAATCGCATGCTGGAAATGCGGGGCTCCTGGCGAGCGATCCCAACACGTTTCGCATCTTTGCAGAGGCCCTTGCCTCACCGCCCTGTTCGCGGCGCAGCAAAGCCACTAGATTGGTGCTATACGGATTGCGGGCAGTGCCCGTCTCAGGAGGCACATATGGCCGCTTCGGCCTTCAAAGTTGTTTCATTGACCGACGCCGCGGCCGACCGGGTACGCGACATCATGGCCAATGCGAGCCAGACGCCGTTCGGATTGCGGGTCGGGGTCAAGAACGGCGGCTGCGCCGGGATGTCCTACACGATGGAATTCGCCGAGGCCGCCAAGCCGCACGACGAGATCGTCGAGGACAAAGGGGTCCGCATCCTGATCGATCCCAAGGCCATTCTGTTCCTGCTCGGCACCCGAATGGACTTTCGCACCGACAAGCTCGCCTCGCAGTTCGTGTTCGAGAATCCGAACCAGACCTCGGCTTGCGGCTGCGGCGAGAGTGTTGCGATCACACCCGCCAACGCGGCAGCCGCCGAAGCGCTCCGCTGAGCTGAACGAGCGGTCGGCCGGAGGGCCCTTTGCGCCCTTCTCCCGTGCGGGAGAGGGCGCCAATCAGGGGCCAGAGCGCCCTGATCTTGACCTCTCGATCTTAGGGCGTCGAGGCCTTTACCTTCACCGGGCGCAGCAGGAAGGACGGGACGTGGTCGCCGAGGCCGATCACGGCGGGTCCGTCATCATCTTCGCGATAGCGCCGGCGCGGGGCATCCTGATCGCGGGCGGGCCGGGGCTGTGTGCTGCGCTCGGCCATGGCCGCCCGGTCGCCGACCGGGCGGGGTACCCGATGTGAGTCACGGCTCTGCTCGCGGCGGGGACGATCCTCGACCGGAGCCGCCTCGCCACGCGGGCGCTGCTCGACGGGTTGCGCGTCCATTCCGGCGTCGCGGCTGGGGCGCTCGCCTCGGCTCGGCCGCTCTTCGCGACGCGGACGTTCCTCGCGCCGGGAGCCGCGACCGCCGCGATCCCCACGGCGCGCCGGAGCTTCGTCATCCTCTTGATCGACGATCTGGTCGGGGGTCACGCCCGCCCATTCGATCTTGCGTTGGATCAGCTTCTCGATGTCGTCGATATAGCGCTGGTCGCTGCGGGTGACGATCGACAGCGCGGTGCCGGAGCGGCCGGCGCGCCCCGTGCGTCCGATCCGGTGGACGTAGTCCTCGGGATGGGTCGGCACATCGAAATTGAACACGTGGCTGACGTCCGGGATGTCGAGGCCGCGAGCCGCGACGTCCGAACAGACCAGCAGGCTGACCTCGCCGTTGCGAAAGGCGTCGAGCGAGGTGGTGCGGGCGCGCTGGTCCATGTCGCCGTGCAGCGCGCCGACCGAGAAGCCATGCTTTTCCAGCGACTTGCTCAGGATCGCCACGTCCCGCTTGCGATTGGAGAAGATGATGGCGTTCTTGAAGTTGTCGGCCTTGCGAATGAGCTGACGCAGCGTCTCTCGTTTGGCCGAGCCCGGCGCCGAGGCCACCAGCCCCTGTGTGATGGTTTCGATGGTGGACGAGGCCCGTGCCACTTCGAGCCGAACCGGATTGTGCAGAAACTGCTGGGTCAGCCGCGTGATCTCGGGCGGCATGGTGGCCGAGAAGAACAAGGTCTGCCGGGTGAAGGGCACCAATTTGCAGATGCGCTCGATGTCGGGAATGAAGCCCATGTCGAGCATGCGGTCCGCTTCATCGATAACCAGGATCTCGATGCCGGTCAGCAACAGCTTGCCGCGTTCGGCGAAGTCGAGCAGGCGGCCCGGTGTTGCGATCAGCACGTCCGCCCCGCGCTGGATCTTGACCTCCTGGTCGCCGAAGGAAACCCCGCCGATCAGAAGGGCCACGTTGATCTTGTGGTTGGCCCCGTATTTCACGAAGGCCTCCTCCACCTGCGCCGCTAGTTCGCGCGTCGGCTCGAGGATGAGGGTTCGCGGCATCCGCGCCCTTGCTCTGCCCTGTTCGAGCCGGCACAGCATGGGTAGGGTGAAGGCGGCGGTCTTGCCGGTTCCGGTCTGCGCGATGCCAAGCACGTCCCGGCCCGCGAGGGCATGAGGAATGGCTTGCTCTTGGATCGGGGTCGGCGTGGTGTAGCCGGAAGTTTCGATTGCCTTGAGGACTTTGTCGCTCAGGCCGAGTTCATTGAAATTCATTTACACGTCTTGTGAGAGAGGGCGACGAAGGGAACAACAGCGGCCGATGTTTCGGTCGCGCCCACGTCGATCGCTCATTGGCCAAGATCACGCGGACTGTTCAACGCTTTATCCCGACTATCTAGAGCTTAAACGCCGGGAGTCAATCGTGGCGAGATCGAAAGCAGGACAAATCGAGCCAAAAGCGCTCAGTTCGTGATTGGACCTGCTCGAATCGCGAGCCCGGATGAAAATAGACCGATGCGGGGCCGGTTCAGATGTCGACGAGATCGCCCGCGGCCGGCGCCCGCTCCTGGATGAAAGCGAACCGGGCCTCTGGTTTGTTGCCCATCAGCCGTTCCACCGCGATGGCGGTGCCATCGATGTCCATCTCCTTGATCACCACCTTGAGCAGCGCCCGTTTGGAGGGATCCATCGTGGTCTCCTTGAGATCGCGCATGGGCATCTCGCCGAGGCCCTTGAACCGGCTGATCTCGATCTTGCCCTTTCCATTGAGCTTGGTGCGGATCAACTCGTCCTTGTGGCGGTCGTCGCGGGCATAGATGGATTTGGTGCCCTGGGTCAGCCGGAACAGCGGCGGCACCGCGAGATAAAGGTGACCGGAATCGATCAGCTTGGGCATCTGCCGGTAGAAATAGGTGATCAGCAGCGACGCGATGTGGGCGCCGTCGACGTCGGCATCGGTCATGATGATCACTTTGTCGTAGCGAAGCTCGCCGTCCTTGTAGTGGACGCCCGTCCCGCAGCCGAGCGCCTGAGCGAGGTCGGCGAGCTGCTGGTTGCCGGCGAGCTTGTCACGCGTGGCGTTGGCGACGTTGAGGATCTTGCCCCGCAACGGCAGCACCGCCTGACTCGCTCTGTCGCGCGCCTGTTTGGCTGAGCCGCCCGCCGAATCGCCTTCCACGATGAACAATTCGGAGCCTTGCGCCGAATTGTTCGAGCAATCGGCGAGCTTGCCGGGCAGCCGCAGCTTGCGGGTCGCCGATTTGCGGGCGACGTCTTTTTCGGCGCGCCGCCGCTGACGCTCCTCGGCCCGATCGATGCTCCAATCGAGCACCTTCAACGCTTGGGATGGGGTCGCGGCCAGCCAGTGGTCGAACGAATCCCGCACCGCGGCTTCCACGATGCGGGATGCCTCCGGCGTTTGCAGCCGCTCCTTGTTCTGGCCCTGGAATTCCGGCTCGCGAATGAACACCGACAGCATGGCGGCGCAGCTCTGCATCACGTCTTCGGCCGTGACCGCGGCCGCGCGCTTGGCCTGGCCGATGCGTTCGGCGTGGTCGCGCAACGCGCGCAGCAGTGCGGTGCGCAGGCCCGCCTCGTGGGTGCCGCCGTTGGCGGTCGGGATCGTGTTGCAATAGGAGCGGACCGTGCCGTCCTCCTCGGCGAGCCAGGACACGGCCCATTCCACCGAACCGTGGCCGCCGGGCTTGCTGATCTTGCCCGTGAACGGCTGATCGTTGACGAGCGGCTTGCCCTCGACCTCCCGGGCCAAAAAGTCTTTGAGACCGCCGGGGAAGCGGAACAAGGCCTCGGTCGGCACCGTCGAGCCGTCCGGGATGCGTTCAGGCGCACAGCGCCAGCGGATCTCGACGCCGCCGAACAGATAGGCCTTGGAGCGCGCCATGCGCATGAGCCGGGCAGGATCGAGCACGGCGCCGGTGGTGAAGATGGTGGCATCCGGACGGAAGCGCACCCTCGTGCCGCGCCGGTTCTGCACGCGCCCGAGCGTCTCCAAAGGGCCCACGGCGTGGCCACGTTCGAAGGCCTGGCGATAGAGGGTCTGCCCGCGTGCGACCTCCACCTCGAGGCGGTCCGACAGCGCGTTGACCACGGAGACGCCCACGCCATGGAGTCCGCCTGACGTCTGGTAGGCGCCGGAGTCGAATTTCCCGCCGGCATGCAGCGTAGTCATGATGACTTCGAGCGCCGATTTTCCCGGATATTTGGGATGCGGATCGATCGGGATGCCGCGCCCATTGTCGGTCACGCTGACGAAATTGTCGGCCTCCACGCTGACGTCGATGAAGGTTGCATGCCCCGCCACGGCTTCGTCCATGGCGTTGTCGATCACCTCGGCGAAGAGATGGTGCAACCCGGATGCGTCGGTGCCGCCGATATACATGCCGGGTCGGCGGCGAACCGGCTCCAAGCCCTCCAGCACCTCGATCGAGGATGCCGTATAGCCGTCCTCGCCCGGCGTCGTGTTCCCCGACGGCGCCGTTATTCCCGACACCGTGCCCACGCGTTTGCGGCCTCGCTCGGGCCGCTCGGCCGGCACCTCGGGGGTCTCGCCGTTGAAAAGATCGTTGCCCTCGACCATACCTGTCCCGGTCCGAATCATGTCGTTCACTATCGCATTCGTTCAGCGGTTCGTACGAACAAATAGGAAACAGGTGCGGTTTTCGCGAGCACTGTCCACAAGTCGCGGATCGGCGAGGCTGGCGTGAGCCGGGCCTACCTCGACGTGGAGCGCTCGATGCTGGGCCGGACCTGGGCGCCCAGGCTCGACGAAGCGGGCGAGAACCGGGCCCTGGCGATCCAGCAGGACCTCGGCATTTCCGAACTTTTGGCCCGGGTTGCGGCGGGTCGGGGGCAGACGGCCGCGAGCTGCGCCGCCTATCTCGACCCGAGCCTGCGTGACGCCATGCCCGATCCCGACCGACTGAGCGGCATGAGCGCTGCCGTGGAACGGCTCGCCCGCGCCATCGAGCGCGGCGAGCGGGTGGCGATCTTCGGCGATTACGACGTCGACGGCGCCTGTTCCGCCGCGCTCCTCGCCGAATATCTGCAGGCCGCGGGCCTGCATCCCGTGATCCACATCCCGGACCGTATCCTCGAAGGCTATGGTCCCAACATTCCGGCCATCACGGCCCTGGCGCGCGCGGGCGCCCAATTGCTCGTGACGGTGGATTGCGGCACCACCAGCTTGGAGCCGCTGGCCGAGGCGCGGCGGCTCGGTCTCGATTGCCTGGTGATCGACCATCATCAGGCGCCGCTCGATTTGCCGGAGGCCTCTTCGATCGTCAACCCGAACCGGCAGGACGACCTGTCCGGCTTGGGCCACCTCTGCGCCGCGGGCGTCGTGTTCATGGTGCTGGTGGGCCTGCACCGGGCCTTGAGGGCAGGCGGCTTCTGGGCCGGCCGCACTGCGCCGGATCTGCTGGAAGCGCTCGACCTCGTGGCGCTCGCGACCGTGGCCGACGTGGTGCCGCTGGTCGGACTCAACCGGGCCTTCGTGGCCAAGGGACTCGCGGTGATGCGGCTGCGGGGGCGGCCGGGCCTGGCGGCCCTGTTCGACGTCGCGGGCACCACCGGGCCGCCCACCGCCTTCCATCTCGGTTTTCTGGTCGGCCCGCGCATCAATGCCGGTGGGCGGATCGGCGACGCCGCCCTCGGGGCACGGCTGCTTCTGACCCGCGATCCCGGCGAAGCGCGCGCCATCGCCGAACAGCTCGACGGGCTCAACCGCGAGCGGCGTGCCATCGAGGCGCAGGCCACCGAGGAAGCGGAAGCCATGGCGCTGGCGGTTCTGTTGACCCCGGAGACCAGCGAGCGGGCCGCTCTCGTCACCAGCGGGGCAGGGTGGCATCCCGGAATCGTCGGCCTCGTGGCGTCGCGCCTGCGGGAACGCTACGAGCGCCCGGTATTCGCCATCGCGCACGAGGGGCTGGTGGGCACCGGCTCCGGCCGCTCCATTCCGGGCGTCGATCTCGGCCGCGCGGTGCGCACCGCGGTCGAGCTCGGCCTGTTGATCAAGGGCGGCGGACACGCCATGGCGGCCGGCATCACCATCGAAATGGCGCGGCTCGCGGCTTTTGAAGCCTTCCTGCACGACCATGTCGGGGAGGCCGTTGCGGCCGCTCGGGGCGATGCGGCGCTGTTTGTCGATGGCGCGCTTTCGGCCGCGGGTGCCACGCCCGAGGTCGTCGAGACCATCGAACGGGCAGGGCCCTTCGGCAGCGGCAATCCCGAACCTTTGTTCGCGTTTCCGGCGCATCGCCTGCTCAAGGTGGTGCCCGTGGGTGTCGATCACCTCAGGCTCACGCTCGCGGGTCCCGACGGCTCGCGCCTCGGCGCGGTCGCGTTCCGCGCCGCCACGGGACCGCTGGGCGCCGAGCTCCGCGCCGCGCAGGGGTCGGCCCTGCATATCGCGGGAACGCTCTCGGTCAGCCGGTGGGGCGGCGAGGGTCGGGCCGAACTGCGCGTGGTCGACGCGGCCGTTGCGGGCCGCCGTTGACCTTGTGAGCCAGCGGCGCGCCGCGTGCGGCGCGGCTTGTCACCGCCAAAACCTCTGCTATACAGCCCTGCATCCTCGGTCGGGCGCTATCGCCGTCCGAAGATCGTGCGCCCATCGTCTAGCGGTCCAGGACGTCGCCCTTTCACGGCGAAAACAGGGGTTCGATTCCCCTTGGGCGCGCCAACACAACCTTCAAATCGCAGCGCTCGTTTTATCCGGCGTGACGGAACGCCGATACTTCCGGCCAACGGCCGCGTGTGACTCCTGCCTCGCCCCCGATGAGGAGCGAAAGAGAGCCGCAGGTTGGGGGGTGGTTGCTACTTCGGCGGGTCCGCGATCGTGATGTAGGAGGTTCGCACGTCGCTGAGCTTCGTCGGACCGGGCACAGCGTGTTTGACGCCAGGAACCGTTTTGATGAAGGCGGCCAGCGCTTCGAGGTCAGCCTCGCTCGCCTTGGCATAAGATCGCCAGGGCATCATCGGCGCAACCTCACGGCCTTCCGGCGTCAGCCCGGTGCGCAGGAGTTTGACGATGTCTTTCGTGGTCCATTTGCCAATCCCGGTCTCTTCGTCAGCGGTGATGTTGGAGGGGTAGAACACGCCGAGCGTCGGAATGGCCCAGCCGACCTCGGAGCCGGCAAGATATTTGGCTGGATCCGGCTTGCCCAAGAAAGATCCCGTCGTGTGGCAGCCGCCGCAGTCCATGATCGTCGTTAGATATTTGCCGCGCTCGAGCTTCGTCTCCGCGCGCGCGGTCGTCGCGAAATGGAACCCGAGCGCGAGAATCGCGATCTGCACTATGCTGGCGTTGCGCCGCATGTCTGCCCCCCTTGGATTGCGGCGGCTTTATGGCAACGAATGCCGACCGGATCAACCATCTTGGGAAGGCGGGACCCGCAGCGACACCGACCGGCCCTAGGTGTGGTCCGCCTGCGTCAGTGCACGGGCGTGAGCCGCAGCGGCTCCAGGCGATCCTCGAACGCGTCGACATCGACCGCCATGACGGCTCCGGTCTCCCGGTCGCGCATCACCCATTGGCCCGCGCGGGTGAATTCGTGCCCGAACGCGGTCGCGATTTCCAGGAAACCGCCGTTGATCTGGAGCGTCAGTTCACGGAACGCGGCGCTGATCGCCAGCACCGACTCGTGCGACCCATCGAACGCGATGGCATCGAAGACGTGTCCGGCGCGCCTTACGGAATGAACGGTGGCGTTGCTCATGATCCCGATCCTTACGCTGGTTGGTTAAAATTCAACCTCATGCTGATTGGTCGCGCGAAAGGGGAGGAAGGTTCATCGATGCGGTGAGTGCCCGTTCCAGCTTTGCCGACCACGTCTTGCGCGCAGCGCGCCGCATGACCGACGCGGCAGAATCGGGCAGAGGTGGTGCAACGTCCGCGCGGATCGTCGTGGCGAGACATGACACCCGGGGTAGGAGCGTTCGATGATCTCCCGAAGGCGTTTTTTGCGGTCTGCCCAGGGAGGCGCGGTTTTCGCGGCCTGCACCTGCGGCGGCCTACATGCCTGGGGACAAGGGGCCGAGGGCCCGCCCCGAAAACAGGTTTTGGTGGCCGGCACGCCAGCGAACGTCATCGATTTCCACGCCCATTGCATCATCCCGGAGGTGGCCGATCTCGTTCGCGAAACCCCTCTCGCGCGCAGTCTTCCCAAGACGCAGATCATCACCGGGGACCGGATTCGCGCCCTCGATGCGCGCGGCATCGACACGCAGGTTCTCAGCATCAATCAATTCTGGTGGTACGGCGCCGACGAGACTCTCGCCAGGCGCATCGTCGAGACCCAGGATCATGGCTTGGCGGCGCTTTGCAGCGACCACTCTGGCCGCTTTCTCGCGCTCACCTCGCCCGCCTTGCAGTTCCCCGATCTCGCGGCAGAACAGCTCGATTATGCGGTCGCCAAGCTTGGATTTCGCGGCGCCTCGGTGGGCGGGCATGTCAATGGGGAAGTGCCCTCCTCGCCGCGTTTCGACGCTCTTTGGCGAAAGGCTCAGGACCTCGATGTGCCGGTATTCATCCATCCCAACAGCGCGGAAAACGTCACACGGGACGGCGCGTGGGCCGGCCGCGGCGATCTCGGCAACATCATCGGCAATCCGCTCGAGACGACCGTCTTCCTGTCTCGGATGATTTTCGACGGAACCCTGGACCGTTTCCCTCGCCTGAAGATCATCGGCGCGCACGGGGGCGGCTATCTGCCGTCCTATTTCGAGCGCACCAACGTGGCCTGTGAGGTCCGCGAAAGCGCCAAGTGCCTCAACAAGAAAAAGCCGCGCGACTATCTGAAGGACCAGATCTTCGTGGACTCGATGGTGTTCACGCCCGAGGGGCTGCGCCATCTCGTGGCCGAGATGGGCCCCTCGCAGATCGTTTATGGTTCCGACATGCCCTTCGTGTGGCCCGACACCATCGACACGATTACGGCGCTTCCGGACCTCAGCGACGAGGATCGCCGATCAATTCTGTCCGGTACCGTCGCCAAGCTTCTGCGCCTTTGATCGGAACGCGCCGTGTCCGCAACTCGGGCCGTTTGCCTCACCAGCGAAGATAGATGTCCTTGGGAATGCCGCTTCGGTCCGCCGTCATGACGACGTGGTTGCGCGCGAAATAGGCTGCCCCGTCGACGTCGCCCCGCTTGATGGCGGCCAGGATGGTCTCGTGCTCCTCGATCGGCTCGGACAGCCGAGCGCGGGAAACCAACGGGGCCCGGTGGCTTTCCAGCATCAAGCTGACGATGCTGTCATAGGTCTGGATGAGCGCCTGGTTGCCGGCCACTTCCGCCACCCCACGGTGAAAGCAAAGGTCGGCCCGCGCGAACCCCTCGAGATCGCCGGAGTCCCGCTTCATGCGCATCTGCTCGATGGCGCTCGAGAGGGCGTCGAGCGGACCATGTTGCGCCGATCCGGCCGCGAGTTTTGCGGTATAGCTCTCGATCAGGAAGCGGAGCTGGAACACATCGGCTTTGGGAATGCGGCTGCCGAAACGCCACCCGCCCTTGGCGGGTTCCAGGCAGACCACGACCCCGCGGTTGGGCTCGATCCGAACCAAGCCCAGCGTTTCGAGCGCGGTCAGCGCTTCGCGGAGCGACGCCCGGCTGATGTTGAAGCTGGTCGCCAGATCGCGCTGCGAGGGTAGCCTTTCGCCGGGTTTGACCTCACCGGCGGCGATCATCTCCTGGATGCGCCGGACGACAGCCTGCGGGACCGGGGTTCGGCCAAGTTCGATGCTGTTCATTCCCACATCCAAGGATGGTGCCATTACCCGGCCAGCGACGATTTGGCTGACCCGCCGCGATTGCTGTCCGCCACAGCTGGTCTGACCAGTGTATGGGCAAGCTAATCTGTCTAACAGCCCGTTCGGATAGCAAACTGCGCTAATGTTCGGCACATTGAACGAAATGGATTGCGTTATTATTCCGCTCTGATTTGTTGAGCCGGTCAGACCGGTTTTCTCTTGCGACCGAAGGCGCGTCATGGCTGTCCAGAACGACTTCGCGGGGCCGCGCATGGGAAATCCCGCGTGAGCGAGGTCATCATAGCGGCGCGCTGGGTGGTCAGCGGCATCGTCGATCGGCATACGCCCGCGATGGTCGACGACGGGGCGGTTCTCGTGCGCGACGGCGTGATCGCGATGCTGGGCAGCGTTGCGGAACTGCAGCGCCAGGCGCCCCGTGCCGCGTTGAAAACCTATCCGCGCCACATGATGCTGCCCGGCTTCGTCAACGCCCACCATCATGTCGGCTTGACGCCGCTGCAGCTCGGGTCCCCCGACCACGCGCTGGAACTGTGGTTCGCGACCCGAATTCCAGCCCGCACCATCGATTTCTATCTCGATACGCTGTACTCGGCCTTCGAAATGCTGGCCTCGGGCATCACCACGGTCCAGCATATCCAGGGCTGGATGCCGGGATCGCTGGACCAGGTTCACGCCGTCGCCTCGGACACCTTGCGGGCCTATCGCACGATCGGGATGCGGGCCTCCTATTGCTGGGGGATCCGCCAGCAGAACCGCCTGGTCTATGAGGACGATCAGGCCTTTTGCGCGAGGTTGCCGACGGACCTCGGGAACGAACTCGCGGCTTGGCTCGAGACCCAGGCCATGCCGTTCGAGGACGCGCTGGCGCTATTCGACCGGCTGACCGCCGACAATCAGGGGCAGGCGCTGACGCGCATCCAGCTCTGTCCCGCCAATCTACATTGGGTGACGGACGACCAACTCCTGGCCATCACGGAAAAGGCACGCGGGGCCGGTGTGCCGATGCACATGCATCTTCTGGAAACGCCATACCAGAAGGAATACGCCCGGAGGCGGACCGGGACCACCGCGGTTCAGCATCTTCACAGGCTGGGCGTGCTCGGGTCGCATCTGACGCTAGGCCACGGCGTGTGGCTCAACGAGGACGATATCGAGATCGCGGGCGATAGTGGCACCTGCATCTGCCACAATTGCTCGTCGAATTTCCGCCTGCGCTCCGGTATTGCCCCGGTCAATGCGTTCGAGGCCAAGGGCATCACCATGGGGATCGGCCTCGACGAGGCCGGCATCAACGACGACCGCGACATGCTGCAGGAGATGCGCCTCGTGCTTCGGGCCCATCGCACGCCGGGCATGACCGACGAGGTGCCGACCTGCGCCCAGGTGTTGCGCATGGCGACGGCGGACGGCGCCCGGACCACGGCGTTCGGTTCGGGCATTGGCAAGCTGGAACCGGGCCTGCCGTTCGATGCGGTGCTGATCGACTATGCGCGCGCCACGTATCCCTACCAGGATGAGGACGTGCCCCCGCTCGATGCCCTGATCCAGCGTGCCAAGACCGAAGCCGTCGACGCGGTCTATGTGGGCGGCGATCTCGTCTATGCCGACGGGCGCTTCACCCACGTCGACCGCGACGAGGTGCTCCGCGACATCGCCGAGCGGTTGGCCAAGCCCCGCACACCCGAGGAGCTTCGCCTTCGCGCCATGGGTCACGCCGTGACGCCCTACGTCAAAGCCTTCTACGACGGCTACCTGCGCCAGGCCGACCGCCGTCCCTTCTACGATCATTCGTCGCGAACGTGATGCCGTTGCGTCCGCGACCGCTATTGCCCGCTTCCGCTCATAACCGCACCCTTGGGGACCGCCATGCGCAAGATCAGTGACAAGAGCCGCTTTCTCGCCACCGCCGCCGTGGCGCTCTGCCTGAGCGGCGCCGCCTTCGGGGCCCAGGCCGCCGACAGCATTCGCATCCTGTCACCCACCTGGTCCGGCTATGCGCCGGTGTTCGTCGCCAGCGACCTCGGCTACTTCAAGGCTTTCGGGCTCGATGTCGACCTCAAGTTCGACGACGAGCGCGCCGACGTGATGGCCGCCATGGATCGCGGCGACATCGAGATGGACATGCGGACCGTCGGCGAATACCAGGGCCGGCCGCGGACCGCCGCCACGCCGGGCGTGCTGATCGGCACCATCGACGAGTCCCTCGGCGGCGACGGCGTGATCGCGGACGGGTCGGTGAAGTCGGTCGCCGATCTCAAGGGCAAAACGGTCGCCTCCGAGCTGAACATTCCGGCGCGGCTGCTGCTGCAACTCGAACTGAAGAAAGCCGGCCTGACGCTCAAGGACCTCAACCTCAAGGAGATCGCAACCGGGGATACCGTCGCGGTGTTCGCCGATTCCTCCATCACGGCGGTCGCCACCTACCAGCCTTACCTGTCGCAAGCGCTCAAGACCGACAGCGCGAGATCTCCCGTCGAGATCGTCAGCTCGGCCAAGTATCCGGGCTATATCACCGACGTCTTCATCGTCCGAGCCGACGACCTCAAGGCCAATCCGGAGAAGTACAAACATTTCCTGATCGGCGTCTACAAGGCCATCGCCTATTTCAAGAGCAATGAAGCCGACTTCATCAAGCTCGCGGCGCCGCACTTCAAACTCTCACCCGAAGACTTCAAGGCCAGCATCGACGGCAGCCTGATCTACACGGATCTCGCTGAGTCGCAGCGCCTGATGGGGTCGGGGACGACTGCGGGTACTCTGCCAGGTATTTTCGATACCGTGATGGGGCTGAACCTTGAGAATGGAGCCGCCGACACGAAACTGAGCGCCGACAAGTCGATCGACGTCGCCATCCTCAAGACCCTGACCGACAAAGACTTGAAATGAGCGATGGGACCGCGGCGCGGGTGACCGGGCTCGTGAGCGGGGACGAGGGCCCCAACCGCCTCGGCCGACTCGCGCAGGACCCGGCAGCGGTTCGCGATAGCCCGCGCGGCAGGGGTGCGGTCGCCGCATGGCTGGGCCACGGCTTTCAGTTCCGAGGGACCCTTCCACGCAAGGCGACGCTGACCATCTCGGTCGTGACCACCATCGTGATCCTGCTCGCCTGGCAGGCGGTGGTGAAATCGGGCTTGACGAGCCCGGTCTTTTTGCCCGCGCCCACCACGGTCCTGTGGACGCTTTGGGACATGACGTGGAACCAGGACCTGCTCTTGAATGCCGGGATTTCGACGCTGCGGGTCTGGGTGGCTTTCCTCATCGCGGCCGTCATGGCGATTCCCATCGGCATGCTGATGAGCGTCTACCGCCCCGTTCGCGCCGCCCTGGAGCCGTTGATCGACTTCGTGCGCTACCTTCCCGTGCCGGCCCTGGTGCCTTTGAGCATCATCTGGTTCGGGGTCGGCGAGAGCAACAAGATCTTCCTGCTCTGGCTCGGCACCTTCTTCCAGCTCGTCCTGATGGTGGCCGAGGACATGAACCGCGTGCCCCACGAATATGTCGAAATCGCCCTGACGCTCGGCGCGCGACCGCGGCAGATTTTCAGGGATGTCGCCTTTCGGGCCATGGCGCCAAGCCTGGTCGACAATCTCCGCATCAGTCTCGGCTGGTGCTGGACCTATTTGATCGTCGCCGAGATCATCGCGGCGAGCAGCGGCTTGGGCTTCATGATCTGGGTCGCGCGGCGCTATATGCAGACCCCGCAGGTCATGGCGGGCGTCGTCGCGATCGGCCTGATCGGCCTCGTGACCGACCAATTGCTGCGCGCGCTGCATCGCCGCCTGTTCCGGTATCTCTAGCCGTGGCGCGGCAGAATTACGTCGTGTTCGATGGCATCACCAAGCATTTCGGCGCGCTTCCCGTCGTCGATCCGGCCTTCAACCTCAGCATCCCGCATAGCCAATTCGTCGTGTTCCTCGGCCCATCGGGCTGCGGCAAGACGACATTGATGCGCATGATCGGCGGTCTCGATCGTCCGACGGGCGGCGAGATCAGGCTCGACGGTCAGGTGGTGGGCGAACCCGACCAGCGCCGTGGGATGGTGTTCCAGGCCTATTCCTCGTTTCCTTGGCTCACCGTGCGCGAGAACGTCGCCTTCGGCATGAAATACCGGCTCGATTTCTCGCCCGAACAGAAGAAGCGCCGGACCGAGCATTACCTCTCGCTGGTGGGGCTTCTTGAGTTCGGGGACGCATTCCCCAACAAGATCTCGGGCGGCATGCGTCAGCGCGTGGCGATCGCGCGGACGCTGGCCGCCGATCCAGACGTTCTGCTGATGGACGAGCCCTTCGGGGCGCTCGACGCACAGCGGCGGGAGCAATTGCAGGTGCAACTCCGGGACATCCAGAAGACCGAGGCCAAGACGATCGTCTTCGTGACCCATGACGTCGAAGAGGCCGTGTTTCTAGCCGACCGCATCATCGTGTTCTCCAAGCGTCCGGCGCGCATCGTCGCGGACATCGACGTGACGGCCAGACTCAGCCCGGAGCGCACGTTCGAATTACGCGACAGCGAAACCTTTTATCGCCTTCGCACCGAGGCTTTGCACTTGCTGAGGCACGATGCGGGCGACCTCCACTGAGCGTGTTTCAGCCGAACCCATGAGCGTCCCGCGATGATCGAGATCCGTCACAAGCAAGCGATTGTCACCGGGGCCGCCAACGGCATCGGGCGCGCCACGGCAGCGCGCCTCGGCGAACTCGGCGTCAACGTGATCGGGCTCGACATCCAGGAACTGTCCGACCCACCATGCCGCTTCGTCCATGTCGATCTGACGGACGAAGCCTCCGTGGTCGCAGCCGTGCGGGACGCGGCGGCACTGCTGGGCGGGATCACGCTTCTGGTCAATTGTGCGGGCCTCGCGCTAGACTCGCCGCTCGCGGACGCGCCGGTCGCCTTTCTCGATCGCATGTACGCCGTCAATGTCCGGGGCGGCTTCGTCGCGGCCCGGGAAGCGTTGCGCTACATGCCCGACGAAGGACCGGATTCGGCCAGGATCATCAACATCGCCTCGGAACTTGCCTATCTCGGTCGCGCCGGCGCCTCGGCCTATACGGCCACCAAGGGCGCCATGCTGGCCCTCACCAAATCATGGGCGCGGGAGCTCGGCCCGCGCGTGCTGGTGAACGCGGTCGCGCCGGGCCCGATCGACACCCCGCTCCTGAATTTTGCGGCCCTGACGCCCGAACAGCAGCAAGTCGAATTGATCAATCCGCTCGGGCGCATCGGCCGCCCGGAGGAGATCGCGTCGGTGGTTGCCTTTCTCGCCAGCACGGGGGCGAGTTTCGTGACGGGCCAGTGCTACAGTGCCGATGGCGGGGCGGCCATGCATTGAGGCCGCCCCTTCGCCAGCATCGGGGCGCAGCATGAGCCTGTCCTTCGCCGGATCGCGTGTACTGATCACGGGCGCGAGCCGCGGCATCGGGCTCGGGATCGCGCGAGCCTTCGCGGCGGCCGGCGCCGAGCTGCATTTCTTGGCCGACGACCCGAACGTCCTGGCCGAGGCCACGGTCTTGGGGGCCAGCGGCCATTGTGCCGACATCACCGATTCCGCCGCCATCGCGCTCGTGGCCTCGAGCATCGGCCGCCTCGACGTGCTGATCAACAACGCCGGCCTCGAGCGCATGACGCCCCTGGCCGTGATGGATGCGGACGCCGAGGCGATCTTTCGTCGCGTCATCGAGATCAATGTGGTCGGGACCGCGATCGCGACCAGCCATTTTACGGCGCGCATGACGGCGGGGGGCGCCATCATCAATACGGCGTCGGTCTGGGGACGGGTGGCCGAACCTTTGTTCGGCGCCTATGTGGCGTCCAAACACGCCGTCATCGGGCTGACCAAGACCTGGGCCAAGGAACTCGGGCAGCGCGGCATTCGCGTCAACGCCGTGTGTCCCGGCTGGGTGCGGACCGATGCCGCCATGGCGTCGCTGGCGCTGATGGCCGAGCGCTCTGGGCGGAATGAGGACGCGCTCCTGGCCGACATCGTCGGCGCGCAGGCGCTCCCGGGGTTGATGGAGCCCGCCGATGTCGTCGGCGCTTATCTATATCTCGCCTCAGATCTCGCCAAGAACGTCACTGGCCAGACGCTCGGCATTGACCGGGGAGAGGTGCCCTGGTGACGTCCGAACGGGAGAATCGCATGGCCGACACCGTGCATCTAGCCGAGCTGTCCTGGCCCGCCTTCGCGCGCCGGATCGCGGCGGGTGCGCCGGTGCTGCTGCCGCTCGGCTCGACCGAGCAACACGGTCACCACATGGCGCTGAACGTCGACGTGGTCCTGCCCACCGTCATCTGCGAGCGCTTGGCCCGCAAGCTCGGCGGGCTCGTGGCGCCCGCGATCCCGTTCGGCAACCGGTCGCAGCCCCGGACTGGTGGCGGCGCGGCCTTTCCAGGCACGCTCAACCTGCGTGCCGCCACCTTTTCGGCGGTGGTCCGCGACGTGCTGCTCGAACTCATCCGCCATGGCGTCCGGCGAATCGTCGTCGTGAACGGCCATTTCGAGAATATCTGGCCGACGGTCGAGGGCATCGAGCTCGCGCTCGACGCTTTTGGTCGGGATCGGCTCGAGGGCACGACGATCCTGCGCATCGACCATTGGGAGATGGTCCGCCCGGAAACCATCGCGCGCATCTTCCCCGACGGTTACCCGGGCATCGAACTCGAACATGCCAGCGTCATCGAGACCTCGATGATGCTGGCGCTGCGGCCGGATCTCGTCGATCTCTCCGCCGCCCTGCACGATGGCCCGGCGCGGTTTTCACCTTACGACCGCTATCCCCCACTCAGTTCGGAAGTGCCGCCTTCCGGTGTGCTGTCCCTCACCGAGGGTTCCTCGGCAGAAAAAGGGGAATGGCTGCTCGGCGATATCGTGAGTGGGATCGAGCGCGCCATGCGCCATGAATTCGGGTTGGAGGCCTGATGGACCAGAAATACCAGCCGGTCGATGCGGCCGTGGTGCCCCGCTTCGCGGGGGTTGCGACCTTCATGCGGCTTCCGCTCGTGTCCGGGCCCGAGGGCCTCGACATCGCGCTCTATGGCATCCCATGGGATGGCGGCACCACCAATCGCGCCGGCGCCCGGCATGGCCCGCGCGAGGTGCGCAGCCAGTCGAGCCTGATGCGACGGGTACACCACGTCTCCGGAACCGAGCCCTTCAGCCTCGCCCGCGTGGCCGACGTCGGGGACCTGTCGGTCAACCCCATCGATCTTGCCGATGGGCTCGCCCGCATCGAGGCGGGCGTGCAGGCCATCGTGTCGGCGGGTGCCGTGCCGCTCGGCATCGGCGGCGACCATCTGACGACGCTTCCCGTATTGCGGGCCGTGGCCCGCCACCGGCCGGTCGGACTGATCCATTTCGACGCCCATTCGGACACCAACGACACCTATTTCGGCAACAACCCCTATACCCATGGCACCCCGTTCCGGCGTGCCATCGAGGAGAAGCTGCTCGATCCCACGCGCTGCATTCAGATCGGCATCCGCGGCTCGATCTACGAGCCGGGCGAGCATGACTGGGCGCGTCAGCAAGGCATCCGCGTGCTTTATATGGAGGAGTTCAGCGAGCGCGGGCCAGCCGAGGTCATGGCGGAGGCCAAGCGAATCGTAGGAACCGGGCCGACCTACGTCTCCTTCGACATCGACAGCATCGACCCGTCCATGGCGCCGGGGACCGGAACGCCCGAGATTGGCGGCTTTTCGACCCGCGAAGCCCAGCAGATGGTCCGCCTGATCGAGGGCGTCGACGTGGTGGGAGCCGACGTGGTCGAGGTGTCGCCGCCCTTCGACGTCGCGGGCCTGACCGCGATCGCGGGCGCCACCATGGCGTTCGAGCTGCTTTGCGTCATCGCGAGGGCGGTGGCGCGCCGCCGGTAACTCAGGCTGCCGGGGCCCCGACCTGACGCCGGGGATCGGCCTTGGCGAAGGCCTCGTTCCGTTCGCAGCTCGCCATGATGCGCTCGACGATGGGAATGCTGGGCACCACGATCTTGAACACGCGTGTCACCACGATGATGCTGGCGAGGCAAATGTCCGCGATCGTGACGCTTTCGCCGTGACAATAGGTGCCCGTCTCCTGGTCGGCGGCGAGCCTCGCCTCGACGGCCTGCAGGCCGGTCGTGAACCACTGCGTCTGCCAGGCCCGCCAGGCGGCGTCATCGAAGCCGCCCGTCGTGGTCAGATATTTCTTGATCCGCGGCGTGATCAACGGATGCGTGTCGGCCACCAGCATGGCCGCGATGGAGCGCACGCGCGCCCGGCCATAGGGGTGCGAGGGGAGCAGAGCCGGGTCAGGCGCGACCTCCTCCAGATATTCGAGAATCGCGAGGGACTGCGTGATCGCGGCGTTGGAGTGGCGGCCCTCTCGGTCGATCAGCGCCGGGATCGCGCCCAGCGGATTGAGCTTGAGGAAGGCTTGGCTTCGCTGCTCGCCCGCATCGAGGTCGACGATCACCTCCTGCGCGCTTAGCCCCTTGAGCGCGAGCGCAACCCGGACCCTGTAGGTGGCAGAGCTGCGCCAGAAAGCGGACAGTTCGAAACGGGGCTCGGTCGTCATTGCAAGGATCGCCTTTGCCTGGATGGATCGCGTGATGATAGCCCAGAACGCGACGCGATATCGAGCCCGCGCCGTCGCCCAGTCTCAGGGGAGGGTGGCGGGCGCCGTCTACGCCCTCGTGGACCGGGGCAGGCGCTTTAGTCAGAATTCAGTGCACGACGCCGCCCCGGCCGCGCCGAGGCTTGACGCTTTGTCCCTTTTTCGTCCTCTCATTGAAGCTGGGCAGCGGGAGGGACTGGGACAATGGCGGGTTCGACGAGCCAGCAGAAACATGTGGTCGCGGCTTGCTTTTTGGGCTGGACGCTCGATGCCTTCGATTTCTTCATTCTGATCCTGGTGCTGCGGAAGGTCGCGGAGACCTTCAACAGCGACCTTGCCACCACCTCCTGGGCCATCACACTGACGTTGCTCATGCGCGTCCTGGGCGCCTTCGTGTTCGGCCGGCTGGCCGACCGTTTCGGCCGGCGGCCGACCTTGATGGCCAACGTCCTGGCCTACTCGTGTCTCGAGTTTGCCAGCGGGTTCGCCCCGACGTTGACGGTCTTTCTGATCCTGCGGGCACTCTACGGTGTCGCCATGGGGGGCGAATGGGGCGTCGGCGCTTCGCTGACGATGGAGAGCATCCCGGCGCAGTGGCGGGGGAGGGTGTCCGGCCTGCTTCAGGCCGGCTATCCCACCGGCTATCTCCTGGCGTCGCTGCTCAACTACTTCGAACCCGTGATCGGCTGGCGTGGCATGTTCATGGTTGGGGCGCTGCCCGCCCTCCTGGTGCTTTACATCCGCCGCAACGTGCCCGAGAGCCCGGACTGGGCCGTTCGCACCGTCCAGGAGCGCAAGCTGGGCATCGGCGCCGTCATGGCGCAGAACATGCCGCTAACAATTTATGCTGTGGTCATGATGATGGGGTTCAACTTCTTCAGTCACGGCACGCAGGACCTCTATCCGAGCGCCTTCCTGAGCAAACAGCATGGGTTCGACACCGCGACGGTGTCGACGATCGCGGTCGTCTATAACATCGGTGCCATCTGCGGGGGGCTGTTCTTCGGCACGATCTCGCAACGGATCGGCCGCCGCTTGGCCATCGGGATCGCCTGTTTGCTTTCGCTCTGCGTGATCCCGCTCTGGGCCTTCGGCACCACGCCGCTCATCATCGGGGTCGGGGCCTTTCTGATGCAATTCTTCGTGCAGGGGGCTTGGGGCGTGATCCCGGTGCATCTCAACGAACTGTCGCCGGCCGCGATCCGCGGCACCTTCCCGGGGCTGGTCTACCAGTTCGGCAATTTCCTCGCTTCCTTCAATGCCAACATCCAAACCTTCATCGGCGAGCGGATGGACCACAACTACAGCTGGGCGCTCGCCGGAGTCGCGGGGCTCGCGGCGGTCGTGATCACGCTGCTCATGGTGGTGGGGCGCGAAGCGCGGGAGGTCCGGATGGGGAACGAGCGGGTGACCGCCGAGGCCGTCTGACGATCGGCGGGTTGCGGGGCCCGTGAAGTCTGGACGTCCATTCGCGGCTCATCCGGGCGCGCGACGGTTTGGAACCCGCATCCGGCTTGTTTGGTTATTCGCTCGACGTCGAACCGGGCTGGAACGCCTGGCTGCCAACGACGCGAACGCGCGGGAGACCAATCATGGGTATCTTCACCAAGGACATCAAAACTCTGGACGATCTGTTCGTCCACCAGCTCCAGGACGTCTATTACGCCGAGCAGCGCATCGTGAAGGCCTTGCCGGAAATGATCACCAAGGCCACCAATGCCACGTTGCGGAAGAGCTTCGAACAGCATCTCGACCAGACCAAAGAGCATGTCAAACGCCTCGAACAGGTGTTCGAGATGCATGGCTCAAAGGCCAAAGCCGTGACCTGTCCCGCCATCGACGGGATCATCAAGGAGGCCGAGGAAGTGGCGGGCGAAGTGGCCGACAAGCAGGTTCTGGACGCTGCCCTGATCGCGGCCGCGCAGGCCGTGGAACATTACGAGATTTCCCGTTACGGCACTTTAGTGGCCTGGGCCAACCAGCTCGGCCGAAGCGATTGCGCCAGCGTTCTCGAGAAAACCCTCGGAGAGGAGAAGGCGACTGACGAGAAGCTCACCAAGCTCGCCGAGACGCGGGTCAACAAGGCGGCCGCGTAAGCGCGTCGAGCCGCCGACCGGTCGCGCGCCAAAGTGGTCATGCCGAGTGGGACGCAATCTTTCCACAATTTTGTCACGCTGGATGGACCCGCATATCCATTCGTGGGTTGAAGCTTTGTTAGATCGGCTTCAGCTTGGCCATTCGGTGCGGGTCGGCTGATGACGCATTTGTTCTGGCACGCGACCGGCAACGGGCCTGGAGGCTTTTATGACCCTGCTCATCCTCATCTTGGTAATCCTACTGCTGTTCGGCGGCGGCGGCTTCTATGGGTACCGCGGCGGCTATTACGGCAACAGCGGGATCGGTATCGTCGGGATCATCGGTATTCTGCTGATCCTGTACCTGCTGTTCGGGCACCCGGCCTTCCTGGGCCCCTGATCGGCACCGGCGCAAACGCGCCTAAGGGGACATCAAAGGGACAGGTCGACACTCGTCGGCCTGCCCCAAGTATTGTCCGTGCCTCAGCCGATCCAGGACGGCAACCACCTTGCCCCGAGGGCGCCAGGCGCGAGGATGACGAAGGCCCAGAGGGCTGCGGATCCGACATTGGCGACTTGGAATTTCCAAAAGGGCATCGCGCACATGCCCGCAACCAGCGGGGTAATGGCCCGGAGCGGCCCGAAGAAGCGACCCAGGGCGATGCCCGGCACTCCCCATCGCTCGACGAAGGCCTGCCCGCGGGGTAGCAGGGTAGGGTAGCGGTTGAAGGGCCACTTGCGCCCGATTGCCGGGCCGAAGCGGCGGCCCAGCCAATAGGACAGCCAGTCGCCCAGGCAGGCGCCGAGGGCCGTGCCGATCCAGATCTCGACGAACGAGAGCTCGGAGGCGCCGATCAAGGCCCCAACGCCGACCAGCATCACGGTGCTCGGTACGACGAACGACACGAAGGCCAGTGATTCTGCGAACGCCAGCACGAAGCAGATCGGCGCAGCCCAAGCTTCGTGCGCACTCACGAAAGCCAGGAGCTGGGTGGCCCACTCGCCCAGAATTGCGCTCACGGCATGATCAGTCGAGGCGGAACTTGCCCAGTTCGCGATGCTCGGCACGGATGCGTCGCACGGTTCCGGTGACGGAGCGATAGATCAGGGTCTCGGTCTCGATCACGTCCTTGCGGAACTGCACGCCCTTGAGAAGGCCGCCGTCGGTGACCCCCGTTGCCGCCACGACGACATCGCCCGCCGCAAGTTCCTTCATGTCGTAGATCTTTGCCGGATTGCCGATGCCCATCTTGGCGGCGCGCTCGCGCTTGGCTTCCGTGTCGAGAATCAACCGGCCTTGCATCTGGCCGCCGACACAGCGCAATGCCCCAGCGGCCAGCACCCCCTCGGGGGCGCCCCCGGTTCCAAGATAGATGTCGACGCCGGTCTCATGGGGTTGGGCGGTGAGAATGATTCCGGCCACGTCGCCATCGGTGAGGAGCCGGAGCGAGGCGCCGGCCCGGCGGCAGGCCGCGATCAGCGCTTCGTGACGCGGGCGATCGAGCACGCAAACCGTGATGTCGCTGGGCCGCACACCCTTGGCATTGGCCAGAGCACGGATGTTTTCTTCCGGCGTCATGTCGATGTCGACGATTCCGCGCGGATAGCCGGGCCCGATCGCGACCTTTTCCATATAGACGTCCGGGGCGTTGAGCAGGGAGCCCGCTTGCGCCATGGCCATCACCGCTATGGAGCCCGGCATGTCCTTGGCGCAAAGCGTCGTGCCTTCGAGCGGATCGACCGCGATGTCGACCTTGGGACCGGTCTTGGTGCCGACCCTCTCGCCGATGAACAGCATCGGGGCCTCGTCGCGCTCACCTTCGCCGATCACGATGGTGCCGTCGATCGGCAACCGGTTCAGCTCGCGCCGCATGGCGTCCACGGCGGCCTGATCGGCCGCCTTCTCGTCGCCGCGTCCACGCCACCGGGCCGACGACACGGCCGCGCGTTCGGTGACGCGAACCAGCTCGAGCGTCAGGATACGCTCGATGATGTCTTGTTGCTGAATGATGAGGTCCGTCACGCGTCCCGCTCCCTTCCGATGTTCTTGGTCGTTTTGCCGCCTCACTCGCGCTCGATGCGAATGACTTGCGGTTTGTCAGCGATGTAGCGATCCGCCGCGATGGCGTCGAGCGCCGCCCGTACGGCACTCTCCCTTGTATCATAGGTCACGAGCACGACCGGAACACTGGCGCCCTCCAAGGCGCGGCGTCGCGGCGGCTGATGCTGCATGATGCTTTCGAACGAAATGGCGCGTTCCGCCATGCGGGCCGCAATGGCCGCCACGGCTCCCGGCCGGTCCAGCACGGAGAGCCGGATGAAGTAACCACCCTCATGTTCTCCGGCCGGCAGAATGGCAGTCCGTTCGAGTTCGGCGACGGGCATGCCGAACGGGGCGGAACGCACGCCGCGCGCGATATCCGCAATATCGGCCACGACGGCCGAGGCCGTGGCTTCGCCCCCCGCACCGGGGCCGATGAGGGTCAGTTCCCGCACCGCGTCCGCGAAGATCGTCACCGCATTGGTAACGCCCGCCACCTGGGCCAGAGCCGAGGATTTCGGCACCATGGTGGGATGCACGCGTCCATCGATCAAGGCGCCTCGGCGCTGGGCTATGCCGAGCAGTTTGATGCGATAACCGAGCTCGTCGGCGGCCATCAGATCCGCCGGCGTCACGCCGCGAATGCCTTCGACATGGAAACCACCCGGATCCGGATCGACCCCGAAGGCCAGTGTGGCCAGGATCGCGAGTTTATGGGCGGTGTCGAAGCCGTCGACATCGAAGCTCGGGTCGGCCTCGGCATAGCCGAGCCGCTGCGCGTCCGCGAGGCATGCGTCGAAGCCGAGCCCCTCGTCCTGCATGCGCGTGAGGATGTAATTACAGGTGCCGTTTAGGATGCCCTGCACCCGCTCGACCTGATTACCCGCGAGGCCTTCGCGCAAGGTTTTCACGATCGGGATGCCGCCGCCGACCGACGCCTCGAAGGCGAGGGCGGCGTGCTTGGCTTCGGCGAGGCGCGCGAGCGCCATGCCATGATGGGCCAGCAGCGCTTTGTTGGCCGTAACCACCGGCTTTCCGGCACCCAGAGCCGCCTCCACGGCCGCTTTGGCAATGCCTTCGGAGCCACCGATCAACTCGACGAAAAGATCGACGTCCGGGCAGGCGGCAAGCTCCGCGGGATCGTCGAACCAGCGCAGGCCGGACAGATCGAGGCCACGGTCCTTCGAGCGATCCCGGGCCGAGACGGCCGTCACGACGATGTCGCGGCCGGTCCGCTGGCGCAAGGTGGCGCTCTGGCCACGCAGCCGTTCCAGCACCGAACCGCCGACGGTTCCCAGGCCGGCGATTCCGACCCGTATCTGAGATTGCATTGCGCCACTTTCCGGAACACGGGCGGCCAGAAAGCCGCCATCCCGCGAGTCAAACCCGCGAGAGCATCGTTCCATGCCGGAATTCGCTGCCGTGATCAATCAAGCGCGTCAGCCGGTGTTACCGGCGGCCTTGGCCTCGAACGAGGCGCATCCGGATCGCGCCCCGAGATAGCGGCCGTGACGGGCGCATAGTCCGTCATCCGAGCGGACCGACCCTGCAGCCGACCCGAGGCTGCGCAGGCCGGGGATCTGGGCCTCGAGGAAATGCGGATCATTGTTGAAGAAGGCGCAGGCGCCGCAGCATTGGGCGGCGTCGGAACGTGGGGTTCGGGCGAAAAGCGCGAGCAGGCTCATCGGGCGAGGTTGGTCCAGTAGGACGAGAACACGATGGTGGAGAGAATGAAGCCGAGCACGACATTCACCACGACGCCGGCCGTAAAGGCGATGAAGGGTTTTGAGCCCGCGGTCGCAAGGTCGCGAAAGCGGGTCGTGAGGCCGATCGAGAGGAAGCAGAAGATGAAGGCCCAGGTCCGCATGTCCTTGATGGGGTTGACCAGCGCCGGCACCGCCAGCTTGTTATAGTCGGCAAGGCTGAGGCCGCGCGTCGCCAGCGTGATCAAGACCGAAGCCGCCACGAAGCCGAGAACGAATTTCGGGAAGCGACGCCAGATCTCGCCCGCGTCCGGCTTGCGCCCGGTCTCCTGGTAGTCCCAGCGGGTCGTGGCCACGATGGCGAGCACGAAGGCCCAGATGCCGATCCAGATGTCGCGGCCCACGATCTTCATCAGCGAGAAAGCCCAGATCGACTGATCGGCCGTCCCGGTGATGCCGTCGACATGGCCCGCCAGGTCGCCATAGGCCTGGGCGGCCGCGATACCGGCGGCATCGGCAAATTCGCTGGTGCCGATCCAGGCCCCGGCGACGCCGGTCGGCAAGGCAAGCCAGCGCGACACCAGGGGCAGCACGAAGATCATCACGATGGCCCACAGCACCACGGTCGTGATGGTGATCGGCGCATCCTCCTTCTTGCCACCCACGGCTCCGGAAATCGCGATCGCGGCCGAGACGCCGCAGACCGCCCCCCCAACCCCGAGTGTCGCGGCAAAACGCCGATCGAGGCCGAGCGCGCGCGCCGCGTAGAAGATGACGAAAAAGGTGACCAGGGACACGATCGAGGCCTGGAGAATGGCGATGGGTCCTGCCCACACCATCAGCGAGAGCGGCAGCGTCGCGCCGAGCAGGATGATGCCGACCTTGATGTAGAGTTCGACCCGGAAGCCGACCTCGAGGGCCCGCGGAATGGCCCCGACATTGGCCAGGATCAGCCCGAGCGCGAGAGCCACGAGCGGGGGTTCGAGGTTGTATTTGTTGGCCTGATCCCACTGACCGACGATGAAGATGAGGACCGACGCCACATAGAGGAACAGGAAGGCGGGGAGGAAGCGGCGGGTCTCGAATCCGAGCGCCGTCGTGATGACCGAGAAAGCCACCGCCCAGAACGCGAACTGCACGATGTAGCGCAGGACGTTGGCCGAGAGGTCCGCGTCGAGCTGCGCGAAGGTGGACCATTTGGCCGGGGTCACGGCCAGCCATTTCAGGCTGGAGCCCTGGCCGTAGAGCGCGATGGCGGCGAGCACGAGTCCGAGCCCCAGCACGATGGCCCACCAATCCTCCTTGGACCAAAGCCCGTTCCAGGCCGACCGTTCGGCGGGATGGGCGCCCCGTCGCAGCGGGACCTCGGCGGAAAGATTTGTCTGGCTCATCGTGGCGTGACCTGATCGGCAATTGAGCCGTCAGCGTAGATCAGTCTACAAGGCTTGTATATTGGTTTATGCGCTGCGAAGAACCACGCAGCTCCCCCCGACCGCGTGGATTCGGCCACACAGGGCTGTCGCGGCGGCCCGGGTCTCGGCCGGAACGCGAACCCGGTAGAAACGGCGGGTGCCGCGCGTGCGCAAGCGGGTGCCAATGATCATGGGCCGGATATCGGCGAGCAGCGTGCCGTATTGCCGCTGCGCACGCGAAAAGCTCGCCAGCGCGATGGATTTGGAAAAATTGCCCGCCAGTTGCACACCCCAGGGCGCCAGAGCGGCGAGCAGGACGGGAGCGGTTGCGGCGGGCGTTCTCAGGTTCGCGGCGAGCTGCAGGCAGGTCGAAGAATCCGGGACCGCCTTCGGTTCGACCTTGGTCTTCAGAGCCGCGACCCAATCGTCCGGCGGGCTCCCGGTGATCCGCAAGACGTAGTCCTCGGTCTCGATCGGCAGGCCGCCCTTGCCGGCCAGCCAGTTGGCGACGCGGGTCGGGCCACCGTTATAGGCCGCGGCCGCAAGACCGAGATTGCCGAACTGGCGCGACAGGTCGGCCAGAAGGGCGGCTGCGGCTGGAATGGCCTGCTCGGGATCGAAGGGATCGGCGAGACCGCGCTCCTGCGCGGTGCCGGGCATGAATTGGGCGACGCCCTGGGCGCCTGCCGGGCTGACCGCGCCGGCTCTGAAACTGCTCTCCTGCCAGAGCAGGCGGGTGAGGAAACCGATCGGCAGATGCTGCTGGTCGGCCGCGTTGTCGATGAGCCGGCACAGTGCCTGTTCGACGCTTTCGCCCCCGCCCGTGGGGACAGGATCGGCCTGGACGGGCGATGTCGGCCCGATCGCGAGCGTGAGGAGGGCGACGGCGACGGACAGGAGGGCGCAGAACCGGGCCGTCCGACAAAGCCGCGTCAGCAAGGGAAGGGGCCACGCGTCCGAACGGGTCTTCGATCAAGCGACTTGGTATCCAGGATCATGCCGTTGCCCGTCCGGGTGCGCCGCCGCCATCCGGCTCCCCGCGATCTACACCGAGGGCGTTTTTAGAGAAAGCGCTCAGAGGCGAAACGAATAGAGGCGGTCCTCGCGGACCGCCTCCCTTCCGACAACCTCGTGGCGCGGTCCGCTTCGGCCCCGACGCTACAATCTTAGTTAGTAGGAATAGTACATGTCGAACTCGACCGGATGCGGCGTCATCTCGAAGCGCATCACTTCGGCCATCTTGAGTTCGATGAACGAGTCGATGAAGTCGTCCGGGAAGACGCCGCCGACCTTGAGGAACTCGCGATCCTTGTCGAGGCATTGCAGCGCCTCGCGCAGCGAGCCACAGACGGTCGGGATCTGCTTCAGCTCGGCGGGCGGCAGATCGTAGAGATCCTTGTCCATCGCGTCGCCGGGATGGAGCTTGTTGGCGATCCCGTCGAGCCCAGCCATCAGCATGGCCGAGAAGGCGAGATAGGGGTTCGCGGTCGGATCCGGGAAGCGGATCTCGACGCGTTTGGCCTTCGGGTTGGAGGTGTAGGGGATGCGGCAGGAGGCCGAGCGGTTGCGCGCCGAATAGGCGAGCAGCA